>RYVZ01000010.1:83062-90966 GCA_003979345.1 Lachnospiraceae bacterium
ATTATACCGCGCCGAGCGAAGCGAGTGTGCATGAACTTTGGCATGATTGCAAAGCGATTATGGTATAATGTCATCAGACATTATACCGCGCCGAGCGAAGCGAGTGTGCATGAACTTTGGCATGATTGCAAAGCAATCATGGCATAATAGATTGAAAAATCAATAATTAGGGAAAATGCAAACCGGGCTTACCCGGTTTGCATTTTTCCTATAACATGGCAGGAGGGGAAATGATGTATGATGTGATCATTATCGGCTCGGGACCGGCTGGATTAAGTGCAGCAATCTACGCGAAAAGGGCTGCGCTGAATGTTGTTGTTTTGGAGGAGGCGCCTTTTAGCGGCGGGCAGATGCTGAATACCTATGAGGTAGATAATTATCCCGGTTTTTCCGGGATATCGGGAATGGAGCTTGCCACGAAAATGCGTACGCATGCAGATAAGCTTGGTGTGGAGTTTGTCACGGCAAAGGTGACGGAAGCGGAGCTTACGGGCAGTGTCAAAAAAGTACGGACGGACAGGGAAGTCTATGAGGCGGGGCACGTTATTATAGCAACGGGCGCGCGTCACGCGAGCCTTGGCGTTAAGGGAGAGGAACTCTTTACAGGAAAGGGGGTCTCTTACTGTGCGACCTGCGACGGTGCTTTTTTCAAAAATAAAGATGTGGCAGTTGTCGGCGGAGGAGACGTCGCGGCAGAGGATGCACTGTACCTTGCGCGTATTTGCAAAAAAGTATTTCTGATCCACAGGCGTGATAAACTGCGTGCTGCCGGGCTGCTTCAGCAGAAGCTGATGGAGCAGAAAAATATTGAGTTCTGCTGGAACAATGTCGTTGATGAGATTGTCGGAGAGACGGCGGTCGAATCGCTGAGACTTTGTCATGTGATCAGCGGGGAAAAGATTACGTTACCCGTGCAAGGGGTCTTTATTGCGATCGGAAACAGGCCGCAGACAGAGTTGTTTACCGGTCAGATCAATGCGGACCGGACAGGATATCTGATCGCGGGTGAGGACGGAAAGACGAGTGTGGACGGCGTTTACGCGGCAGGCGATGTGCGTGCGGGTCATCTGCGGCAGATCGTCACGGCAGCCGCGGACGGCGCAAACTGTATCAACAGTATTGTGGAGCAGATCAGCCGCATGCAGTGACGGCGAAGTTCGGAAAATCAAAGGAGATTTATGGAAAATTCTTCCAAGGGTTGACAAGAAATTCATCGCGTGTTATATTTGGTAACAGGATGTAATAATTTTGTAACAAATTTAACACACTACAATAGAAAATTTCTTTTGCACACTTTTTGGAGGAAAGGAATGAGACGGAAAGAATTAAAAGCCGCAGCGGTCCTGCTTGCAGGTGTACTGACCGCTACGAGTGCGGATTTTTCAACGCATGCAACACAGGTTGCTGCATTGCTTCCGGTAGAGGGAGTAGAGCTTGCGCTTGAGGGCGGCACTTCTGTTGAAGAATTGGAACAGAGCGCGCTGACAGATACGCCGATTGATACAGAGCTTCTTACCTTGTCACAGGAAACCGGAGCGGCAGCGACCGCAGGTCTAGCCGATCCGCTTTCAAATGATATTGTTCCGGAAGAAGGCGCGGGTCAGAACGCTGATGGAAACGCAGCGGATGGTGACGGTCAGGGAACAGCAGACGACGGACAGGGCGCAGACGATAACGGTGCGCCGGAAATAGATAACAATGGCGTGGAAAACGCTGACCCCGGTACAAATGATGAATCTGTAGAGGATTCAGCCGGGGATTCCGACGAAGAAGACGCGGAGGATCCTAATGCGGAAGATACGGCAGATTCCGATGCGGATGAAGAAAACGCAGGGAATGCGGATCCGGATTCCGAGGACGATGAGGAAGCGCCTGAGGATTACGGTAGCCTGGTGATCGCAAGAGTACGCGACTGGGTAAATGTCAGGAGCGGTCCTTCGACGGACAGCGAAATTGTCGGCAAGCTTTACAATAACTCTGTTGGCGAAATGATCAGACGTGAAGGCGACTGGTATTACATTGCTTCCGGTACGGTCATGGGATATGTCAGCGCTGATTATTGCGTATCCGGAGAGGAAGCAGAAGCGCTGATTGACGAAGTCAGCATCCGGATCGCCACGGTTGATGCACAGACCCTGAAGCTTCGTTCGGAAGGCTCTACGGAATCAAGGGTTTTGCAGCTTTTACCGCATAATGATAAACTGGAAGTGCTGGAACCTGATCAGGGCGACGGATGGATCAAGGTAAACGTGAACGGTACGCAGGGCTATGTGTCGGCGGATTATGTGACGCTTTCCCTCTCCTTTGTTTCTGCAGAATCCAAAGAGGAAGAAGAAGCGAGACTTGCGGAGGAACGAGCCGAGCGTGAAGCTGCAGAGCGCCGCGCACAGGAGCTTGCGGCACAGGAGGCGGCGAGGATACAGGCACAGCAGCCCGTGGAGTCGAGCGAAGTTGTTACAACTGATGAGGCACCGGCACCAGTATCAAGCGGAAGCGGGCTGGGTGTGGATGTGGCCAATTTTGCATTACAGTTTGAAGGTAACCCGTATGTATATGGCGGAACGAGCTTAACAAATGGAGCGGATTGCTCAGGATTTGTTCTTGCAGTATATGCGCAGTTCGGAGTCAGCCTTCCGCATTCGGCAACAGCGGACAGAAGCATGGGAACCCCTGTCGGGGGACTTGAGGAGGCGCAGCCGGGCGATCTGGTATGCTATTCCGGTCATGTCGGTATTTATATCGGTAACGGGCAGATCATTCATGCAAGTACGCCGAGGACCGGTATTAAGATCTCAAGCGCGACATATAAGCCGATTGCATGCATTCGAAGAATTTTTAATTAAATAGGGAAAACGGAGAGCTGTCGCACTACGCAATGAGTGTGACAGCTTTTTTGTCCGGAAAAATCCGGTCTGCCAGTCGGATTTGTCATAGTCAGCCGCCGTGCCGTGACTTCCTTTTAGGAACAAAAGGTGGTTCGGGTTTCCGGCTGAAAAGGAGACTCACTTTCTGTGGGATGAAAATATGAACTGGCTGCATACGGCACATCTAAAAGTGACAAATGCGTCACAAGAGCGCTTTAGGGAAATTATACAAAAGCTAAAAAAGCAAGTGCTTTTTTTAGAAAAAAATAACTTTTTTCATGATGAGTTATCCACATACAAAATGGCGGATTTCCGCGGAGTCAAAATTTATACACGGAGTTATCCACATTATCCACAGGAAAAACAGGGTAACAGGGAAACATTCTTATGGAAACCATAGGGAACGGATGTTTTGTGTAGAAATCATAAAAATGTCAAAATAGTAAAAAAAGCGGAAAAACGGCTTGACTTTCTAAATGTCAAAAAGTTTCGGACAATTCTATAAAATGTTGCAAAAAAGAGGCGCTTTGTGATATAATCAATACACAATACTAGAACGAAAGGGATGATACTATGAAGTTTATTATTTTAGGGAAGAATATTGAAGTGACTGAAGGACTCAGGACTGCGGTAGAGGACAAGATCGGAAAGCTCGAGAAATACTTTACGACAGAGACTGAGGTGCATGTAACCCTGAGCGTGGAAAAGGAGAGGCAGAAAATCGAGGTTACGATTCCCGTGAAGGGAAATATCATCCGTTCTGAGCAGGTCAGCAATGATATGTATGTTTCCATTGACTTAGTAGAGGAAATCATCGAGAGACAGTTAAAGAAATATAAGACAAAGCTGGTAGAGCAGCAGCAGGCGGCAAATTATTTCAAAAAGGATTATATCGACAGGGAATTTCCAGAGGAAGAAGAGATCAAGATCATCCGCAGCAAGAAGTTTGATATTAAGCCCATGTACCCGGAAGACGCCTGCATTCAGATGGAGTTATTGGGTCACAGCTTTTTTGTATTCTGCAATGCGGAAACCGATCAGGTATGTGTTGTGTATAAGAGAAAGGGCAATACCTACGGTATGATCGAACCGGAACTTTAAGCAGCTTCCAAAGATAAATTTATACATAGATACTTTTTGGAGAGCGGACAAGCTTAAAGTACAAAAGAGAAACCAAAAGGGACGCGCATAAATGCATGCGGCAGTCCCTTTTTGTATGCCCTGATTGTCTATCTTATTATGAAATCAATTGTAAATTGCGGATACGCCCGCTGTCACGATTGCCGGATTCTTTATGGAGCGGCGCTTTTTGAGTCGTCTGGGGCAGGATGACGGAGTATCAGAATTTTTGGACATTTTGACCATAGGAAGAAAGGGCGTGGTATGTTATCATGGCGTCAAGCATGATAACGTGCCGGGCTGAGCGGGTACTGATCGAGCAAAATATAATAGGATACGGAGGTGATACGGATGACTAAAGAAATGAAAATGATGATCAATGCCCTCTTTCTTTGCTTTTCTGAATATCGTAACAATCATATCTTTTCGGGATTCCTAATAAAATAGAATAACAGCCTGTGGGGAGTTAGCGTTCATGAATAAGAAGAATGGGAGGTGCGGGCGTATCCTCCGGATCGGAATCATACTGGAGGCAGCGGGAATTGCGGTCATGCTTCTTTTTTTTGCAAATATGCAAAAAGATAGGGAGCAGGCGACGCTTTCCGGGAGCGTGTTCCCAAGCGGCAGGGAATCGGTGTCTGACGGACTGGTGACAGTAGAGGGGGAAGAATTGTCCGGTTCCGAAATGATTTCCATTGGCGAAACGGCGCAGGCGGACGGAGACTATATCAAGTGGGTAGATTTTAATGTCACGGCGGACGCGATGCGCTGTGCGCTGCAATATGATCTGGACACCTACGGAAGTGAAATTCATATCGACTGGATCGTGCTGCTTGCCTATGCGGGTTGCCGTGGCGGAGGAAACTTTAACGCAAAATCGCTGTCCTATATCCGCGATCTTGCCGAACGCATGAAGAACAGCGAGACGACCGTGGAAAAGCTGTCGAATGAACTTGAGTATTTTGACTATTATTATGAGGCATATTCGGCGGTTCTGGGCGGTTATGTCGGAGAATATGACATAGAGCGGACGGATGAAAGCGGCAGGACGACGATGGAGCGCGTATACGGTGTGAAAGTATTTTCGCCGATCGCGAAAGGGTTTGGTTACAGCGACTATGATGATTTTGGCGCGTCAAGAAGCTACGGATACCGGCGTCCGCATTTGGGACACGATATGCTCGGCGTGATCGGCACGCCGATCGTGGCAATCGAGTCGGGCTATGTGGAAGCGATCGGATGGAACCGCTACGGCGGCTGGCGCATCGGCATCCGCAGTTTTGACGGAAAGCGCTATTATTATTACGCGCACCTGCGGCAGAATTATCCGTATGCCGAGGGACTTGAGGAGGGCAGTGTTGTGACTGCGGGGGACGTCATCGGCTATATGGGACACACGGGTTACAGCACAACCGAGAACACAAATAATATTGAAGTCGTTCAT
This sequence comes from Lachnospiraceae bacterium, assembly GCA_003979345.1. Lineage (GTDB taxonomy): Bacteria > Bacillota > Clostridia > Lachnospirales > Lachnospiraceae > DLAJ01. The sequence continues at coordinate 88,490 of RYVZ01000010.1, forward strand.
CTGCACTGGGGGTTACAGCTTATTTTTGACGAGTCCCAGAAAGACGGAAATAACGAGATATGGGTGGACTGCTATGACCTCACGAACTTCCTCTACGGCTACCGCAGCGCGGTGGAAAAGGTCGGCGATACAAGGGAATGGATCCGCAGCGTTCCTATGAGCGATCCGGCAGTGGAGGAGTATGAGGCGGAGTGAAGCGTGATGCCGGAGAAACGCTGGTGAAAGCGTATCTCCGGCGGGTATGTGATAAAGAAAATTCTTGACTTATCAGACTAGGGGGGGGGTAAACTAAGAATACATTTACTAACCCGAGAGGTGGTACGCGAAAGGAGAAGGCAATGAAAAAAGAGAAAACAGCAGAAAACAAAAAAGGCAGCAGGAAACAAAAAAAGCAGTGGGCGCTAATCTTGTCAATGGCTTTGTGTATTGGGACGCTGTGTATGGCTGTTCCGGTATATGCGGATGCAGAAGCGGAGCGGACAAGGATCCATGCGGTGGAAGGGATGGAACCGGTTACCGTATTGACGACGCAGCGGTGCAGTATTTGGAGCGCACCAGCGACAGCAGAGGAAAACAGAGTGAAATATGTGGACGAGGGGTATCAGATCACGGTGTATCCAGAGGTGATTCAAAGCGGGTCGGGTGACGGCAAAACGTTTTACCGAACCGTAAAGGGAGCGTATGTGCTGTGTAAGTGCGTGACGGGAGCAGAGAACGGTGTGACGGCCGGTGGAAGCGGTTATGAGCTTATATTTCCAACAATGCCAGTGCCGCCTTCGCTTGATCGGTCGGGAGTTCGAAGTGAAAGGCATGAACTTCTGTCAGGGGGAGCCTATGACATGGTGCTTACTGCTATCCATATTAATGATTATGATGTTTTTGGTAATGTCATTAAGACGGCAGTGTATAGCCCTGATGGAACACTTTCTTGTGTGGAAGTCATGGAATATGATGCATCAGGGAATATGGTGAAGTATGCGAATTATGATCCAAATGGCTCTATAAGAGGGGTAAGGGTTAGTGAATATGATGCTTCCGGAAATAAAATAAGGGATATAAGCTATGATCCTACAAATGGAAGCGTTGAGGCTGAGTATATCTGGGCTTATGACGCATCGGGAAATATGGTAAGAGAGGTAAAATATTATGATGGGGCGGTACAAACAAATGATGGGTATGAATATGATGCGCAGGGAAATAAGATAAAATTCATAAATTATCGTGCAGATGGAACATTAAATTACTGTGTTATTTATGAATATGATGCATTAGGAAATAAAAGAAAGTGGACACGTTATGATGCAGATGGAAATATGGAGGAGATTCGAACATTTCATGCAGACGGCGGTCCGGATCAATGGGGGCTGGTGCGTCCGGATGGAAGCATTTATTGGGTTGAATAAATGTGCAGAATACTTAGACGGAAATGCGGCTGGCTGTTTACTGGACGCGTGTGACCACACTGTTTCCGCTCGGATAGAGGAAAAGGGAAAAACGTAGCAGCAAAGTGTGCCTGACATTTTGTTGCTGCATTTCTTTTTCATTCATACGAACTGATGGGAAGATTGAACGGCTGGCTTATGAAGTGATTCCGGACGCCGATTTCTCTATAGAAATAGAATATTGTAATTGCCTAACACGGAAATATGTGTTATACTCCATTCACGGAAAGCCATAGAGCCAAAGGCGGCTTTACCCCTCTTGTTTTTTTGCGGAGGGTTCAAGCAGCCCTCCGGACGAAAGAAAGGAGGGCGATGCAATGTATGTTACATATCAGGATTTAATCCAAATCGGTATACTCATTGTCGCCCTTGCGAATTTGATTTATCAGGTTTACAAGGGAAAAAAGAAATAGCCGCCACTACTACCAATAGTGACGGCTTACCTCATAAGAGGTTTTAGCTTAGTTGTTTGAGGGGGTAGAGCCGCTTCTGTGGCCTTCCCTTTTTCTATGCTTAATATAGCACATTTGGCAGCAGGATTCAAGAGCCAAATGCATGTTGTTTGTATATGATAGTTACTGTCAAGGACAAACTTCGCTTTTGCATGTACTTTCAACCCTGCCTTTATCCATTCTGCCCCGTCCACGTTCATATAGATGTTCTCTTACTTTGCTTTTCTGAATATCGTTGCAATCATATCTTTTCAGAATTCCTAATAAATAAAATAACAGCCTGCGGGGAGTTAGCGTTCATGAATAAGAAGAACGGGCGAAACGTCGCGGGCGGACGGAGACTATATCAAGTGGGTAGACTTCAATGTTACGGCAGACGCGATGCGCTGTGCATTGCAATACGACCTGGATACATATGAGAGTGAAATTCATATCGACTGGATCGTGCTGCTTGCCTATGCGGGTTGCCGTGGCGGAGGAAACTTTAACGCAAAATCGCTGTCCTATATCCGCGATCTTGCCGAGCGCATGGAACCGCTACGGCGGCTGGCGCATCGGCATCCGCAGTTTTGACGGAAAGCGC
>RYVZ01000033.1 GCA_003979345.1 Lachnospiraceae bacterium
ATTTAAGAATATTGAAGGGCTTTTTAGCGGAGGACAGCTAAACGGAATGAAATTTATATGTTCAAAGGGAAATCTCTTAGCCGGTGTTCAGATAGTCTCCAAAGCGGTACCAAATAAGACGACCATGTCTATTTTAGAATGTATTCTGATAGACACCACAAAAGGAAACATTACATTAACAGCAAACGATATGGAACTCGGCATTGAAACTGTGATTCAGGGTAATATCGTGGAAAAGGGGATCATTGCACTGGATGCAAAGATTTTTCTCGATATTGTACGTAAACTTCCCGATAATGATATCACGGTTGAAACAGATCAAAATTATAAAACGACCATAACCTGTGAAAAAGCAAAATTTAATATTATTGGTAAATCCGGAGAAGACTTTTCTTATCTTCCGTCGATTGAAAGAAACGATTCAATCGTGTTGTCTCAATTTTCATTAAAAGAAGTTGTAAGACAGACCATTTTTTCAATCTCTGACAATGATACCAATAAGATCATGAGCGGAGAATTGTTTGAAATTACAGATGATAAGTTAAAAGTCGTATCATTAGACGGTCATCGTGTCTCCATCCGTAATATTGTATTAAAAAATTCATACCCTCATAAAAAAGTGATCGTACCGGGAAAAACATTAAGCGAGATCAGTAAAATCCTTCCGGGAGACGTGGATAAGGACGTTCATATTTTCTTTATGGACAGACATATTGTATTTGAATTTGATAAAACCGTCGTTGTTTCCAGACTGATCGAAGGGGAATATCTGCGCATTGAGCAGATGCTCAGTAATGATCATGAAACGAAAGTAACTGTGAATAAACGCGTTTTATTGGAATGTATCGATCGTGCGACGCTGCTTGTCAAAGAAGGGGATAAAAAACCGATCATCATCAATATTCTGGATGGTGTGATGGAATTAAAGATCAATTCGATCATCGGAAGTATGAATGAAGATATTGATATTCAAAAATCCGGTAAGGATATAATGATCGGATTTAATCCTAATTTTCTGATCGATGCGCTTAAGGTGATCGATGATGACGATATTGATATTTATTTAGTCAGCGCCAAAGCGCCCTGCTTTATCAGAGATGCAAAAGAAACTTATATTTATATGATTCTGCCGGTTAACTTTACAACGGTTCAGTAAAAGGAATAATGTCGGAAAAAATGGAAAAAATTGTAATTAAAGATGAATTTATTAAGCTTGGTCAGGCCATGAAGCTTGCAGGATTTGTTGATTCCGGTCTGGATGCAAAAATTTGTATTCAGGCGGGAGAAGTAAGAGTCAACGGAGAGGTATGTATGCAGCGCGGTAAAAAGCTGTATCACGGTAATACGTTTTCTTTTCACGGAGAAGAAGCAGTCATCGTTTCCAATATCGAATAAGGGAGCAGGATCTCATTTTCATATGATCATAAAAGCACTGGAATTAAATCAATTTCGTAATTATGAACAATTAGAGCTTTCTTTTGATGCAGGAACTAACATTTTGTATGGAGATAATGCTCAGGGAAAGACGAATATATTAGAGGCTGTCTATCTTTCTGCAACGACCAAATCACACAAGGGAAGTAAAGATAAAGATATGATCCGGTTTGGAAAAGAGGAGGCTCATATCCGGACAGTCATACAAAAAAGCGGCATGGAACAACGCATCGATATGCATCTTCGTAGCAGCAGAACAAAAGGAATTGCCATTGACGGGGGTAAGATCAAAAAGGCTGCGCAGCTTTTGGGACTTCTGAATGTTGTATTTTTCTCACCGGAAGATTTAAGCATTATTAAAAATGGCCCTGCAGAGCGCCGTCATTTTATTGATATGGAGCTTTGTCAGCTGGATTCATTTTATCTTTATAATCTAAATCATTATAATAAAATCGTAAACCAGAGGAATTCACTTTTGAAAGATTTATTCGTGAATCCTGATCTGAAAGATACGCTTTCCATCTGGGATTCGCAGCTTCTTTCTTACGGAAGCAAGATCATAGAAAGAAGAAAATTGTTTATTGAACAGCTAAATGAAATTATTTTTGAGATACATAAGCAGCTTTCGGGCGATAGGGAGCATATACAGATTTATTATGAACCAAATGTAGAAGTGTCTGAGTATGAGAAAAAAATGAAATCCCGTCAGGAAGTCGATATTCGTTTGAAGCAGACAACAGTCGGCCCGCACAGGGATGATTTTTCTTTTATGGCTGACCACGTTGATATTAGAAAATTCGGATCCCAGGGACAGCAGAGAACGGCGGCTTTGTCATTAAAGCTTTCAGAAATTGAACTGGTAAAAAAAATAACCGGGGATACCCCTGTATTGCTGTTAGACGATGTACTTTCAGAGCTGGATAGTAACAGACAAAATTATCTGTTAAATTATATTAAAGATATTCAGACCATTATCACCTGTACGGGTCTTGATGAATTCGTAAATAATCGTTTTACGATCAATAAAGTATTTCATATTGTGAATGGAACAGTAGCAGAGAGTAATTAGTTTAAGAAAGGCACAGGTATTTGAATGAGCACCGAATACGGAGCAGATCAGATTCAAATTTTGGAAGGACTTGAGGCAGTTCGTAAGCGTCCCGGTATGTATATTGGCAGTACTTCTTCGCGTGGACTTCATCATCTTGTTTATGAGATCGTAGATAATTCCGTGGATGAAGCACTTGCAGGATTCTGTACGGAAATCAGGGTTTTTATCAATCCAGATAACTCTGTCACGGTCATTGATAACGGCCGCGGCATTCCGGTCGGCATCAATCATAAATCGGGTCTTCCTGCAGTAGAAGTCGTATTTACGGTGCTTCATGCCGGAGGAAAATTTGGCGGCGGCGGATATAAGGTATCGGGGGGTCTTCATGGGGTGGGCGCTTCGGTCGTTAATGCACTTTCCGACTGGCTTGAAGTAGAGGTCGCAAATGAAGGCAAAATTTATAAACAGCGTTATGAGCGCGGAAAAGTATGTTATGCGCTTAGAGAAGAAAAGGAATGCGGCGACGATAAGATCGGTACAAAGGTAACATTTAAGCCGGATGCGACGATTTTTGAGGAGACTGTTTTTGAATATGATATTCTGAAAACCAGACTGCGAGAGACTGCTTTCCTGACAAAAGGCTTAAAGATCATTCTTTCTGATCTGCGTCCGGGACAGGAACAGGAAAAAACATTTCATTATGAAGGCGGAATCAAAGAATTTGTCCAATACCTGAATAAGAGTAAAGAAGCGCTTTATCCAGAAGTCATGTATTTTGAGGGTAAAAAGAATAACGTTCTTGTAGAAGTGGCGATGCAGCATAATGATTCCTATAATGAAAGTGTTTATTCTTTTGTAAATAATATCAATACACCTGAGGGCGGAACCCACCTTGTCGGTTTTCGAAATGCGATCACGAAGACTTTTAACGATTATGCAAGAGGTGCAAAATTATTAAAGGATAATGAACCGAATCTGACCGGAGATGATATCAGAGAAGGACTCGCCGCAATTATCAGTGTAAAAATCGAGGATCCGCAGTTTGAAGGTCAGACAAAACAAAAACTTGGTAATTCTGAAGCGCGCGGCGCCGTTGACAGTGTCGTCAGCGAACAGCTTACTTATTTTTTGGAGCAGAATCCTTCCGTAGCAAAGATCATCTGTGAAAAATCGATATTAGCACAGAGAGCAAGAGAAGCTGCGAGAAAAGCAAGAGACTTAACAAGAAGAAAAACTGCTTTAGAGGGAAGCACACTTCCCGGAAAACTGGCAGATTGTTCTGATAAAGATCCTAAAAATTGCGAGATCTATATCGTTGAGGGAGATTCTGCAGGAGGATCCGCAAAGACGGCAAGAAGCCGCGCAACACAGGCAATTCTTCCGCTCCGCGGTAAAATCTTAAACGTCGAAAAAGCAAGGCTTGATAAAATCTATGCCAATGCGGAGATCCGTGCAATGATCACTGCATTTGGAACGGGTATCCATGACGATTTTGATATTTCAAAACTGCGTTATGATAAGATCATTATTATGACAGATGCCGATGTGGACGGCGCCCATATTGCAACATTGATGCTTACCTTTATCTACCGGTTCATGCCGGATCTGATCAGACAGGGTCATGTTTATCTTGCAAAGCCGCCTCTTTATAAGCTGGAGCGCAATAAACAGGTATGGTATGCGTATTCCGATGATGAGCTTGATAAAATTTTAGCGGAAGTGGGGCGTGATCAAAATAATAAGATCCAGCGTTATAAGGGACTAGGGGAAATGGATGCGGAACAGCTTTGGGAAACGACAATGGACCCTGAAAAAAGAGTACTTCTGCGTGTAAACATGGATGATGACGACGAATCTGAAATTGACGTTACATTTAACACGCTTATGGGAGATAAGGTGGAACCCCGCCGTATCTTTATCGAGGAAAATGCGAAATTTGTGAAAAATCTGGATATTTCATAAGCAGATTTTGCTCAATGTGGTTGTGATTGGAAAGGCATGGTTTTTGAACTATGGATGAACAGATTTTTGATAAAATTGAAGATGTGGACCTCAAAAAGAAAATGGAAGACTCTTATATCGATTATGCAATGAGCGTCATTGCAGCGAGAGCGCTTCCCGACGTCAGGGACGGCTTAAAACCAGTACAGAGACGTGTTCTCTATTCGATGATCGAATTAAATAACGGTCCGGATAAGCCGCATCGTAAATGTGCGCGTATCGTCGGTGATACAATGGGTAAGTATCATCCGCACGGAGACAGTTCCATTTATGGCGCTTTGGTCAATATGGCGCAGGAATGGTCCACACGTTATCCTCTTGTGGACGGACATGGAAATTTTGGTTCTGTGGACGGCGACGGCGCAGCGGCAATGCGATATACGGAAGCGAGACTTTCTAAAATATCGATGGAGCTTTTGGCGGATATCAATAAAGATACGGTTGACTTTGTACCAAACTTTGATGATACCGAAAAAGAACCTTCGGTTCTGCCAAGCCGTTATCCGAATCTGTTAGTAAACGGTACATCGGGAATTGCAGTCGGTATGGCGACAAATATACCGCCTCATAATCTGCGCGAGATCGTGAAAGCGGTTGTAAAGATCATTGATAACCGGATCGAAGAAAACCGCGATACGGATATGGAAGAACTTCTTTCGATTGTGAAAGCCCCGGATTTTCCGACAGGCGGGATTATTCTCGGCACAAAGGGAAGCGAACAGGCATACCGGACGGGACGCGGAAAAGTCAGGGTCCGCGCCGTAACGGATATCGAGACAATGGCAAACGGAAAGAACCGGATCATTGTGACAGAACTTCCGTACATGGTCAATAAGGCAAACCTGATCTTAAAGATTGCCGAACTTGTCAAGTTAAAGAAAATTGACGGTATCACAGATCTTCGGGATGAGTCTAACAGGGAAGGCATGCGGATCGTTATTGAACTGCGCCGGGATGTCAACCCGAATATCATCATGAATCAGCTTTATAAACATACGCAGATGCAGGATTCTTTTGGCGTGATCATGCTTGCGCTTGTGGATAATCAGCCGAAAGTCATGAATCTTCTTGATATGCTGCAGTATTATCTTGCACATCAGGAAGAAGTCGTTACAAGGAGAACGAAATACGACTTAAATAAAGCCGAAGAGCGTGACCACATTTTACAAGGTCTGCTGATTGCGCTTGATCATATTGATGAAGTCATTAAAATCATCAGAAGCAGTGCAAATACTCAGGAAGCAAAAGAAAACCTGATCGCACGCTTCGGTTTGGATGATGTGCAGGCACAGGCGATCGTTGATATGCGTCTGCGTGCTCTGACCGGTCTGGAAAGAGAGAAGCTGGAAAAAGAGCATGAGGAGTTAATGGCAAAAATTAAAGAATTGAAAGCGATTCTTGCAGATGAAAAGCTTCTTCTTGGCGTTATTAAGACGGAAATCAGCGTGATCGCGGATAAATACGGAGATGACAGAAGAAGTAAGATTGGATATGATGTATTTGATATTGATGCGGAAGATATGATCCCGAAAGAAAATACCGTCATTGCAATGACGAGTATCGGCTATATCAAGAGAATGACTGTCGATAATTTCCGAGCACAGCACAGGGGCGGAAAAGGAATTCAGGGAATGAAGACGATCGATGAAGATTATATTGAAGATCTTCTGATGACGACGACGCATACCTATGTGATGTTCTTCACTAATTTTGGGAGGGTATACCGCTTAAAGGCGTATGAAATTCCGGAGGCAGGAAGAACTGCGCGGGGCACAGCGATCATTAACCTTTTGCAGCTTGCTCCGGGTGAGAAGATCAGTGCAATCATACCGATCTCCGGTTATGAAGAACATAAAAATCTTTTTATGGTAACAAAGACCGGTATTGTAAAGAAAACGCCGATCATGGAATTTCAAAATGTCCGTAAGAACGGATTGATCGCAATTAATCTTCGCGATGATGATGAATTGATCGAAGTAAAAACAACGGACCGTGATACGGATATTTTCCTTGTCACAAAATATGGTATGTGTATCCGGTTTAAGGAGACTGACGTCCGGGCGACAGGAAGAAGCTCAATGGGCGTGATCGGTATGAATCTGGATGATCATGATGAGATCGTCGGCATGCAGCTCGATCATCAGGGAGATTCTCTTTTGATCGTATCCGAAAACGGATATGGAAAGCGGACATATTTGGATGAGTTTACGGTTCAGCGCCGCGGCGGAAAGGGCGTAAAATGTTATAAGATCATTGAAAAGACCGGAGAAGTGGTCGGCGTCAAAGCAGTCAATGACGATCACGAGATCATGATGATCACGGACGGCGGTACAATTGTGCAGCTGCGTATGAATGAAATTTCCATCTTAAAGAGAATTACGTCCGGCGTGAAGATGATCGATCTGGATGAAGGCGTAAAAGTTGCCAAGATTGCCAAAGTAAGAGAAAAGATCAGCGACGGTGAGCAGGAATATGATGATATTGACGATGCACTGCAGAGTATTCCTGAGGAGAGCGGCTTTGAGGCAGATGCGGAACCGGAGCAGGATGTAAATATCGATAATACCGTAAGTGAGCAAGAACCGGAAGAGATCTGAGCAAAAGTTGATCCGGCTGATGAAAGGAGAATGGGAACCAATGAAAACATTAAAGAAAATTAAGTGGAATGTCATTATCTCCTCGGTCATTTATGTAGCGCTAGGCGTGATTTTATTGCTCTGGCCGGAAGAAATGGCAAAAAATATCTGTTATGTCATCGGTGTGATCGCAATTGCAGTAGGTATTGTCAATCTGATCGATTACATACGGAAGGATTATTCTGTAGACTCATACCGGTATAATCTGGTATATGGCTTGGTGTGTATCCTGTTTGGTGTTTTTGTGTTTGTTAAAGTGGATACTGTCGTTTCTATCATTCCGTTCCTGCTTGGATTTGCGGTGACGATCAGCGGTCTTTTGAAATTTCAGAATGCGGTCGATCTGGTCCGCATGAAATACAGCGGCTGGGGCATTGTGATGATCGTATCGGTCTTAAATATTGCGTTTGGCATTGTATTGATCATGAATCCGTTTACTTCGGCGATGGTACTCTTTATCTGTATCGGTATCGGCATGATCTATAGCGGCGTTTCCGATCTGATCGCTACGATCATGCTTTCAAGAAGTATTAAGAGCGTGGGCAGGGAGCTTCAGAAAGCAAATGAGGATGATGTTGTGAATTGACTGGTAACATGTATGAGAGATTATGGAATTTGATTTTTCAGATACTCCAATACTGTTTATGGGAGTGAAAATTCACTTCTTGCGTTGTGAGAATAACCACTTGGTGTGAGCATATTTACATCAGGTGGTTTTTTCTTTATGATAAGCATATGAAAATCAAAATTGAAATTGACGATCAATTGAATGAAGATGAGATCACGATCCGGTGCCGGGAATTAAACGATCAGATCGGACAGCTTCAAAGAGCAATAAGAGAAGCCGGGGCATCGTCTCAGAAGTTTGTCTTTCAAAGGGGTGAATCCCAGTATTATTTATCCCTTGATGAAATTTTGTTTTTTGAAGCGGACGACCACCGTATCTATGCGCATACCAAAAAAGAAGTATACGAGACACGGTATAAATTGTATGAATTGGAAAAACTGCTGCCTTCATATTTTTTGAGGGTATCCAAATCAACCGTCCTGAATATGAGAGAAGTGTTCAGCATTAAGAAGAATATTACATCAGCAAGCATGGTTGAGTTTCGAGGCTCGGAGAAAAAGACATATGTTTCGCGTTCTTATTATAAGCTGCTGGAAATGCACATGGAGGAATTGTATCTGAGAGGTTCTGGAAAAAAGTGAAACAGGTAAAAAATAACAGGGTTTGCAGCCATACTATGAATTGTGCGGGCTGCGGAAAGGAATGGGAAATAAAATGAGTCATAAGAAGTGGAACTGGAATTGGGATGACGGTCAATATGATCATGATAAGAATAAGAAACGATTTCGTTTTTCGAATTTGTTTTGGGGATTATTGCTGATCTTAATGGCAGTTTTCATGATTTTAAGTAAAATGGGATTTATCAAAGGCATCAGTATATGGTCGGTGTTTTTTACAGTTATGTTTGGGGCGCTTCTCATTCGCGGTCTGATCAAAAGAAATTTTCCGTCAATCTTTTTTTCCATTGCATTTTTGTGCATCATTTATGACGATCAGCTAGGCATTACCGCACTGACCCCATGGACCGTTTTATTGGCGGCGCTTTTTCTCAGTATCGGTATGGAGATTTTGTTTCATAAGAAAAGAAGCTACCGTAAATTTGTAACGTTCGGGGATGATGATATCATTGACGCGCAGACCCGCAGGTATTCCGATAATAAACATGTTTTTGGATTGAATATTGATATCGAACGCGACGGTGATGATAAAGAACCAAACGAAGACCGAAGCAGTCAGGAATCCGGCGGCAGGGGGTATCATGAACAGAGAATGCAGGGTGATAAGATTTATCAGTCGAATCATTTTTCTTCATGCTCTAAATATATCAATCCCGATACGTTTGAAAAAGGTATCCTTGAAAATAATTTTGGCAGTATGAATATTTATTTTGAAGATGTTGTCACACAACGAAAAGAAGGTTATCTGGATGTTGACAATTCGTTTGGCGATATGAATATTTACGTTCCGTCCTCCTGGTTTGTGGATATGAGGGTTGAAGACGGTTTCGGAAGCAGCTTTTATGAAAAAGGAAACCCAAATGGCAGCAGGAATTTTGTACTTCATGTAAGCGGGGACAATTCGTTCGGAACGATCAATGTGATCTATCAGTAGAATCGGATCAGGATTAAGCTTTATTACATCAGGCAATAGAGTAAACATTCGATTTGTTGACGATGTTATACGTATATAAATTGATTCGGATGGAGAGCTATGTTAATCTTGTGAAAAAATAAGATAGATCAAAGAATAATTGGGGGGTAACGATATGGCAGGACTGACAGAGAAGAAAGAAAAAGCGAAAAAAGAAAAATCAAATAAAGAAGAATCAAATAAAGAAAAAAAGAAAAAGGACGGGGAAAAAAATCCTTATCATCATGAATATGGAGTATGTTCCAATGTCTTGTACATGCTGAAAAAAATCCGCAAATACTATCCGGTTCTGCTCGTATTGATCATGGTCGGCATTTTCAGTCATTCTTTAGTGCAGTATATCGCGGCATTTATCGGCAAATTTGTGATTGATATTGTGCAGGTGCAGGCGGCGGGCGCGCAAAAAGATTTTATGCCGCTGATTCGTGTTCTTGCGATTGCCTGCAGTATCGAGCTTGTGATTATGCTGTTGAATGCGGTTACGGACAATCGGATTTGGGTCGGCATGATCTACGCCCGTTTGAATATCATAACGGAACGCGTAAGAAAAGCGCTCACGATCCCCTATCAGATGTTTGAACAGCCGGATGTGCTCGATATGGAGCAGAAGGCGCGGCAGGCAACCGGAGGAAATGATAACGGCATTGAAGGGATCATACATGGCGTTTATGAGCTTGGAATCAATATCGTTCTTTTAGCGGTAACGCTCGTTACGGTAGTCGTGCTTGACTGGCGGATGCTGTTTGTTCTGGGATTGGTCGGGCTGTTTCAACATCTGTTCTTTTTATATACGGTAAAAAAAGACAGGAGAGAAGTTTGGGATAAACTGGCTCCCACATGGCGGAAGATCAATTATATGGAACAATCGGTACAAAATTTCGATTTTGCAAAGGACATCCGACTGTTTTCCATGAAAAACTGGCTTTCCAAAAAGCAGCATGATGTTTTAATGGAAAAACAAAATAAAATGCTGTACAGCCGCACACTTTGGATTTATAACACGATATTTGCAAACGGCATGAACATGATCGCGACGGCGGTTATTTATGCAGTCATGATTTTAACAGTCGTAAACAAAGATCTTTCCATCGGTAATTTTACGCTCTATCTGAGTCTGGCAATGAATTTTACTTCGGCAATGATGAATGCGCTTGTGAAGTTGGGAACGGTCAGGGAAACCTCCCATGAGGTCAGTTATTTCCGTTCCTTTATGGATATGCAGACCGAGGAAAAACCGCAGGAATCGGATGCCTTTCTGCCGCTGCCGAAGACAGGCGGTTATACGTTTACGTTTTGCAATGTCTGCTTTCGTTACGAGGGGGCAAAGGCCGATGCATTACATAATCTGAATCTCACATTTTCCACGGGTGAACGTCTTGCGGTCGTAGGGCTAAACGGCGCCGGCAAGACAACGTTTGTCAAATTGCTTTGCAGGCTGTATGATCCGACCGAAGGAGAAATTTTATTGAACGGCACGGATATCCGGAGATTTGACAGGAACGAATATTACAGATTGTTTGCGCCTGTATTTCAAAATGTGGAATTATTCGCATTCCCGATGTCAGAGAACGTTTCGATGCTTCCTCCCGAAAAAACGGACCGGGATAAGAGCCGGGAATGTCTGATTCAGGCGGGAATGGAGGAAAAACTTGCCGGATTAAAGAAGGGCGTGGATACGGAACTGTTGAAAGTGATCTATGATGACGGGATCGATCTTTCAGGAGGCGAAAAGCAGAAGCTGGCGCTTGGGCGAGCACTTTATAAAGATGCGTCGATTATCGTTTTGGACGAACCGACCGCCGCGCTTGACGCATTGGCGGAGTATCGCTTATATTGCAATTTTGATCAGATGATCGGACAAAAATCGGCAGTCTATATTTCGCACCGTCTTTCTTCAACGCGTTTCTGCCATCATATTGCGATGTTCAAGGACGGTGAGATTGTAGAATACGGCACGCATGACGAGCTGCTCCAAAAAGACGGCTCTTATGCGGAAATGTTCCATATTCAATCCCAGTATTATAAAAAAGAGGGGAAGGAGGCGGTCTTTGAATGAGCAGGAAAACAATGGCTTATTTTTTCCCGATCGCTTGGCGGTTTCAAAAAAGTTATTTTATCGTGGGGGCGACGAAAGCTGTTTTGGAAGCAATTCATCCATTTATCAGTATTCTAATGTTGCCGTTGATCATTGATGAACTTTTGGGTGAGCGCAGACTGGATCAATTGTTTACATATGTTGCGATTATCGTAATTGTCGGCTCTCTGATTTCTCTGACGGCTTCCATACTTGGCTGTCAGATGGAAAAATGCGACGAGAAATTTCAGAATTATTTTACGGAACGGATGAGCCGCCGCATTATGGAACTGGATTTTCAGTTGACCGAAGATAAGGATGCGCTTGACCAGATTGAGCTTGCCCGGACCGGAATGCAGTGGTATTCCGGCGGCGTACACGGTATTTTTGTGCAGGTGCTGAATATGTTTTCCGCATTTCTCCGTGTAGCGGGCGTTATTACATTGATTGCGATCCATGCGCCGGTTCTCTTTATCCTGGTGATCTTTACCTTGTGTATCAGCATGTATCTGAGTCACAAAGATAATAAAATCGAATTAAAAAGTCATAAAGAGTTAGCAAAAGTAAACCGTGTGTTCAGTTACAGCGGATATGAGTTGATGGATATCCGGTATGCGAAAGACATCCGGTTATATCATGCACAGGACATGATGGTTGAACAATGGAAGAAATTTACGGATGAATCGTTTGCCCATTGGAAAGCGCAGGGAGACGGTCATCTTCCAAACGCCTGTATCAGCGCGGCTGCAACTGCGGTCAGAGATTTTTTAATGTATTTATATCTTGGTATTCTTGTGATCAAAGGAAGCATTACAATCGGTATTTTTTCGCAAATGATCTCATCCTGCAGAGAGCTGACAAATTCTGTTGTCAGCATTGGAAGATGTTTGCAGGAGATCGCAAAGCGCTGCAATTATGCTTACGAGTATGTGAAATTCATGCATTATCCTGCCGCAATTGAAAAAGGAAGCCGCCCGGTTGCGGGTGGAAAGCATGTGATCGAATTCCGGGACGTATCATTTTCCTATCCGAAGACAGAACAGCGGGTATTGCAGCATGTGAATCTGAAATTAAATGCAGGCGAACATCTTTCAGTCGTGGGCTTAAACGGCGCGGGAAAAACAACGTTCGTCAAGCTGTTATGCAGGCTGTATGACCCGACCGAAGGAGAAATTCTTCTCGATGGCGTAAACATTAAGGAATATGATTACGAGCAGTATATGAATTTGTTCTCGCCGGTCTTTCAGGATTTTAAGCTGTTTGCGTTTTCCATTCAGGAAAATGTCTTAATGGGAGAAAAAGAAACCGTTGCAACAGACGGGACGTTATATAAGCTGTTTGAACAGGTCGGCTTTGCGGAAAAGCTTGATTCCTTAGAACACGGCATGGATACGATGCTTTTTAAGTCTTTTGATAAAGAGGGCATTGAAGCGTCGGGCGGCGAACAGCAGAAGCTTGCGATCGCCAGAGCGCTCTACAAAAATGCGCCGGTCGTGATTCTTGACGAGCCGACGGCGGCGCTCGATCCGGTTGCGGAATACGAGATTTACCGCCAGTTCCATACATTGGTCGGAGGAAAAACGGCTATCTATATTTCCCACCGGCTCTCTTCCTGCCAGTTCTGCGATCATATTGCAGTATTCAGCGACGGGCATGTAGCGGAGTATGGCACGCATGATACGTTAGTCGATAAGGAAAACGGAATCTATGCGGAAATGTTTGCGGCGCAGGCGCAGTATTATCAATGATCTGAAATAGAAAAAGTCAAAAACTTGTTATGGTATGATTGACAATATTTCATTTGGAATAAAAGCAGAAAAATCTTGAATAAACTGATAAAATTTGATATAGTATATGAAAAGGAAACAACCGCCCACAAGTGGTTTGACCTGCAAAAGGATTAGAATTGCCACCCTGACACTAGCCAAAGTTTCAAGGGTGGTTTTTCTATACGGTACTAATGACTAATCAAATAAATGAATGTCAGTAGTGCGATTAATAGTAATCCGAACTGCATCAAATCGTTGAAGTTGAATTCGTTCTTCATAAGCACCACCCCCATTCCATGTAGAATGAGGTCAATACCATCCTGCAACACGGTTGTTTCTTGTAAATGAATATATCATAATCTGTTCTAGTTGTCAATTATAAATCACAACTTCTCTGAAAAAATTTATTGAAATATGATATGAGGTATGATACAATTAGCTCGTCGGGGTAAAATCCGTGGATTGAAACAGAGAAGTTGTTATTTAGAGAAGAGATTGCTTTTCATAATTGTGGCAAGCTCTTCTTTATTTTATTCATGTATACGCATTATGCATACGTGATTGTCTTTTTTAGATAAGAGCTGGCACATATGAATGTTACGCGCTGTCAAATTCCAGCATATAGTCCCGATAACGGAGTGCGCAGAGCGTGCGCTGGCAGCGGTAATTTTCGCGTTCTTTGATTGCAATCGTACGAAAAAAAGTCTTCCACATACGCTCATATTCCGCACTCTCCCCGCTGTACCAGATCCGATCCATAGCTTCTTCACTTAACGGGGAGAGAAACCATTGTTTTCGGCGTTCATGAAAGCCGCCCATCCGGTGGACTTCATCAAGGATCACAAAATGCTCTTCCGGAAAACGGTCCGAAAAATGCGGCATGATCAGCGGGAGCGGCTGGCTCTTTGGTCGTATTTTTGCAATCAGAATACCCTGCTCGGAATCATGAAAACGGACAAATTCACGAAAAGAATGTGCTTCATTTGCCACGCCGCGCTGGATGTCAAACAGGCGGCAGACCGTTTTGTCTGCCTGCATATCGACGACAGCCCGCCCATAATGAAAACCGAGTTTCAGGAAACGGTAAATCACATCAATTTTATCTGCCTCTTTGGAAAGGGTGGCAAGAAAGACCATATCATAAGCTTCTTTGCTGATCTTATTGACGATTGAGCGTGCGACCTTGACTGCTTTTAGCAGATCGGTCTGCACATAGATAATGTCTGTGAACAGCTCATAACAATACCCGTCTTCAATGCATAATTTCAATTGCTCATTCGGAATTTTCGCCGCCCATGCGTCGTAAATTGCCGTAAATATGCCGTCCGTTGTATTTTCGCAGAGATAGGTTGTAAATAAGGAATCCATAGGCGCGCCTTTCCGCTGGCTAGTCTCTAAAACAGAAGGAGGAATTTTTCATTTTTCCTGAATATAAAGGTGGCTGTCTTTTTCTGATAACTATGAAGAAATCGGAAGCAGCGAAATACCGTCTTTATCATCAAACAGGGACAATTGACGATAACTCATGCCGTATGCAATTTCCCAGTTTTTCTTATGGTCTAAGTCAATCAGATTTCTGGTTATATAGTCCTCATCAATTTTGGTCGGATACATCATTTTTCCGTTACAGGTAATAAAATAATGAGCGCGTTTCAGGACGACACCGATCCTTTTTAGTCCGTCAAAATCAAGTTTCATGCTTTTGCGGGCGCGGACGATGCGCTTGGCGGATTTAACGCCGACTC
Organism: Lachnospiraceae bacterium; assembly: GCA_003979345.1. Classification (GTDB taxonomy): domain Bacteria; phylum Bacillota; class Clostridia; order Lachnospirales; family Lachnospiraceae; genus DLAJ01. The sequence continues at coordinate 14,929 of RYVZ01000033.1, forward strand.
CGGGAATGCGCAGGAGCAGTGGATAAGGCGCGCTGTTGATTTCAACTGGGAAGTGTTCAAGGTGGCGCAGTGCCCATTCGCATTTTGGGTCAAGAAATACATTAAAGTTCGGACGTTCCGGCGTCAAAAGCTCGTTTGCGCGAAATCCGTAAAATCGCAGGAGCCAGTCTGCCTGATACAGCCGGTGCTCGCGTAAAAGCGGCGGTTTCGTACCGAGCGCGGGTAGAAGGCTATCATTGTTCAATGCAATATAGGCGGAGTAAAAAACACGCTTTAAGTCAAACCGCTGATACAACGCTTCCGCAACAGCCAAAACCTGATAATCATCTTCCGGGGTGGCGCCGACGATCATCTGTGTGCTTTGCCCTGCCGGTACAAAAAGTTGATGTTCCGTTCTGTTTGGTACGGCAGGCAGGGTAGGCTTATTACCTGCTATATGGTCGCCCGCTATGGGCAGTGGGACAGTGTCAGAGTTGTCCGGAGAAAGTGAAGCGACATTTCTGCTGTCAGTCGTCACAAGTGAAGTGCTGCTGTTATCACTTGTCATGGAAGATAATGCGTTATGACCATTCCGCAGCGAATATCCTGCGGCATCAGTAAGTGCAGTGACAGCCGTATGCGTCGGGTCAGGAATGGCAAATCCCCATTTTGTCGTAATCTGGGAATCATTTTGAGTCAAACCGCTGATGCGAAGATGTTCCCCGCGCTTTGACTGTGCGATACCCTGCTGGATCTGGCGCATGGGTTTTAAGATCGTTTCGCGCGTTTTATTCGGCGCAAGCGTCCGCAGACCTTCGGCGGTCGGCAGTTCAAGATTTGTGCTCATGCGGTCGGCAAGCAGTCCGACTGCGGCGACAATCTCAGGCGCAGCGCCCGGAATCGCTTTTACATGGATATATCCGTTGAAATGATTCTGTTCCCGTAAAAGTCGGAGCGCAATGTAAATCTGTTCCATGGTTTCAGTCGGGTTATGCCGGACGCCGGAACTCAGGAAAAGACCTTCGATATAATTTCTCCGGTAAAACTGCATGGTCAGCTCGCTTACCTCTTCCGGCGTAAACGAAGTGCGAACGGTATCGTTTGAACGGCGGTTTAAGCAGTATTTGCAGTCATAGATGCATTCATTTGTATAAAGAATCTTGAGCAGAGAAATACAGCGTCCGTCTGCCGCAAAAGAGTGGCAGATACCGCATGCCGCAGCATTGCCCATACTGCCTTCTTTTCCTTTGCGGTCCACACCGCTTGACGTACAGGCGACATCATATTTTGCCGCATCCGAAAGAATTTCTAATTTACGCTCCAATGGGAGCTGTTCCATTATTGTCAAAATCCGCTCCTGTTCCTGCGCAGTCAGGCGCATTCACGATGTCTGTTCAGGCTTTTGAGCCCTTTATCACAATCAAAGATTACGGTTATCATGAAACAAGAACACATGTTCCGAATATACGTTCTATTATAATAGAAGTGTCAGATGAATTCAAGCATAAAATAATACGTTTGCACCAATTCATCATCAATATGATCTTAACATGCGGGCTTTGCAGTATGTTCATTCTGATACATAAAGCGCTTGGAAACTGGCTGCTTGTTGTCTTCAGCGGAGTCCTGTTTGTACTGATTCTGTTGATCGCATTTTTGTTTCCCGTCTTTTCCAAAATATTTAATAAATTTGAACCGCTGCCTGACGGAGAGCTGCGCGGGAGGCTGTGTGAACTTCTTGAAAAAAACAATTGTACAGTCAAAGAGATCAAAGTCATGGACGGCTCCAAACGTTCCAGTAAGGCGAATGCTTATTTCACCGGCTATGGAAAAATGAAAACGATTGTTCTGTATGATACGCTGTTGGAGCAGATGACGGCGGATGAGATTGTGGCGGTGTTTGCGCATGAGATGGGTCATAATAAACATAAAGATACGTTGAAAATGCAGTTGATGAATATTGTGAATGTCGTAGTCATGGTATTGATCGCATGGGCGCTGGTCTCCAAACCCGGTATTTATGCCGGTTTTGGGTTTTCAGGATTAAATTACGGGTTTGCATTTATTCTTTTATTCTCGGTGTGCCTATCGTTTCTGTCTCCATTTTTGGGACTGTTTTCCAGTGCTTTTTCCCGCCGTTTTGAATATCAGGCGGATCGTTTTGCAGCGGAAAACGGACACGGGCAGGCCTTGATCTCTGCATTAAAAGTGTTATCCCGCAATTCTTTTGTCTGCCTGTCCCCTCATCCGCTGCTGGTGAAGCTCACTTACGGTCATCCGACAGTCAGCCAGCGGATCAATGCGTTGGAAGCATACGACAAATAAAACAGGCTCAACTTCGACGAAATGCCCGTGGCAATATACGGCATACCGATTCTGCCATTTGCCGACAGCGGAAAGCGTGAGCCGATGCTGTCAATATGAGCGGCGTCGTGGCAGATACTGCACAGCGATACGGTTTTCCGGTTTTGCGTCGAACAGATAAAGTGCGGTAAGAAACAGCCATTCAAGCGGTTTCATAAGAAAATACACGATATCAGCCGCGAAACGCGAGCGGATGAGTTTTGCGACAGGAAAGCCGTACGTATCATAAAAATTCCGCACATGCCGGTGAAAACGCGGCGTGTGCTCTTCCAAAAGTTGTTCGAAGGCGTTGGCGATCATGAGCTGCCGGTTGACGATGACGGCATGTCCGTGGCGTTCGCCCATGCGGAGCGGTTTGACGATACGCCGGTGCCCGCCTGCGGCTACCGTACAAAGATAATGTCCATCTACGATCAAATTCTGCGGCGCGGTCTGTGCGGACAGCGCCCAGTCGCTGGTTTCGGTCCATGCCTTGATAAAAGCGTCCGGCTGTTGACCGAACAGGGTAAGAATGGCGATCAGAATGCCGAGCAACGGCAGCATAAGAAGAAACGCCGCCGTGCACCAATGGGAGGATTTCATCAGAAAGTGGTGACAGGCATTGAGAAAACGGCTCTGATATTTTGGCACGGGTACAGATTCTGCCGCCGGCGTCTGTTGTCCGGTTTGTGCGTCTGCCGTATTGCTATTCTGCGGCGTGGTCGTTTTAAGTTCCTGATGCATATCTGTCCATTCCCTGATTTTATACTGCATGAGTTTGAGTATGATAAAGATACAATTGACCGCATAGAGACTAAGATAAAAGACAGACCATATCTGAACGGTCCACACAACAGCGATCGCCATGCCAAGATAAAGTGCGGAAAAGCATAAGACGATCATGAGCGGCGGCAGCTTTTTCAATGGTACAAACGATAATACCAGATATCCTATGACCGCGATACATATCAGTGTAAGGATAGTGGGCAGCGCTTGTGTAAAGATTGGCGCGTGCCGCTCGGCATTTTGAAGCTGGATGCTCCAATCCGCATCATAGCGGATATCGATCAGCGGCATATAAAGCACGGTACAGAAGCCGCCCCATAAGAGCGTGATCAGTTCGATCACGCGCATTCTTTTTTTGGGGAAAAACAGGATGATCAGATTGATGACAGAAAGGATCAACGGATAGATCATAAAAAAACCGACGATCGTACCGATTGTCGCAATCTTAAAGAAGTCCGTGATAAAGTATTTGAAATCGCCTGAGGCAATACGAGATTCCGCGTACAGCGCAAATGCATAGCAGACGCCCAAAATAAAGGTGGTCAAAAGCGATGCCATAACCGTCTTATTGACAAAAAATTGAAAATACTTTTTTATCCATGATCGGATTCGTCCCATGAGAAGCCTCTCTTTCTGAAGGATTTTTGTAAAATCTAAATAAAAATTGAAATTCTTAATAAGCATTTCTCTTGAAAAATCAAATAAAATTTTGCAAAGTTATTTCATGCGGTCCGCCATCGTGTAAAACTCATAATACATGCCTTGAAGTGCCATCAACGTTTCGTGGTTTCCTTCTTCGACGATTCCCTCCTCCGTCAATACAAGAATCCGGTCAGAATTTTTGATACTGGAGAGGCGGTGTGCGATCGTGATCGTCGTCCTGCCTTCCGAAAGCCTGCTTAAGGATTTGGCAACGGCAAATTCGCTTTCGTTGTCGAGCGCCGAAGTCGCTTCGTCCAGGATCATAATGGGCGGATTTTTTAAGAAAACGCGGGCAATGCTGATGCGCTGTTTCTGCCCGCCGGACAGTTTGACGCCGCGCTCTCCCACATAAGTATCGTAACCGTCTTTCAGCTCGCTGATAAATTCGTGCGCGCCTGCCTGCTTTGCGGCGTTGACTGCTTCTTCGCGGGAAGCGCCGGGAGCGCCGTACAAAATATTTTCCATAACCGTTCCCGAAAAAAGATAGACGTCCTGCTGTACGATACCGATATTTCCGCGCAGGCTTTTTAATGTGTATTTCTTTATATCCGTGCCGTCAATGAGTATGGTTCCGCCCGTTACATCATAAAAACGCGGAATCAGGTTGCAGAGCGTTGTTTTGCCTCCGCCCGAGGGACCGACGATGGCAAGCTTTTCGCCCGGATGAATGCAGAGATTTAGATTTCGGAACACCCTGTTGTGATCGTCCGGATATTCAAAGGACACATGTTTAAAAGCAATTTCGCCTTGTGGCTTCGGCATTTCGACCGCATCCGGCTCGTCAAAGATCTCGATGTCCGCATCCATGATCTGGAGAAATCGTTCAATGCCGGTCATACCGCGCTGAAACTGCTCCGCAAATTCGATGATCCTGCGGATCGTGGCGATCAGTGTTGAAACGTACATGGTGTAGGCGACCAGATCACCCGCTGTGATCAATCCTTTGTTCAAAAACAGACCGCCCGCCAAAATGACAATCAGGTACATGAGTCCGTCGAATGCGCGCGTGGAGGTCTGAAATGCCGCCATGTATTTGTAAGTTTCTTTTTTAATATCCAAAAAACGAAGGTTTCCGACTTCGAATTTTTCACATTCCATATCTTCATTGGTAAACGCCTTGACGACCTTTTGTCCGAGCAGGCTGTCTTCAATGCTTGCGTTCAGTTCGCCGATCTGCACGCGCTGTTTGGCAAACGCGCGTCTGCTTCGCCGGTTCAGCTTAATACACACGACCGCCATAACGGGTACCGTGACAAACACCATGACTGTCAACGGGATATTGACCGTTGCTAAAATGATAAATGCGACAACTGCCTTGATTCCTGCAATGAAAAATTCCTCGGGGCAATGGTGCGCAAATTCGGTCACGTCAAAGAGATCGTTGGTAATACGCCCCATGATCTGCCCGACTTTCGTATTATTGTAGTAAGTATTGGAAAGCTGCTGTAAATGACGGTACGCATCGCGCCGCATATCCGTTTCTATTTTGGCGCCCATCACATGACCCGCGTCAGCCATATAATAGTTGGCGAGACATTCAATGATCTTAAGAACAAGATATAACAGGCTCATTTTGCCTATCAGCGATACGGTCAGACCCGCGATATCCTGAAGTCCCGTATTCGTGATCTTCCGGATGATCATCGGCAGCACAAGCTCGCAGAGCGTTGTTAAAGATGCACAGAATAAGTCCATGAACATGACCGCTTTGTGTTTTTTATAATAAGGAATAAACCGTTTCAGCAGTTCTCCCGTGCGATATTCCCGATCGTTCATCATTATGCATTTCCTTTCTTTATGCGGACGTTCTTAATTTCACTTTGCCAAACAGTCTTTGTTATATCTCCATGCCTTGATCTCGTTCAGCCGTTTATAAACGGCGGCTTCCTGACCCTGCGTTGTCGGATGGTAATAGGTTTTATCCGCAAGCTCGTCGGGCAGACAGGTCATTTTAGTCAGTTTTTCTTCGGTGTCATGCGCATATTCGTAGCCCTTGCCGTATTCTAAGTCAGCCATCAATTTGGTCGGCGCGTTGCGGATCTGCATCGGCACCGGTGAGGCAGGAAGTTCGCGGACGTCTTTTTTTGCCTGCTCACATGCGGTATAGAGCGCGTTGGATTTGGGCGCCATCGAGAGATAGACGACTGCATGCGTCAAATTTACGTCGCATTCGGGCATTCCGTTAAAATGGCATGCCTGATAGGCGGCAACTGCAAGCGGAAGCGCGAGCGAGTCCGCCATTCCAATGTCCTCGCTTGCGAAACGGATCAGGCGTCTTGCAATGTAAAGGGGCTCTTCTCCGCCGTCAAGCATTCTGCAGAGCCAATAGACGGCTGCGTCGGGATCGCTGTTGCGCATGGACTTGTGCAGCGCGGAGATCATATTATAGTGTTCTTCTCCGTTTTTATCGTATAAAAGAGAACGTCTGGTGATGCACTGGGCAAGGCTTTCGTCCGTGACCGTGATCTTTTCTGCACTTATTTCCCCGTTTAAGACCGCCGTTTCCAATGTATTGAGCGCCGTGCGCGCATCGCCGTTTGCAAACCGCGCAATAACGGTAAGCTGGCTGTCGGTAATATCTATATGCTCATTGCCGTAGCCGAGCGGGTTTGTAAGCGCACGCTTCAGCATACAGACTAAATCGCTTTCTTCCAGCGCTTTTAAGACAAAGACGCGGCAGCGGGACAGCAGAGCGGCATTGATCTCAAACGACGGGTTCTCGGTCGTTGCGCCGATCAAAATGATGCTTCCTTTTTCTACATATGGCAGAAATGCGTCCTGCTGTGCTTTATTAAAACGATGGATCTCATCTACGAATAAAAGGGTTCGGACGCCCATATGCCGGCTGTTTTCAGCGCGCGTCATCACTTCCTTAATCTCTTTGATGCCGCTTGTCACGGCGCTGAAATCCACGAAATCTGCTTTTGTTTTTCCGGCAAGAATACGCGCGAGCGTCGTTTTGCCGACGCCGGGCGGTCCCCAAAAGATCATTGAGGAAATCTGATCGCTGTCGATTAGACGGCGCAGCATTTTTCCCTCGCCGAGCAGGTGTTTTTGCCCGACGTATTCTTCTAAGGTCTGCGGGCGCAGTCTGCTCGCCAGAGGCGTATAGGTTCTCGCGTTTGCTGCTTCCATATCGAAAAGGGAAAGCTGTTCCATAATAGTGCTCAGCTCCTTTTTATTTGTTGATGTCCTGTAACTGGCGGCATTTGCTGCCGGAGAATCTTATGTATCTTAAAAGCATATCACATTTGCTGCTATATTGTAACAGGTTTCTGTGGATTTCGTAGAACAAAAAACGCTTGCGGGAGACAGAAGATTTCGATTAGAATAAAATAGAGCAGTTAAATGGAGCGGAAAAGAAACAGACAGCGAAGGTATAACCAAGTAATGCAGCCGGATCAGATAATATACAGGGAGGGGCATATGAGCGCAGAGGAGAATTTAAGGCGGATTTCGGACGGAAAACTTTATGGTGTTCATGATATGGCAAAGATCGGCTGCCACGGCTGCGAGGGATGTTCCCGCTGCTGCCGTGGCATGGGAGAGTCCGTTATCCTTGACCCTTATGATGCTTATCAGCTGACGACTGGTCTGGGACAGACGTTTGGGCAGCTTCTCTCTGATTCCGTTGTAGAGCTGCATGTGACGGACGGATTGATCGTGCCGAACCTGAAGATGCGTGCGGATTCGGACGCCTGTGTGTTTCTCAATGAAAACGGACGCTGCCGTATCCATACGTTCCGTCCCGGCTTATGCCGCATTTTTCCGCTGGGACGCAATTATGACGGCGGGTCGCTTACTTATTTTGTGCTTCGGGAAGAATGCCCGATGCCGAATAAAACAAAAGTCAGAATTGACAAATGGATTGACACGCCGAACCTGAAACAGAAGCAGGAATTTCTGATCACATGGCATGGATTTGTGAAAAAACTTCGCAGGGCGGCTGCCGGAAGCGGGGATGCCGCGGCGCGCACGTTGAATGTCGCCGTATTGCAGAACTTTTATTTCAGATCATATGGCGGTGAAAAAGGCGCGGCGGCGTCCGGCGGATTTTATGAGGAATTTTACAGGCGGCTTGCGCAGCCTGAATTTGCGTCGATCAAATAAACGGTTAATTGTGGGTGATACCGCCGCCGGCGGTAGCATTGCCGTTGATATCGCCAGAGCAGGTCAGGAAAGTACCGACATTGGCGGAACCGTTCAGGTTGCCGAGAATGTCGGCGCTGCCCCAATTTTGCACAATGATATACGTTATCAAAGGGTGTTTCGCAAACGCCAATTTAGTTATATTACAGGAAAGGGGCCACGTAATATGAATAACAATTTGAAATACGACACGGTTTTTTGGGACATTGATAATACGCTGCTTGATTTTCTTGCAGCGCAGGATCGCGGGATCCGGATCAGTCTGGCGCGTTACGGCAGAAAGGCGGACGATGCGCAGCTTACCGCTTATAACCGGATCAATCAAAAATACTGGGAAATGCTGGAGCGGGGCGAAGTCACGAAAGCGGAGCTGGAAATTGGGAGATTTCGGGAGTTTTTGACTGTTATCGGTGCGGAGAATATTGGCGGGATGTGCGTGGAGAATTCAGATGAAGATTCGGACCGGACGTGCGCGGAGAATTCAGACGGAGATATTAGAAGTACGTGCGCAAAGGGGTTGGAGGAAGACTTTGACCGGATAGCGAAAAAGATTAACGATGAATATGAGGAAACGCTTGCGTATGAGCCTGTGCTGATGGACGGCGCGGCTGAAATCTGCGCGGCGCTTCGCGCAATGGGCGTGCGCCAGTATGCAGTGACGAACGGAGCGCCGTTCGTACAGCGCAATAAAATCGGTTTGTCCGGTCTGGGTCAATATTTTGATGCCTTGTTTATTTCGGAGGAGCTTGGTTACGTGAAACCGCAAAAAGAATTTTTTATGGAAGCGGTCAGAAAAATTCCTGATTATGATGCCGGGCGGACCATTATCATCGGGGATTCGCTGACCAGTGACATGCGCGGCGGTTTACATGCGGGAATCGACCGATGCTGGTATAATCCGAAGCATGCGCGCTGTACGGCGGATTTTCCGATTCAATATAAGATCGCTCATTTGTACGAAGCAAAGGCAATTGTTGCAGGTGAGCGGCAGGGAACCGTGTAATGGTCGGGCAGGTATCATTCCTGCAGGTCATTTCTGTCTGGCGAAAAAGCAATCATAATATCCAACATGCCATCTGTGTAAGAGGCGTCCATGCAGCCGCCCATATCTTCGGCGAGCGTGCGGGCGATCGAAAGTCCCAGCCCGGTAGCACCCTGCGTGCGGGCGCTTTCGACTGTATAAAACCGGTCAAAAAGCTTTGCGGTGGAGAGCGCGTCTAATTTTGGGGCGAGGTTCATAAAATGCATGACACCGTCGTCCTCCAGTAAGATATGAAGGTCGCCCGCGCTGTACTTTATGGCGTTTCCGATCACATTAGAAAAAATGCGCATCAGCGCCTGTTTGTTCAGCGTGCGTATGACGGGAACCTCCGTAAGCCGGATATCGGGTTGGATGCCGGCTTTTATCAATGCGGCGTAATAACCCGCAATGCATTCTTCCAGTGCACTGTTGATGGAGAGTGCTTCCCGTTCATGGTAGGAGTCGACGGACAGGAATATGGAATAGCGGAACAATTCTTCGGTAAGCTGTTTCAGCGCCTGTACGCGGTTATCAATGATGGAAAGATATTCTTTTACGACCGGGGACGCCGGTTCTTTTTCCAGCAGGCTCATATATCCGCAGATAGCGGTCAAAGGCGTACGCAGATCATGGGAAATATTGGTGACTGCGTTTTTTAATTCCATGTCCCCATGCGTATAGCGCAGATATTCTTTTCGTAGCAGACGAATCTGTTTATCCATATCCGCTGTGAGCTGCCGCATATGCCGGTCGTGAATGGAGATATCAATTCCGACATTCGTATCCTCATTGATACGTGCGGAAAACTCCCGCCTGAGCTTATCCGCCGCCCGGTGAAGGGCGGCTATTTTGAGTCCAAGCAGGAGGATGCAGCATACAAGTAAGACACAGAGAAAAGAAAGTATCAGAACCATATCGTCTCCCATGATACAACAACCGCCGCACCTTGATTGTTTTGCAGTAAAGCGGGAAGCTGCTGATAATTTATTTTAAGTCTTTTTTCCGATAAAAATAGATTCCGGCAAGTGATGTCACACCCGTGATCCCCATTGAATAAATAAGGCAGAGAAGGGGATGTTCGAACCGGTTGCGTAAAAGCTGAAAGGACTGACCGCCCGGCAGAAAATCATAGAGGAAGGTCACGACTTGTCGGGAAAATCCTGTTAAATACATCGGATTCGGGATATCTTCCATGACAAGAATCTGTTGTAAGCCCTCTTCCGTGAAAGTCGATTCATAATCCGGATAGGTTTCCGGTTCGCTGAGCCTGCTCTCGCACATGCTTCCCATAAATAAAAGAACGAGTGCAAGAGAGATACAGCCGATGAGCGAATAGGAACGGTTGTGCACAAGCATCGCGATGAGTGTGAAGAGTGCAGTATAGGATGCGCACATCAAAAAACCGATTGCAGCGGTTACTATGATTTTGGTAAAAAGCGCTGTTGTCATGGGTGATGTGCCGAGCAGCGGAATACCGACGCAGAGTATGACAAGTATCGGAATCAGCCAAAAAGTCAGGGTGATCAAAAGGCTTGTGAAAAAGTTTGCAAAATACACCGTTACCCTTGACTGTCCGCAGATCAATTTATTGCGCATCGTGTTATCATGATATTCCGTTCCTATGAAAATCGCAAGCATAAAAGCGGACGCCAGACCGATAAATGAAGACATTTGAAACAGGAGATCTGTTGCGGTCGTCGGCGTAAATGAGGAATCTTCCATTTCCATATGCGCTTCTATCAAAGTCTGTTCATATTCATAAGTGTTCATCAGACCAAAAAAAGTACAGACAACAAAGAGGACCGCAATAGTCCAGAATAATTTATTTTTCTTTAATCGTTTCAAATTGGCTATCAGTAATTTACTCATGTTGTTCCCCTCCAATCAGTCGTATATAATAACTTTCCAGATTTTCGTCACGCTCCTGCATCGTAAAAAGCTCGCATCCGGCTTCTTTTAAGCGCAGGACAAGATCCGTGACAGAGGGCTCTCCGTAAATGTCGGCTTCCGTTTCGGAAAGAATGCTGTATTCCAGGGAAAGTGTATCAAGGACATGGGAGAGTGCGGCGGTATGGGAAACTTTCACATGCACGCATTTGCGGCATGCGGTTTCTAAATCCGCGGCGCTGATCTCTTTCACCATATGCCCCGAATCAATAAAACCGTAATGCGTGGCAAGACGGGAAAGTTCGTCCAATATATGGCTTGATATCAATACAGTGATCGCATGTTCGCGGTTTAGCTTTAAGATGAGCTCGCGGATCTCCACAATGCCTTCGGGATCTAATCCGTTGACCGGCTCGTCAAGAACAAGAAAATCCGGATTCCCGGCGAGAGCGATCGCAATGCCTAAACGTTGGCGCATTCCTAAAGAGAAATTTTTTGCTTTCTTTTTGCCGGTATCGGACAGACCGACTAAAGCAAGAAGTTCATCAATGCCGTCATAGGAAGGGCGGCCGAGGATCAGGTATTGCTGCTGTAGATTTTCTTTTGCCGTCATATCCAGATAAATGGAAGGGGTTTCCACGACGGCGCCGATCCTTCTGCGCGCCTTTAAGATCATCGGCGCACTGCAGTCCGTGTCGTAGAGGGAATAGCTTCCCGATGTCGGGGATTGTAACCCGCAGATGATGCGGATGAGCGTTGTTTTTCCTGCGCCGTTTTTTCCGACAAAACCGTAGATAGAACCTTTCGGTACATTCATGGTCAAATTGGAAAGCGCTTTGAAATGCCGGTACTGTTTGGTAAGGGCATTTGTCTGTAATACATATTCCATATGATACCTCCTGAGCGATTTGATAAGGTTATCATATTGAGTACGGGTTAAGAAAGCGGTAAAGGAATACGTAAAGAAATCGTTAAGATTCATCAGGCTTCAACTTAAAGCCGATTCCCCAGACTGCTTCGATATATTCTTTTCCGTTCAAGGACCGCAGTTTGCTTCTGAGATTGCTGATATGGACTTTCAGGGAGCTCTCGGTGCAGTCGGGCGTGTCTTCGCTGATGCGTTCCAACAGAAGGGATCTTGTGATGACCTGACGCGGGTTGGCGAGCAGCAGCTTTAGAATTGCAAACTCGGTTTTTGTCAGATGTGCGGAGGTATTGCCCGCATAGATTTCATGCGTATCACAGTCCAGCGTCAGATCTTCAAAACCGAGCAGGGAATGCTGTTGCAAAATTTGATTGTCCGCAGCAGCAGGATGCCGCATCCGGAGCTGTACGTCAATACGTGCAAGAAGCTCCTCATTGTCAAAGGGCTTTGTCAGATAATCCGCTGCACCGCCGCGAAGCAGAGAGACTTTATCCTGAACATCTGCCTTGGCACTGATCACAATGACCGGAATCTCCTGAATCTGAGACAGGACTTCCTCGCCTGAAATACCCGGCAGCATCAGATCCAGTAATATCAGATCAGGCTTTTTGGCGGACAACAGAAGTTGCGCTTCCGTTCCCGAATATGCGCGCAGCACTTCATAACCGTTTCCTCGCAAAAGACGTTCTATCAGATCACCAATATAAACATCGTCGTCAATGACTGCAATCGTTGTCATAGAAATCTCCTGTTTTTGAATATAGTTTGACCCGATTGACAATGGGCTCAGCGTCTGCATACGTCCTTGATCCATCCGGTAACGCCCTCAGGCAGACGCGGGTCGTACGGAGTTTTATCATCGTATAAAAGATTCGCCTGAATTTGGTTGATCATACAGTGCTGCCCCATCTCCCATCCGTAAAACAGGGAGGAAACCCCGCCGTCGCCGTTTTTGACCCATTCGGGGAAATAGCACAGAAATCCAAGTTCTTCCATTTTGGGAATGCGGGGGCGATATCTCTCTTAAAATCAAGTGTTTCGTCAGTTTTGTTCATTTGCAAATACCTCCGTTATGGTAGCTATAAAGTATGATATAGCAGGAGAAGCGAAAAAACAAGCGAGAAGTTTCCGTTGCCGCCGCCGCCGGGGTTTGTTATAGTAATGTTATAAGGAACAGAGGTATTTATAACATTTATAAGCTTTGCACTGCGTAAAGCCGGAGTTGTTCATAATGGGGAGGCTAAAGAATGATCATTGATTTTACGAAAATGGAAGAAACCGTTATACCCGCATTTAAGGGCGGGGAAAAAGAAATGCGCGCGAAAATGTATGCGGACGAATCAAACCGCATCATGCGCTGCCGTCTGATACCGGGCGCATCCGTCGGTCTGCATACGCATGAAGATAATCGTGAGATCGTTTTTATCCTGGAGGGAGGCGGCAAGGCAGTTTATGACGGCACAGAGGAACGGTTAAGCGCGGGAATGTGCCATTACTGCCCGAAAGGGCACAGCCATACGATCGTGAACGATACGGATGCGGATCTGGTCTTTTATGCGGTCGTGCCGCAGTAGCTTTTGCATATCAGGATCAAAGCTGTTAATATCGTATCCGATGAAGTTTGCATATTTATTTTATAAAACCACGTTTGCCTATTATAAAATGATTCCTGTATGCCGATATAGTAAGTAGTTCAAATAACCGGCAATTTATATGACAGGAGGAAAAATCATGATTAAAAAGGCTGTAACAAATTTGACGGTTCATTTCAAAATAGGTGCAAAACTTTTATTATTGGCAATATTTATGTTGATCGTTGCACAGACAATGAAGCCAATGGATGTTTATGCATCAACGCAGTATACGGATCAGGAAAACAATAATTCTTTTGCGGAAGCCCAATTTATCGGCAGAAATGCGATGGTGCCTGCAAGCAGGGTGTCCGGCGATACACAAGCGTATCGGTATGTGACCGGAACCGTTTATATTGATATCCTGAATGAGAATGAAGAGATTATCAATTCCTTTTCCTACGACGGAACTGCCAGTGCCGAAAATGTATTTCATGTGGATGTAGGAGATTATTGATATTATTATATCCGTCTCTATCATGATACCGATATTACTTCTGGCTACTATTTTACGATTGGAAACGCTGAATATCGACTGGGTACTTATACCTATTCGTTTGGAACGCGAACGCTGCCGGCAAAAGGGACATGGGAAGATTCCATAAATCTAGACGGCATGCCAGAAATTCCTCAAAGAGCGTTAGGATATCGGATTACCGTTTCAGGATGTTCTACCGCAGTCTGTTCAAAGCGTCACTATAAGATAGGCGCAGACGGGCATTGGGCGGCGACCAATGCCACTTATATGAAAGATCTGCCGGTTGTGGAGGACTCGCGGCTTGCGCAGGAATGGGGAGTCCGGTATACTTCTGCCAGCAAAACAAATCAGACGTTCACGCCGCAGTTTAAGATTGATTACGTGTATCCCGAATTGCCGGCAGACGAGCGATAGGGGGCGTTTGGCAATGAAAGTTTTCTATGACAGCATTTACAATACGAAAGAGTTGATGTGTGACAACCGATCTCTGTTGGAGTATATTTCTCACAAAAAAACGGATAAAAAGCAGAATCTATTTGATTCTCTTGTCGGGATTGACAGCGCCCGCCTTTCTTTTTACCGGGAGAATAAAAAAGATTCCCGAATGCTGTTAGATACTATCAATTTTTTTGAGGGGGTAGCAGGATATAATGGCGATGGATACTTTCATTTAGGAGATGAGCACGGGCAGGTCATACCGGGGGAAGCGATCCCGCGGATCAAGACGGAATCCCTGACCGAATTGAAAGCAACAGGAAACAAGCTTTGTCTATCGTCAAAAAGTTATGTCCGTTATACATCTAAAGGCGGAACCGTTTATCCCTGCGCATTCAGTGGAAGGAGTCTCGGACTTGCGTTTACGGAATCCATGCTTGGGAATTATAAAAGAGACGCAGATTATAAAGAGATGTTCCGAACCATGGCGATTATCGGTGATCTGATCAGGCATGGAATCAATGGTCTATATGATGTACCCAGAAAAGACGTAAAAAATGCGTTTGCAAACGTGGGGATCAAACCTGGGAAATTCACGATCAGCGTGGACGGGGAAGACAGGGTCTATTATATGGCTGAAGATGGAAAGGTCAGAACAGAAAAACAGGCATTGGCATTGGTTGAGAGATATAACCGTTTGACGTATCTGCATAATCATGCCGTAGGAGACGAGGTCACGGTGTTCGGCAGGAAATATAAAATTGATGAAACCGGACATATTCATGTACCGACTGAAGATTTTTGGGAAAGCGGAGAAATTAACACACGATAGGGGACATAGCGCGGCTGAGGCATAAAGTAAAAGTAATATGCCTCAACTGTGTCTGTATAAAACGAAAGCCGCCTACCCCTGAAACGGCATGGCAAAACCGCCGTAATAGGATACCGGTTCGCCCGCTATGCGAAAATGTGAAGTGTCTCCGGCAGTCTGCACGCGGAAATAAACTTCACCCGGTATCCGCTCCTCGGCGGATAAAACCGTCACGGACGCGGGAGGAACAAAAAAACCGTGAAGCATGGCATGGGGTGCGGTATTGATCAGGTGGGAGAGCATCGTCATCATCACGCCAAGATGACAGAAAAAGACGAGTGTTTCTTCCTCCTGTTCCGCTTCCTGCATACAGGCGATGGAGCTGCCGTCATATTTCATAAAATAATTGCTTGTCCCGTGTGTGCCGTCGGTGCGGTAACAGAGTCCGTCCCGGTGGTAACCGTGCAGGGCGAGCAGTCCGTCTAAACGCTCATAGATCCAATGCGCCTGGTGTTCCAGATCACAGCGCGTCATCAGCTCCGCCTCACCCCAGCGTTCCCTGTCGAGCAGCAGCGGGTTATCATTCAAATACGCGGGCGTTAGGTCCCACGGAATGCTGCGGTGATCGGGATGCAATGCGGCGTCAACGGGCGCATGCAGCTCGCGCAGCCACGGATAGACGATCGCTTTTTTCGGATCGGGCGTATAAAGGACGTCAGGCGCGGGATCAGGGTAAACCGTTGTGAGATTGACGCGGTGCGCGGCGAGTGTTGGTGCCGCGGTTGCCTGCGCGCGTCCTAACGGAGAGCAGTAAAACTGGCCGACATGCCAGTTTTTTGCGCGTGCGGCGACAAGCTCCGCCTCGCGGAAGCCTTTTTCTGTTAAGGAATCATGCTCATAATCAGGTTCTGCATGTCTGATAAAAATCAATTTCATCGAAATCACCTCAGTGTTTTTATAGAAGGGATCGTATCCGGTGAAATTATAACATATTTTTTGAGGATTACAAAATGTCTTGTAAAGGAGCAATTAAATTTTATGAAAAATAAAAAGTTAAATAAAGGTTTGTTATCTTTAAGTCTGGGAATTTTTGTTTTTTGTATGATGCTTTTATTACTTTCAATATTGATCATAACAAAAGCAATTGATTCTATCATGCTTAGAAATTGTGTCTTTATTATTACAAGTATTGTAATCGTCATGATTGGATGGTTGTTTTTTATTTTTATGAATAAGAATAAGAAATATATTGTTGTGTTGTATGTATTAAGC
>RYVZ01000034.1 GCA_003979345.1 Lachnospiraceae bacterium
TAAACGGGACGGGATCTTCCTTCCGTTCCTTCAGTGTTTGGTTTTGAGGGTACAGATGTATACCTGAGATTTAGAAAGACTATTGTGCAAAGGAAGTTTCTTCCATGAGAACAGATGCAGTTCTTATGTTTGTGCAATGGCCTTTTTTGATATATGGAAATTTTTGAATAAATTTTGATGTTTTTATAATATTTCTCAAACCTTCATGTCATAAAACCCTTTTTTTTATCAAATAAGTATGTTATAATTGCTTCATTAAGTAGAAAATTATTCGTTTGGAGAGGGTGCATATGGATACAAAAATTCTTTTGGAAAACGGAACGAATGAATTGGAAGTATTGGAATTCTTATTGGCAGGGAATTCATATGGTATTAATGTAGCGAAGATTCGCGAGATTATTCCGTATCAGGCAATCACACCGGTTCCCAATGCACATCCTAGTATTGAGGGTGTTTTTATGCCGCGTGATACGATCATAACGGCAATCGATCTCAAGAATTGTTTGCAGAGGGGCGTATCTGAAGAGGGAGGACTCTTTATTATCACGAACTTTAACAAGTTAGATATTGCATTTCACGTAGATGCAGTCGTAGGGATACATAGGGTTTCTTGGCGTGATATCATTAAACCGAATGCAACGATCAATTCAGCAGATGAAGGCGTGTCTACCGGAATTATTAAGAAAGAAGATAAGCTGATCATTATACTTGATTTCGAAAAGATTGTAACGGATATCAATCCGGAGGTAGGTCTGAAGATTGCAGAGATCGACGAGCTGGGCGAGCGTACGAGAAATGATGTGCCGATTTTGATGGCGGAAGATTCTGCACTTTTGAGCAAGTTAATTTCAGATTCATTAAGGAAAGCAGGCTATGCAAATCTGATCATCACGGCAAACGGACAGGAAGCATGGGACATCATCTGTGACTGCAAAGAAAAGGGAACCTTAAATGATCATGTCCGCTGTGTGATCACTGATATAGAGATGCCGATCATGGATGGCCACAGATTAACGAAGCTGATTAAGGATGACGATCAGCTAAAACAGATACCGGTTATTATATTCTCCTCATTGATAAACGACGATATGCGCAGAAAAGGGGAAGAACTCGGTGCAAATGCACAGCTGTCAAAGCCGGAAATTGGTAATCTGGTTAGAGAAATTGATAAACTTGTGTTCTGATTTGAGAGAATGCATGGAGTGGATTATGGGTTTTGACTTCTATTTTTTCATCCTGGTTTGAAATTCCGCCTAAGCGGAAACATGGGGATTGTATGAGGTGATAAATCGGGGTAGATGCTATCCCGATTTATTTTTGGAGGAAATCATGGACGCAAATGAAGATTATCTTGACAGCCTGTTGAATTCCGTTATGTCGCAGGAACTGGGCGGTGCGGATGGCGGTTTTGGAGGGACACAACAGAATAATGGCAGTGAGGCGGAGTTAGAAGAAATCAACGAACTGCTGAAGAAGTCTGATCAAAATCAGATGCCGGATTCCGATATGCTTGCCATGTTGGAGAAAGCGGAAAGCGAGCTGCCAGACGGTGGTCTGGATCATGATGAGCCGGATGTGTTTGATATTTTCAGCTCTGAAAGTGTTGGTGCAGAGGAAAGTGCTATGCTGAAATCGGGGTCTGAGATATCAGATGGAATATCGGGAAGAAGCTCGGTGACAGGTGAGGAGGCATACCTGGATGCTCTTCTGAACGGAACTGGTTCTGATTTATCTACAGAAACAGATGATCAGACTGGCGATGAGATGATTTCATTAGACAGCCTGCAGAGTGAAGAAGAACTGCCGCTTGTAGAAGATATGCCGGGTGGAGAAGATCTGCTGTCGTTAGACAATCTGCAGAGTGAAGAAGAGCTGCCGCTTGTAGAAGATATGCCGGGTGGAGAAGAGCTGCTGTCGTTAGACAATCTGCAGGGTGAAGAAGAACTGCCGCCCGTAGAGGATATATCAGGCGGGCAAGACCTGCTGTCGTTAGACAGCCTGCAGAGTGAAGAAGAACTGCCGCCCGCAGAAGACATATCAGGCGGGCAAGACCTGCTGTCGTTAGACAGCCTGCAGAGTGAAGAAGAGCTGTCGCCCGTAGAAGATATATCAGGCGGAGAAGATCTGCTGTCGTTAGACAGCCTGCAGAGTGAAGAAGAGCTGCCGCCTATAGAAGATATATCAGGCGGAGAAGATCTGCTGTCATTAGACAGCCTTCAGAGTGATGATATGATGTCTTATGAAGGATTAGAGGAAGAAGAGACAGAGAGCGAAGCATCTACAGCAGAAGATGATGCGATACAAAGAGAGATAGACGAACTGCTGGGGCTGGCTGGTGTATCTGATGAAGAGAAGACTTCTGGGAATGACAGTGAAGGAGGGCAGTCTGCTGCGTCCGTAAGCGAAGAAGTGGACACTGCAAAACCGAAAAAGAAAAAAGCAAAGAAAGAGAAGAATAAATTTAGAGGTAAGAAAGCAAAAGGCTCTGGCGGGTCTGCACAGCAGACGGCGGATGGAACAGAAAATGAAGGAGTTGGGAACGATGACCTGTTTGGAGCCGTATCTGCGGATGAAATGATGTCGGAAGCGGATTTTGGTCAGACCATGGAAACTTCCGGAGATGCCGATTCGTCGGAGGCTGAGAAACCGAAGGCAAAACGTAAAAAAGAAAAAGCCGAAAAGCGTAAGAAAAATGCCGCTTCTGATAACGAACAGAAGGAACCCGGATTTTTCGGTAAGCTGCTTAATACTCTTTTTGAAGAGACAGATGAAGAAGACGACCAGCAGCAAGAGATGGATATGTCGGACGAGAACCGTGAAGTGATCGCTACGGTGGAAGGCGAGAAGATCGAAAACAAAAAGTCCGGTTCCAAGAAAGCAAAGAAGGGTAAAAAAGGAAAAGCAGGTGCGAAGCAGGAGGCCGAAGGAGAAGATGACGAGGAAGCACCGGTAGACGAAAAGAAAGCGGCAAAAGATAAAAAGAAACGGGAAAAGAAGGAAAAGAAAGAACAAAAGGCAAAAGCGCGAAAAGAGAAAGAGGAGGAAGAGAAGGCAGTGCCGAAAAAGAAGCTGCCGAGAGGAAAGGTATTTTCTATTTTTGCGTTCTGTCTGACAATACTGGCAGTGATCGTGATTCTCTGCTTTGTTATTCCACAGCAAATGGACTTAAAGAGAGCACGTGAGGCATATTATGAGCAGGATTATCTGACCGTATATGAGAATATGGAAGGGAAGGATCTAAGCGACAGCGATTATATTCTGTACATGCGGAGTAAGCTGGTCTTGAATATGCAGGGCAAGCTTGAAAATTATCTGGTATATATGGGCATGGATAAAGAAATGGAGGCGTTAAATGAGCTGATGCTGGCAGTCCACTATTATCAGTTTAATCATGCCCTTGCAGAAGGATATGGCGCCCTTGCGGAAATGGATGTGATCTACACTCAGGTATTGTCTGTTCTGGAACAACAGTATCATATCAATGAGCAGGAAGCGATCGATATATTTGCATTGGACGACTTAAGCTACAATGAGCGGTTGTATTATCTGGTGTATGGAACAGAATTTGTTGCGCCGGGAAGCTTGCAGAATGAAGCGATAAACGGAACGGACAGCACACTGGGAGAGTATGATACCGGAAATGGCAATTTTGACGTGCCGGATGTGCTTCCGGAAGAGGGCGAGATAATTGGAGACAGTCCGTTTCAGGGGAATGAAGGCAGCGATGTGACGAATGATACGGGAATGCATATACCGGATGGAACAGGAACGGATATTCCGGATACGGAAATAGATGATCCGTCTGTTCAGCCGACAGATGAAAACAACGGGGTTCAGTCATCGGGCTGGGATAGTGAAAATCAGATGCCGGATACCGGAAACCAACAGGAAAATAACCAGACGCCGGGAGAGTCATTGTCGCAGGGCAATGGGGATGTACTATATAGCGGCGAAGTACAGAACGGAAACGCTGTCTTACAGTAAATGAGGCACAGGGCAGCTCTTCAAGGGGCTGCCTTTGTTGATCATTTATCCAACGCAAACTGACGGGAGTTCAATCTCACAGAATAGCAATACAGATCGGATGACACAGGAAAATGGAGCGGGCATGATAGCGATCATTGATTATGATGCAGGAAATATCAAGAGTGTGGAAAAGGCATTTCAATTTCTAGGTGCAGAGGTCTGCGTGACGCGCGACAGGCATGCGATTGAGACGGCAGACGGCGTTGTGCTTCCGGGAGTCGGCGCTTTCGGTGATGCCATGGGCAAATTGAATCAATATGGGCTTGTGGATACGATTCGGGGCGTCATTGATCGTGGAAAGCCGTTTTTGGGAATTTGTCTCGGAATGCAGCTTCTGTTTGAACGAAGTGATGAGAATGAGGGTGTGGCTGGTCTTGGCGTTATGGAAGGAGAGATTCTGCGGATTCCGGAAACCGGCGGATTGAAAGTCCCTCATATCGGCTGGAATGCAATTTCTTTTCCGAATGAAAGCAGGCTGTTTGGAGGAATTCCGGAAAACAGTTATGTCTATTTTGTTCATTCTTATTATCTGAAAGCGAAAGATGAGCGCATTGTGGCGGCAAAGACGCAGTACGGCGTGCAAATTCATGCTGCAGTGGAAAAAGAAAATGTGTTTGCCTGTCAGTTTCATCCTGAAAAGAGTTCGGAGACCGGATTGAAGATTTTGAAAAACTTTATTCAGATCGTATCGAAATGAAGCAGATTGTATTAGGATGATTCAGATCGTATCAAAATGAAGCAGATTGTATTAGGATGATTTAGATTGTATCGAAATGATAGTACGAAATATGAATTGCGGTAATATGAATAACCGCTGCGGCAACAGGTGATTCTTAAAAAGAAATGGGGTCGGATATTTGAGCAGTTCTGTGATGGAAACAAAAAGCATGCATACCAAGCGAATCATTCCCTGCCTTGACGTCAACAACGGGCGTGTTGTCAAAGGCGTCAATTTTGTAAATCTGACAGATGCGGGCGATCCGGTTTCTATTGCAGAAGCTTATGACAAGGCCGGTGCGGATGAGCTTGTTTTTTTGGATATAACTGCGTCTTCCGATGGCAGGGCCACCGTTGTGGATATGGTCCGGCGCATTGCGGAAAAAGTATTCATACCGTTTACGGTTGGAGGAGGCATCCGCACAGTCGAGGATTTCAGGGCTGTTTTGCGCGAGGGTGCGGACAAAGTCGGTGTAAATAGCGCTGCGATCATGAATCCGCGCCTGATCAGTGATGCAGCGGATAAATTTGGCTCTCAGTGTGTCGTGGTAGCGATCGATGCGAAAAGGAGAGCGGACGGCGGCTGGAATATTTATAAAAACGGTGGCCGCGTGGATATGGGGATGGATGCGGTCGAATGGGCCGTGAAAGCACAAGCGCTTGGTGCGGGTGAGATCCTGCTCACCAGTATGGACTGTGACGGAACAAAGGAAGGCTATGATATTGCGCTGACACGTGCAGTTTCCGATGCGGTGTCCATACCTGTCATTGCTTCGGGCGGCGCCGGCAAACCTTCCCACTTTTACGATGCCGTGAAAGACGGGGGCGCGGATGCGCTGCTTGCGGCTTCTTTGTTTCACTTTAAGGAATTAGAGATTCGTGAGGTGAAGCGCTATCTGCATGAGCGCGGTATTCCTGTCCGGATTTGAACGGCACGGCAATTCCTTTTGAGTGGAAAGCAAAACGATCAGAAAAAGCGGTCTCAGCGGCTTTCTGTGACCGATACGATACCAATGAAATGGAGATGAAACGATGGCGGCAATCAGCAACGATTGGCTAGAACCATTGAGTCCTGAGTTCCGCAAGCCATATTATCGCAAATTACATCAGACAATTGTGCAGGAGTATCAGACGAGACCGGTCTTTCCACCGTCCGATGATATTTTTAATGCGTTTCATTTAACACCGCTGCATGAAGTGAAAGTGGTTATTTTGGGACAGGATCCCTATCACAATGTCGGACAGGCGCATGGGCTTTGCTTTTCCGTGAAGCCGGATGTGGATATTCCGCCTTCTCTTGTGAATATCTTTAAGGAACTGCATGACGATCTTGGCTGTGAGATACCGAATAACGGTTATCTTGTCAAATGGGCAAAGCAGGGCGTTTTGATGCTCAATACCGTTCTGACGGTCAGGGCGCATCAGGCGAATTCACACAGGGGGATCGGCTGGGAGGAATTCACCGATGCGGCGATCCGTATTCTGAATGAACAGGATCGTCCAATTGTTTTTATATTATGGGGATCGCCCGCACAGCGCAAAAAAACAATGCTGAACAATCCGAAACATCTGATTTTGGAAGCGCCCCATCCGAGTCCGCTGTCTGCGTACCGTGGATTTTTCGGGAGCAGACCGTTCAGCAGGACCAATGATTTTTTGACGGCTAACGGTGTAAGCCCAATCGACTGGCAGATCGAGAACCGATAAGAAGAAAGGACAGCATAACGCATATGGAAAAGAAACCGTTTGTGACAAAAGAGCAGATCGCGGAGATCGTAAAGACTTATCCGACCCCGTTTCATATTTATGACGAAAAAGGGATACGGGAAAATGCCAAAGCCGTGAAAGAGGCGTTTTCGTGGAATCCGGGATTCAAAGAGTATTTTGCGGTCAAAGCGACGCCGAATCCGTATGTTATTGATATCATGCGCGAAACGGGATGCGGATTTGACTGTTCCTCCATGACGGAATTGATGCTGGCGCGTGCAATGGGAGCGGGAGAAGGAGAGATCATGTTCTCATCCAACGATACGCCGGCAAAGGAATATGAATTTGCAGACCGGATCGGAGCGATCATCAATCTGGATGACCTTACGCATATTGCGTTTTTGGAGCAGACGCTGGGCAGGATGCCGGAGACGATCAGCTGCCGTTACAATCCGGGCGGACTGTTTAAGATGAGCAACGGCATTATGGACAATCCGGGCGACGCCAAATACGGATTTACCACAGAGCAGCTGTTTGAAGGATTCCGGATCTTAAAAGAAAAAGGCGTGAAACATTTTGGGATCCATGCGTTTCTTGCAAGTAATACCGTGACGAATGAGTATTACCCGATGCTCGCAAAAATTTTATTTGAGCAGGCGGTGAAGCTGCAGAAAGAGACGGGTGTTCATATTGCGTTTATTAACCTTTCAGGCGGCGTCGGCATTCCGTACAGACCTGATCAGGAACCGAACGATATCCGCGTGATCGGCGAGGGTGTGCGCAAAGTGTATGAGGAGGTGCTCGTACCGGCTGGAATGGGGGATGTCGCGATCTTTACGGAGATGGGACGCTTTATGACAGGACCCTACGGAGCGCTCGTGACGACGGCGATTCATGAGAAGCATACTCACAAGGAATACATTGGTGTGGACGCCTGTGCTGTCAATCTGATGAGACCCGCAATGTACGGTGCATATCACCATATAACGGTTTTGGGAAAAGAAGATGCACCCTGTGATAGAAAATATGATGTGACTGGTTCCCTGTGTGAAAATAACGATAAGTTTGCGATTGACCGGATGCTTCCAAAGATTGTTATCGGGGATTATCTTGTTATTCATGACACCGGAGCGCACGGGTTTGCGATGGGCTATAATTATAACGGCAAGTTAAAGTCTGCAGAGCTTTTGTTAAAAGAAAACGGCGAAGTGAAGCTGATCCGCCGTGCGGAGACGCCGCAGGATTACTTCCGTACATTTGACGGACTTGGTTTCTATCAGAAACTTGATTTTAACGGATAAGAAAGATGCAATGTTCCGGTCGGGGACCGGTTGATAAAAAAGGAGCTGTGCACAGTTTGGGGGGGGAGCCCAATGAGTGCAACAGCTCTTTTTATGGCAGATGATTTTTATATACCGAAATGAATGCGATTCATTTTACACAGAAAATGTATTCGTAAAAGAGATAATATTTGTTTTTATTATGCAAACTGGCTTTGATACAGGGCGGCATATTTTCCGTTTTTTTCCATGAGTTCCTCATGATTTCCAACTTCTTTAATATCGCCGTCTTCCATATATAAGATCATATCGGCGTCGCGGATGGTGGAAAGCCGGTGGGCGATGACGAAACTGGTACGTCCTTTCATGAGCTGTGCCATCGCGCGCTGGATTAAAACTTCCGTATGGGTGTCCACATTACTGGTGGCTTCGTCAAGAACCATGATTTCAGGATTGGAAGCAATCGCACGCGCAATAGTCAGGAGTTGGCGTTCACCCTGCGAGATATTTTCTGCGCCTTTGGTCAGCTCCATGTCATAACTGTTTGGAAGTGTTTTGATAAAATCATGAGCGCACGCGGATTTGGCAGAAGCAATGATTTGATTCCTGTCCATTTGATCTTCTGCATATCCTAAATTGTCGGCAATCGTTCCCTCAAACAGCCAAGTGTCCTGCAATACCATACCGAACCTGTCACGCAATTCTTCTCTTGGCATTTTGGATATATCGGCGCCGTCCACTGTGATAATGCCGTCATTGATCTCGTAGAAACGCATCAGCAGATTGATAAGAGTGGTCTTGCCGGCTCCGGTCGGTCCGACGATGGCGACTTTCTGGCCGGGTCTTACGGTCAGACTGACGCCGTTCATCAACATACGGTCAGGCGTATAGCCGAATCTGACATTTTGGAAGGTGACACTGCCTGACCGATCCGAAGGAATGACACAATGTTCTGAATCGGGTAGCTCTTCCTCTGCATCTAACAAAGAAAAAATGCGGTCTCCTGCAGCTTTTGCAGCGCCGAAACTCCCAGCCATTCCTGCCAGAGATGAGAACGGTTCAGCAAACCGTCTCGTATATTCCAGCATTGCCTGCACATTGCCTACGGTGATCAGACCGCTGATGGCGCGGAGGCAGCCGATGGCGGCACAGATCACATAACCGGTATCGTTTACAAAAGTGGTGATCGGGCTGATCGCGCCTGTCGTTGTTTCCGCCCGATAGGAGCTGTTTTTTAGCTCTTCATTCAGCGTGTGAAATTGCTGCATTGCCCGTTCCTGATAGCAGAAAGACTGAACGACCTGCTGACCGTTATACATTTCTTCAATGTAGCCGTTTAACCGGCCGAGCAGCTCCTGTTGCTTTCCATAGTGCCTGCCGCCGGCTTTCATGACGCTCGCGGCGCTAAGCAGGGACAACGGCACCATAATGACCGGGATGAGAGTCAGCTTTGGGCTGATTGTAAGCATCATGATCAGTATGCCGGCAGCCGTGATGATCTGCGTAACGACAGAAGTAAGATTCTGGCTGACTGTCTGATTGATCGTATCCACATCGTTGGTGATCACGCTGAGGATGTCGCCATGCGTATGGGTATCATAGTAATTCAGTTTTAAGCGGTGCATCTTGCCGTCAATGTCGTTTCGGATCTCACGCATAACGTTGGACGTGATCTTTGCCATATGAAATCCCTGCAAAAAGGAAAAGAACTGTGATATCAGGTACAGGCATATCAGTGTCGTGAGCAGCCAGAGTATGGTATCCCAATAGAAGACGCCGTCTCTGATGCTGTCAAACAAAGTTGTCGTGACTTTGCCGATGACAAATGGAGCCATAACCGTAAAAACCGTGCTGACGGAAGCGAACAGTAATACGAAAAACAGGCGCAGCCGATAAGGTTTCAGGTAATGGAACAATCTTTTGAATGTATGCTTTTTCATCTTATACGGCCTCCTTTCCTAATTGAATTTCCGCAATTTCACGATAGAGAGGGCAGTTTTCCATAAGCTCCCGGTGCGTTCCCTGACCGACGATCATGCCGTCGTCCACGACCAGAATGCGGTCTGCATCCAGTATGGTGCTGATCCTCTGTGCGACCATAATGATGGCGGCGTCTCCCATGGATGCTTTCAGGTTTTTCCGCAGAGTCTGGTCGGTTTTCATATCTAGTGCTGAAAAACTGTCGTCAAAGAGATAGATTTCCGGTTTTTTCATGATCGCTCTTGCAATCGCCATGCGCTGCCGCTGTCCTCCGGACAGATTGGTCCCGCCCTGTGCGACCGCGTCATGATAGCCGTTTTCTTTTTTTATGATAAACTCTTCAGCACATGCAATCTGTGCAGCCTCCTTCCAGTCCTGTTCCGCTCCTGATTCGTTACCGAAATTCAAATTTGATGCAATATCGCCTGAAAACAGTACATTTTTCTGCGGGACGTAACCGATCAGCGAGCGCAGATCCGTGAGCGCATATTCTTTGGCGTTGACGCCGTCAATCAGAACTTCTCCGAACAGAGGGTCATACAGGCGGGGAATCAATTTCAGGATGCTGGATTTTCCACGGCCTGTGCCGCCGATGATGGCGGTGATCTCTCCGGGATGCGTTTCAAAGCTGATATCCTTCAAAATCGGTTCCTGCGCTCCGGGATATGCAAAGGTCACATGACGGAATGCTACCGTAGAGCGAAGCGGGCGGTTTTGAAATAAGAACTTGCCATCCTGAATTCCGGATTCGGTTTCCAGAACTTCTGCAATGCGCCTGGAGCAGGCATACGCAGTGGGAAACATCATGATGACGAGTGCCAGCATCATAACGGACATCAGAACCATGCTGATATACTGACTGTTTGCTACTAAAGAGCCGACCTCCATTGCGCCCGTTTCCACATAATGAGCGCCGATTCCTAAGACCGCTGCCGTGGTTACACCGAAGATGACATTGATCACCGGCATTAAAAGGCTTGTAATTCTTCCGGAGGCCATTGCAGTGTGTGCGTGGTCCGCATTTGCGTCGCTGAAACGGCGGCTTTCGGCTTTTTGTTTGTTAAAAGCGCGGATGACACGCACGCCTTCGAGGGATTCCAAAAACAGCTGATTGAGCTTGTCCAGTTTTTGCCTGAGCTTTACGGAATAGCGGGAGGCGAGCAGAATGATGACGCCGCATCCGCCTAATAATACCGGTATCGCAACACTCAGAACGGAACTGACCTGCCCGCCTGTGGCGGCGGAAAAGACCAGTCCGGCGACCGCCATCATCGGTGCAAGAATCCCCACTCGCAGTAGCATGGTAAGAAAATTCTGTACGTTTGTGATATCAGAGGTGCTTCGCGTAACTAAGCTGGCAGTGCCGAAACGGTCGATCTCGGCGGCAGAAAAACCTTGTACCTTTTCAAAAACCTGAGCGCGGAGTCTGGAAGAAAAGTCTGTTGAGATCCGGGAAGCGATCCGCACGGACAGGAAATTGACGATACAGGCAGTCGCCGTAACGCCTGCCATGACGGCGGCAAGCACGAAGATCTTGCTTTTTGAAGATTCTGTCACGCCGTTATTGATCATTTGGGCGAGCAGTGAGGGAAGCATCATTTCCGCGACGGCGGCAAACAAAACCAAAACGGACAGCAGAGCGATTTGACGTCCTTTTAATCTTGCCGTGGAAAAAATTGTTTTCATTGCAAATCCTCCTGTTTATTCTTTATATATTTTTTAGTGATTCAAATTGATAAAAACGTATAAAATTATCATCAGCGAAATCGTTACGAGTAATATCGTGATGGGGCGCGGTGATGCTTTTTTTATTCCATCTGCTTGCAATTTCCTTCTTCATGCAGTATCATAAACAGTACAGTAACTGTAAAGTCAAGGACGTTTTGATGAAAAATATAAAATATTTATATACTACGGGGCAATTTGCCAAACTAAATGGAATCAACAAGCGTACGCTGCATTATTATGATGAGATCGGGTTGTTCTCTCCTGAATTCAAAAAAGAGAACGGATACCGTTATTACACCTGTTTTCAGACCGTACAGTTGGAGCTGATCATGACGTTTAGGAAAATGGGGCTTTCGATTGAAGAAATCCTTCGGTATCAACGGAGTCCTTCAGGTGCTTCTTTCGCACAACTACTGGCGGAAAAGAAACGGATCATTGATGATTCCATTCGGGATCTATTGAACATCAAGACGTTTTTAGAACAGAAATCGAATAAACTTTCCATGAGTCTGACGGCGGAGTACGGAAAGATAGAGAGGATCACGCTTCCGGAGCGGCGTATTTTGCTCAGCAGTCCTATGACGGGGGCTTATGATGATGATGATTTTGCGGTTGCGGGAGCATTTTCCATGCGGCTTAAATCCATTTTCGGACTTTATGATAATTTCGGAAGTCGTATTTCGGCAGAACGGATCTTAAGCGGAGATTATGACAGTTATGACCGATTTTTCGCGTATGGAAGGCCGGATATTGAAATGTATGATGAGATCAGACCCGCCGGCACATATCTCAGGATATTCAGCATTGGCGGATGGGATAAGCTGCGCGGGGTGTATGGCACCATATGTGCCTTTGCGAAAGAATATGATTTGGCATTAACCGGTTATGCCTATGAGGAAGGATTGAACGAGATGTCCGTGCAGGGAAGCGACGACTATATTACCATGATCACTGTGGGTTATGTGGAGAAAGAATGAGGCAGTAGGGATACGCACTTATCAAATGTTGATAAAAGGATATTGGCTGGTTAACTGATGAGAGAAAGGTGCAGCGTAAGATCAGAAAGATATGAAGGCGTAAGATCAGTAAGATACTGCTTGCAAAGTCCCGCTTTTTATGATAGTATGATAAAGGTTCAGGCATGCCGGCATGTCGGAATGGCAGACGAGGCAGACTCAAAATCTGTTGGTGGCAACACCGTGTGGGTTCAAGTCCCACTGCCGGCAGGAATATAATTGCTGAAATCCTTGAATACTTCAAGGCATTTCAGCAATTTTTTAACCTATAAGGAATTTCTCTGTCCCAAAGGAGTATGTTGTCTTCGATTAATAAGAGAGTGTCAAATGTTTCAATCATTAGGAAAATGATACAGGGCCACAAGACATTTATTTTTCATACATAAAAGACAAAGAAAAGAGAGACATAACAGCAGATAATATATTATGCGGCTTTCATAAATGCCAGCTTATCTGCGGACCAAAATAATTTGCACCGAAAGGGGATAATGCCATGGCTTCATGGATGGTGCATCTGTGCATTGCGGACCGACTGCTTGACGAGCTGTCGGACGTCAGCGCGGAACATTTTATCATGGGAAATATCGCGCCTGACAGCGGCGAACCGAATGAGGACTGGAGTATTTATAAACCGGATAAGGCAGTGTCTCATTACGAGGAAGCATATGAACGTGAAAGGAATGGCAGAAGGGAGCGGGCAAAGAGGATACGGACGGATCTGTTTCTTTCAGAGTATTTCACTCAGGAGAAGCGGGCGGGATACACACGGGAGCAGGATTCCTTTTATCTGGGATATCTGACACATCTTATGACGGATATTTTATGGCGTCGGAATGTCTTTGATAAAAGTATGGCGGAATATGAGGAACGAGCGGCGGAAGACCGGGATGCATTGATCTGGGAATTGAAAGCAGACTGGTACGATCTTGATTTTTTGTATCTGAAAAAACACCCAGATTTTCGGGCGTTTCGGATTTACAGCGGGCTTGCCGGATTTAAGAATTGCTATATGGATCAATTTTCGAAGGAAGCGTTTGATGACCGGAGAAAATATATTACAGCGTTTTATCTGGCAGGGAAAGACAATCTTGAACGGGAATATATGTATTTAACGCCTGAGGCGGCGAATCAGTTCGTCGGGGAGAGCTGCGCGGATATTTTGCGGCAGATCAAAGGACTCGCTCTTTTCTAATTTCCAAAATTGGAGTATACTATAGAAATGAAATAAGAATTATCCGTCGGAAACAGAACGGAGCATGATTACAGACAGACGTCATTTTGCGCGCAAGAAGCGCGGCGGGAGAAAGGCAGGCAGCAGGATGGACTGTACGGCTGCAGAACGAAGGATTTCCTCTTTTTTATCGGGAGACCTTGACGAGCGTGATACGGAAGAATTTGTCGGACATATCGAACAGTGCGAAGCCTGTATGGAGGAGCTTGCCATTCAATATCTGATCAGCGAGGGGATGCACCGTCTGGAAGACGGCGGCGCATTTGACTTGAATAAGGAATTGAATGATATGCTGATCTGGACAAAGCGGCGGGTTCATCATAAAAAGATCTTTGATCGTGTGATGTTCTGCGCGGAGATCGCCGCTGTAGCGGGATCATTTTTGCTTTCTTTTTTTGTGCTGTATTAAAAGATAACATGGATGTTAATGGAATACTTATACTATCTGAACATTGATGTTCTCTTATATATTTTCTTGAACGCGGGTGTTTTTTGAAAGGGTTTCTTATCATATGAGTGAAAAATTAGTGCTGATAGACGGACATAGCATCCTGAACAGAGCATTTTACGGCGTCCCGGACTTGACGAACCGGGAGGGTCTGCACACGAATGCAGTTTACGGTTTTTTGAATATCATGTTTAAGATTCTGGAAGAAGAAAAACCGGAATATCTGACGGTTGCATTCGATGTGCATGCGCCGACGTTTCGTCATGCCATTTACGCGGAGTACAAGGGAACGAGAAAACCGATGCCTGACGAGCTTCGGGAGCAGGTGCCGGTCATGAAAGAGCTGCTTGCGGCAATGGACGTCTGTATTGTGGAGCAGGCGGGGCTTGAGGCGGATGATCTGCTCGGCACACTTGCAAACAAGGCGCAGCAGAGAGGCATGGAAGTGGTGCTTGTATCCGGAGACCGCGATCTTTTACAGATCGCTTCGGAGCATATCAAAATACGGATTCCAAAGACCAAGGGTGCAAGAACCGAGGTGGAAGATTATTACGCGGCGGATGTGAAAGCTGCTTATCAGGTGACGCCGCAGGGATTTATTGACTTAAAAGCGCTCATGGGAGATACGGCGGACAATATTCCGGGCGTTCCGAAAGTCGGACAGAAGACGGCAACGGATTTAATGGTGCGTTTCGGCTCTCTTGACGAGATTTATGCGCATGTTGATGAGATTGAGAAAAAAAGCATCAGGGAAAGCTTAAAGGAAAACCGTACACTGGCGGAACTGAGCAAGACACTTGCGACGATCAATATCCATGCGGAATTTCCCTATGATTTCGAAAATGCGCGGGTTGGTGAATTTTTTAATGAGAAGTCCTATTCTTATTTTCAGCGGCTTGGGTTTAAGCAATATTTGTCGCGCTTTTCGGATGTCCCGGCCGGAACCGGACAGAAGGAACCCACAGCGGTGTGCGAGCTGAAAGAACTGGCGAGCTTAACGGAGCTTGATAAGGTTCTTGACGAGGCAAAGGCAAGGGAGGCAGCAGCGATCGCCTGTGCGGGTTTTCGCGCAGAGAATGCGGGCGTGAAAAGCGGTTCGGACGGACAGATGCAGCTTGATCTTACACCGCATGAAGAACAGCTGATCATCGTGCTGGCGACGGATGAACAGCATGCATGGCTAATGAGAACGCCGACATTTGAAGCGGAGATATTAAGAAAACGGTTTGGAGCACTTGCCTGCGAAGAAGGTAATGTGAGGCTGATCGCGTTCGATTGCAAGGCGCTGTACTCGCAGCTTGCGATTGAGAATATGCGTACATCAACAGAAGTGAGCCGTCATTTTTTTGACAGTAAGCTTGCCGCGTATCTTTTGAATCCGTTAAAGAGCGACTATGAACCGCAGGATGTTGCATCCGAATATGCCAGCGTGACGATGGCGGGATATGCAGAGAGATTCGGGAAATTATGCACGCGTGATGCATATGAGCAGAAGCCGGAGGAACTTGTAAATTATTTATACAATGTGGCGCGGACGGGAATGTTGGCGTATCCAAAGCTGAAGAAGGGGCTTGCCGATACGCAGATGGCGGCGCTGTTTCATGATGTGGAAATGCCGCTTTCCTATGTGCTATGCGATATGGAGGAGGCGGGAGTCCGCATTCGTCCGGAAGAGCTAAAAGCGTATGGAAATACGCTGGCAGAGCGGATGAACGTATTAGAACAGCAGATTTACGAGCAGGCGGGGGAGGCGTTTAACATTAACTCGCCCAAGCAGCTTGGCGAGATTTTGTTTGATAAGCTGCATATGAAAGGCGGTAAAAAAACAAAAACCGGATATTCAACGGCGGCGGATGTATTGGAGAAGCTTGCCGAGGAGCATCCGATCGTCAGGGATGTCTTGGAATACCGCGGGCTTGCAAAGCTGAAATCGACGTATGCGGACGGATTGGGCGGCTGTGCGGATGAAAACGACCGGATTCATACGACGTTTAACCAGACGATCACGGCGACCGGCAGGATCAGCTCCACGGAGCCGAACCTGCAGAACATTCCGATGCGTACCGAGCTTGGCAGGCTGATCCGTAAGAGCTTTATTCCGAAGGACGGCTATCTGTTTATGGATGCGGACTACTCCCAGATCGAACTTCGTATTTTGGCACATATGTCCGGAGATCATGAGCTGATCGAGGCGTATCATAAAGAGCAGGACATTCACCGCATTACCGCGGCGAAAGTGTTCCATACGCCGTTTGAGGAAGTGACGGACTTGCAGCGGCGCAATGCCAAGGCAGTTAATTTCGGCATTGTGTACGGGATCAGCTCGTTCGGGTTAAGTCAGGATCTCAGTATCAGCAGGCAGGAGGCGTCCGCCTACATCGAGCAGTATTTTGCAACCTATCCGTCGATCAAGGCGTTTTTGGATAATGCCGTTTCGGATGCCAAAAAACATGGATACAGTACGACCATGTACGGACGACGCAGGCCGATTCCGGAATTGAAATCTTCCAACTTCATGCAGCGGCAATTTGGCGAGCGTGTCGCCATGAATGCGCCGATACAGGGAACGGCGGCGGATATCATGAAAATTGCGATGATTCATGTATTTGACAGACTGCGCAGTGAAAAACTCCGCTCAAGGCTGATCTTACAGATTCATGATGAATTGCTGATTGAAACGGCGCCGGAGGAAGAAGTGCAGGTGCGGGAGATCCTTTCAGGGGAGATGCAGCGTGCGGCGGAGTTATCCGTTGCATTGGCGGTAGATCTTCACACCGGATCGAACTGGTATGAAGCAAAATGAGAAGAAATTATGTTGTGAAGTGATGACAAAAGCGTCGAAGCAGGTTTCAGATGGATGATCCATATGAATGAACTGTTCAAATGAGCAGCGGGCAATCAAAAGCATGAGGAGCCGGATGTGAAGATCATTGGAATCACGGGAGGCGTGGGCGCGGGGAAAACCATGCTTCTCCATTACATAGAGACCCATTATTTGTGCAGGGTGATTTATGCCGATCTTGCGGCAAAAAAACTTCAGGAAAAGGGCGCAGCCTGTTATGAGGCGCTTGTGGAACTGCTTGGCGGGAGCGTTCTCTGTGATGACGGTAGCATTGATAAGGGGAAGATGGCGCAGAAGATCTTTCATGATGATAGATTGATCAAAGCGGTCAACGCAATTGTTCATCCGGCAGTGAAGCAATTCATTTTGGCAGAGATTGCAAAGGAAAGACATGCGCCTTGTGTCGATTATTTTTTTGTTGAGGGGGCGCTCCTGATCGAGGAGCATTACGATGAGATCTGTGATGAGCTTTGGTATGTCTATGCAGACGGTCATGCGCGCAGGAAAAGGATCACGGATACACGGGGGTACACCGCGGAAAAAGCGGACGCGATCATGAAAAGCCAGCTTTCGGATGAGGAGTTCCGCAGTCATTGTCAGGTCGTCATCGATAACAGCGGCACGCCGGAGGAAGCGTACAGGCAGATCAATATGCAGTTAGGGGGGATGGGACATGGACTTTGCTAAATATGCAGGGCAGACCGTATTCGGTCTTGATATCGGGACGAGAAGCGTTGTTGGCACGGTCGGTTACCGGTCGGGGGATCAATTTATCGTGATCGCGCAGAAATCGGTGGAACATGAGACCCGTTCCATGCTGGACGGCCAGATTCATGACATTGCACAGGTCGGCGCTACGATTGCGCTCGTGAGGGACGAGCTTCAAAAAAATACGGGACTTACGCTGAAAGATGTGTGTATCGCAGCCGCAGGGCGCGTACTGCGCACGGAAAAGGTGCGTGTCGGTATTGATTATGAACAGGAGCATGATGTCACACAGGAAGATATTTACGGTCTTGAGGCGCTTGGCGTGGAAAAAGCGTACCGTCAGTTTTCCGAGGCGAACGGAACAGAACTTCGTTTTTACTGCGTCGGCTCGACCGTGATCAAATACTATTTGAATGATTATCCGATCGGAAATTTGGAAAACCACCGGGCGCGCAAGATTGAGGTGGAAATGATCGCCACATTTCTGCCGGATGAGGTTGTGGACGGATTGTATAAGGCGGTCGGGTCTGCCGGACTGCAGGTTGTGAACCTGACGCTGGAACCGATCGCGGCGATCCAGGTAGCAATTCCACAGATGTATCGGATGCTGAACATCGCACTTGTGGACGTCGGTGCGGGAACCTCGGATATTTCCATCACGAAAGAGGGCAGCATCGTCGCCTACGGCATGATTCCGGTTGCGGGAGATTCGTTGACTGAAGTGGTTGCCCAGCACTGTCTCGTAGATTTTAATACGGCGGAGCAGATCAAGCGAGGGATCTGTGAAAAGGAAAATGTCACTTATCGGGATATTATGGGACTGGAGCAGACCATTTCGAGAGAGGATGCGCTTTTGGTCATGCAGGAACGCATTGATGCGATGGCAAAGCTGGCGGCGGATAAGATCAAGGAATTGAATGGCGGAAAACCGGTCAGCGCCGTGTTTGTCGTCGGCGGGGGCGGTAAGATCTTAGGATATGAAGAAGCGCTTGCAAAAGAGCTTGATATCGTAAAGGAGCGCGTGGCGCTCCGCGGCGAGGAAGTGATGCAGAAGATTCGTTTTGTACAGGAGGACGTAAAGAAGGACTCCTTGCTTGTGACGCCGATCGGGATCTGTCTGTGCTTTTATGAACAAAGTAATCATTTCATACATGTGACGCTCAACCATAAGCGTGTCAAGCTTTATGATAATTCGCATCTGGCGGTCGTTGACGCGGTAATGCAGGCGGATTTTCCGAATGCCGACATGTTTCCGAAACGCGGGCAGGAACTTGTATTTATGTTGAACGGAAAGCCGAGACATATCCGCGGTGAGGCGGGCGAGGCGGCCGTCATCCATGTCAACGGAGCACCGGCAGATATTGCAACGCCGATTCACGCCAATGATATGATCGATGTACAGACGTCCACGGCGGGGGCGCCTGCATCATGTACGATCGGAAGGCTGCCGGAGTACCATGCGTCGATCCGTATCCGCGTCAACGGAAAAGAGATAGATCTGCCTAAATATGCATTAGTCAATGGCGCGTTGCAGTCGGAATATTATGAGATCGAACAAAATGATGTGATAGAGATCAATAATTATTATACGGTAGAGCACTTAAAAAAGTTTTTGGAGCTGGATCACAGCGGACAGCGTCTGATCGTCAATCATATGCCTGCGGATGAACAGACCCGCGTGTATGAGAACTTTTCCGTTGAATGGGGCGAAGCGGCGTCCGGCAGTTATGCAAATGTAAATGAGGCTGAGGTCGAAAGCTGGCTGACGGAAGCGGAGCGCGCGGAGCGGGGGCTTCTGCCACGGGAAGAGAGAGCGGAGCGGTGGAATGCCGATCCGGCGCCTGAAGCATCGGCGTATCAGGCAGACGGACAAGTTGTGAGCGCACGAAACGCCGGGGCACAGACCGGAGGACAGGCTGTGGAAGCGCAGAACGCCGGATCACAGACAGGCGGACAGGCTGTGGAAGCGCAGAACGCCGGGCCACAGACAGGCGGACAGGCTGTGGGGACACAGGACATCGGATCACGGGCAGAAGGACAGTGTGTGAACGGGCAGGCAGTGAAAGATAAGCCGGTACCGGGAACAGACGTCCAGACGGAGACCCGAACGGTTACTGTCATGGTGAACGGTGCTCCCGTTACAATGAACGGCAAGAAGAGTTATATTTATGTAGACGTGTTTGATTATATAGATTTTGATTTATCCACACCGCATGGGAGCTGCGTTGTAACGAAGCGGAATGGAGAGAATGCAGGTTATGTGGATGTGCTTGCGGACGGAGACGATTTGGAGATTTACTGGGAGAAATAGAACAGGATCAGAAAAAGACAGCCTGGACCGTGGGAAGGGCACAGAATAGTCGTATTACGAAAGAGTTTGGCAGAAAGGCGCGGTTGATTCATAATGAGAATGTGCAGTATTGCCAGCGGAAGCAGCGGAAATTGTATTTATGTGGGGTCAGAGAGTACACATCTGCTTGTGGATGCGGGCATCAGCGGCAAAAAAATAACGGAAGGCGTGGAGGCGCTTGGCGTATCCATGCAGGATATTGACGGGATCTTGATCACCCATGAACATAATGATCATGTGAACGGGTTAGGAGTGCTTGCGAGAAAGTATGAAATTCCGATCTATGCGACGGCAGGTACGATCCGCGCGATCCGGAATATGGGGAGCCTCGGAGCGATTGACGGAGCGCTGTTTCAGACGATCAGGCAGCAGGAAAAATTTACAGTAAAGGACATTATGGTGAATACACTTCCCATATCCCATGATGCGGCGGAGCCGGTTGCTTATAAATTTGCATGCGATGGTAAGCGGATGGCTGTTGTAACTGACCTTGGAACCTACGACGATGTGACAACGGCATCGCTGCAGCAGATGGATGTCATATTGATGGAAGCGAATCACGATATCCGCATGCTTGAGGCGGGACCGTACCCTTATCCGCTCAAGAGGCGCATTTTAGGGGATAGCGGGCATTTGTGTAATGAGGCGTCCGGTCAGCTATTGTGCGCGCTCCTGCATGATCATATGAAGACGATCATGCTCGGACATTTAAGCAGGGAGAATAATCTGCCGGAGCTTGCTTATGAAACGGTGCGGCTGGAAATTACAAACGGGGATAATCCTTACCGTGCGGATGATTTTCAGATTCTTGTTGCAAATCGGAGTGAGCGGTCAAAAGTCATTGAGGTGTGAATGCCTGTTTACAGATGATGATTATGCAGATAAAGACGAGACATGGGGCATCTTGTCTGATCGAAGCGGGGATTTCCAAGGGCAGGATGTTATGATGGAGAGAAAGGAACAGAAAAAATGAAAAAATCAATTATTACAGTCGTAGGAAAAGATACGGTTGGCATTATTGCAAAAGTGTGTACATATCTGGCGGAGCAGGGGATCAATATACTCGATATTTCTCAGACCATTGTGCAGGATTATTTTAATATGATGATGATTGTGGATATGAGCGGCGCGGCGAAGCCGTTTCAGGAAGTGATCGCGGATCTGAATGTGATCGGGGATGAAATCGGCGTTGTGATCAAATGCCAGCTGGAAGATATTTTCAATCAAATGCATCGCATTTGATGGCAGATGCATCGCATTTGATGGCAGATGCATTGCATTTGATTTCGGTTCATGAAATCTGACTTCCTGTCATGCGCCTGCATCGGCGGGCGATCGTTGATTGGAACCATGACAGAAAAGGCGGCTTTGCTGTGAAATGAACGAAGCAGGGCGAGAAGGAGAACGGATATGATCAATATATTTGAAGTGGCAGAAACAAATAAAATGATTGAGAAAGAGAATTTAGATGTGCGTACGATCACACTTGGTATCAGTCTGCTCAATTGTATCGACAGTGACCTCCGCAGAGCGAAAGAAAAAATCTATGAAAAGATCACAACACTGTCAGAAAAGCTTGTCAGCACAGGGGAATATATCGAAGCGGAGTTTGGGATCCCGATTGTGAACAAACGGATCTCCGTGACACCTATTTCACTGGCGGGGGGTGCGGTATGCAGAAGTGCGGACGATTTTGTGGAGCTTGCAAAGACGCTGGACCGTGCGGGCAAGTCAGTTGGAGTGAATTTTGTTGGAGGTTATTCTGCGTTGGTGTCGAAAGGCATGACGAAAGCGGATGAAATGCTGATCCGTTCCATTCCACAGGCGCTTGCCGAGACGGAGATCGTGTGCAGTTCGGTTAATCTGGCGTCCACCAAGACCGGAATGAATATGGATGCGGTCAGACTCATGGGCGAAGTGATCAAAGAAACTGCGGAGCGCACGGCGAGGCAGGATTCTTTGGGATGTGCCAAATTAGTCGTATTCTGTAACGCGCCGGATGACAATCCGTTTATGGCGGGTGCGTTTCATGGTGTGACGGAGGCGGATGCGGTCATCAATGTCGGCGTCAGCGGACCGGGCGTAGTGAAAACTGCGTTGGAGAAAGTGCGCGGTGAGAATTTTGAAGTGCTCTGTGAGACGATTAAAAAGACGGCGTTCAAGGTAACGCGTGTCGGACAGCTTGTGGCAAAAGAAGCGTCACGGCTTTTGGAGGTACCGTTTGGGATCGTGGATCTTTCCCTTGCGCCGACGCCTGCAGTCGGTGACAGTGTTGCAGACATTTTGCATGAGATCGGCCTGGAGTATGCGGGAGCGCCCGGAACGACGGCTGCGCTCGCGCTTTTGAACGATCAGGTTAAGAAGGGCGGTGTCATGGCGTCCTCCTATGTGGGAGGGTTGAGCGGGGCATTTATACCGGTCAGCGAGGATCAGGGGATGATCGATGCCGTGACAGCCGGTGCGCTCACGTTGGAAAAGCTAGAGGCAATGACCTGTGTATGCTCGGTCGGTCTGGATATGATCGCGATTCCGGGAGATACGAAAGCGACGACGATCTCCGGTATGATTGCGGATGAAATGGCAATCGGTATGATTAACCAGAAAACGACTGCGGTCAGACTCATTCCGGTTGTCGGAAAGCAGGTCGGTGAGAAAGTGGAGTTTGGGGGATTGCTCGGCTATGCGCCGATCATGCCGGTGAATCCGTTTTCCTGTGACGCGTTTGTTGAAAGGGGCGGCAGGATACCGGCACCGATCCACAGCTTTAAGAATTAAATAGCTTTATGAATTTTAACAAAGGAAGAAAGAAGGAATTGCTAAAATGGTTCGGAGTAATAGAAATATGAATCCTAACATACGGAGAATTTATATAGTCATGATCATATCTATAATTTATATGGTGGCGGCATGCTTTCTGCCGCTAATATATGGGAAGTCCTTATATTATTTGATTAGGCTCGATATTTTTTTGGCATATGACGTCTTTTATGAGGATAACTTTACGATGGAAAAGCTTCATATTGTGATGGACGGCATTATCATAGCAGGTTCCGTGTTAAGTCTGATTTTTGT
This sequence comes from Lachnospiraceae bacterium, assembly GCA_003979345.1. Lineage (GTDB taxonomy): Bacteria > Bacillota > Clostridia > Lachnospirales > Lachnospiraceae > DLAJ01. The sequence goes on from RYVZ01000034.1 coordinate 23,106, forward strand.
TGCTATCAGAAAAGTAATAGCGGTTTTAGTATGTAACGTTATAAGTAACATTGTATTTGTACTACGTATTTTTCATAGTAGACTTTGGGGAATAAGACATGCAGCGAGGCAAATTGAATGGATGATGCTTCTTACGTATTTATATTTCATAGCAGCAGTTGTTGTTTTTGCGGTAGCAATTTACATGATTTCTTTAAGAAAAAAAGAATTGAAAAACGCGTCTGTGCCAAGAATGGAACAGACAGGAATGCCTGTATGCGAATATTGCAACGCAGTCATAGATATGGATGCAAAGTATTGCTCCAGATGTGGTATGCCAATAAAGAATATGTAAAGTCATTCAGGTAATTTCTGATTAACTCTGCCAAGCGTTGAAACAAAGATAGTGCAACATAAAAGGGGCAGTACTGATTTTTGGGTACTGCCCCTTTTAACATAAAAAACACAAATTGGATATGGTATTTTTCTATTGCGTTGTCTCAGTGCTGTTTTAACAGCTTGAACTGTCCGACGAGTTCATCCAGCATCGTTGCCTGAGCCGATAATTCTTCACTTGTCGCCGATGCCTCCTCGGCAGTTGCGGCATTGCTTTCCACAACGCTTGAAATCTGATTGACGCCGATTTCCGCCTGTCGCATGGCTTCTGTCTGTTCTTCCATCATGACCTTTAAGTCTTTGGAGAAGTTTGCAATCTGTTTGATACCGCCGACGACCGATTCGATGGAACTTGATGCATGGTCTGCGACGCTGTTTCCAACCGAAACTTCGTGGACAGAAGCCTCAATCAGCTCTCTGGTATCAACGGCAGCTTTTGCACTCTGATCGGCAAGTTCCCTGATCTGAGCCGCGACGACTGCGAAACCGCGTCCGGCTTCTCCGGCGCGAGCCGCTTCGATAGAAGCATTGAGTGACAGGAGATTGGTCTGCGCTGCAATTGACTCAATCTCGGAAATAATATCACCGATTTTGGTGGAAGCTTCATTGATGCGCGCCATGGCGGCAAGCATCGTATCCATTTCCTTACGGCTGTTATCGGCTTCGTCTGCATACTCTTGTGCCTTTGTATAGGCTTCATCCGCGCTCTGCGCGCTTTTTGCCATTGCCTCCGTGATATTGGAAATGGATGCATGCAGTTCGGAAACTGCATGGGCCTGATCGGTAGCACCCTCCGCAAGACTTTGGGATGCGGTTGCCAGTTCATCCGAACCTGCGGACACCTGATTGGAAGCTTCACCGATGGATAATAATGTCTCAGTCATCTGATCCCTTAAGCCGCGCATGGATGCATACAGTTTTTGGAAATCTCCGGTATAGCGTTCCGAAGCCTGCGATCTGACCGTATAATCACCGCTTGCCATCTCACCGAGGACCGTACCGATATCGATAATGATGGCGTCAAGATTATCAGCCATCTCCCTTGCGTCTGCTCCCATATCCTCGACTTCATCGCCGGTTTCAATGACGGGGAACGGGGTGGAGAGATCTCCGCTGGCAAATGTTTTGAGACGTTCACCGAGGTCTCCTAACGGAACCGAAATTCTTCTTGCAACCTTTTTGCCGATTTTGGTGGACATATACAGTGCAAATGCGGTCACGCAGAGGATCAATGCTGCAAGGATCCACTGAAAGATCATTAGAGTCTGGGCGAGACTTTTTCCTTCGTCGACTTTGACGTTCAGCAGTGCTTCCAGCTTGTCATAAATGCTGTTATAGGCGGCCGACAACTCGTTCATAGCCAGCTCCTGTGCCTGTGCGCAGAGTTCGCGGTCCGTTGTCGCGCCGAGCTCCATGATCCTTTGATCAAGTGCCCAGTATGCGTCTAGTTCCGATTTGATTTCGTCATAGGTCTTTCTGCCATCGTCGGATACGATCGTATTTTCGATCTGTCTGAAATATTCGGCGAATACGACCATTTTGTCGTCATGCTGCTTTACAACTGCATCAATGGCATCCTGATCGTCGTAACCGATTGCGGCGCGGAGCGAGGAACGGATGTCAGCAAACTCAAACATTGCCTTGCCGATGTCGCCCTGTGCGAAACCGAAATTTTGTAACGCATAAGAATAACGGTTGGAAATGATGATCAGGGCGATCAGAGCCAAAAGCGCCGATCCTGCAATGATGGATGATACTTTGAATATAGAAGTTGTTAGTTTCTTTTCAATATTTTCCTTTTTGTTCATTCTGTAAACTCTCCCCTCTGTTGGTAACAATCTGCGCCGATAAAAGGATCCGGATGTTCCGACAGCGGATTCTGCTATGAGATGAACAGGCTAAAAATATCGTGTTGGGGTATTGAGAGATTACATTTCAAAAGATAGAAATCGCGCTCGCGACAGAAGATACGGCAGTGCTTTGAGTGGAGGATTTATTGAATTTGAAAAATAAAGATTCACATACGGCCGGACGATAATCGATTATGTAAAATAATAGCAGTCAGCCTGGATAACCATTCTATCAAAAGCAGCTACAGTTGTTCCCGTTGATTTGTTACATCAATTATTATACTGCACGCTGTCATTGTGTCAAGGTTTTACGATGATATTTGGTTCAGCCCGCTCGATTTTGGTAATTTTGCACAAATTCTAAATGGGCAGGAAGGATTGCATAAGGTATCGTGTGTCAGTTATAATGAGCATATGTTTTGTTAGGGAAACGCTGATTAAAGCGTTTCCGCGCCGGATTTGCGCTGCGAAGCAGCATAAACCGCTGCAAATCCGTGCGCATCCGCCAAAGGCTCTAAGGAAACACTGATTTAATCAGTGTTTCCTTAGATCATGGAGTTCGCGCAACGATCATTTCGTGACAAGTGAGGGTAATGGAACATGAATCAATCGGACGGTACAGTACAAAAAAAGAATTTCAGCGGGACAAGGGATATGACGAAGGGAAACCCCTATGCAATGATGACCGGATTTGCCCTGCCGATTCTACTCAGTCAGATCTTTCAGCAGCTATATAACACGGCAGATGCTTTTATTGTGGGAAAATGCCTGGGAACAAACGCGTTGGCGGCGGTGACGTCTTCCGGCACTTTGATTTTTCTCCTGACGAGCTTTTTTATGGGAACGGCGATGGGAGCGGGCGTGGTGATCTCACGCTATTTCGGAGCAGGAAAAGAAGACGAGGTTTCTCGTGCCATACATACGATGATGGCATTCGGAATCGTCAGCGGGATCGTGCTTACCGTGGTGGGTGTTGCCTTTACGCCGACGTTTCTTGTATGGATGCAGACAGATCCGGAAGTGATGCCGGAGGCGGTTGCCTATTTTCGGTATTACTTTTTAGGCTCTTTGGCATTGGTCATGTATAATATCTGCCGGAGTATCATCAACGCGCTCGGGGACAGCCGGAGACCGCTGTATTACCTGATTTTCTCATCATTGCTGAACATTGCGCTGGACTTACTGTTTCTTGCCGTATTCCGCTGGGGTGTCTGGTCCGCCGCAGCCGCAACCGTGTTATCCCAGATGGCAAGCGTGGTGCTGTGCATGATCTATCTGCTGCGCAAGGGGAATCTGTTTACCGTGGAATGGCGTAAAATCCGCTTTCACCGTGACATGCTTTCAGAGATTGTCCGCTACGGGCTGCCATCCGGCGTACAGAATTCCGTGATCGCTTTCGCGAATGTCATCGTGCAGTCACAGATCAATTCGTTCGGAAAGCTGGCGATGGCGGCTTATGGCACACATGCAAAGATCGAAGGGTTTGCATTTCTGCCCATCACCAGTTTTAATATGGCGAGTACCATGTTTATCAGTCAGAATCTTGGCGCAAGGCAGTATGACCGTGCAAAAAAAGGATCCAGGTTCAGCATTTTTGCCGCAGTGCTCTTGGCAGAGGTGATCGGAATCGGTTACTTTGCTTTTGCACCGCAGATGATCGGTATCTTTGACCAGACACCGGGTGTGATTGCTTATGGGGTGCAGCAGGCGCGCACGGTTGCGCTGTTTTACTGCCTGCTGGCATTTTCACATTCGATAGCGGCTGTCTGCCGCGGTGCCGGTAAGGCATTTGTGCCGATGTGTGTGATGCTGTCGGTATGGTGTGTGATCAGAATTATCTATATTATAATGGTGATGCGGCTGACTGGCGAAATTGGATATATTTATTGGGCGTATCCGATCACGTGGGCGATCAGCTCTGTGATCTATCTGGTCTATTATCTAAGATCCGACTGGATCCACGGATTTGATCAGTGAGAGATGTGCAGCGCCGCGTGATCAAAAAAGATTCGCTATATTGGGATCACGTTGTACATGGATAACGTTTCTATAATGATAGATGCAGTATAAATGGAAACAATATAAATGGATGTAGTACGTGAGATCGTCATGAGGTGCATAATCTTAACTGTAAGCATCACATATATTGACGCAGGAGGGTATGCACATGAATGATTACAGCAAAATTCGTATCAAAGCGCGGGGATACCGGGCAAGGAAAAAGGCGCAAGCCGTCGCAACCGCACAGTAAAACCAAACAGCCAAAAGCTAAAAGGGATTTTCCAATTACGGGAAATCCCTTTTTCCATGCCTGCACAGCAGACATTTGACTGCATAGCAGGCATTGCCCACAGAAAGGAGCGACCCATTGACAGAAAAGAACAAAACCCCCATCCCGCCCCGAAAGCCGGACGGTATCATCACGACCCACAGGAACGGGCAGACCATTGTTGCGGAGGTGTTTTTTAACCACAGCGGCACAGAAACATTCCGCGACAAGCTGCTGAAAATGATACTTGCCGATAAGCAGGAATAAAACGGGCAACCGATTGTCTGTAAAAATCCATTCCTATCCTATCCATTCCACACAAAAAACGAAAGGAGCGATTGACCCGTGGCAAAGACCAAAGCAGAAAAAATCACGAGCATTGAGGAAGAAATCCGACAGCTTGAAAACAGGCGCAGACAGCTTGTGCAGGAGCAAAAGGCGCAGGAGCGCAAAGACAGGACAAAACGCCTATGCCGCCGCATGGGGCTTTTTGAAAGCCTTGTCCCCGACACGATACCGCTGACAGAGGAACAATTCAAGACATTCCTTGAAAAGACCGTAGCTGCCGACCACGCCCGCCGCATACTGGACGAATTGACCGCCCGGAACGCCCCCATAGCCCTCGCACAGGGCGCGGAAACGGCGGCACAGGGTAACACGCCGCCCGCCGCCAGAACCGCCCATACAGCCCGCGAGGGCGGCGCAGGCGGTTTGGGCGGCTTGCAAGGGTAACGGGCTTATGCCCCTACCCTTGCTTAAAAGCAAGGGCGCATTTATATACCACATAAATGTGGTATGTGCGGTCTTGCAGACAGCGTTTTGTGCCTGCCGGCACAAAAGGAAACGGCGGGAGTTACCCGCAGAAAGGAGCGCGGCGCGTGGCAATCTACCATTGCAGTATCAAAGTCATATCCCGCGGCAAGGGCAAATCCGCTGTTGCCGCCGCCGCTTACCGGGCGGGAGAAAAAATCACAAATGAGTTTGACGGAATGACCCACGACTACACCCACAAAGGCGGTGTCGTCCATACCGAGATTTTACTCCCCGACCATGCTCCCGCCGCTTTTTCAGACAGGGCGGTTTTGTGGAACGAGGTTGAGAAAGTCGAGAAAGCGAAAAACGCCCAGCTTGCGCGGGAGATTGAAATTTCCTTACCCCGCGAACTGACGAGGGAGCAAAGCATTTCCCTTGTCCGCGGGTATGTGAAACGGCATTTTGTGGCGGCGGGAATGTGCGCCGATGTATGCCTACACGACACAGGCGGCGGCAACCCCCACGCCCATATCATGCTGACAATGCGCCCTTTTGCCGAGGGCGGCGAGTGGGGAGCGAAACAGAAAAAGGAGTACATTCTTGACAGGGACGGGAATAAAATCTATGACCCGAAAAAGCGGCAGTACAAATGCAAATCCATTCCCGCTACCGACTGGAACGAGCAGACCAAAGCGGAGGAATGGAGGGCGGCATGGGCGCAGCTTTGCAATCAAGCGTTAGAACAGAACGGACACGCGGAGCGTATCGACCACCGCAGTTATGAGCGGCAGGGAATAGACCAGATACCCACCATCCATTTAGGCGTTGCCGCTTCCGCTATGGAGAAGCGCGGCATCCGCACCGGGTGCGACGACCTTAACCGCGAAATCGAAGTGACTAACCAGAAGTTGCGGCAGTTAAAGGCGCGTATCTCCAAACTGCAAGACTGGTTGAAAGAGGAACAGGAGAACACCGGGCCGCCCACCCTTGCCGGCTACATTCAAGGCATTTTGTCACGCAAGGCACAGGCAGGAAAACAGGGATATTCGCAATCGCTGTATAACCTCAAGGACGCGGCGAAAATGCTGAATTTCCTGCAAACCAATAACATCATGGATATGGCGGGGCTTGATGAAAAATTCAAGTCCATGACAGGGGAACAACTGGACATTCAAGGGAAACTGAAACCCGTTGAACGGCGGCTTGCCACTCTGAAAAAGCACTTAGAGCAAGCCGACATTTATTTCAAGTACAAGGGAAAGAAGCCGCTGACCGAAGCCGAGCAAATCCTATTCACAACGGCGAAAGATTATCTTAAAGGCGTGATGAACGGCAAGACCACAATCCCGACAAGGACATGGAAAGAAGAATACACCAAGCTGACCGCCGAGAGGAAAACGCTTAATCAGCGGTATCTTGCATTGAAAGAGGAAGTGAAAGAAGCCGAGAAAATCAGAAAGAGCGTTTACAGTATCTTGCGGCAGGAACAGCGGGAACAACAGCCCCACAGAAAGCAGGATATGGAGCGATAACGGACAAGGCGGCGGATAATCACCGCCGCCCTATTTTGGACTTTCATTTACCAGTTTTTTTGAGGAACCTATACACAGCGGAATCAGCTGTCGGAGCTGACTCGTTGTACTTCAAAAAATACACCATCCCACGGAATAATCAGAGTGTTTTCGTCTTTTATATAAAAAGTATCACCAATGCCGCTTGCATTTTCTATAGCCACTACTTGAATGGAATCTTTGGAAATTCCCAGCGTTTCCAGACTAGTGCCTTGATAGATGGATGAAAAATCATCTGCGGTCAGAATGCTTTCGATATATTGAGGTGAATCCAGACGGTGCTGGTTATCATATATAGCATAATCATTAAAATATTCAAAACGGGTTCCCATCAGCGCAGAGCAATCTTCCTCTGACATGGCACTGTAGGCACCAAAGGTTGATGAAGTTATCTGCCATGTGCCCAAATAGGAGGGTGAAGAAGATACATCTGGGGATGGGGCTACAGTTTCAGTTTCAGCTTCCACTTCTTCGGGGACAGACGGAGTGCTAGGGGAAAATTGGGATTGGTTGTCCTCAGCTTGTGAGGGCTGTTCCATATCTGGTTGTTCCGGCACAGACTGATTTTGAGTTTCCTGTGTTGATTCTTCCTGTGCAGGAGTTTCTATTGGAATCGGTTCTGTAACAGGAAGTGTTGACTGTTGCTGGCTGTTACTTCCGCATCCTGTTATGGTGCAAGTTAATAGCAGTATAAAGACTGTCAGTAAAACGATAGTTTTCCGATTTATGGCAGACAGGGGGAATTTTAACGAAAATTCTTTTTGAAATAATTTATTTGTTTGTTTCATTTGTTGTTACTCCTTTCATACCTATAAGTTTTAGGCGTTTGCGAAACGCCAGAACCCACATAAATACGGGATTCTTTTTGTTACAA
>RYVZ01000011.1 GCA_003979345.1 Lachnospiraceae bacterium
TCATCGCGAGCACAAAGCACGATGAGATCAAAAAAAATCTCATAGTGGAATGTGGGATTGCACCGCATAAGCTGTACTCCAAAGCGGAGTATCTGCGAAAAAGCTTTGCAAACTATCAATATAAGCTCCGGTACGGAGCGGCGTCCGGGGAGAAGCGCTTTTTTCAGGGCTTATCTGCGGAAATTGCACGCGCCCCTAAAATTGTTGTCTACACGGCAAATATCGGAAAATATGATATCTTACCGGAGCCGCTTGTGCAGGATAACAGGATCGATTATGTCTGTTTTACGGATGATGCAGAATACCGCTCCGCTTCATGGCATGTAGAGCATGTAAAAAACGAAAGCGGGGACGGTCCGCTTGAAACACGAAAATATAAATTCTTCCCTGACCGATACTTCCCGGAATATGAAATCAGTGTCTGGGTAGACTCCAAATTTCAAATTGCGGACAGTCTGTTTGAGTATGTGGAACACCATGCCAAGACGCGGCCAATGCTCTGTTTTCCGCATCCGGTTCGAAACGATATTTATGAGGAAGCGGCGACATGCGTAAAGTTGGATAAGGTTCCTATTTTAGATATCAGCAGACAGATTCTTCACTATTATGATGAAGGATTTCCTAAAAATTCCGGAATGATTGAAGGAGGCTGCATTACGAGACTCCATCATGACGCATCGGTAAAACACGTCATGCAGCAGTGGTGGCATGAGATCAACTTGTTTACCAGACGGGATCAGATCAGCTTTCCGTATGTGGCATGGAAAAATGCTTTTACCTATGATATTTGCAACATGGACATTGAGAGATGCAAATATTTGCAATGTGTAGCAGTACATCGCGGTCGCGGAAAAATGTAACGGCTATCAGAAAAAACGCCGGCGGTTTTGGAGGGACAATGAGACTATTGTTTGACGGCACTGTATATCAGGCAGGAGCTAAATACCACGGAGGCGGAGAATACGCCATCGTCATATTCAGGGAACTGCTCGGCAATTTGGGATCAAATACTGTTGATGTCTTTTTTGATCCCAGACTGCCAAGAAGAAACAGCTTTTTTGAATTGTGCAAAGAAGCTCATGTCCGGATGCACGCAGTATCCACATCACAACAGCTTCGCCGTCTTCTTGAACGCGGAAATTATAACAGGCTATATTCAGCGCTCCCGATCGATTACTATTTTCAGGAGCTAATGACATACCGCGGCAATACTGAGATCGTCATTACGATTCACGGACTGCGCGGAATAGAAATATTAAACGCGGATATGCCCCTCATCTGCAGACCCGGCAGATGGAAGGGACTGTGGGACAAGCTGTCATGGATACATGAATGCCATCAAAAGCAGGCAGAAGCGCATGCATCTTATCAAAGTAAGATTGCACTGTGCAAGAACGGCACGGTCATCACAGTATCGCAGCACTCGAAGAACAGCCTGCTGTATCATTTCCCACATCTGACGGAAACACAGATCCGCGTATGTTACTCTCCGCATAAATATATACCGGAAAATGCCGGACTTACTGTTGATATTTTCAAAAAATATAAAATTGCAGCCAAAAACTACGGGCTGATCATCAGCGCGGACCGAGAAGAAAAGAACGCCTTGCGGGGCATCCTTGCATACGACAGATTGTTCTCCGCCCATTATGAATGTATCCCCGCAGACTATAAAGTTGTGGTTCTCGGCGCAGGGCAAAAAGAAACCTTTACAAAACAGATCAGAAACCAAACAAGATTTGTGTTTGAACATTATGTGGACGCTGCGGAACTGGAACAGCTCTATCAACATGCCCGGCTGTTCCTGTATCCCTCTTTGAATGAGGGATTTGGTTATCCGCCGCTTGAAGCCATGAAATACGAAACACTTTGCGCATGCTCGGCAGTAACCTCCATCCCAGAGGTTTGCGGCGATGCGGTTTTATATTTCAATCCAATCTGCACGGAAGAAATCGCGAACAGGATCCTGCAGAGTTTTGACCAGGAAATTTACGAAGCCAAAAAACCGGAAATGGCACGGCAGTATGCAAAGATCAAAGAGCGACAGGAACATGACCTGAAAGAACTGGCTGCATTTCTGTTAAATGAGTCAAACACTGAAAACCTGAGGAGAGATTCCCATGAAAAGTTCCGGAAAAGTAGCAATCATCATTCCCAATTATAATGGCGAACGGGTTCTCTTTGATTGCATTTCTTCGATATTGAAGTCAACCTATCAGGATTATGCAATTATCATTGTTGATGATCATTCCGCACATTTTGCTGCATCCAGGCTGACCGGAATCGACTCACGGATCATATGTATTCAAAACGAAGAAAATTTGGGGTTTTCCGCAAGCATCAATAAGGGCATCAAATATGCCGTCGAACATGACTTCGATTATATCATGCCGCTAAACAATGACACGCTCATCGACAATCATATGCTTGCGATCCTCGTAACAGCATCCGCCCGGAAATATGTAACCGTTCCTACCATGTATTATGCAGCGCATCGGGACGTCATATGGTATGGAGGCGGAAAAATCGATTCCCGAAGCGGCAGGGTCATACATACTGGCAGAAACAAAAGGAGCGTCGGGCAGACCTTTATAAAAGAGGTCACCTTTGCAACCGGATGCTGCCTGCTGATACCCGCTTTTATCATAAAGGAGATCGGAATGCTTGATACGGCTTATTATATGTATTATGAGGATGTTGAGTATAGCGCAAGGATCACCGTAAACCGCTACAAAATCCTGTATGTTTCCAATGCCCTCTTATGGCATCGTGTCAATTTCACTACCAGTAAGGTCGGAGGCAATTCTCTTTACTATACCAAAAGAAACTGGTTGCATTTCATCAAAACCTCTTCCTATATTGCAGACAAGCGCGGTGCCTATCTGTATGTGTTAAAAGATTCATTCAGGGAATTATGCAGTCGGGAGCATTCTTTGAAATACAAGCAAACGTTAATTTGTGCATGGACAGATTTCCTATGCGGAAAGACGGGAAAGACAAAGAATTTCTAAACCGGACAAAGGATAAACGGGAAAGGGGAACATACTATGCAGGCAGTGATATTAGCGGCCGGAATGGGGAAACGGTTAAAAAACCTGACTCAGAATAATACGAAATGCATGATCCGGGTCAACGGGGATACCTTGATCGAGCGGGCGCTTAGAATCCTTGACCGCAAAGGGCTGTCCAGAATCGTCCTTGTGGTTGGTTATGAGGCTCAAAATCTGATAGATTATATCCGCGGATTAGGGATAAAAACCCCTGTCTGCTTTATCAACAATTCTGTCTATTATAAGACAAACAATATTTATTCACTTGCGCTGGCAGAGGAATATCTGGTAGCAGAGGATACTCTGATATTAGAGTCCGATCTGATTTTTGAAGATAATGTGATTGAATTGATCTTGAATGATCCGAGAGAAACACTGGCGCTTGCGGACAAGTTTGAGAGCTGGATGGACGGAACCTGCATGGTTTTGGATGAAGATGATTGCATTTGTGAGTTTATCCCGGGGAAATATCTGGACTTTAATGAAAAAGAAAAATATTATAAGACAGTCAACATTTATAAATTTAGCCAGCATTTTTCAAAGAACACCTATGTCCCATTCTTGAAAGCATATAAAGCGGCTATGGGTGATAACGAATACTATGAATCTGTTATTAAACTGATCGCACTGCTTGATACGAAAGAAATCCGGGCGAAAAGGCTGACAGGACAGACATGGTATGAGATTGACGATATACAGGACTTAGACATAGCGGAAAGTCTGTTTGCAGAGTCTGAGAACCATAAGTATGAGATGATTTCTAAACGATTTGGAGGATACTGGCGTTATCCAAAGCTGTTGGACTTTTGCTATTTGGTAAATCCATACTATCCGCCGGCAAAAATGATAGCGGAAATAAAAGCAAACTGTGAAACGCTTTTGACAAGTTATCCGTCCGGAATGAGAGTAAACAATCTGCTTGCAGGCAGAAAATTTGGCGTCCCATCTGAATATATCGTGGTAGGAAACGGCGCGGCTGAGCTGATTGAAGTTCTGTTAAGAGTATTAATCGGAAAGGCGGGTATCATACGCCCGACTTTTGAAGAATATGCAAACCGTCTGGATCCGGAGCGGCGCGTCATCATGACAGTCGGTCGTGACGATTTTTCCTACCATGCAGCGGATATCATTTCATATTTCAGCGGGAATCCGGTAGAAACGATCGTACTGGTCAATCCTGATAATCCAAGCGGAAATTATATGGAATATGAAGAAGTGAAAAAACTCCTCGATTGGTGCAGGGATCATAAAATAAACCTGATCATTGATGAGAGTTTTGTTGATTTTGTAGAGAATGGGAAAACCCCGGATGAATTGACCATGATTTCAGACCGGATTTTTTCTCAGTATCAGACAGGTCTTTTCATCATAAAGAGTATATCAAAGTCTTATGGCGTCCCCGGGGCTAGACTGGGGATACTGGCAAGCCCGGATAAAGCGGTGATCGATGCCGTAAAACAAATGCTGCCCATATGGAATATTAATTCCTTTGGCGAGTTTTATATGCAGATCGCAGAAAAATATACGAAAGATTATCAGATATCTCTTGATAAGATCACCGCAGCCCGGAGCAGGTTTGCCGGACAATTAAATCAAATACCGTGGCTGCGGGTCATTCCGTCCCAGGCAAATTATATCATGTGTGAAATAACGGGCAGATTCACAAGCAGGGAACTTTCCTGTTATCTACTGCAAAGGAATATTTTTGTAAAAGACCTGTCTGAGAAAATAGGTAACGGGCGGCAGTATTTACGGCTTGCGATCAGGCGTGAGGACGAGAATGATTATTTAATATCGTGTTTAGAGGAAGCGGGAGTATTGCCATCATGATCATTATACGGATATGGGAAGGATTGGGGAACCAACTGTTCCAATACGCTTTTGCAAAAAGCCTTCAGCATCATACGAGCGAACCGGTCGTACTGGATTGTAAAAAGAGTTTTCAAAACAGCCTTCCCGGTGCAAAAACCTCTATTGTGCAGAGAGAATATCGATTGGACTATTTTCAGATCAGGCTGGCAAAGATCGACATAAAACAATATCGGTGCTGGAACTTTTTGCAAAGAGCAAATCCGCTTCAGCAGGCAGCATTTAATCTCAGCGAAAAGGGACTCTTTCCATTCCGTTATGTGCGCGACAAAAGTGCCTATGATTATAATGAAGCAATGTTTCATTTGCATCATGCATATGTTATGGGATACTTCCAAAACGAGCGGTACTTTCGGGAAATTCGAAAAGAGCTGCTTTCGGATCTTACCCCAAAGAATTTCTGTCTGAATGCCCGGGCGAAAGATCTACTGAGCAGCCCAAATACCATATCACTTCATATACGAAGGACCGATTTTCAGAATCTGGGGATCGCGCTTGATAACGCTTATTATCAGAAAGCCGTTGACTATATGAACAGCCTGGTAAATGATCCGGTCTATTTGATCTTTAGCGATGATGTGGAATGGGCAAAGAAACATATTGATTGTAATGCAAAGACTTATTACGCATCAGATCTTGGTGACTTTAGTGATTGTGATGATCTTATGCTGATGAGTCTGTGCGCTCATAATATTACCTCCAATTCTACATTCAGCTGGTGGGGCGCATGGCTAAATCAAAATGAAGATAAAATCGTCATTTCCCCGAAACGGTGGATCACAAAGTCCCGCGGAAGTTATAAAATCATACCTAAGGAGTGGGTCAAAATATGAATATAAGCAAAAACAATTTATCCAAATTATGCAGCTATTATAAAAAAATGTCTGCTAAACCAAACGGTGACAAATACATTTTTTTTGAAAATACTTTTGAATCTTATTTATGCTTAATGAATTGCAAATTCATAACCGCAAAGGCTTTGGAACAAAAGTATCAGTACAGAACGATTGTATTTAACGATCATAACGATGAACAAAAAAACAAAGTGTACGAGGCTCTTGGTTTCCGGTCAATGACGCTCAAAAATTCCGTGTCCCTGGCGGATAAACTCAGGTCATATATAGAAGCTGCATGTGCTATGCGATTCCGCCATAATATGCATGCGTTGATACAGCTCGTACATCACGGCGTTCATATCGGAGATTTGATCTATGACCACATCATACGGGTCAACCCCGGAAGATATACGGTAGGAAAGCTGAGCTGGAAAACCGATTTCAAAAGCCTGCAAAAATTCTTTTTATGTGCTGACTTTTGTAACAGGATATTCAAAAAATATCCGCCAAAATATTTTATTGCCGGGGATATCATCTACATAAACGGTATTTATGTGCGTACTGCGATGCGGCACGGGGCGGACGTCATTGCCGTTTGTACAGGAAGCAACTCCAGAAAACTGATTCCAAGCAGAGAAAAATTTTATCCGAATTATCACGAAACGATCCGTAAGCGCATCGGTGATCTGACTCTTGATTCAGATTCCGAAAACTGGAAACGCGATATGCAGACACATTTAGACGGACTGTTTCAGGGAAAGGGCGATATCAACGCCCGTGCTGCATATTTAGGGAAAGACATCCTTTCAAAGAACAAAATACTGGCAGAACTCGGCATTCATAATCACAAAAAGAATATTGTGATCATGGCACATTGCTTTACCGACGCACCGCATTGCGGCGGAGAATTTATCTATAACGATTATTATGAATGGCTGGTAGAAACCCTGAAGATCGTTTCAAAAATCGATCATGTAAATTGGATCCTGAAGCCACACCCGAGAAGGGACTTTTATCATGAAGAAGGATCCGTGGAAAAATTATACAAAAAGTATAAAACCCCCAACCTATACTGGATGTCAGATCAATACAGTACCGCGACCCTAAATAGTTTTGCCGATGCAATCGTCACGGTCGGCGGGACAGCCGGAATAGAATTTGGCTGTCAGGGCATCCCTTGCGTGAATGCCGGAAAAACATTTTATACGGGATACGGACTTACCATTGAGGCAAAGTCCAAAAAACAGTATGCTTCGATCTTAAACAAAATGCATAAGATCAAGCCGTTAAGTCCGGAGAAGATAGAACTGGCAAGACGCATCCTGTACAAAAAGAACGGCGAGATTTATGAAACTCCGGAGGATGCTTTGCAGAAATTATCCTATGAATGCTATATGCAATTGCTTGAAGTTAATAATGAGCGGCTTTCTAACGATCATTTTGTAGAAAGTCTTCTTGATTACGCGGCTAAAAATGACATCCGCGACAGCTACATCTATCGCTATGGAACGGAATGCTAGGAGGTCCTTAAACCATGAAAAATCTGATTATTATTCATTTGGAGAGTATCAGTCATAATCTCCTGCATAACGGTTCAAAAGAGGTTTTCCCAAATCTAAGCCGGATCGCCGAAAATAGCTGTGTTTTTTCTACCTACTATTCAACTGCCAGTTCAACCATTATGGTGATTGGCGATCTTATGTACGGTGATCCTTACCAGTTAGAGAAATCCCGTGATTTAAGCGGCGTATATAAGCAGAAAACCGTAAAATCAACCTTCGAGCTTTTAGCAGAAAAAGGATATCAAACATCTGCTCTTATGTATCCGTACCTATCGGACAAAACGGACAGGATCAATCTAAAAAAGCTTTTGGGTCACTCTGCACATTTCGAAGCCGCCGCAGAGCAGGATCAATTTCATAAAAAAATAGAAAATACGATAAAAAGCGGTCAGGCATTTGCACTTTATGTATACAATAGCACAAGTCTTCTATCCTCCCCGTTCAGAACGCAAAACGTTGACCATTGCTTTTTGGAGACGATCGAAGAAAGTTATCGAAATATAGACCGGACGACCGGATTTATATTTCAGACATTACAAGAACAGCATATGCTGGAAGATACAGTCGTCGTATTATTTGGCGATCACGGTGACGACATGTACTCCCATGGCTTTACCCATGGATTCACCCACGCAATAGAGCCCTATGCAAGTGTGATCCGGACCCCTCTCATGGTTTATTCCAGCCAGATTCGGCAATCAAACATCACAGATCTGGTGAATACGCTGGACATTAGAGACATGATCCTGTCTTTATTGGAAAATGAAAATATATCAAAAGACACATGGTATCCCAAGCGAAAATTCTCTTTTTCCAGAAATCTTTTTTGGAATCAGCAAAGCACTGTTTTGAATAAGGCTTATTCCGTAACTGACGGCAGATATATGTTAATGGTCTCCCCCGAAGGTCTGGAGTTATATTTGTGCAAATACGACGTGTTTGGCACCGTCAATTTACTCAACTTTTTTGATCTTCACGGCAAAACCATCCGCTTGAAAGCGGAAATAAGGTTCATTGAGGGCATCCACATCGAGTATATGCTAAAAATGCCGGCAAGCTCGATTTCACGTGAATTTACAAGATTAAGAGAAGAATTATTAAAATATCTGGAGCAAATGCAGATCCATACGGGTATCAGGCTCGATTTTGCCCCTTGGTTTCAACATATCAGAAAAAATGATCAAATACAAAAGGAAATAAAGCGTGCTGCGGCACACAGCATCATTGGGAAACGGCTAAGAGGGATTATTCAATGTGTGACCAAGTTTGTATCATAATACCTATTTACAAAAATACGATTGATCTGCAGACACAGGCTGCTCTCAAGCACAATTTGAAAATGGCAGGAAAAGTACCCTGCTATTTTGTCGCGCCCCAAAAACTTAAATCACGATTCTATGATGATCATTTTGGCAGAATACCCATTCTAAAATTTCCGGATAAATATTTTAAGAACGCAAAAACCTATAATAAATTAATGCTGATGCCGTCATTTTATAAGTGTTTTGACAGCTACCGCTATATTTGTATTTGTCAGACAGACGCATTGCTGTTAAGAAATGTTGATTATCTCTTAGATCTTACAAGAAAGGGATTCGATTATTGGGGCGCGCCATGGTATCCGGATCACAGAATTGCATTATATAAATTTCATGCAGATTTCGGACGTCTTTTTGGGGGGCGATTCTTCAAAAAATATGCGATCTGTGTCGGAAATGGCGGTCTGTCACTGAGGCATGTAAAAAAGACGATTCAATTGCTCAGACGTCATCCACTGCTAAGGCGGATATGGAACCAAAACGAAGATTACTTTTTTGCTTTATCAGGAACATATTTGGACTCGCAATATCTGATAGCGCCAAGACATATGGCTCAAAGATTTTCTTTAGAAACAAACATGAAAGAAGTATTGGAAAACGGCGGAACCCCTCCCTTTGGCGTACACGCATGGAAAAAATTTTATCCTCAATTGCTCGAAAGGACGATTTCTGATGAATGAATGTAAAATATGCAAAAATGCAAAAAACAACGAACTGTATTATATCAAGGAACGCCAGCTGAATGAAGGCAATATATTTGAATACTTATACTGCTGCAGATGCGGGACCTTGCAATTGAATGAAACCGTTGAGGATATCTCCCATTTTTACCCGGATGATTATTATGCCTTTATAGAAGAGAAATACGACAGAAAAACAATTGCCGGAAAAATATTTGACCGTTGCCTTGTGTTTCTGTTAGTACATATGAATCTGCCGGTAAAAATGTACGAAAGACTGCAGGGCAGCAAGTATTATCAGCTAAGATGTATCTTTGGCACAAAGCTCAAATATTCTGACAGCCTGCTTGACGTAGGATGCGGGAGCGGAAATTGGCTGCAGTTTTTGGATACTCTGGGCTTTAAGAACTTAACAGGGGTAGATTTGTACGCGCCTCCTTATAAACAGCGGTCTTGGAATTTCATTCAAGGGCAGCTTGAGGATTTAGAAGAATCGCAAAAATATAAGTTGATTACCTTGAACCATTCCTTTGAACATATGCAAAACCCTGTCACAGTCTTGCAAAAAATATATCGTCTTTTGGATAATGACGGCATGTGCATTCTCCGTATCCCGTTAATGGAGCAAAAAGCATGGCATATGTATCATGAAAATTGGTATCAGATCGATGCTCCGAGACATGCATACCTATACACAAAGCGCGCCCTCCAATACCTTTGTCATCAGGCGAATTTACGAATCATAAAAATTGCATTTGATTCCTTAGAAGCGCAGTTCCGTGCAAGCGAGTATTATCGAAGGACAAATTGGAGCCTGGATCATATTTATCAAAAGACAAGAGATATGATTCCCAAATATAGGCAGATGGCAATAGAAGCCAACCAGTCCGGAGAAGGGGATCAGGCGATCTTCTATATAGTAAAGAGAAGCAAAAAAAGAATCTGTTAAAATCGCAGATTCTTTTTTGTCTCATACTCTTTGATTCCTTTTTTACAACAATGCACAGCTCTTACGCCTCGTACACAACATCCTCCAAAGATACGACCGGAAAGTCCACCTTATCGCTCAGCATCTCCTCGATCTCATCGAACGCAAAGATCGCGCTGACAACGATCGCATCAACTTCCTCATAATCATCCTCAGGATCGATAACATCCAGCTCGGAATAGGTGCTTGCAGCATTCTTATCAACTGCATATTTCACAGTTACGGAAGTACCTTTCAACTCATCATACAGGCGGTTTCCCATCTCACCCATACCGTAGATCGCGATGGTCTTATAACCGTTATCCGTGAAATATTTCTCCAAAGATTTGCCTTCCTGCTTTATAACAAGCCACTGATTGAGCATATTGTAATAGCCCTTAAACTTGTCAACCTTCTCCGCTTTCTGATTGATCGTCTTTCCCTGAACTTTGCCTACTGCCGCTGCACCCGCAACTGCGCCGATCAATGTCGAAAGTACTGCTACGCCGCCTTTTTTCATCTTTCTTTCCTCCTGTGATATGAAATTTGCATGAATTTACCTGTTCACTATCATACCATACTTCATCTTAATTTGCACTAGTTTGTTCTTTATCAGCCGCCTAAATAACGAAGCAGCCACGAAATATCCTTACCCGCTCTTTCTTCCGGGGTCATGGGGATCTCATTCTCCAAAGGCTCAAGCACCTTTTTAATCTCACCAAAGTCTTTGAGCACCATGACCTTATCCCCCGCACATTCAAAGATACTGGTCCAATTTTCCGGGATTTTCACACCCAGACACGGATAGGTATACACAGCCCTGCACCCGTCAATGCGTTCAGCGACGTTGATCGCCGCAGTAGAGGCACAGGATATCACTGCCTTGATCGTAAAAAGCTGCAGCAGGCACTCGACCGGATACCATCCTGAACTTTTATGAAATCCAAAGCATCGTGGGTCTGAAAGATAATTTTTATATTTATTCGCCGACTCCCGCGGATGCCCCTTCATTAATACGACATACCCCTCCGGCAACGCCTGCAGCAAATGGTCGATCAGTCTTCTCTCTATCTGAAAGCGAAAGCCTTTGGAGAGCTCCGAAATCGGCTGCCCCAAATACAGAATCACCTTTTTATCTTTCAGCCGTTCCGATAGCTGCCGCAGTTTTTTATCTTCCATAAGCATTTTAGCAACAATGTTATGATCCGCAAATACATCGCTCTGCCTGATGATCTGCCTGTTTTTCCGCTTCCATTCCGGCAGCTCCTGTGGTCTTCTTGCAAATATCGCATTGATTTGGGACGATTTTCCGACGATCACACGCTCGTCTTCTCTTTTTCCGAGCTTATAAGCAATCACTTCTTTAATGCCTGCTCTATTCTCATCGTAAAGCGCTAATCCCTCCTCGTAAAGCACCACTTTGCGATGATTTCTTTTGCTGCAGAATATTCGGATAATGTTTTTAATGATTCGGGTGCAATCTGAGCCTAACATCAAAACTTCCCGCTCACACGGTTCTCGCAGCATCTTACCAATATCAGAGTTTCGCAGATAATTCCGACACTCTATATCTTTAATCATAAACTCCGCCGAAAACCTTTTTCCGTCCCCAACCGTGGATGACACGGTATACATTTCATCAAAATATCTCGAAAATGGCTTTAGGGATATGCTATATGAAGAAGAATTCTTCCAAATCAAAATCGTTCTGATACTGCGATCACACTCTTTTATCTTCGCCCCATAATAAACACAGGTAATTAATGTCATCGTTGTGTTCGCAAACATTACTACTCGCTTCATACCAGTCTCCCTTTTCTCACTTACTGATCATCCGCAAAGCACGCCCATTCCCACTTATGTTCTGATGCATATTGCACTCATAAACCTCTTGTCCAATCACAGCTTCAAGTCGCTCTTGATCTTCGTCGTGGAAATCTCCGGCGTCCGCTCCAGATAAACGACCTCACAGTGTTCTTTCAAGAAATCAAACTTTCCTTTCCAGTCATCCCCTATGACAAACGTATCCACACGGAATTCTTTTACATCCGAAACCTTCTGCTCCCAGCTCTCCTCCGGAATGACCAGATCCACATAGCGGATCGCCTCCAAGAGCCTTTTGCGTTCTTCATATGTAAAATAAGTCACCTTATTCTTTTCAACGGAATTAAACTCATCCGTAGAAAGCGCCACGATCAGATAATCGCCCAGCGCCTTTGCTCTCTGAAGCAGATTGATATGCCCGTAATGCAGTAAGTCAAACGTTCCGTATGTAATGATCTTTTTCATTCGTGTTCCTCTTTTCTTTCCTGACAACGCAAAATTCTATGCATCACCGCGTCTTTCAGACGTTCGCACGAATTCTTCCCGTCATGTCCGAACGCTTTTTCCAGAATCTCTGCTCTTTTTTTATAAAGCTCTTGTCCGTATCCCGATTCCTCCGTCCGTTTCATCAGGTTCTGTAATTCTTCCATCGTAGCCGCTTTATGCCCGGGCGTAAACGCTTCATAATCAAAATACATCTCCCTTGACCGGCTCAAGTATTCCTCCAAGTCATAATCAAAAAACAGGATGGGCTTTCCTGTCAGCAGATAATCAAAATAGATGGAAGAATAATCCGTGATCAGTACATCGGATAAGCCTACAAAAACATAAGGATCCGCATTGGGGTCGATCAAAATCACATGCTCTCCCGCTATGCTCTCAAATTCTTTTCTCAGCTTTGATTTACAGTGCAGTTTTGTGCAGAACAGATAATTGTTTTCCCTTAAATACCGTTCAAACTCCTCCATCCTCATCACGTCAAAAAACTTTGTTTCACTGTCCCTGAACGTCGGCATATACAGGAAGATTTTTTTCTCTTTTTTTAACTCTTTGATCTTGTTGTAAGTGTCCCTCTCCGAATCTAATAATACGTTATGTATCTGTTCCCCGGTAAAGACATCCGTTCTCGGAAAGCCCGTCGTCAGCACTTTCTGCGTTGCAAACGCAGAAGAGAAGATCGGCGCAAAGAAATCTGATGGCGACAGGATAAAGTGCGACGGTTTTTCATCCGTAAACCGTCTCAGGGCGTAACGCAGTTTATCGACACGTCTGTCAGGATAACGTACTTTATCATGAATATTATCCATTTGGATCTTCTTTAACGGAGCACCATGCCACAAATTTACTTTAACTGCTCCGCCGGACAGCCACTGGCTGATATCCTTTGGATAATTGTCATAGAAATAGACCTTTCCCCTGAGGCAGTACCAGATTCCCTTTAAGCTGTGATTATAATATGCTTCATACCCCATCTCATTCAGAATACGGATGATCGATCTGTCATGTCCGATCCAGACCGGACGCACGGCATTCTGATGGTCTTTTTTGTGTTGGGACAAATAGAGATAAAAATACCGCGGATTGTCGGCAAAACGCCTTCCCCATGTGCTGCCAAACAGCCAGATATGTTTATTCCGCGGTATCAGAAAGGAAAACCAGTAGATGGGAAACAAGAACAGTTGAAGCCAATATTTAATTCCCATTCCATGTCCGCTTCGTCTCATAATTTTCATCCATTCTTTTTTATGTTTCAAATGAAGCTAATAATAAATCTTTTCTGCATATTGTAAAGAGCTCTTTGGTCTGCTCAAATCCGCTCGCATAAGTAAAATCATCATCCGTAAAAATAATATTACAATATGAATCCACATAAACATCTCTCGGCATATCCGGCGTGATCTTAAAAATATGCTCGCACATGATCATGTGGCTCCCATACTTTTCCGGTCGGAAAACCGTCTCGATCCGACAGTCGGGATACTGCTCTGCCATGCTGTCCGGATCTGCCCCGGACCCGCTTTCCACTGCAATTCCGATCTGCACATCCGGTTTATTTTTCTTGATATTTCGAATGATGTTTCCGAGTCCCTCATGATCACCGTTAAACCGGACCAATACATTCGCCGCTTCTCCGATCGCCTGCGCGATCCGGACGGCATTCCGCCCTCTTGGTAATATCTTACGATCCTCCGCCTTTCCCGTCACGCCATGCACTGCGTCATCAAAGGCATACATGACCGACTTCACAATGTTATCTTCCCCTTTCAGGTGGCAGCTGTATATCATGCGGAACAGATAATCGAGGATCAGGTCTGCAAAATGCTCTCTCTTTTCTGCCGGCAGTACTTTTTTGAAAAAAAGAATCCTGTTTCTTAACATATAGTAATTGCTGAAAGTATTGACCGCATTACTGCCGCCGCCCTTATGCCAGACTTTTGATTTTCCGTAGACGCACACTTTATATCCCGCCCGGTTAAAACGGTAGCCCCACTCCATGTCATCCCAGTAAATGAAATTTTCTTCCGGCATAATACCGACTTTCCTGATCGCATCTGTCCTTGCCATCAGCGAACAGGCAGCAACATACTCACAGTAGCTGATCTCCGGTATCTCAGGACTGTCCGTCCAATTTTTGTATTTATCCTTTTGCACATATTTTTCAAAATCGATATCGGCTCCATATCCCCATATCTTGTCCGGATCATCCATGTAATAAACTTTAGAGCCTGCCATGCCCACATCAGGATGCTCCTCCAAAAATTCGTATAAATGTTTCACCGCATCCACGTCCGCTACCACATCATTGTCCATTAACATGATGTAGGTATAATCCTCCTGCAACACACGCCGCAGCCCCGTATTAAATCCGCCGCTGCCGCCCAGATTATCTTTATTTTCAATCAGCGTAACCTGCTGCCCGTACTTCTGCCGTACCGCTTCCGCTGATCCGTCCGCAGAAGCGTTATCCACGACATAAATATCCGCTTCAACGCTTTGTTTCAGCATGGACGCAATGCAGTTCAATACATAATCTCTTTTATTATAGTTGCAGATCACAACACCGATTTTTCTCATATCGTCCTTCATCCTACCAATATCTCCCGGCTTCCACACTCTGATATCCCTTCGGCTTCTCTGATTCCTTGGGGGACGTCCAATATTCATTATAAATGCCAAGCTTATTCCATGCCTTACCCTTGATGCCAAACAATAATTGCAACATGCCGCCGATATGTACTGCCTTTTTTCCCAATTGCTTTACATAAGCACCAAGCGGAAACCCGTAAGCTCCCGCTCCGATCAGCGCAATATCAAATTCCATCCGGCTGATCTGATCTTCCATATAAGAAAGCGCCGCAAACCAGTCTTCAAACGGGACATTCTCGTCTGCAATGCTCTGTACGGACTTTAACGTGATCAGTTCGAACTTCGGAAGCATCCCCGGATGATCGAATAATCTTTCTCTCTTTGCATAATTCTCCCGGATAGATTCTTCAAACGGATGGATCACTAATACTTTTTTTCCTTCCAGCGCTTTCGTCCACGGCATATCCAGATCATAGGGAAGCGCCGTATCGTCATAAAGACCGATCTCCTTATCGGGCGCAAACCGTTGATATAACATGTTTTCAAAACGCGAAAGCCACATACTCCAAATAAAATCAATTTCTTGTAAGTTGTCTGAATATAACCGGACAAAACGGTCCAAATAAGCGTCTTCCACCGGAAAGAAGCCCGCTCCCTGCTTCATCACCAGCTTTAGGTTGTCATGATAGGCTTCTTTGGCCCCAAGGTTCCGTGAGCCTTTGTCCAATGCTTCTTTCTCATCATGATCCCGTACTTCTGCGCCCGTTCCATCTTTCCCATGACCGCACCCCGCACGGTCAAGCACATAATAATACTCCGTCATGCACTCTAACTCGTTCGACCCCAGTCTTCCCGCAAAAAACGGCTGTTCCCCGCACAAGTGCTCGTACAGATACCAGTTACTTTCCTGCTTCGTCATAAGCGGACGGTAAAACGCTTCCTGATCTATCGTATCCCGCAAAGCCCCCAGCCGGATCACTTCTACCTTCTTAATCCCCATTACCGCAAGCTGCTCTTTGATCTCGTCCACATAAGTGCTTGTTATCAATACATATGCATCCGGAAATTGTCTTATGTCCTGCGGTCCGTAAATCGGATAACCTTCCAGTTTTTCTCCGCGCCTCGACGGATTATTGTCAATAAATCCGAGGATCTCTGCATCTATTTTCCTGCATTCCTCGATGCTACGGACTCCCAGCGAACCGGCCCCGAACAGAAGCAGCCGCTTTCCATGTAATTTTTGAATATCCCCGCTTTCCAGTTTCACATACATATTTATACCCCTATGTGCGCTTCAGCGCACATACCAATCAATATTTGAAAGTTTACTTTCGAACTTGTTACCTGCTCCCCCGCCCGGACTGCACTAGATTGATTCATCCTTACATTATTATTTATATCGACATATTTACCTGTTTTTCTTAGACGGTAAGGATCTCTTCCTTTGTCGGCATCACCCTGAGCGCGCCCTTCCTCGTGGTAATGACGGAAGCCGCACGATTGGCAAAGTCAAGCATTTCCGATAAATCCCCGTCCGTCAAACCGTCCAACCCGTGCTCCACAATGAAATGCAGGACACATCCGCAGAACGTGTCCCCGGCGCCGGTCGTCTCGATCGTATCTGCGCGCAGATACGGCCTGCCTTCGGCTGCCATTCTCCCATGGTAATACGCCCTGCTGCCCTCTTTTCCCATCGACACCAGAATCAGCGGTATATGATAACGCCCATAAATCCATTCCGCGCCTGCGGTATAGTCCTCTTCCCCCGTCAGCCACTGAATCTCATTGTCGGAGATTTTTAAGATATCGCAGTGCTCCAGTCCGTAAAGTGCCTGCTGCCTCGCTTCTTCCATGCTCTTCCAGAGGGGCGGTCTTAAGTTGGGATCAAAAGAAATCCACGCGCCGGACTGCTTCGCAAGCGTTACGGCTTTCTTCGTCGCCCTGCGGACGCCCTCATGCGTCATGGAAAGCGTTCCGAAATGAAAGAGTTTCGTATCCGCAAGAAGCGCTTCCGGCACTTCCTCCTCGGTCAGCATCATATCCGCGCCCGGCTCCCGATAAAAAGAAAAATCCCTGTCCCCGTCCGGGAACGTGTGGACAAGCGCCAGCGTCGTATGCACGTTCTCATCCATCCGCAGATAATCCGCATGGATCCCCTGCTCCTGGATCGCCGCCTTTAGCTGCTCCCCGAAGAAATCTTTTCCTACTTTTCCGATAAACGCGGTCTTATGTCCCAGTTTGGAAAGCATTGCCAGCACATTACAGGGCGCGCCGCCCGGATTCGCCTCGAACAGCGGATTCCCCTGTAAGCTTACGCCGTTTTCCGTAAAATCAATGAGCAGTTCGCCCAGTGCGGTCACATCAAATGTTTTCATACCGAATCTTCCTTTCTTTCCATTGCGGCTGCTATGTCATTGTACTACTGCTAAAACATCTTTTTTTCATGATCCTGCAGCTCATGGAAAATACTATCCACAAATACGACATGATCCGCAATGCGATATAGCATAAAATATCTGTGGTTTAAGAAGTTTATGCGACGGTACCCTAACCGGCTTAATCTTGGATTATCACATAACTTCAGCCCGCCTGCCACATGCTTTAGACTTTCAATCGTTGCATCAAAATCATTCAGTACATTTTCTGCCGCCTGCATGCTCTCTTTTTCAATGATCAGATATTTGATAAAACGCTCTAAGTCCGCCTCGGCATCTCTTGTAATGACTACTTTATAATCCATACTTTGCCCTCATATCACGAGAAATTTCTGCCGGATCTTTATACATCCCCTGCCCTGCGTGCTCCCGTGCTTTTTCGAGCTTATCTAATATTTCCTGTTCTGTTAATGCATCATATGGACTTACATTTGCTCTTTTTATTTCAAACGGAAAGCCATTTACTGCCAAAGCCTGTGTTAAAAACATACGGATTGCCGTTGTAGTATCTGTTCCCAAATCCTTAAACAAAGCATCTGACTTTACTTTTAGATCATCGTCCACTCTTACTTGAATCGTACTTGCCATTTACGCCGCCTCCTACACTTACTCTATTTCACCACCAAGAATAGCAAACAAATAATGCTAAGTCAATATATTTGTAATGACTTAGCATTATTATTTTCCTAATTCTTATGAATTATTAAATAAGACGAAGCACATCTTCTAAGCCTTCGCAAACACCGCCGTGACGCACATGAACCCGTCTTTTATTTCGGCGAAGATCTCACCGTTCATTTTGTGCATCAGCTGCCTGCAAATGTAAAGACCGAGACCGCTTCCCTTTTCCTTTGCGGCGTTTGTCCCCCTCCAAAAGCTGTTGAACATGTTCGGTATATCGCTTTCATCAAGCGTACAGCCGCTGTTGCTTACGGTGATCAGAGTGCAGCCGTCTTCTTCGGATAAACCGATGGCGATCCTTCTGCCGTCTCCATATTTGACGGCATTCTCCACCATGTTTTGTAATACCTCAACGCTCCGGTCCAAGTCTCCGTTTATCAGGCAGTCGATATCATCCGATACCGAAAAATCAGTCCCGATCAGCGCCAGCTTTTCCGCATAATACTGCTTAATCTTTTTCATGAGCACGGAGAGATAAAACTCAGCGTTATTCACTTCCAGACTCAGAAAATCCTCTCTGGAAGCCGTGACGATCTGCGAAACGTAGCCTTCGATCTCATCCGCTTTGGCATTGATATGATCCGCGATATCCGTCTGCTTTTCCCTGTCTTCATAAAGTCCTTTTGAGAGCGCCTTCGCATACAGTTTGATCGCGGAAAGCGGCGTTTTGATATCATGGGAAAGAGAAAGCAGAAGAACCTTTTTATCCCTTTGCAGGGCAAGCTCGCGTTCTTTCTGCTGTTCCATATTTTCCCTCAGCACATTCACGCCCCAGATAAATCTGCCGAAAAAGCGGTTTTTTGTTTCCTTCATCGGAACAGTCAAATTGCCCTTTGAGAGCTCATAAGGTACTTCTTTCAGCTGCTCAAAGGGCTTCAGGATCTGATATTTGAGATAAAGCATGAGCACAACGGTCACAGCCGCCATCATGCCAAGCATGACATTGACAATGATGACAGCCCTTGTCGGATCCGCCCCGCCGTTCGTCTGATAGCCAAAGCGGTACAGTTCGCCGGAGATCTTTCGAATCACATAGTCGCTGTCGGTATCATAAAAGTCCGTATCATAACGGTCCACGTCACAAAGGTCCGCATTATAAAGATCCGTGTCACCAAGATCCGTATCATAAAAATCACCGTCATATCTGATAATATGTGTTACAAATTTACAGTCCGCGAGACTGACCGACTCAAACCCGCTCTCTTCTATTGCGCGGGCAAGTCTTTCTATTTCCACGCGGTACGCCCTGCCGCCGCCATGATCAGCCGTAAGCAGCAGTATATTGGCGGCAGCGGCAAGCATGAGGATGACTGCCATGACCGCCGCAAAAATCCTGTTAAACGCTTTCATACCTATACCCTTCAATCAATATTGGAAAGTTTGCTTTCAAACTTATACCCCTATGTGCGCTTCTGCGCACATATCAATCAGTATTTGAAAGTTTACTTTCAAACTTGTAACCTACTCCCCACACTGTCAAAATCCGCTTCGGCTCTTTCGGATCGTCTTCGAGCTTCTGCCGCAGCCATTTGATATGCACCGTCAGGGTCTGCTGTTCGGAAAAGCTGTCGCTCCCCCATATCCGGCGAAACAAATACTCCTTGCTCAAAACCCTTCCTTTATTTTCCATCAAAAGGCTCAGCAGGTCAAATTCCTTCGCTGTCATTTCAAGCCGGATCCCGTTTTTATAAACGGTGCGGCTCACTTGATTGATGCGGATATCGCCGTCCGCGATTTCATCGACGGCATACCGTCTTTTAAAGATCCCGTCTATCTTGGCAAGCATGATATCGATATCGTACGGTTTTTCTATATAATCGTCAGCGCCGAGATTCAATCCGTTCAGCTTCGACTCTTTGTCGGTCTTGGCGCTGACGATCAGGATGGGCGTATTACTTTCCTCACGGATCTTTTTACAGACTGCGAAGCCGTCAGCCCCCGGCAGCATCAGATCGAGCACGATCAGCTTTGCGCCGTACCTTTCGTACATTGACAAAGCCTGATCGCCTGTTTGTGCAACAGATACCGTATAATTTTCCGCGCGCAGGAAATCGCGCAGCAGTCCCGCAAGCTCCTGATTGTCCTCCACAATTAAAATATCTGTCACTTTCATCCTCCATGTTACAGCTTCGCTGCGACTCAAATCTGAATGAGAAATGCCGTATTTCAGGCATTTCTCAAGCGTGAGATATAGAACTTCTTCACGAAATGCCCTTTGGCATGAGTGTTAGAAGTTCTTCTCACGCTACCATCCCAGCTCAAGCAGCCAGTTATTCAGCGCCCGCTCACGCTCACGCATCTGCGGGGCGGCCTCATATCTGTCTAAATGATACTCTCCTTTGATATTTCCATCAACGATATAAAGCACCCTTGTGCATTTCGCGGCAACCTTAACATCATGCGTAACAAGCATGATCGTTGTCCCGTCACGGTTTAATCCCGTAAGCTCCTCCATCACCTCGTCCGACGAAGTGCGGTTCAGCGCTCCCGTCGGCTCGTCCGCAAATATCATCTGCGGCTTGTTGATCATACTGCGGCAGATGCAGGCGCGCTGAAGCTGGCCGCCCGAAACCTCATTGATGTCATTGTCCGCGATGTCAATGATTCCAAGCTTCCGCATCAGCTCCTGACCGCGTTTTACGGTCTCCCTGCGCGTCTCCTTATTCTTATCGGATTGTATCGCAGGAAGAATGATATTGTCAAATACCGTGAGATTTTTTAACATATACATCTGCTGAAAAATGAAACCCATTTCATCAAGCCGTAAATCGGCGAGCTCCTTTTCGCTCATCTTGGAAATGTCCCTTTCCAAAAAACACACCTTACCCGCAGTAATACTATCCATGCCCGAAACGGTATATAAAAGCGTGGACTTTCCCGAACCCGAAGGTCCCATTACCGCAACCATCTCGCCCTCCTTTACCGCGAAATTTACATTTTTTAAGACATTGTTCTGACGCTTGTTTACGATATATGTTTTGCATAAATCCTTTACTTCCAGAATATTCATAGCGGCTTCCCCTCCTGTTTCATTATCTTCCTCTTTTTCTATCTTTTTCATGTTTAGCCTCCATGCTTTAATCGATGTTCGCCGTATCCGACGCCTTGATTTTCCTTGTATAAAGCGAGGTCAAATACGCGCCCGCAGTCGTCGTGATCAGGAGCACGAGCGGAAGGATCAGGTACATCTCAAGCGGGGACACGCAATAGCGGATCGCAAGCTCTAAGCCCATCATCTTGAAAATCGGGTCGATGCACAGATGCGTGAGCGGCATTGCAAAAATCTCCGCGATCACTACCGTGATCACCCCTACCGTGGCAAACCGCGCTGTGTGGTATGCATAGATCCCGCTGTTTCTGATTCCGACCGCCTTCATAAGCGCGATCTCTCCCTGCTCCTTTGCAATAAAGGAGCGCTCCATCAGAACAGTGACAAGCGCGGCAAGGAGGACCGTAAGTGCCGCCGACATGATTTTTACCGCGTTCATCGTATCGGTAACACTCAAACTGTCTTCTACCCATTCCACACTTGTCCGGATATTCGTAAACTGCGGATAAAGCTCTTTGATCTTTTCGATTCTGCGGCTGATTTCTTCCTCACCGGGAGCGTCAGTAAATTTAATCAGAAATCCGACGCATACGCTCATCTGGGCATAATCGACCTCCTCGTCAGGATGCAGCCGGATGGCCACACCCCTGTTCTGCATCGACTGATAAATCTCGGTGATCAGATATTCTTTTTCGCCGTCAAGCGTTGTTACGGTTACGGTATCGCCTATATCCGCCTTTATGCGGTCAGCGGCGAGTCTTGTAATCGCGATCTCACCGCTGTGCCGGGGTACAGTACCCCCGATATGGTCATCGTACATGTCCATCGCGGCTCCCGGATCCTGATAGGCCATAATCTGACTTTTATATCCGTCATGCCTTACGCTGAAATACACGGCAAACCCCGCCATGCATTCCGCCGGCATGCCGTTTTCCGAAAGATCCGCTTCCATCCCGTCAAGATACTGTATCAGTGCTTCCCGTCCGCCCTCTGTCATAAACTTCTGCATTTCGCTGCTGTTCGAGATGATAATATCACAGTCCGCCAGTGAAAACGCGCTTAGCAGTCTTCCGCTTTTCATGGTTGCCACCGTAGTCGAAAGTACCAGCAAAAGAGACAGACACAGGACAAAAGCAAGCGTAATGATCCCATAGCGCTTAGGACTGCTGACAATATCATTCAGCGCAAGAAACATGTTTCCGTGAAGTCTGGATCTGCTAAGACTCATCAGGCTTTTTTTACGGAAACGCTCTCCTGTCTGCCCGCTTCTGATCGCGTCGATCGGCATCATTTTCTTCACCTTTCCGGTACAGCCAAAGCAGAACAGGAGAATGATCCCGATCACAAATACCGTGCAGATCACGTTGATAAAAGCCACATTCTGATTACTCATGATGACCGTTTTAGAAGAAACGCTCATCAGCAACCTGCCAAAAGGAAAGCTGAGTGCAAGCCCGATTGCCGCACCTGTTACGGCAAGAGATACATATTTGATCAGGTAAAGTCCCCTGATTTTCATGTTCCTTATGCCGATCGCTTTCATGACTCCTATTTCACGGAATTCTTCGGACAGGGTAAAGGTTATCACAAAACGCAGCACGACAAGCGCCACGATGATCAGGATCAGGCTTACCACAAGCAGGACGCCTGTTATGACCATATTGAAAACATATGAAAATTTGATTAACGCCCGATCGCCCGTCAAAACAAAATTCTCGGAAATGTCTGACAATTCAGACAGCAGTTTATCCATATCCCCTGTATGGATAAAATAAACCGCTCCGCCATGCATCTGCCAGATCGCTTCGTCTGATCTATATTCTTCAAAGTCTTCGCCGTTTATGATAAATCTTGCTATCCCCACACTCTCCGTACCAAACGCCGCATCCTTGAACGTACCCGCGAATGTAAATTCACGGCTTACGCCCTCAATGTTCACAGTGAGCGTATCCCCGATCTTAAGCCCTGCTCTTTCTGCCGCGAACTCCGTGATATACATGCTGCCCTTTGGCACGCTTTCCAGTACGGAACCGTCATCAAACAGATAATTCATGCCAAAATCCCGATCACTTTGCAGCAGGCTTGTCATTGGTCCGGTTAAGGGTCCGCCATCCCTCATCACATCGGCGTCTGACATATAGATCACTTCTTCTGCCTGAAATCTGTCGATGACTTCCAAATTCTCCATGTACTTTTCTACATCTGTTCCCATCGCCTTATTCATTACCAACGCAGCATAATCAGGCACATCCGCCATTTCCAGATAATGATCGAGCGCCGACGTAACGCTTATGATGTTGTTCGCGCCCGATGACACAAACATGGTCGCAAGGATAATGAAGATCAGCAGAATCGTATTCATCGCTTTTTTGCGCCTTAAATCTTTTTTCAGTATATTGAGGTACATGTCCCGTCTCCTTTCCTGTCGTGAACCCATCATAGCATGGAAATTGTTAAATAATCCTTAAATGTGGAAAAATAAAAGGACACTTCCAAATTCTCACTTGAAAAGTGTCCCAATGTGCATATCCTATATTGAATTTTTGTTTATTCTACTTTTATAGAAAAGCTCTCAAAGATTCCAGCCGGAACCTTTTGACTAAAAGCGTACTCTTCCATTGTCTCTTTCTCAAATCTGTATACTGTAACTATTTCTTTTTCAGGATCAACAATCCAATATTTCCTGACACCCGCTGTACGATATTTGAACAATTTGGCAAAATAATCCATTGACTTGTTTCCCTGTGAAGCAATTTCAAGAACCCAATCCGAGGCACCGTTGCATCCCTTATCTGTTAGCTTATCTTTGTCACAAATTACAGATATATCCGGCTCTACATAATTTATATCATCCTTATTCAAAAATACGGCAAACGGAGCCGAAAACACTTCACACTCACCATGATTCCGCTTTATGAAGTCTTTTATCTGATAATGTAATTCAGAAACCGGCATCTGATGTTTTGTGTCAGGCGGAGTCATGTAATATATTTTTCCGTCAATCACTCAGCCCGTTCTCCATCCGGCAAAGCATAAATATCGTCTATCGTGTAAATATCTGTTTTTCTCAATGCATCCATAACTCGTTC
The DNA here is from genome assembly GCA_003979345.1 of Lachnospiraceae bacterium. Taxonomy (GTDB): domain Bacteria; phylum Bacillota; class Clostridia; order Lachnospirales; family Lachnospiraceae; genus DLAJ01. The sequence goes on from RYVZ01000011.1 coordinate 24,449, forward strand.
ACCTCCGCTCTTAGCATCATTGAAAGTCTGTCCAAAGAACGATCTGAACCGTAATTCCTTTTTGCTTGGTGTCGATCTGACAGCTTTTTTCACGGGTGCCTTCTTATCAACAGCAGGCTTATCACCAGTACTTTTTTCTTCTATTCAATAAGAGGCTGATCGTTCCGGGTAAGGGCATCCCCATCAATGCCTGAGCAGAAATATTCATCATATGCTGAGTCAGATTTCCTGCTATCTGCACATGATTCCCCGTTGCAAGCAGCCTGCTGTTTATGATATCCCCGATTGGGTCTCCATCCTCCGGTACTTCGTCAAGCGGACTGTGTTCTCCATACATATATCCTTGCGGAACGATATTGAACTCAAATCCGAACTTTTCCGCATTATCTTTGTAATAAGCAAGCGAACACCCGCATAAAACGTCGCATAGATATGTGATATCAACCAGTATTGTCCTAAAAGCCACTGGTCCCACATTTACAGAAAACGCCATTTCATGAATCTTTGTACCGTCCCCCAGCAAAAGAATAAATTTGTCTATCTGATTTACTTCCTCTTTCACTTTATTGGCATCCACATTTGGAGATCCCTGATGAAGGTATGTATTGCGAAGATTATAAACTATTTCGCCACTCAGGTAAGGACTCGGTTCTTCATCTTTCACATAAGCACCAATGAATTTGTCATACCAGCCGATATACCTCCCCGCCACTTGCTTATTCGGATATTCAGCCATTCCGCATATATCCGGCAGCGTCAGCGCTAATGACAATGCCGAAAAATAGCATTGATTTTTCAAAGCATTTCTTATATCATTCACATATATTTCAATCACGGGCACCCGCTCCTTTGCATCGTTTGCAGAGGTATTATTATACTACAATTTTCATCTTTTGTTATTAATTTTCTTTAGAAATTGTCCTTCAAAAAATTGCCCAATATACATTTAACGCTAAAGCGCCTACACGATATCCGCTATCGTGCATCCAACCACACTGACCAGATCTTCTGGCGCCAGCCCTATTTGAAATCCGACTTTCCCAGCACTCACAAATACCTTGTCAGCCTCCGCTGCCGTTTCATGTATAAAAGTCGGAAAATGCTTCTTCATCCCGATTGGGGAACAACCTCCGTGAACATACCCTGTTATCGGAAACAGCTCTTTTTGTTTGATCATGCCAACCGCTTTCTCACCGGAAACCTTTGCCGCCTTTTTCAGATCCAGTTCCGCATCTACTGGTATCACAAACACATAGTACGCACCGGACTTTCCCTGCGTCACGAGCGTCTTAAAGACCTTCTCAGGCTCCTCTCCAAGGATACCCGCGATCTCTTTCCCGCTCATTGCCGCATCCGGCTCGTAAGAATGGCTCTCATAGCAAATCTTCTTTCCGTCAAGAACTCTCATCACATTCGTTTTCTCTTCTTTTTTCATTGGCTCACTTCCCCGCGTTTCCAATCTTATTATGGAAATTCTGCCTCAAACCAAAGAGTTGACAAGCTCGATATAAATCCTGACAAATACGCATCTTGTCCCCACAATAATCCATTATTGTTCCAATTGTACTTTTCCTTCATATCTCCTACGATAATATTCCATCGTACGGTACTCCAGAATATCCTTCATATGCTCCTTAAATGCCTCATTCTCAATTGCATCTTTCAAACCCTCCCTAATAGCAAGCGCATAACCCTCTTTCTCAATAAAAAAACCTTTTCCTGAAGCCTTCAGGTATTTGATAGGCATACTTTTCGCCTTGATCAGATGCTGTTTATTTGTCACGGCTTGATAATCCGCATAGGAGGTGCCTTCAGCAAAGTCCTTCCAGTTCGTTCCCTGATCAAAGAACTTTTTCCATGCCGCGAGTACATCTTCATCTTTAACAGCCAGTCTTATATCTCCGTCATTATAGAAACTATATAAAATCGGCATCTTATAAGCCTTCTGCATATTAGTCGTTTCTATTAACGACAAGAACTCTTTCCCGATTCCTGAATATAACGATCTTTCATTCTCAGACAACAAGTGCATTTCATCTAAAAAATCCATATATCTTCGGAACGGATTTTCTTTCGCATGATTCATACAATATCGATAAATATCATCATCCATGTATGTAAACAGTTCCATTCGTGTGGGCGGTTTTCCGTCCAGCAACTCCTTTACCCTGAAAAATTCCTGCTTAATCCGCTCTTTGACAGATAGCGATTTCTTATCAAACTCCTTGAATAAATCAATCAGTTTGATATCAAAATCCACAATACAATCGTCGGGATATTCCATTTCAAGATAATCATAAGCCGGCTTTTCGCTAAAGTTTTTACTACCGCTTAAAAGTAAGGGTGCTCTCCCTGCTTTTTCATAATTACCAATGAAGTCTAAAACATTCAGATAATTTTTTCCCTTACTGGTACGGAGTCCTCTGCCCAACTGTTGTAAAAATACGATCGGTGAGTCCGTTGGCCTTAAAAACATGACCATATCAAGAGCGGCAATATCTACGCCTTCATTAAACATATCCACAGAAAAAATAACTCTGATTTGCTGATTCTTCAGTTTCTTAATTGCCGTATCCCTATCTTCCGAAAACTCTCCATCTGCATTACTATATACGGCGACAGACTCTATACCCCTTTTACAAAATTCCCTCGCCATTTCCTCTGCATGTTGTTTGGAACAGCAAAAGCCAAGCGCTCTTTTTGAATGATATTTCATATAATACTTATAGATTAAATCGTAACGTTTTACATTACCAATATAAGTTTCGTTTAATTCTTTCTCATCATAACGGCCTTTTACAAGATGCAATAAGGAATAGTCTGTTTCATCATAAATGCCATAATAATGAAACGGAGCCAATAATCCTTTGTTGATTGCTTCTTTCAGCGAGATTTCATATGGCACATTATAATCACAGATCTCATAAATATTTTTGCCATCCATTCTTTCAGGCGTGGCTGTAAGTCCCAGCAAAAACTGCGGCTTAAAATAAGCAGCAATTTTCTGATACTGATTATTTACCGCATGATGAAATTCATCAATGACTATATAATCAAAATAATCCGGTGCAAAAAAATCTTGTTTTAGATATTCATCCCTGCCCAGTGTTGCAACAGAAGCAAATATCACTGCTTTATCGGTATCTTTCTGTTTTCCGTCAAAGAAACCATAATCGTCCGAGTTCCTGACATTCTTAAAGGACTCTGCCGCCTGTTTTAAGATTTCCTCTCTGTGCGCCACGAATAATACATGCTTATACTTTACAGAATCAAATGCAGCCAGATATGTTTTACCCACTCCCGTAGCGGCTTGTACCAAACCCTTTATGGCACCTTCCGATCTGCTGTCCTCCAACGCATACAAGGCTTCTATCTGTGCCCCTCTTGGCTGGAATAATACTTCCACCCCCGTATCAGCATGATCCTCTAAATCATCATATTTTGCCAAGTCCTTTGATACAGCAGGCTTATGCCAGCTCTTAGAATATCTTGCCAGTTCCTCATCATCAATCACAATGGAGTGATTTTCAAACAAATCAGAAAATGTATCAAAGAATAAATCAAAATTCTTCTTATCATCAAGACTGTTGAAACGGTAATTCCACTCTATACCGGAAGTCAACGCACTTCTTGAAATATTAGAAGAACCTATATATATTTCTCCGGTATTTTCATAATGAAAAATATATGATTTCGGATGAAACGAGCGCCTTTTATCATTATAAAACCTTAAATCTACCTTACTTCCTAATTCTTTTTTTATCAGGCATAATGCTGAGGGCTGCGTAATACCAAGATAATTACCAGTAAGAATCCTCACCTTCGCGCCACGATCTAATGCGTCTTGCAAATCCTTAAGGAGCATTCTCACCCCCGATTCCATAAGAAATGAAACAATCATATCGATTTTACTTGCTTTTCGCATACTCATTTTTAACTGATAATATAAAAAACGGTTTCTATTTCTGTCACCGGTCATCACATCGGTATATTCTATTTGTAATCCATCTGTCTCTATCTTTTCCGCAATATTAAATTGAGCCATTTTTCTTCACCCCTATTCGGTCGCACATCCGGAGTCGTCCATTGCTCTTGTATTTCGAGGCTATCTATTCCATTCAAAAGATCCGCAAAGGTTTCCTCTGTCATATTTGTGAAAAATCTCCCGTTGCGCTCACCGGAAAATGTTCCATATTTGAAAGATGTATAGATAATTCCATTTCCTTTTAGCGCAGCAGCCATCTTGTTCATTACTTCAGGCAGCTCATCAATCGGCAAATGCAATATAGATGAACATGCCCAAATGCCATCATATTTTTCTACTTCTGCCAATTCCTGAAAAAGCATATTCTTTACTTCGATTCCCGTGTATTCACTAGCCAGCTTACACAACTCCACCGATCCGTCAATAGCCTCTACATGATATCCTTGCTCCAAAAAATATTTTGTATCACGACCGGAACCACAGCCAAAATCAAGTATATAATCCCCTCTTTTCAGTTTTGTCAAAAAGCGCTCCTGCATAGTAGCAAATTTCACATTTACTGTACTTTTATAAAATTCATCCGCATGGGTGTCATAGTAACCGAGAGTATCATTTTGTTGCATGGCGTTCCCTTCTTGATTAAGTATTGGCTATATCATATCTTTCACAAAATCCTGCAAAATCTTTGCTGACGGATAATTCGACATGGATGCTATACCATTAACAAGTTCAATCGGGTATAATAAATGGACATTAAACGGTCTGCTATATTCCAAACAGTCCTAATTCTTTCTATATCAATTTTGCTTTTAACTTTGCAAATTCCTCTTCTGTAATAATCCCTTTTTCTTTCATATCAGCCAACTTTGTCAATTCACCAATTATATCTATACTGTTACCTCTAATAGTATTTTCTGCATTACATTGTTGGATAATAGATTCTATTTGCATTACATACTTATTTATCCGTTTTAACACAATTTCCAAATTTGAAAATGGCGCAATATAATCAAGAATTGGTTGATATTCCTTTTCATTATTGCCATCATGTTCAGGTTCACCATGAACCCTACAATAGTAGCGGTCCGTATACGTATTGCAATTTCTTTTCTGTTTTAATTCAAATACGTATGCCAATTCTTTTTCGCCAGAGAAAATCCCCCACATTGTATCAGACACATCTTTATTTCCCGATACCTCACCAATTCCCCAATATGGCTTTTCAAATTCAAATGTAATTATAGGATATTCCGGATGTGTTGTCTGTATATTAAACACAATATTCTTAGGTAAAACTTCAGATTTAGATACTGAATTTTCCTTACCTGCCGTCCCAGCAATTATTGCACCTGCATCGCCTGCGAAAATTTCACCTATGACACTTCGGCCAATAACGTTCTGTTTTGATGTAACAGTTGATATAATAGTTTGTGAGTTAACTTCAACGGTTGCCTTAAAAATATTATCAAACGGAATAAGTACATACTTATATTCTAAATGCGTATTAGGATTATTATATGTATCAAAATAACCAGTAGGGCAAGTATAATAAAGCATTTGCTTTGTATGTGTATCAAATGCAATCCCTTCTATCTCTGGAATATCAAATACAAATACATTTTCATACTGTTTTCCACCTATTCCTTGCTGTGTATTATTGTCTGGTTCAACCTCAAATCCCCATTTTGGATTAAAATTCATTTCTTTCAATTTATTAATGAATGTTTGAGTTTCCTTAGAATACCAAATACAATATTCTTCTTTCTGTTGTTCAATTTTTGCCTTTCGTTCTTCCTCTTCTTTTCTTAACTGTTCTTTTCTCTCATATTCTCTTTGACGTTCAATTTCTTTTTCTCTTGCACGTTGTTCTCGGTTTTCTTTTGAAAAGAAAAATCCCATAACAGTATACCACCTTCCCCCCAAATTATCTTTTATAATTATACTTTACATATGCCCCAGTTTCCACATTTTTATATATTTATTGAAAATCTTGTCCCATCTGCAAGTAAACATTTATTATACTATTCCTATCATTAACCACTATATCTTGCACTGTCAGATTGTACATGTCATTCAGTACATCAGATAATCTGCCAATAATTTCGTTCCTCTCCACGCTTATCCTCTAAGTATCAACATTTTTAAGAATAATATATCTATGAAAAAATGAAATATTGGAGAATAAATGCTGATTTTCCCACAGATCCTCAATGTATAAATATCTTCAAAAGCCTTATTTTACATACATTCCTGTAATCGGCCTATTCTATTTATGTTCGGTAACAAATTATAATCTTGTTTTGAAAAGAAATCCTATTCATATTTCGATGTTCCATTTTTCAATCCAATGCATGTATATATCAGATACACCCTTTCCACAAAATACTGCTGCCCTCCAAAATGTAAAACATCCCAATATACAAAAAGACACCACTACCTATATCACTATAAGTAATGATGTCTTAAATTTTTACTATATCAAGTATATCAAGGCTTATCATTTTTCTCTGCTTACTCTTTTTTACAAAACGGGTTTTCTTTGGAGTACGCAACCGCCGCATTGTTAAATTCGTCAGAACTCATATTGTCAAACCGTTCCCGTTGCCACTTCGTATAATCAAACCGTTCCCTGTTAATCACAGCAATAAACCTCTCTGTCTCCACCACTCCCAGTTTCTCTAATAAACAATGAATCCCTCTGTTCATAATCTCAATATCACTTACCATTTAACTCTCCCTCCAATCTTCTAATAAAGTCTATGGGGTTTAACATCTGAATCTTGTCTGTATGGTATTTCAACAGCCTATCGTCAGTAGTAAGGAAACAGTCACAGGACGAGTAAACCGCGCAGGCTACATGGTAAGCGTCTTTCACTTTGATTCCTGTTTTCATTATTTCCTCTGCTTTGGACTTAATGATGTCCGTCTTGTCAATATCTATATATTCCGCACTGTTCCTCTGTATAAACTCGCTGATTGCTGTCCTTTTTGTCTCATATGGATTTTGGCTGTTCTCATACCACAAAACATATGATGTAACCAAGTCCAATTTCTTATTTTTTACCAAATCTTGTACATATAGCTTTGCCTGTGTCTCCAATGAGATACGGATTTGCGTCTGGTCATCATATGGGCGGTTGAAACAGCAGTTATCTAAATATATTTTCATTGTTCACCTCTTTTTCGTTTATTATATCCTGCCATGAGAAAATTTACAAGGTCTACACCACTAAACACTGCCCCATATGGCTTCCCACACAGGGCATTTACCGTATAAATCAAAAAGACACCACTACCTATATCTCTATAAGTAATGATGTCTTAAATCTTTACTATATCAGGGCTCACTATTTGTCGTAACTTATTCGTAAAATGCAAATTTCAGCCTCTTCGAACGCCTGAAAATGCCGTATTCCCGGCATTTTATTTATCCAAGCTCTTCATCGTCGGGACGGATTTGGGGTTTTTATACACTCCGTTCCACCCTGCTCCTCTACATTCCGCCTTAATCCATCCAGCGTTTACCGACTCTTTACATCCCGTTCCGTGGTGATGTCTTAACGTGTGGTACCGGGTGCGTCAAACCTAAAAAGACGGTTGCTCTATGGACTAAGACGTATGGTATTTTGTGTGAAAAATATGCACTGTTTTCACAGGCACTTTTACAATACAAAAATCTTATCTTCCATGTTCTTGATGACTTCCTTCTTCTTGTCCTCGGTGCAGTCAGCGTAGATATCCAAAGTAGTCTGAACATCCTTATGGCCCATGACCGACTGGATCACCTTGATGTTGCTTTCGTTCTCGCAAAGCCTGGTGCAGAAGGTGTGTCTCAAGTGATGTGCGGAGAAGTCCGGAAGGAGCAGAGGCTCTCTCTTTTCTCTCTTCGCATTGGCAGTCTCTTCTTTATTATAATCTGCCGTGATGTTGTGGATCGCATGATTCACTTCTGAAGGTATCGTTATCGTTCCTCCTGAACTGGCAAATACGAACCCTGAGTAACCATCGATCTCCTGCGTGCAAAAGCCGGTGATCTGTTGGATCTGATATTCCTCCAGGAATGCATCATACACTTCCCCGATCATCGGGATCCTGCGACATCCTGCCTCCGTCTTCGGAGTGTTGATGTGGAAGTTGGTTCCCGAATCATCCACCTTGCGGTGTACAAGGCTGTGATTGATATCGATGATCCTGTTCTCGAAATCCAGGTCCTCCCATCTGAGGCCAAGGCACTCTCCGATTCTCATCCCGCTTCCGATCAAAACTGTTATGACCGGTTTCCATCCCTGATACTGATGGTTGGAATAAAGGTAGTTCATGAATGCTTTCTGCTCAGGTACCGTGAGCGACTTACGCTTGGTCTTAACCCATACATGACTCTTCTTGATCTCTCCGAGAACTCCGGCTGCCGGATTTACACGGATGAGTCCGTCACGAACTGCCATCTGGAACGCCGGATGAAGCACAGTATGAACGTTATCGACTGTTGCCGGGGAAAGTTTCTCTTCTAATAAAAGAGAATAGTAGTATTCCCCTACATCCGTATAACGAATCTGTATCAACCGCCGCTTTCCGAAAGTCTCCCTGACATAGTGGTCATAGGTATAAACGTAATTCGTCCTGGTCGTAGGTTTCAGGTCGTATTTCTGTTTGATGTACGAATCAAATACCTCGTTGACTGTAACACGCTCTGCTCTCTGGGGATCCAGTCCATCCTCCAGATCGCGTCTGATCTGCTGTTCCTTCTTTCGAAGTTCCACGAGATCTTTTCCGTAGACGGTGTGACGTTTCCTGTTTCTGTCAGTGTAAGAATACGAATAGCGTCCGTCTGCTCTTTGACACTCACCGCTTCTGAGCGCATAGCCGCGGGAGTCCTTCCTGCTCTGTGCCAATCTGTTTACCTCCTTTTTGGAGAGGCACAGCTTTCTTAGGGTTTGGTCTTGTAAAGTAGCTCAAGCGCTTCCTTAAAGACCTGTGCTTGGGTGAGATTCATCTTTTTACAGTAGGCAAAAAGCCTGTCACGTTCTGCCTCGGTGACTCTGAAGCCAACCTTGATATACTTCTTATCCTCTACCGGTGGTCTTCCAACTTTTGCCATAATCTGCTCCTTTTTACGAATCTATGTCCCCATTATAGTTTATGCCCCACAAAAATACAATGTTTTTTTTGAAAGCTGTGCATCTTATTTTCATTCCATACTGTTCCATTAAATGTCTCTGAAGTTCTCGATATACTCGTCGATGATCTCCGTATTTACCAGAACGATCCTCCTGATGCGATAGATTGCTTTCGCTTCCTTGGCAAGTTCGGTAAATGCATGGATCCCCATGGAGTACATCGCTGCGCCTTCTTCATACTTTACGAACTTCTTCTTGCCGTTCGTAAAAAGACTTTCCATATTCTCATATTCTTTTCTTTTATATCCCATGATCTAACCCTCCTGTATGGTTTCCCTGAAGAAAGCAATCGTCTTGCCTTCCAGCTTTTTTCTTGTTTTCGATACGATATTCAGGATCGTCTGATACGCCTTGTCTTCTTCCTCCGCGATCTCTACGAGCTTTCTCCCGTCATGCAGATGACTGTAGGTGATCTTGAATTCCGCCAGGGGAAGTGCTTTGAGGCTAGTATCAAAGACCTCGTATTCCCTGCGCATCATATGGATCGTCAAGATGTCCCGCTTATGCTTCTCGGGATCATCGGTTTCCTTTAAGATCTTCCCGGAAAAATTACATTCCTCAATGGCATCGCGGATCATGATATGCTCAATCGCTTTTGCAGCTGTCGGATCGCTGCGATGACTGGTCTGGATCCTCACACCCAGGTCGTCATCATTCTTCTTCCGTCTGTTGTATTCAACCTCGAAGAGGATCCGGTTAAACAGTCCGGTTTCGTAGCAGTCCAACAGCTGTGGAAAGATACTGTAGTTCTTGTAGATCAGTCGGAAGCGTTCGCGGGGAGTTGCATTCCCGTAGCTTTCCACTAACTTATCTTCTGTAATGCACATGTTCGCACCTCCATTTTCTTTCTTGGAGGCTAGGCTTGCCGGCTTGCGTCACCTCTTGCTTACACATGCAATTCTACGGAACTCCACGGAATAAATCGTTCGTCAAACGGTCAACTTCTGTTGACCGGTAGTCAACTCAAAAAAGTAAAAAAGAAAAGACGTATGAAACCAAATGTCTCATACGCCTCATAGGATTTATGATTATAACTTTGTAAATTCATCAAGCTGCTTATCTACATCTCTTCCGGAATACATAACCCGAATCACTGTAACCAATTTCTTTGTCTTATCGGGGATATAGAAAATAACATAATTATCAACAGGCACAACTCGTGTATTTCGACTCTTCCAGGGCTCTCTTTCATATTGCCGGAACTTCTCCGGATACTCTCCCAAGGAAAGGATTTTTTCTTCGATCCGGTCAAGCTGTCCGGCTGCATTCTCAGGCGAAAGAAGATCAAATGCTATATACTCAAAGATACCGCGAAGATCGTTCTCAGCCTGCTCCGTAAAGGTAACATCATATTTCATACATTATAATCCCTTCGGATATCCGCAAAAACCTGAGCTGCAGATTTGATACGCCCTGCCTGCATATCCGCATATCCTTTCTCAAGTTCCATGTCCAAAGTCTCTGCGTTCATTCTCGAAATATCAACAGGTTTCGCAGTTGGAATCTTTACCTCAAACGGAAGCCCCCTATTTAGAATGATCTGCTTATAAAACATATTGATAGCATTAGATGCCGGGATCCCCAAAGTAGCCAGAATTCCCTCAGCCTGTTCTTTAACATCCGGCTCTATTCTTGCATAAAGATTTGCTGATTTAGCTGCCATATCATCACGCCCCTTTCTTTTACCCATATTATAAGTCAATGTGCGGACAAAAGCAATACATTTTTCAAATCAGTGCCCTGATCTGCTTCAAAAGAATCTCTCTTACAGACTGATCCTTCACATCTCGCAACAAACCAAGCGCTTCGTCCGCAAATCCATCATTATTATCTGCAAAACCCAGCAGATAATTCGGCGTAGTCTGAAGTACTTTGGCGATCTCTGCCAGACCGCTGGCTCTCATCTCCTTCTTATCATTCTCGTAGTAGGAGATTATAGACTTCTCTACATATAATGCTTCCGCCAGTTCCTCCTGGGTCATTCCAAGTCTGATACGCTGTGCTCTGAGCCTCTGTCCTAATGTTTCTTCCTTAATAGATATGTTCATCTTCTCCTCTTTCCGGGCGAACCGGAAAAAAAGAGATGTACTGTTGTGTCCGTTACAATAAACAAAACGCACGAAAAGACTCCGTTTTACCGGTTATCTTTTCATGCGTCCGCGGTGGGTCATGCCCCCATATCATGAAGCCCTCATTTAGTTGTCATTATGCGTGTCATGCACGCTTGATTTCGTCCTTATTACTAAAGCTTATAAGTAGCACTTTCCGAGAGCATCCGTTCTCTCGACAATCTGCCCCTCTGTAAAATTCTTGAGTGTCAATACTCTGGTACATTTGTGGGTATGGCATTTTATCATGATGCCGTTCATAGCCGGAGCCGTCCTGTCTCCGGTCAGTGCATAGGAGATCCGCATGGACTTCCTGCACTTCTTGCAATAAAAATCAATCGCCTGCAATTGGCTCTTCACCTCCGATTCATTGTTTTGATCTGAAGTCTGAAAAGGAAAGGGAAAGTCACCTTTACAGATTACTGCGAAACGTTGATTAGTCGATCCGCAAAGCGAGCTGACTATAATACCCCGAGGTCCGGGCAGCTCACTAAAAGCCTCTTTATTCAGTTTTTCTTCCGGCGCAGAAAGAAGATAGTTCATATCCTCCTACGCGTGTAAACAATCATAGGCATGTTCATTACCTCCATCCAAAACAAGCAGCGAACCAAGTTCCGACCGCCGAAGGTTAGCGTGGTCCGCAAGCCCCTTCCCCAAAAGTTACTTGTGTATGGGGTATCATTCTGCCGGCCGGCCAGTACGTGTACCCCTTACGAGTATCTAATATAAAACAAGTCTAATTCGATTTCAACAGAAACATGTTTCCGTTTTCTAATTATATTAGATTTTTCTATTGATTTTATCCGCCCTATGAAGTATATTAGATTCACAGACGTGTGGGCTGTATCCCGCACTTAGAAAGAGGTCACTTATGGACAATATCGGAAACATATTTGCAGCATATCGGAAAAACTTGAAATACTCGCAACAGGATATCTGCGATAAGCTTACCGGAATGGGAATCCCTACCAAGCCTGCAGCATACAGCACCTGGGAGACCGGTAACAGCATTCCGAACGCAGTACAGTTTCTTGCGATGTGCAAGATCCTCGGGATCACGGATATCTTCAATCAGTTTATAGGAGGATATAATCCGGACGATCCAATGGCTGAGCTAAATGAGGAAGGCAGGACGATGGCTCTTAATTACATTGACCTGCTGAAGGGCTCCGAAAAATATCAGGCAGCTCCTGTCCGTATCCTGCAACCTGTCAGGGTACTCAATCTGTATGATATGCCTGTATCCGCAGGAACCGGTCAGTTTCTTGACAACGACAGCTATGAAGAAGTTGAAGTCGGACCTGAAGTTCCGGAGACAGCTGATTTTGGAGTGCGCATCAGCGGAGACAGCATGATGCCGAGATACCTGGATAAACAGATCGTGTGGATCCAGAAGACAGATGAACTGAATGATGGAGAGATCGGGATCTTTTTCTACAACGGAAACGCCTACTGTAAGAAGCTTCTATGCAATAAAAAAGGAACGTACCTCATTTCACTGAATGATAAGTACGAACCTATTGAGATTACCGAAGGATCAACATTTAAGACTTTTGGCCGGATTGTGAGTTAGAGTCCAGATTATTGTACATGTTGATTGCTACAATATAATTACAAAAGCTTTGCATCCGAAGACAGCCCCCGGAACCTTTTATCCGTACAAAGAACCTTGGGAGTTCTGTAGAATACATAGTTTTCCGACTCCTCCGGATAAAAGTAGTCGAACTGCATGGCATCACACTCCTTCGGTAGCTGCTTTTCTTGCTGCCCTGTGCTCGCTCATGATCTTTGCGTAGCAGGGAAAGCAAAATGCTCTGTCCTTCCCATAAGGGCACTCATGCTTACAGTTTCTGGGATGCGCATTCGGTATCGGTTTACCGAGAACTGAAGTATAAGAATTCCCATATCCGGCGATGACCGGCGTATAACATTTATCTGACATATCTGTTCCTTTCCGGCATAAGAAAAGCGCCAAGCCGGGGAACCTCCCACAGCCTGACGCCCTAAGCCTCAAACGTTTGATTTTGGTTTCTGCTTAGAGTGCTTCGCCACCCTTGGCCTTCGCACCCTTATCGATGGTTTCCTTCTTAGGAGCCTTGGCGACTTCCTCTTTCTTGGCTTTCAGTTCACCAAGAACGGATTTTTCACCCTTCTCTTCAGCGTGTTCCTCCTCCTTTTCAGCCTGGCGTGCTACGAACTTTTCACCAAGCTCGAAGATCTTTGCCTGACTGTCATAGTGGTAAACACTGTCGGTAAGCTTATCCGCAGGAGCAACCTGAGTCGCATTGACTTCCTTTACCATCGCCTCAAGATCCTTAAGCCCCATCTCCCCGTTATCAGGAACGATGAGAACCTCGTGGATACTCGAGGGTAAAATGTAGAAGTCTCCGCCTGCCCTTTCAGCTGCCTGATCCATGAAGTTCTGATAAGCAAGAACTCCGGCTCCGTGAACCTTGTCGGGTACCGTTGCAACGAAGATCTTCTCATCTTCAGGAGCCACCGGGAAGATTCCCATCATCTCAGCCTGCTCAACTCCCATCATCTCAGCCATGACTTCGCTCATGCCCTTGATCTCGACGGGCTTGATCTGAGGCGCATTCTCCATCGCATCAGCGTGAATCTGTTCGGGAGTAACGCCCATGTTTTCAAGCAGCTGGTTGGTAACCAGGATGGATGCTCTGCCTTCATCATCGGAATTTAAGACGAAGCGATATACAACCGCCATATCTTCCATATTCTGATGAGGTACAGTTTCAAGCATCTCCTTATTGGCTTCCGCAGAAACAACTTCCATCGCAAGCTTTTCCTTCATCTGAGAGTAATCAGATAAGGAATCGATATCGAAGTCAGGTCTCTGGGTGATGCCGTTATTCACGACCTCAACGGCCTTATCTACGACCTCATCGTAGGATCTGCCGTTTTCCATCGCGTTGTAGAACTTGTCGATCCCGATGTTCACTCCGATGTTGCTTCCCTCCGGCGTAACCGTTACAGCCTCGTAACTCTCGTTGAGCTTGTTTACGGTGTTGACTGAAACCTTTACATCAGCGCCCTGCTCATCAAGCCTGTCCTTTAAGTCCTCTACGAACTTCTCTTTGAATGATTCATAATCCATAGTGTGTTTTATCCTTTCGTTTTTTGTGTCGGCTCCGGATCGTCATCCTCGGCCTCGGGTTGATGGCATAAGAAAAGCGCCAGGCTCACAACCTCTTTCGAAGTCATGATCTGACGCTCATCATTGCCAGTATTCTTCTGCAAAAGAAAATGGACTCAGCGGCTCGGGTATTTTTTGTTTTCCCGTTCGCTTTGTCCATTGTAAATATAACATACCTATTTTGAAAAAAGAATACTCAAAACCTACCACTTTCCTACCAAAAACCTACCGAAAACCTACTTTTTTAAAAAATTTGTACTTGTCAAGAAAAGTGGACTCTTTTTTGATATAAGTAGACTCCATTTTTACAGAAGTAGACTTTTCTTTCTAAAAAGATTAGCGGCATGGAATTATAGCTCCTTGCCAGCTTTTTTCTTCTGTACAAACTTAGGCGTCTCACTCAGTACTCTTTTTGAAAAGATATCCTTCTTTTCCAACTCGACAAACATATACCTGCATTAGAACTGAGTCACGTTCTTCTTGCAAAACTCTTGTATTTGTATTTCAAGCCTCGAAAAATTCTTGGGGTCCGTAGGAATCTTTACACCCTTAATATCGAATACTTCTGTATCCCACTCAATCCGAACATGCTTGTATCTTTTTCTTAATCGGCGACAAATTCTCGTCCCCAAATCTATAGGATTAAGCGCATGACATACTCCATTTTCATCTTTATAAAAAAACATCCAGCGAATGCCGTCTGTTACGATCACTTTATTTAAGCCTCGCAGATGAATACCAACTTGTTTCTTAATGTCCTTACAATGTTTATCATCGTCTTCATAGGGATACCCCATATTATCTCTGCTTAGCATGTGATTGTTAATGAAGTCAACCATATCTGATACCTTATTCTCAAATATTATTTTTCTCTCCTCGCCTTCTTCGTAACCAGGGGCAATCCAGAATTCATTATCTGAAAGTGGAGTTTTAATTTCGACAGTTGCTATATAATCTGTTTTTCCATCGTCATTAATCCATTTCCACCCTTTAGCCACACACAAGTCAGGAGTTTCTATGAATCGAAGGGTTTTTCCGTCTTTGTCGTGTGATCCGTATTCTCCACAATACTTACCATAATCGTGGGCCTTTCCGGAGACCTTAATATCAACCGGAACAATCTCATAATCTGCTAAAACTCGTTGTAAAAAAGGGCTGATTATATAATCCTGGAACATGCGCTCTCGGGAATCGGCCTTCAAAAGGTCGTCTATTTTCTTTGTATACTCCAGTCCCGTATCATCCTTGGACAATTGCTTCATATACTTATACCTCGCATATTAATTTTTATCACATAATTTACCACTCCGTGCAAACCTCATCTGTATTTATTTTGGAAACAAATAATCTTGTGTGTTTGTCAGTAAACGTCAACTCGTTTTTGAGCCTAATTCCATTCCTCGTCATCTGTGGTAATCTCATCTTCTGCTGTCATTCTGCCAATTGTTTTAAGGCAAATATACTCATCCTGGTTTAATTCTATTATATTTGGAGCTTCCCCTTTTTCAACATAAATACAACCATTTGGGAATAGAATATACACGGTTTCATACACATCTTGATTTTTCACAATTGTTTCTAAGGAATCGCTTATCTTTTCAAACCACTCCTGAAGAGGACGATCCTCCTTTACAAGCGCTAACTCAGGCGTTCGATTATTTATTTCATATCCTTTGGCTTTATCTACTTTTTCACAAATACGCTTCTCTAACAGTTCATAATCAGATTCGAAGTTATATCCTCCACCGCTATACATACTTGTGGCATTTAGAGTTTCAATACTTCTCAACGCATTCCCGGTTCCTTCGATTGTTTTAATTCGCCGTTCATCACCGTCCGCAATATATTTGGCAAACTCTTTACTAGCCTGCATATCCTTATATGTATCCAGCGCAGTCACCTCAACAAATACATTTCCCCCTTGCAAATCAGGCCTATCTCCATGAAGTAGATCTTTGTACTTACTAGGGAACATGTACTTTAAAAAAGCTAATACAAAATATTCCTGCGAAAGTTTGAGTTTCTTTTCATCAATATAACTATTTACTCGTATATTTTTGACTCTATGCGTATTAAGCTTCACTGATTTATGTCTCCTTTGTTTTCCTTAATCCACCTGATAAACATACAATTTCTATAACATCATAAAATCACAGCATACCTATCTTTTCAAGCATTGAATCGCAAAAATCCTGAACAACAACTACTGCCATCAGTATAGCCATGATGCCTGCAAATATCAGTGAATAAAGGAAAAGATCTCCCCATCTATGGATAACGATGCTATAGATAATAGCTGCTCCGACTATTAAGGTAAGCAGTCCCACTGCCCATTCTGTCAGCTTCACCGAAGTCTCCAATGCCCATCTTATAAAGAACAGAATAAAAGCAACCGGTAACAACAAAAGCTTTAGGAGTTTTCTTAATATGATCATATTAACCGATCCTCCCTTCTCGCAGCTCGTTCATCACCTTATAGGCAATCAATCGTAAAACATATTCCGGCATGGCTCTCCTGCCAAGTTCCCACTCCTGCATGGTCCGATAAGGTACGCCCAACCACACAGAAAAATCAGTCCTGCTCATACCGGACTTTTCCCTAATCATTCTGAAACAATAAGCCAGGCGACGACGCTCTGCATCCTTGTCGTTTTTGTCATACTTTTCTACTTCAATCTCGATTCCTTCGAGGTTATATATTTCCTTCTTCATAGGCACCTCCTCTATGTAGTCAATGCGTGTGCTTCTGCTTTTTATTATATGTAGTCAGTGACTACATGTCAAGAAATATCCGACAAAACAGAAAAAGGAGCCGCTCTCGACTCCTTACTTCTGCTTTTTCGCTTATTATTTCCGCTTACCGCTTGTTTTTTCCGCTTGTTTTTTCAAATCCAAGCGGAAAACCATGATCAACTCCCTGTTTCATCATTCTTTTTCTTCCATTCTTCCAATAACGAGAACAGCACCTTCTCCATCTGAGATCTGGTATAGAATGTCGGGAAGTATTCCAGAAGCTTCTTCTTTGTTATCGTGAGCTGCTGAAATCTGTTGCTCTCATCCTTGGGGGCATTCTCATTCAGGATCCGCATGAGTTCCATCTTGGAGATGGTTTCATTTTCCTTAAGATAATCTCTCAGTGCAAAGATCTGAAAGGTCTTGCAGATATCATTTTCAAGCATATACTCGTAAAGCATCTCCTGCACTTCGTGATCCAGAAAAGAAACTTCCACTGCAGTAGCAAGTGCCAAGGCCTTCTTATCTACCAGCTCCAAGATTGGAGGAATAAGTTCTACCAAGCGAAGATACCGGTGCAACTGTCCACGGCTTTCCCCGACTCTCTCCGCCAGTTCATCATCCGCTCTGCCTTCCGGCAACTTCGTCCCAATTCGGGACGAAGTTAAATCACTTCGCTGACCTTGTCTGCGCATCGCATCATAACGCATCTTGTACGCAAAAGCCTTCTCACTTGGGAGAATCTCTTCTCTCTGCAAGTTAGAGTCCACCATAGCCAGGACAGCTTCGTCATCGTCGTACTTCTTTACGATTGCAGGGATCTTATCGAAACCGATTTCTTTTACCGCAAATAACCGTCGGTGACCGGAGATCATTTCATAATCTCCGTCTTCAAGCGGTCTGACAGTAACCGGAACCAGCACACCATTTAACATGATACTTTCCACAAGTTCATGCATCTTTTCATCATCCAAAACCTTGAAAGGATGATCCTTGAACGGCCGGATCTTTGCAACCTCGATCTCGTCACAACCGGCTACTGAAGGAACACAGAGTAATTCATCAATGGATGTCATTTTGATCTTCTGTCCAACTCTCTTAGCCACGATCCAACACCTCCTCCGTTAATGTCCGGTACGCATTAGCAGCCTTTCCTTTCGGATCATACTGATAAATACTGGACCCTTCTGCACTGATCTCTGCCGCACGAACCGAAAGAGGGATGCAGGTATGAAACACACCTATCTGATTCGAGTAAGTATCTATAACAAGCTGTGAGATATCCCTGGCATAATTCGTCCTGGCATCTACCATCGTAAGCAATATCCCTTCGATTCTGAGATTCTTATTTAGTCTCCTCTGTACGCGACCGATGGTTTTGATGAGCTGTTCCAAACCTTTTACCGGAAGATATGCAGCCTGCACCGGAATCAGAACACTGTCTGCGCAAGTCAGGGCATTGATTGTAAGCATTCCGAGCGAAGGCATACAATCGATGATGATATACTTGTAGTCATATTCCGTCTTGAGATATTCCACAATACTCCGGAGCATGACTTCCCTGCTCATGACATTTACCAGATTGATCTCAAGAGCTGACAATTCGATATTTGCCGGAATAAGATCTACGCCTTCATCATGCTGGATGATGGTCTCCGTGAGAGAAAGTTTTTTCTCTTCCATTACTTCTGATAACAGAGTGGACAGCGTATATTCAAGACTATCAGGCTCCCTATATCCCAGACTGATCGTCATGGAGCCCTGAGGATCTCCATCGATCAATAAAACCTTGTTGCCCTCTGCAGCCAGTCCGATCCCAAGATTTACAGCTGTAGTGGTCTTTCCGACACCGCCTTTTTGATTTGCAACTGCGATAACCTTACACATGATCTTTGCCCTCCTTAGTTACTTTCCGGATCGCCGTACATTACTTCAATGTACTCATCCAGTTTTTCTGTATTTACAAGACAGATACGCTTGATGCGATAAACTGCCTTCGCCTCATTAGCCAGATCCATAAACGAGTGGATCCCCATAGAATAAAGGATTGCGCCCTCATCGTATCTGACCCATTTCTTCTTGCCGTTTTTGAACTGTGCCTTGTAATTATCCATTCTCTCCTGTTTACCGGGATCTTTTGATCTTCCTCTTTCCATATCACATTTCTCCTTCCGCGCCTTCGCAATTGTTTTCCAGAAACTTTTCGATCAACTCCAGATCGATAACCACGTTCTTCTTAATACGGATATTCGCCCCTGCTTCTTTTGCCAGTTTCACGAATGAGTAATAGTTCATGGAATACATCCGTGCTCCCTGGGCATAGGAAACAAAAGTCCTCTTCTGCTCATCTATGAACCGGTCAAGATCCGGTCCTCTTCTTAATGTCCGAAGAAGTTCTTTTTTTCTTTCTTCTTCCCGCTCTTCCTTTGATCTTTTTGCCACGATCATGAGCCTCCTTTCGAATGAAAAAATGTTTACAAGTTGCCCCAAGCACGAAAAAAGGCACCTACTCTAGATTTCTCTAAAGTAAGTGCCTGTGAAACCATCCAAAAGCTGTCCTCTGGATAATTTACCTGTTTAGTTTCAGCCAAATCCGTGCTCTACATCACGTTCCGTGACGATGCACGAAGCATTTTTTCACTCTTTCATGAGGCTTTAAGAGACCTCACTTTTCGGCTCAGAAAACGCGACTTTTTGCGTCTACATGCCGTTGTCCATACTTGTCCGTAGTGTGACGAAGCGTGACAAGGAATGACAAGGAGCGACGAAATTATAGCGATTTTAACGTCGGGAACAGTAGCACATCCCGGATCGCGGGCTGGTTCGTGAGCAGCATGATCAGCCGGTCAATGCCGTAACCGATGCCTCCGGTCGGCGGCATGCCGATCTCCAAGGCGTTCATGAAATCCTCGTCCGTCGTGTTCGCTTCCTCATCGCCCGCCGCCAGCGCTGCTTCCTGCGCCTTAAAACGCTCCCTCTGATCGATCGGGTCGTTCAGCTCAGAATAGGCGTTACACATTTCATGTCCAGTAATAAACAGCTCGAAGCGCTCCACATAATCGGGCTTATCCGGCTTGCGCTTCGTGAGCGGCGAGATCTCGACCGGATGGTCCATCACGAATGTTGGCTGAATCAAATGCTCCTCGACAAATTCCTCAAAAAACAGATTCAGGATATCCCCCTTCGTGTGGCGTTCCTCATACTGAATGCCCTTTTCATCCGCGAGCTTCTTTGCCGCCGCCGTATCGGGAACTTCATCGAAGTCCACACCCGCATACTGTTTCACGGCATCCACCATCGTCAGCCGCGCAAACGGCTTGCCGAGGTCGATCTCCACATCTTTATATAATACGGTCGTCGTGCCAAGCACGGTCTTGGCCACATGGCGGAACATATTTTCCGTCAGCTCCATCATACCGTAATAATCCGTATACGCCTGATAAAGCTCCATCATCGTAAACTCCGGATTATGCCTTGTGTCAAGTCCCTCGTTGCGGAATACGCGTCCGATCTCATAGACCCGCTCTAAACCGCCGACGATCAGGCGCTTTAAGTACAGCTCCAAAGAGATCCGAAGCTTCACGTCCTCGTTTAACGCATTATAATGCGTCTCAAACGGTCTTGCCGCCGCGCCGCCCGCATTGGAGACAAGCATCGGCGTCTCGACCTCCAAAAAGCCCTGCCCGTCTAAATAAGAACGGATCGCGCTGATGATCTTGGAACGGAGGATAAAGGTCTTCTTCACGTCCTCGTTCATGATCAGATCCGTATAACGCTGGCGGTAACGGAGATCCGTATTCGTCAGCCCGTGGAACTTTTCAGGCAACACCTGTAAGCTCTTCGTCAGCAGCGTGATCTTTTCCGCATGTACCGATACCTCGCCGGTCTTTGTACGGAACACAAAGCCCTCAATACCGACCAGATCGCCGATATCAAATTTCTTAAAATCTGCATAGGATTCCTCACCGACGCTGTCGCGCGCCACGTAGCACTGGATCGTCCCCTGAACATCCTGAATATGGCAGAACGACGCTTTCCCCATCACGCGCTTGGACATCAGCCGTCCGGCAGCCCTGACCGTGCTGCCCTCAAGTGACTCAAACTTTTCCTTGATCTCCGCGCTGTGATGCGTCATCTCATATTTCGTGATCACATACGGGTTCTTACCCGCTTCTTTCAAAGCGGCAAGCTTTTCTCTGCGCACCTTTAAGAGCTGTCCTAAGTCCGGCTCGCCCTGATTTTGCTCATTTCCCTGAGCTTTGTCCCGACCTTGCCCGTTTCCACGTGCCTTGCCCTGACCCTGCTCATTTTCCCGCGCCTTGCCCTGACTTTCTACGCTTCTCTGATCCTGCACACAGTTCTGTTCATTATTCCGAACCTGCGCTCCATCCTGCATCTGATTCTGTGTATTGATATCTGCCATTTTCGTCTTCATGCCTTTCTTTAACCTGCAAACCTGCTTTTCCATCCCGGGCATCCTTACCCCCCGGAATCCTTTACGAAAGAGATCTTTTATTCCTTCGACTTATCGATGTCCAAAATCTGATAATTCACAACACCGACCTGTGTATCAACGCTGACTTTATCTCCCTTTTTAGCGCCGATCAGTGCTTTTCCTACCGGAGATTCGTTCGAAATTTTTCCTTTGAGGCTGTTCGCCTCGCTGGAACCGACGATCTTGTATTCCAATTCTTCATTATATTCTAGATCAAGAATGCGCACCTTACAGCCAATGCTGACCTTATCTAAATCCACTTCATCCTCAATCACGACTTCCGCATTTTTCAGGATCTTTTCAAGTTCCTCGATTCTTGCCTCAATATCGCGCTGTTCGTCCTTCGCCGCATCGTATTCTGCGTTCTCCGATAAATCTCCCTGCTCGCGCGCCTCCTTAATCTTCTGAGCGACCTCTTTTCTTCTGACCACTTTCAGGTTGTGAAGCTCCTCCTCATATCTGCGCAATCCCTCATACGTTAAAATATTTTTTTTGCCTTCCATTCCGATTTCCTTCCCTTTTCTTAAATCTATAGAAACTGCGCATGAATTCTTCTTCTAATAAAAGATTCATGCGCTCATTCTATTCCGTTCTCTATTCTGCGGTATCATAAAAGCGCTTGTATTATATCCCATTTACCACATAGTGTCAAGAAGCTCCTGCAAGGCTTCAAAACTTGTGATTTCGTTGACCGCGCGCCGCATGGCAGCAGAGTTTGGATACCCCGCCGTATACCATGCCACATGCTTGCGCATTTCCCGCACACCGGTATATTCTCCTTTTTCTTCAAGAAGCATACGCGCATGGCGCAGCATCATACTCTTTACCGCGCTGCGGTCCGGTTTTCCGTCACGCTGTCCACTGTCGGATTCCCATACTTTCTGCGCTTCCCGCATCCCTTTTTTCTGCTCCGGCATATTTTCCCCACTGCACGCTTGTTCCATGTGATTCACGCAATCAGGCATATCCGCCCCGCAGCAGCTGCCCCAGCTCAGATTGCCTTCCGCGAGTCCATTCACATCGCCTTTTGCAAGTCCGCGCGCGATCTCGCGAAAGATCCATGGATTCCCTCGCGCTGCCCGTCCGATCATCACGCCGTCACAGCCCGTCTCCTCAAGCATCCGTTTGGCGGAAGATATGTCCGTCACATCCCCATTTCCAATGACGGGAATACGCACAGCCTGCCTGACGGCGCGGATGCAGCTTAAATCTGCATCGCCCGCATAATACTGCTCCCTTGTCCTTCCGTGCACGGCAACTGCCGCTGCACCCGACTCCTGCGCGATATGCGCGATCTCGACCGCATTTTCATGTTCCAAGTCAAAGCCGCGCCTGATCTTGACCGTGACAGGCTTCCGAATCGCCCTTGCCGCCGCCTCAATGATTTTTCCCGCAAGCCGGGGATTTTTCATAAGTGCGCTGCCCTCACCATTGTTTACGACCTTCGGCACCGGACAGCCCATATTGATATCCAGTACCGCAAATGGCAGTTCTTCGATCTTTTTTGCCATCTCACCGATCAGATCTGGTTCTGAGCCAAACAATTGCAGGGATACAAGCCCCTCCTGCGGCGAAATGTTCAGCAGTTCTTCCGTATTTTTATTATGATAAGACAACGCCTTTGCCGAAATCATCTCCATGCACACCATGCCGGCACCCTGCTCGGCACAGAGCACACGGAACGGTAAGTCAGTCACCCCCGCCATCGGCGCAAGGATCAGATTGTTCGGCAGCGTTATATTTCCGATTTTCAGTTGCATACGTTTTTATATCATTCCTTCTGCTACCGGGCAGCAGCTAATCAGGTAATTACAAATAAGATCCCAAGCTTACTTTAACGCTCCACACAAAATCTGCAGCTCCACACAAGATAGATACTGTCATTTGAGAACACGCCTGCCCTTATGATTTCTCTCATAGATCATGCGCAGTCCGTCCAGCGTAAGAGAGCTGTCATAGATCTGAATTGCCTCGGTCTCCTCTGAAATGAGTCTGCCAAGCCCTCCGGTAGCGACCACCTTCATATCATCGCCATAGCCGCTTTCTTCCTTTACCTGTCTGATAATATATTCCGTCTGTCCGATCTGACCGTATACAAGCCCCGCCTGCATACTGGAGATCGTCTCCTGTGCCAGAATGGAAGCCGGTTTCCTGATCTCCACCTCCGGAAGCCGCGCCGTATCCTCCCAAAGCGCCTTTGCAGAGATACGGATGCCCGGCGCCGTGATTCCCGCCGTAAAACAGCCGTCCTCCGTCATCAGGTCATAGGTTGTCGCCGTACCAAAATCGATCACAAGCACGGGGCCGCCGTACTTCTCGTATGCGCCGACCGCATCGACGATCCTGTCAGCGCCGATTTCCCGCGGATTTTCCGTGACAATGCGGATCCCTGTTTTAATGCCAGGACCGACGATCATCGGCGTATGTCCCAGATAACGCACGATCGCGCCCGTCAGCGAGTGCATCACATTCGGCACGACACTTGCAATGATCGTACCCTCTATATCGTCCGTTCCCACGCTATTTTCTCTCAGCAGTTCCCGCAGACTGATCCCGTACTCATCCGAAGTCCTCGACTGTTTCGCCATCATACGGAATGTCGTGACCAGTGTTTCCTTTTCGTATACGCCGAATGTGATATTGGTATTTCCCACATCGATCACAAGAATTTTGCCCACTATTTCGTCTCCTCCCCATCTTCCTGACGGTTCAGCAACCCCGATACATCCTCGCCCAGCATGACCGCCCGGTAATACAAGCTTAAGGATTCAAACAGTTCCGTGCGCTTCCTGCGCACTTCGCTGACTAACAGCCCGCTCCCGATATCATCATAAAGATAATCCTCCTCCGCGGCTTCCGTCTGCATCGTCACGCTGCCGTCTTCCTCAAAACCAATCGTAAAAATACCGCCGACCTCCTCCGTGAAAAGCACGCAGATAATGTGCAGCTCCTCCTGTATGGACTGTGGCAGCTTTGCAAACTCTTTGTTAAAAAAATATTTTTTATCATAGGCATTCGCGCCGCATAAAACCGTCCGTGATCCGCTCATGTCCGTCCTTCATTTCCTTCCATATCCTTTTCACGCATTTTAGGCTCATAGTGGAGAACGGCAGTCTGCCGTTCTTCAGCGTAAGGCATAGAACTTCATAGCGATACAGCCTTTGCCGTGAGCTTTAGAAGTTCTCCTCATGCTGTATAACCATACAGCCCCCGCACCGACACCTCACCCGCATAAACCTCCACGCGCGTACCGTCCTCTTTTTCCACAATCAGCTCGCCGCTGTCCGTGATCCCCTTAGAGACGCCGGTATATTCCCCCTTGGGATCTAATACACGCACCTCGCGTCCGATACCCGCCAGATGCGCCTCATATTGTTCCCTGAGCGCCGATAAGTCATGCGTCTGTACAAAACATTCATAGTATTGTTCAAAAAAGAACATGACACGTGCAATGATCAGCGCGCGCGGCTGCATCTTTCCCGTCTCCCGGAGCACAGAAGCCGCCGTCTGTTCGATTTCTTTCGGAAAACTGCTCTGATTGACATTGATACCCGTTCCAATGACCACATGATGAATATAGCCCGGCTCCGCGCTCATCTCAGTCAGAATGCCGCATGCTTTCCGTCCGTTTATGACCACGTCATTTGGCCATTTGATCTGAACGGACTGCCCTTCACAGACTTCCTCCAGTGCCGCGGTGACTGCCATTGCCATCAGCAGCGTCACACGGGATGCATACTCCGGCGAAAACTGCGGCTTTAATAACAATGTCATATAAACTGCTTTCCCGGCGTCCTCCGACTCCCAACCCCTGCCGCGTCTGCCGCGCCCCATCGTCTGGGTATCCGCGACCACAAGCGTGCCATGCGGCGCACCTTCGTCCGCAAGGCGTTTGGCATCAATATTCGTAGAGCCCGTTTCACCGAAATGATACACGGTCCTGCCTGCCCAGTCAGTCGTAAGACGGCTTGTGATCTCTTCCGGCGAAGTTAAGTCCGGCGCACTCTTTAGGCAGTATCCCCGATTTGAAACTGCCTCGATCTCATAGCCTTCTTCCTT
Organism: Lachnospiraceae bacterium; assembly: GCA_003979345.1. GTDB lineage: Bacteria > Bacillota > Clostridia > Lachnospirales > Lachnospiraceae > DLAJ01. The sequence continues at coordinate 50,160 of RYVZ01000011.1, forward strand.
TAACTGGTTGATCATCTTCCAGACAGCCGTGCGCGACACGCCGAACTGTTCGCACAGCTCCTGCCCGGAAACATAAGCATCCCTGCTGCGCAGAAGTTTTAATAACTGTGCTTTTCTATTTTCTTCCATTTTCAATCCCTCTGACATCTCTGACATGCTGCCCGTACCGGGTTTGTCTGCAAAGCATCAAATCGGGCTTTATTTAGACTATCAGCCAGGCCCCCCCGCCAATTTCGCTAAGGAGGCGCCCCTCTGTCAGCCTTTCCTCAAATTTCGTCTTCAAATGCGCCGAGGGTCGCCGCCATAACCGCCTTGATCGTATGCATACGGTTCTCAGCTTCCTCAAAGACATGGGAACGCGCAGACTCAAACACTTCGTCCGTCACTTCCATTTCATTCAGCCCATATTTCTCATAAATCTCTTTTCCGATCTTCGTATCCAGATCATGAAAAGCCGGCAGACAGTGCAGGAATACCGACTGCTCCCCTGCATTGTCCATGACTTCTTTCGTCACGCGGTACGGCGTTAAGTCATGAATCCGTTCTTGCCATACGCTGTCGGGTTCTCCCATAGACACCCACACATCGGTACAGACCACATCCGCCCCTTTCGTACCCGTCTTTACATCGGAAGTCAGCGTAACGCTGCCGCCGCTTACTTGGGCATATTCCATGCACTGTTTTACGAGCACTTCATTCGGAAAATATTTTTCCGGCGCACACGCCGTAAAATGCAGTCCAAGCTTCGCACACACGATCATCAGAGAGTTCCCCATATTATAGCGGGCATCCCCCATATATACAAGCTTCAGTCCCGCGAGATGTCCGAACAATTCCCTGATCGTAAGCATATCAGCGAGCATCTGCGTCGGATGATATTCATTCGTGAGTCCGTTCCAGACCGGAACTCCGGCATAGGCAGCGAGCTCCTCGACGATCGTCTGCTCAAATCCCCGGTACTCAATACCCTCGTACATCGATCCAAGCACGCGGGCTGTATCCTTAATGCTCTCTTTTTTGCCGATCTGAGAGCCGGAAGGATCCAGATAAGTCGTTCCCATGCCAAGATCATGCGCCGCCACCTCAAAGGAACAGCGTGTACGCGTGCTTGTTTTTTCAAAAATAAGCGCCACGTTTTTACCGCGCAGCACATCAACCGGGATACCTTTCTTCTTTTTCTCTTTTAATTCAGCCGAAAGATCCAGCAAATACGTGATCTCCTCCGGCGTAAAATCCTTTAACGTTAAAAAATGACGTCCCTTCAAGCTGATTTTTTCGTTCATATTCCCTCCTCTTAAACCAAGCCCCCGCAGCATCCGCCAAATCGGAATCGTTGGCTTTATGCCCGTGCAGACACGGCACCTGACTCATTATCCGCGGGAATAAATGTGGGAATGGCGCAGAAACATTCTGCGCCATGAAAAAACGTAACATTTCAGCCTTTCGGCTCTTTTCCCGTCGGTACGCGGCGTATCTGTCACCGCTGCGCTATTTGCTGATGACTTCCTTAAAAGTAGTCGCAAGTCCGGCAATTCCCTGTAAGTCGGACGGAATGATGATCTTGGTAGCCTGCCCGTTCGCCGCTTTCTCAAATGCCTCTAAGCTCTTCAACTGCAATACCTTGTCGTCCATGCCGGATTCCTTTAAGAAACGGATACCGTCGGCTGTGGCCTGTTGCACTCTTAAGATCGCTTCCGCCTGACCTTCCGCCTCACGGATCATCTTTTCCTTCTGTGCTTCCGCACGCAGGATCGCTGCCTGCTTTTCTGCCTCGGCTTCAAGGATCGCCGCCTCTTTCTTACCTTCTGCAACCGTTACGCTTGCCTTCTTCTCGCCTTCCGCCCTCGTAACTGCTTCACGGCGTTCACGCTCCGCCTTCATCTGTCTCTCCATCGCATTCTGGATCTCTGCAGGAGGGATGATGTTCTTTAACTCAACGCGCGTTACCTTAATTCCCCACGGGTCGGTCGCAATATCCAGCGACGCACGCATCTTCGTGTTGATCGTTTCGCGGGAGGTCAACGTCTGGTCAAGCTCTAAGTCACCGATAATATTACGCAGTGTCGTCGCCGTTAAATTTTCGATCGCCATGATCGGATTCTCAACGCCATACGCAAACAGCCTCGGATCCGTGATCATAAAGAATACGACCGTATCGATCCGCATCGTTACGTTATCCTTCGTGATAACGGGCTGGGGTGCGAAATCCACTACCTGCTCTTTTAGCAGGACTCTCTTTGCAACCTTATCGATCAGCGGCATTTTGAAGTGAATACCTACCGGCCATGTTCCCTGATACGCTCCGAGACGCTCCACAACAAACGCCTGCGCCTGCGGAACAATCTTTACGCAGGATGCGAGAATCAAAATGAGTAATCCAAGTACAACAAGTAATGCAATAATTCCCAAATTGTCCATAAAAAATCCCTTTCCTCCCGCCGCAATCCGGGCAGGAACCTCATATTCTTTTGGTTACGGTACAACTGATGTCCTCCCGCAGCACCATAGCCTATTTTGGCTCGACGATCAGCTTTACGCCGCTCACCTGTCTGACAACGACCACCATGCCGACCGGAAGTCTCATTCCCTCATAAAGTGTCCGCGCCGACCACTCCTGCCCGCCGACTTTTACTTCGCCGATGCCTTCCAAATTATTGATCTCGCTCGTCACGATCGCCTGCATGCCGATCATGCTCTCCACATTGGTCCGCACACGGTCTTTATTAAAATAGCGCACGGCAAGCGGTCTTGTGAACCATAAAAGCACGAGCGATACCACAAAAAACAGGATGATCTGAAGCCACAGGGGCGCCGAAAAGGCAGCAGCAACCGCTGCGATCAGACTTCCGCCTGCAAACCAGATCGTCGTCAGCGCCAGCGTCACCAGCTCGATCACGATGAATACGGCAAGAGCTATCAGCCATATGACAGTCATATTCATAGCCATTCCCCTTTCTTCCGTTGCTGTGTGTCTATCTTACACCATTTTGAAAAAAAAAGAAACCCTCCCACAGAGAGTTTCTTTCATTTTTGTAAGTTTTACCAAAACGCGTGGTCACCAATGATCAGGTCGCTGCTGCGGATCGTCTTTACGTTGAAGTGAAGCACCCCGCCGACATTGCTGACGCCGCTCATCGCCTCCATCGCCGCCTGTGTGCAGGAATCCGGCACACCGCGCTGCAGTGCCTTTGCAACTCTGCCCGTCATCGCGGGCGTAAACTGCCCCGGCGCATAAATAACACCCGATATTGTGTTTGGATATGCCGGGTGGTTCACACGGTTCATCACGACCGCACCGACTGCCAGCTGTCCCTCATAAGACTGATTACCCGCCTCGCACCAAATCAGCGCTGCCAGCAGCTGCAGATCCGTATAATTTGCCTCGACATTGGCCTGCTCCTCACTGAGCGCCGCCCTGCGTGCCGCCGCATCTTCCTGTGCCCTTCTCCTTGCCTCAGCTTCCGCAGCCTCGCGCGCTGCGATCTCCGAGATCGTCTCCCCGGTCGCGCAGACTAAATCCACAGTCACATATTCCGCAGACACATAGCCTGCACAGCCATCATAATCCACCTTGAGCCACTCGCCCTGATCTTCATAGATATCGACAATATCCCCCTGTGCAAGCAGCGCATAAATACCAGAATCCGTAGAGGCTTCCGTGCGGATACGCAGTCCGCTCTCGTTGGCCGTCGCCGTCCACCTTCCAACCTGCGACAGCGCTTCCTCCGCCGCCTCGTCGAACAGCAAATAATCATTTTTGGCCCATCCGACAACGCTGCCGGATCGTAAAAGCGTCCACCCGTCTCCCTGCTCTAAGATCTCGCCATAGCAGTCGGCATACAGCCTGCCGATGATCTCCGCTTCCTCACTCGCAGATGCACGGACATTCAGCGTGCTCTGCACATTCGTCATAACAAACGCGGTTTCATTTTCCGTCCCGCCGTCCGCCGCATTCTCTGCCGGCGCTTCTGCGCCTTCCGGTTCTTCTGAACCTTCCGTGTTCTCTGCGAATGCCGCCGGTTCCGCAGATGCCTGTTCCTCCGACACATTCCCCGATGCTTCAGCGATCGTAAGTTCTGTATCCAGGATCAATGCCACTCCGGCACTTAACGTATCCGCCCCCAAAACCAGTGCCGCTCCGGCACTCAGCGTATCTGTATTTTCGTCTTTGCCCGCTTTGACTGTCTCTGCCGGCACGATAAAGCCCGCTAGCAGTACAACGATCATCACCATCGCCACAGCCGCATGGGGCAGCTTCAGATTCCTTGCTCCCATCCTATCAAACCTCCGCGTGATCTGTGTTATTGAATCCTCGTTCTCCTCAAAGTCTATTTCGTTCCTGTCCCAAATATTACAATTTTATTAAATATTGTTACGGCACATATAATAACAAAGCAAGAAACTTTTGTCAAGTTTCACACTTTGTTCATATTTCACACATTTTTCGTGGCACTTATGGTTAATTCGGCTAAATTTTTACATAAAAAAAGAGCCAAAGCTCTTTTTTACTTTTATATACAGAAGGAATCGGGCATTAATCCGCTTTCAATTCTTTCCACTGTAATTGCTCCAGCGGACAAGTTAAGTCTAAACAGCACGGCGCACTGTAGCTGCCGCCCCAGCACTCTGCAAACAGCATCCTTGAATTTCCCCCGTAATACCATCTCGGCTCCCATTCATCAGAAACCGAAGTGATCTTTGTCCCCTCATAATCATAAAAAATCAGTTCCCCGTCTCCTCTTTGATCACAAAGAATGATGTAATCCTGCGTAAGCGTAATGTTTGGAACATCCATCGACGCCTCTGATAAAATTTCCGTTGTATCCTCCTGTATCGAATAACGGCAGAGCCCTTCCCCGCTCCCGTAATACACGAAATCATTCTGTACGGAATAAGGTCCGTAAATCCCCTCTTTTATCAGGCGGCACTGTCCCGATGCCGTATCATACCGGTACAAGGCGCCGCTCCTATAGTCAGATGTTTCATCAAAGAAACTAACAGCCTGAAAAAACACTGCTCCGTCATGACCCTCAAGCCGGTGAACATCCGTAAAGGTCGCGTGACTATCTCCCTCATAGACGGTCTCCGCCGTCCCGCCGCCAACCGGTATCCGCTCAAGCTCCATATTCGTCTGCTTATTATCTATAAAATACACATATCCATTATTGATCAATACACTTGGTGATTCCCAAATATTTGTAGAAGCATAATCCGTCCGATACAGCTTTGTGCTGATCTCCCACTCGGAACCGTCCCCTTTAATGCGGAACAGTGCGGCATACCCATCCGAGCTGAACCCGACCGCATAGAGATTCCCCTCATAATACTGAAGGTAATACCGGTCGATCCGGTCGATCCCGTCTTCTCCAAGCGTCATTTTAGGATAGTATGCATTACATTCCTCTCCCTCGTGCGGGCAGTCCGGTTTATTACACAACGGCACTACCCGTCCGGATTCTTTATCCATGAACATCAGGCGTGGATAAAACTGAGATTCGGTCATAGGTTCCCAAAAATAATAACCCTCTTCCGATTCTGCAATGTATTGATATTCAAAATCAGCGCCGATTTGCTCGTCCGTGCCGGCATTCCTGCCTCCCTGTCCTGTTTTTCCGCATGCTGACAGCAGGAGTATTCCTGCTGTCAGCATATAGAAAAATGAAATGCTGTCACGCCATTTGCTTTGCCTTCTCATGCCTTTCCCTCCTACGGCACGGTGATTTCTCCTGTTACAGCCACTGTTTTTCCATCCACATCGCCAAATGCCCTCCCCCATGTATACCGATAACCGTCAGGGCTATTGCGCACCACAATCACTTCCGTAACGCTTCCAAATTGTGTGGAGCTGGTATTTCCGGGCTTTACGTTTCCATCCGGAGTTGCTTCCTGCCAAAATGCCGTCAGCGTAAGCTTATGCCCCTGCTCTGCATATACAAATTTTGCATACAGATTCGATGCAGTAAGATCCATTGAAATACTGCTTGTCACGGCATAGCATAAGCTTACATTACTGCCAAACATGCAAATTGCAAGCGCCATTCCCAATGCCATTTTCTTAAACTTCCCCATTTTCATCCCACCGTCCGCTTTGTTTGATAGTAGTAACCGTTTTCATATATACCACATTTATTATATCATTTTGTATTCCTTTCGCAATAATTATTTAATTATACATTATTTTTTTAATCTGTATAAATATACGGTTTATCTTTCCGCCGCGTCCTGCAATCATAACATTTGCTTTCACTCACAGCTTCTTTGATTTCTCCATACATGCGCAGAGCGCCTCCATGACCGCGCTGCGCATTCCGGCGCGCTCCAATGCACGCACTCCTTCGATCGTAGTACCTGCGGGCGAGCACACCATATCCTTTAACTCTCCCGGATGTTTCCCCGACTCCAACATCAGCTTCGCCGTTCCCAAAACGGTCTGCGCCGCAAATTCATACGCCTGCGTCCGCGGCATTCCGCCCAGGACCGCCGCGTCCGCCATTGCCTCCACAAACATGCAGACATAAGCGGGCGCACTTCCCGCCACTGCTCCGACCGTGTCCATAAGGCGCTCCGGCACCACGACAGCCCTGCCAAATGAAGAAAGCAGCTTCTGCGCCGTTTCCTGATCCTGTTCTGTCACACGTTCATTATAGCATACGCCCGTACAGCCTTCCCCCACCAGTGCCGGCGTATTTGGCATACAGCGCACGAGACGAAGCGTCTTACCGAATTCCTGCTCGATATAGGACATCGTTTTTCCTGCCGCGATTGAAATAACGAGTGTTCTTTTATCAACATCATCCTTGATCTGTGCAATCACCTGCGGAAAAAGCTGCGGCTTCACTGCCAGAAAAAGAATGTCCGCCTCTTTTGCCACAAGACAGTTGTCCCGAGTAGTCTCTATGCCGAAGCGCTCTGCACACTCCCGGATTGTCCGCTCCGTGGCGGCGGAGCCGATCAGTTCGTCCGTCTTTGCCGCTCCTTTTTCAAGCATGCCGCCGATGATCGCTTTCGCCATATTGCCAAGTCCGATAAAACCGATTTTCATCATTTTGTCCTCCGCTCTATTTCAGGCGCATCCCTATGTGCGCTCCTGTCCCGTTCTTTTGCTCTTGCTTTTTATACTTCTGCTCTTTACACTCCCGTTTTTATGCCTCTGCTCTTATGCCCTTGCTCTTTATAGCGCTGTTTTTATCCTCTGCTCTTTATACTTCCGAGCCGCTTTACCGTGTAACAGCACTCACACACGCCGCTGGCGCGCCGCCTCATAGAGCAGGATCCCCGCAGCCATCGCCGCATTCAGGGATTCCACGCATCCCTTCATCGGAATGATGATGCGGCTGTCAGCCTGCGCCACTGTTTCCGCCCGCAGTCCGTTTCCCTCGTTCCCGATTAGAAACGCACAGGGCTTACGATAATCCGGTTCGTCATAGACGCGCGCACCCTCAACCAATGCCGCGGCATAGATACACACACCTGCCGCCCGCAGCTCTGCAAGCGTTCCGGGGAGATCTTCCGTCACGGCAAACGGCACCCTGTAAACAGAACCCATCGTGGAACGAATCGTCTTCGGACTGTAAATATCCACCGTATCCCGCGTCATGATCACGCCGGATGCTCCCGCACCTTCAGCCGTCCGCAGCATCGTTCCAAGATTTCCCGGATCCTGAATGTTTTCTAATATCAGCAGCATCGCTGCTCTTCCGTCTGTTTTATTTAATAACGCATGTGTTTCATATTTTTTCTGCCTCACGACCGTCATAATACCTTGCGGCGTCATGGTGTCACTGATCTTACGGAACACTTCGCCGCTCACCAGTTCAAAGGAAACCCGGTCCAGTTTTTCCCGCATGGCAGTGTCGGCGCCTCGATAGGCGTTTTCCTCCACATAGACCGACTCGATCTGTTCAGGCGGTGCTTCCATAAAAAGTTTACGTCCCTCTGCAAGGAACAAGCCCGTCTCCGCACGTGCTTTCGCCTTCACCGAGAGCTCCGCAAGCTCCTTTACTTTTTTGTTTGCCGTGCTTGTGATCATGCGCTCCTCCCCAACCGCTCATACGCAACGCTGCCTGCACCCATCCGGTTCGCTCCCGTTAAAACGCTCCAAACCCTGTTTTTTCGGATTCCTATTAAAAGCCCTGCATCCTGCAATTTCCGTTCCCCATCACTCTTAAAAAAGAGCTTCCCTCCGCAGGAAGCTCCTTTTTGACCGCTATTGTGCAAGCACGCGGCTCACTTCATATTGATATTCCGAAATGTCTTTCTTCATTGCAAGCGCTTCCTCAATATCGAAATCCGTAAATTCCCCGTTCCTGTAGCCGACAACACGGTTGCTCTTTCCCTGACAGAGGATATCCGCCGCATATGCTCCCATGACCGAAGCATAGAAACGATCCTTGCAGGTCGGATTGCCGCCGCGCTGCATGTACCCCAGGATCGTCGCCCTTGTCTCGATTCCGGTCGCCGCCTCGATGCGGCGCGCCATGGATGTAGAATGACCGATTCCTTCCGCATTGATGATGATATGATGCGTCTTGCCGCGCTTCCTGTTATTGATGATATTATTGATGATATTCTGCTCGTTATAATCATATTTTTCCGGTAAAAGAATATCCTCGGCACCATTTGCAACACCGCACCACAGCGCGATATAACCCGCGTTCCTGCCCATAACCTCAATGATACTGCACCGCTCATGGGAGGAGGAAGTATCACGCACTTTATCAATGGCGCTCATCGCCGTGTTGATCGCCGTATCAAAGCCGATCGTATAATCCGTGCAGGCAATATCCAAGTCGATCGTTCCGGGAATTCCCACGGTATTGATCCCATGGCGCGCAAGCTCCTGCGCTCCGCGGTAGGAACCGTCCCCGCCGATGACGACCAGCCCGTCGATCCCATGCTTCCGGCATATCTCGGCGCCCTTTTCCTGTCCTTCCTCCGTCCGGAATTCAGAACAGCGTGCCGTTCCGAGGATGGTTCCGCCTCTTTGAATGATATCCGACACGGAATGCCGGTCCATATCAACGATCTCCTCGTTCAACAGACCCTGATACCCCTTTTTGATCCCCTTCACCGCAACACCGTTCGCAATCGCTTTTCTTACAACAGAACGAATCGCCGCATTCATGCCGGGCGCATCTCCGCCGCTTGTCAATACGCCGATCGTTTTGATCTCATTCGCCATCGTACCACCATGCCCTTTCCGACATCCGTTTTTACTATCCGAAGTCATTCTAATCTATTTTGGAATTTTTTTCAATATCCCCGTTCCAAAAGAATGTGCTGACAGCACATTCTGTATAACAGTTTTGACTGATCACCGGACTGTTACGATTTTTTCTACAGTCAGGCTTTTTTGAACTTTTGGTTATATGCAATTTTCACGTTTTGTTCCCCGAACGCATCGGCAAGCCGCGTCATCAGTTCCGCGTCGGCGCGAATATTCCAGTTCGCATCCAGCTCCTTTTTTGCACGAATATCTTCTATATAAATAACAACGCTGTCCTTTCCCTCCGGCTCCCACAAAAGCGTCTTCAGCTTGTCCTCCGACATCTGATAAGCCTCCTTTGTCGGAAATTTGATCCAGACGCTGCGCGGAATATCCTCAAAAAACGAAATACGTTCGCAGATCAGCTTCGCATCCTTATCCTCTTCCGCAGACACACGCCCTGTGATAAACACTTTTGCATCCTCGATCAGCTTGGCAGAGTTCAGTTCGTAATCGCGCGGGAAAATCACCACTTCGATCGTGCCGACCAGATCTTCCAGCGTGAGAAACGCCATGACCTTATCATTTTTTGTGTATTTGATCTTTTTATCCGCGATCAGACCGCCGACAGTCACTTTTCGCCCATCCCCAAGCAGCGCGCTTCCGGTTTCCTCATTCAGATAAAAATCCGACGTTTTGGCAGTGATGCACCGCTCCCACAGCGCCTGATACTGTTCAAGCGGATGCCCGCTGACATAGACGCCGAGCACTTCCTTCTCAAACGCAAGCAGCATGTCCTGCCCGTACTCGCCCACATCAGGCAACGCGATCTCAAACGCTTCGCGGCTCTCCTCGCCGACAAGGTCAAATAAGGACATCTGCCCTGCCATATGGTTTTTTTTGTCCTGATGCAGGGAATCCAAAATCTGTACATAGACGCACATAAACTGCTTGCGCGTACCGCCTAAGCCGTCAAACGCCCCCGCCTTAATAAAATTCTCGATCGCGCGTTTGTTCATGTCGCATCCCGCATCAATCATCCTCGTCAGAAAATCTTTGATGCTCTGGAATCTGCCCCCGCGCTCACGTTCCTTTACAACTGCGTCGATGACCGGTCTGCCGACGCTCTTGATCGCAGTCAGCGCGTAGCGGATCTTCCCGCCGGAAACGGAAAAGCCGCCGCTCCCTTCGTTAATGTCAGGCGGCAGGATTTCAATCCCCATATTGCGAGATACCAGAATATATTCGCACGCCTTGCCCGGATTGTCGATGACAGACGTTAAAAGCGCCGCCATAAATTCAACAGGATAATAGTGTCTCAGATAAGCAGTCTGATAAGAGACGACCGCATAACACGCCGCATGGGACTTATTGAACGCATACTTCGCAAAATCCATCATCGTATCGTAAATATGGCTTGCAACCTCAGGCGCGATCCCTTTTTCCTGACACCCCGGCACGCCCTCCTCCTTATTGCCATAAACAAAGTTCTTGCGTTCTTCCTCCATTACATACTGTTTCTTTTTGCTCATGGCACGGCGCACAAGATCGCTTCGTCCGAGCGTATAACCGCCCAGGTCGCGCACGATCTGCATGACCTGCTCCTGATAAACGATGCAGCCGTAGGTCGCCTCCAGGATCGGCTTTAGCTGCGGGCAGTCATACGTGATATCCTTCTCATGGTCTTTTCCATAAATATATTTCGGAATAAAGTCCATCGGTCCCGGACGGTAAAGTGAAATTCCCGCTATGATATCTTCCAGACTGCGCGGCTTTAACTCTTTCATGAAGCTTTTCATGCCGCCGCTCTCTATCTGAAAAATGCCGTCCGTCCGACCTGTTCCAATATCATCAAACACCGCTTTATCTTCATAATCGATCTCATTCATCGAAAGCCGGACGCCGCGCGTCTGTTCCACATTGCGCACCGCGTCCTGAATGACCGTCAGCGTCCGCAGTCCGAGAAAGTCCATTTTGAGCAGACCGAGCTGCTCGATCGTCGTCATCGTAAACTGCGTCGTCACTTCCCCTTCCGCACCTCTGGAAAGCGGCACAAATTCCTCTGCCGGTCTTTGGCAGATCACGACGCCTGCCGCATGAATGGACGTATGACGCGGCAGCCCCTCCAGCCGTTTCGCCATATCAATCAGCTCATGCACCTGTTCGTCACTCTCATAAAGCGTGCGAAGCTCGACATTCACTTCAAGCGCCCTCGCGAGCGTGATATTCAGCTCGTACGGCACCATCTTGGCAATATTATCCACAAACGCATACGGTAAGTCCATGACGCGCCCGACGTCACGGATAACACCCTTCGCCGCCAGCGTACCGAAGGTCACGATCTGGACGACCTTATCGGCGCCATACTTTTCGGTCACATAGTCGATCACTTCCTGCCGGCGCTCATAACAGAAGTCCACGTCGATATCGGGCATGGATACGCGTTCAGGATTCAGAAAGCGTTCAAATAACAGTTTATATTTAATCGGGTCGATATCCGTAATATGCAGGCAATACGAGACAATGGAGCCTGCCGCGGAACCGCGCCCCGGTCCGACGGCGATCCCGTGCTCCCTCGCATAGTTGATATAATCCCAAACGATCAAAAAGTAATCGACATACCCCATATTACGGATCACATCAAGCTCATAGGAAAGCCTCTCATCCAGCTCCTTGCCACCCTGAGGATACCGTTCTTTCATCCCTTTCCGGCAAAGTTCATTTAAGTAACTCCACGAGTCATAGCCTTCCGGCACATCAAAATGCGGCAGCTTCGTCACACCGAATTCGATTGACACCTCACAGCGGTCCGCGATACGCTGTGTGTTCTCCAGCGCTTCCATCGCATAGGGGAACACCATTTTCATCTCATCCTCACTCTTGACGTAATACTGCCCGCCCTCATAACGCATCCGGTCCTCGTCCGCAAGCTTCTTTCCGGTCTGTAAGCACAGAAGAATATCATGCGGCTTCACATCATCCGCATAAGTATAGTGCACATCGTTCGTTGCCACGAGCGGAATATCCAGTTCTTTCGACATCGCCATCAACGCCATATTGACTGTCTGCTGTGTCGGAATTCCGTGATCCTGCAGCTCCAAAAAGTAATTTCCCTTACCGAACACTGCTTCATAGCGCCGTGCAGTCTTTTTTGCTTCTTCGATCAGCCCTTTCGCGATATCACGCTGCACCTCTCCCGCAAGACATGCGGAAAGCGCAATGATTCCCTCATGAAATTCCTCAAGCAGTTCCATATCTACACGCGGCTTATAATAGTACCCTTCCGTAAAACCGCGTGATACGATTTTCATCAGATTAGAATAACCTATGTTATTTTCAGCCAGCAGCACCAAATGATAATATCGGTCGTCGGAGACATGCGTCTCTTTCTCAAAGCGCGTACCCGGCGCGACATAGACCTCGCACCCTAAGACCGGCTTAATGCCGGCATCCATTGCCGCACGGTAAAAATCGATCACGCCGTACATAACGCCGTGATCCGTGATTGCCGCCGCATTCATGCCGAGCTCTTTCACCCGCTTTACATATTCTTTGATTTTATTGGAGCCGTCCAAAAGACTGTATTCGGTATGGACATGCAGATGTACAAATGACATGCGTGCCTCCTTCATATCTGTAAGTTTGCCTGTTTTTCTTTTGCGCTCATTATATCATAATTACACTCAGAAAAAAAGGAGTTCCACCTGCGCGGAACTCCTTTCAAATCGCTGATTGTCTGTTTTATTACAAAACGCCCGTTATGCCGGAAGATATTTCTTTAACACATCCACCTTATCAAGCTGCTCCCAGGGCAGATTTAAGTCATTGCGCCCGAAATGTCCGTATGCCGCCGTCTGCTGATAGATGGGTCTGCGCAGATCCAGCATTTTGATGATACCCGCAGGCCTTAAATCAAAATTCTCACGAATGATCTCTACGATCTTCTCCGAACTCAGGCTGCTCGTGCCAAACGTATCGACCATGACGGAGGTCGGTTCCGCAACACCGATCGCATAGGACAACTGGATCTCGCATTTTTCGGCAAGACCAGCAGCAACGATATTCTTAGCCACATAGCGCGCCGCATAAGCTGCAGAGCGGTCCACCTTCGTGCAGTCCTTTCCGGAAAACGCGCCGCCGCCGTGTCTTGCATAACCGCCGTAGGTATCCACGATGATCTTACGTCCGGTCAGACCCGCATCGCCGTGCGGTCCGCCGATCACAAAGCGTCCGGTCGGGTTGATAAAATATTTCGTATTCTCATCGATCAGCTCTTTCGGCAGCACCGGATCAAACACATGCTTCTTAATATCGGTATGAATCTGTTCCTGAGACACGTTTTCATCATGCTGTGTCGACAAGACGACCGCCTCCAAACGAACCGGCTTATTGTTTTCGTCATATTCCACGGAAACCTGACTCTTCCCGTCCGGTCTCAAATAAGAAAGCGTGCCGTCTTTTCTGACCCTGGTAAGCTGTAATGCCAGCTTATGGGCAAGGGAGATCGGATACGGCATATATTCTTCCGTCTCGTTCGTTGCATAGCCAAACATCATGCCCTGATCGCCCGCGCCGATCGCCGCAAGCTGCTCGTTGGACATCTTCGTCTCTCTTGCCTCCAGCGCCGTATCAACGCCCATCGCAATATCGGGGGACTGCTTATCCAGCGCGACTATGACTGCACAGGTGTTACCGTCAAATCCGGTTTTTGCATCATCATAGCCAATGTCATTAACAGTCTTCCTGACGATCGCGGGAATATCCAGATTCGCCTTGGTCGTAATCTCGCCTGTCACAAGCACAAACCCCGTACACGCGGCGGTTTCACAGGCAACGCGGCTCATCGGGTCCTGCTCCATGCAGGCGTCTAAGATCGCATCGGATATCGCGTCGCAGACTTTGTCAGGATGTCCTTCCGTAACAGATTCTGACGTAAATAAGTGTTTTTCCATAGTTGGTTCCTCCTTTTGATCTTTAAGATCTGTATCGAAGCAAAAAAGAAAGTCCGCATGATAAGCGGACCTGACAAACAGATAATCAAATCCTCTTATTGTTCGATCGTACAATATTCGCTCAGGCTGGCACCTTCCTGTTACGGGGTTGCCGTGGCTTCACAGATCCTATGTATCTCCACCACTCTGAATAAGAGAATATCCCCCAAAACGGGGGCACAATATGAAGTTTTCTTATCTGCTAATAACATACCTCAAACATCAGTCTATGTCAATGGATTTGATTGACAATAACGTAAAAAAATTTTATAATTTTTATAACAGCATTGTTCAATTTCAACAAGGGAGGATTCGCTATGAAAAGACTGAGCACGCACGAATTGGTACCGGGCATGGTCACGGCAGAGGATGTTTATAGCTATAGTGATCAATTGATTCTTCCCAAAGGTCTTACCTTAACGGATAAAACGATCACAAAGCTTGAATTTTATTCCATTCTCTCTATCCGTATAGAGGATGAAGTCAATGAAGCGATGGAACGCCCTGCCCCCGGTGCTTCTGTCTCTGAGCATGTACAGAACAGTCCCGAATTTCAGGCGTTCAAGCATTATTTTGACGAGTCGCTGATTGGATTCAAGAGTAGTCTTAATGATATAGTAGAAAACAACGCGCCAATCGACACGGATGCAATGCTCGAGCAGGCGCTGTCACTGATGCAGACCAAAAAAGCTTCCTTTAATGTATTTACCATGCTGCAAAGTATGCGTTCCTACGACGATCTGACTTACGCACATTCGATGAATGTCGCGCTGATCTGTAATATTTTTGCCCGCTGGCTCCAGTTCCCGCAGGAAGAGATCGAGCTTGCGACACTCTGCGGCATGCTGCATGATCTCGGCAAACTGGTCATTCCCGACCAGATCATCAAAAAGCCTGCCAAGCTGACGGAAGAAGAGTTTTCGATCATCAAGACCCACCCGTATGAAGGCTATAAGATCCTGCGTGCGCAAAACGTAAACGAACATATATGCAATGCAGCCCTGATGCATCATGAGCGCTGCGACGGGACCGGCTATCCGCTCGGACTTGTCGGCAATAAGATCGACAAATATGCCAAAATCGTCTCCATCGCCGACGTGTATGACGCCATGACAAGCGCACGGATCTACCGCGGTCCTCTGTGCCCGTTTGAGGTCATCGACATCCTTGTTTCCGAGGGGCTGCAAAAGTATGACCCCGGATATTACATGACATTTATGAACAACGTCGTAACGACGTATCTGTTAAACCGCGTCCGTTTAAGCGACGGTACAGAAGGGGAAGTCGTCTTCATCAATCCCGGCAGTCCTGCACGTCCTACCGTGAAGGTGGACGGTTCATTCATCGATCTGTCCAAAGAGCCGGCACTGTCAATTGTGGAGATTGTATAAAAAACATTAAAAAACTCTAAGGCTGCAAAAAACGCCGCCTAAGAGTTTCTAAATGTTTAGAAGAATGCAATTGGAACAAGTTCCATTTGCATTCTTTGGTTTTGTGTCATTCTAAAAAATTGAAGCTTGCAGATACGAAAACATTAAAAAACTCTAAGGCTGCATAAAACGCCGCCTAAGAGTTTCTAAATGTTTAGCTTACTTTCAATTGAAATTTCTTAAGCTGCACTTCATCCGACACGCGCTCGATCTGCGCGCCGAGCATCTGAAGCTTATACTCTAAGTCCTCATACCCCCGCTCAATGTATTTGATCTCGTCAATCGTTGAAAAACCATCCGCGGCAAGCGCCGCAATGACAAGCGCGGCACCGGCCCGAAGATCCGGAACCGTCATTCCCGCACCCAGATACTTCGGAATCCCGTCAATGATCGCCGTCGTACCCTCCACTTTGATCTCGGCTCCCATCTTAGTCAGCTCATCCACATATTTGAAACGGTTTTCAAAAATACTCTCCGATACAATACTCGTTCCTTTTGCAAGTCCCAGCACCGCTACAATCTGAGGCTGCATATCTGTTGGAAATCCGGGATACGGAAGCGTTTTAACCTGTGTATTATTCAGGCGCTTCGCCGCAACGACCCTGACCGCATCGTCCGACTCTTCCACCTCGCATCCAATCTCGATCAATTTAGCCGTGATCGATTCCAAATGCTTCGGGATGACATTTTTGACCGTCACATCGCCTTTCGTGGCAGCCGCAGCCATCATAAAAGTTCCCGCCTCGATCTGATCGGGAATGATCATATATTCGCTCTTATGTAATTTTGCAACGCCTTTGATCCTGATGACATCCGTTCCGGCTCCCTTGATATTGGCGCCCATCGAATTCAAAAAGTTCGCCAGGTCCACCACATGGGGCTCCTTGGCTGCGTTCTCGATAATGGTCTTGCCCTCTGCCATGCTCGCCGCCATCATCACATTGATCGTGGCGCCAACCGAAACCTTATCCATGAAAATATGGTTTCCGGTCAGATGCTTTGCCTCTGCAACGATCGCGCCGTGTACAATGCGCACATCGGCGCCCAACGCCTTAAATCCTTTAATATGCTGATCAATTGCACGAATACCGATGTTGCATCCGCCCGGAAGCGGGACTTCCGCATGTTTGTATTTTCCGAGAAGTGCGCCGATCAGATAATAAGAAGCCCGTATCCGCTTCATAAACTCATCTTCGATCACAAGATTGTGAATCTGCGCGCCGTTTATCTTAACAGCATGCCTGTCGACCCGGGTGATCACGGCCCCGATACTTGACATTGCCTGCATCAGTACATTGGTATCCCTGACGTCCGGTACATTCTCTATCAAGACTGTCTCGTCCGTCATAATGGCTGCCGCCAAAATCGCAAGCGCCGCATTCTTCGCCCCTCCGATTTCGACTTCGCCCACAAGGGGCGTGCCGCCTTTAATTGCGTATTGATCCATAACGCACCTCATCTATTCTAATCTATGCATATCATTATTATATGCAGGAAAGGAAAAATCCTGCACTCTATCTTGCGGTTTGGTCTGCATTTTTCCCATAAAACCACCATATCCGCCGATTACCTATGCGCCTATTATAGCGCAGTTACCCCTGCATGTAAATCAGAACTTTTGAACAAAGTTAAAACGCCAAATGACGCGTCATTTGACTAAATTGTGCATCGTTAACGCAAATACAGCCGCGCATATTCCGTTCGCAAAACATGTGGACCTGTTTTTGAACGAAGTGTATGCATGGCTGTATCCGTTTATCTGCTATTAATTTGCTGTTGATCAGCTGATGACTTGCTGCTTTATCTTTGGCTTTATCTTTGGCTTTACCTTTGGCTTTACCTTTGATATATCTTTGGCTTTATCGTTCGTTGATTATTTTTTCATCATTGTTGCATCACTTTTTGACCGTTTCTAATCCAGATAAGACAACGGATTCACCGCCGTACCTCCTATCAGCATTTCAAAATGCAGATGCGGACCGGTACTCCGCCCTGTATTTCCCGAGTAAGCGATCGCCTGTCCCTGTACCACATACTGACCGGGGCTGACAAGCACCCTGCTGCAATGCCCATACCTTGTCTGCCTTCCATCCGGATGATTGATATAGACCACATAACCATAGCCGCTTGCCCAGCCTGCTCTCGCAACCGTTCCTGAGGAGGATGCCATGACCGTCGTTCCGATCGGCACCGCCCAGTCAACCCCCTTGTGATTGGTTGAAGCCCCTTTCGTCGGCGCATTCCTGCCGCCAAATCCGGATGTGAGGCGCCCACCGTAGATCGGCTTGATATAGGACGGCGGGATGATCGTTCCGCGTTCGACGACCTTTGCAACCGCTTCGATCGTCACCTCTTCCATGAGAATCTCCCTGCTCTGCTCTTCCGTATTCTTATAGCTGACATTCGCCACAACTTTGCGGTGTCCCTGCGACGGCTCCTGCAGCGTCACCTGCTGGGTCGTATACCAGCTGTCATTATCAATATAGATGATATCCGCATCATAATCTTCCTCGTAATAACTCTGCTCGCTCCAAAGAACGGACAGCGCCGGCTCCGGCACGGTAATGATCAGCTCGTCATCAATATGAAGGATTGAATTTTGATCACGCAGCTTGTCCGGATTCATGGCGATCAGCTCTTCCATCGGCAGGTCAAACATCATGGATATTTCTGAAAGCGTATCGCCGGGCTGGATCGTGTAAATCTGCTGCACATCCTGATTCTCTGTGATCAGGGCGATCGCCGTATCAATATCTGTCAGCTGATCCTGAGGCAGATATGCCTCTACGACCTCAATATCCTCACTGTATTCCATACCGGAGATGCCAAGATCGAAATCAGAAAAATCCTGCGCTTCCTCCTCTTCCTCACGGTTCATCGTTTCTTCAAAAAAGGTCTCCACACCGGCGTCCATCAGTATTTCTTCATCGAGCGCCTCCTCCTGTGCAGCCTCCGCTTCCGCAGTATCCGTGATGACCGGCGTCAGCACGTTCAACTCCCTGTTCGAATCAAGCGCAAGCGACAACTGATATTCTCCCTCAGGGTCATATTTGCGCAGTGCGGTATCTAAAAGAAGATGAACCTCCTCCGTGCTTCTAAGATTTACAGTCGTCTCGTTCACTTTCACCGTATAGGAGCGCTGCATTGTCTCCTGCCTTGTTCGGTTCAATGCATCATAGATCCTTGCACGGACGGTCCCCTCGTCATCGACCATGCCGATAAAGACTTCCTGCCCGACGATCTCCACATCCGTATCCATAAAAACAAGCTCCGGTGAAGATATGGCAATAGAACGGCGGGCTTCCCGGATAAAACGGTCGACTTTCTCCTCAGAGTCCACCGTTCCCACCTGCTCCCCATTTACAGTTACGGTAAAAAAATTATCCCCCGTGCTCTGCAATTTGGTATAATAGGGTAAGAAAAGCGCATATAAGGCAAGCGCAGCCAAAATCGTCTTTATATAGGTAACACGCAGCCTTTTATAATATTTTGTGATCAGTCTCATCATCGTTTCCAAAAATAACAACGCAATAACGCTGCAACTTTCATTCTCATCCGTTATATTTGTAACATTTTCGTAACAAATACATTCTAACAATATTTGGACAACTTGTAAAGTAAAATGCGGCGGAAAGGAACTTCATGGATAAAATATTTTTTCATATCGATGTAAATTCAGCATTTTTAAGCTGGACATCTGTTGAAAATCTAAAAAACGGAACCGGTATCGATCTGCGTGAAATTCCCTCCATCATCGGCGGCGATTCCTCAAAGAGGCATGGCATTGTTCTTGCAAAATCCATTCCTGCCAAAAAATATCACATTGAAACGGCAGAACCGATCGGAAGTGCCTTAAAAAAATGTCCTTCACTCGTGATCGCGCCGCCCGACCATGCCATGTACCACCGTTACTCTCAGGCATTGATGGCACACCTCTCCTCTTTCTGCCCGGACTTAGAGCAGGTCAGCATTGACGAATGCTATATGGACTATACGCCGGTCGCATCGCACTACGCCTCTCTGATAGCAGCCGCCACACTCATCAAGGACTCTGTTTTCCATAAACTCGGCTTTACAGTCAACATTGGCATTTCTGACCGCAAAGTACTGGCAAAAATGGCGTCGGATTTTCGTAAACCAAACCTTGTGCATACACTTTTTTGCAACGAACTTACCGCTAAATTGTGGCCGCTCCCGATTTCCCGCCTGTTTCTCTGCGGACGTTCAAGCGCGGAGACACTACGCAAACTGGGAATCGTCACGATCGGTGACCTTGCGGTCTCCGATCCTGCCATTGTGACCGCCCACTTAAAGAGTCACGGGCAGACACTTTGGAACTATGCAAACGGCATTGACGACTCTGAGGTTATCACATGGGAGGCAGAGGCCAAAGGGATCGGAAATTCAACGACGCTTTCTACTGATGTGACAGATTTATCTGCCGCACGCCGGGTCCTGTTAGCGCTCTCGGAATCCGTTGCCTCCAGACTGCGCGAATCAAAAAAACGAACGCTCTGCGTAACTGTCGAGATCAAATACGCTTCTTTTTTGTCCGTATCGCACCAGACCGGCCTTGGTGCGCCGACCGACAGTACGGATTCTATCTACGAAACTGCCTGCCGGCTCTTTTCAGAGCTTTGGAACGGAGAACCGATCAGGCTGTTGGGTGTCCGGACTACAAAGTTATGCGCTATGGATGAGCCTGTCCAGCTCAGCCTGTTTGATCTGGCGGCGGACGCGTCCCACAGCGCAGCCCTCTCCGCTTCTCCCCAGAGGCCTCCTGCCGCGGAGACAGGCAGCTCCTCATTTCTCTCGCGCACGGAAAAGCATCAAAAACTCGACAAAGCGCTTGACTCCATCCGCAGCCGGTATGGAACCGGCTCTGTCGTGCGCGGCTCCCTGTACCAGCCGAAAAAAAAGAGCTCCGCCGATGACGCGTAACTCTTCCCGTTCATTTCTATTGCCCTGCATCAGCGCTTCCTTTTGACGCTGAAGCCAAATTTACCGATCGCCTCTCCAAGTCCATAATAAGTGCCGTGCGAATAGATCACAGGGTCCGCCTTCTCTAAATGAAACGTGTTCTTTTCATCCATATAAGCCTCATCTACGAGCACCGCCTCAACCGTACCAATAAACATGTCATGCGTACCGAGCGCAATCTTCCTCGCCACCCTGCATTCAATATTGACCGGGCTCTCTTTCACGCAGGGCGCAAGCACCTTCGTCCCCTTTATAGGTGTCAATCCTGCGCGCTCCCACTTATTTTCATCCCGGCCGCTCCGCACCCCGCAGTAATCCGCCGCACGGGTCAGTCGCTTTGTCGTCAGATTAACGACAAACTCTCCCGTCTCCTCTATCATATGATAGGAATAGCGCTCAGGACGCACAGAAACGGATACCATAGGCGGGTCTGAACAGACTGTTCCCACCCAGCTCGCCGTGAATACATTGGTCCTGCCATTCTTATCCGCCACACTGACCAGCACGGCAGGAATCGGATACAGCATATTGCCCGGCTTCCAGTTTTGCTTTCCCATAAACAACGCCAGCCCCTTTCACTCCATAAATACCTTATCCATCCATTTTTCTTAGAATTTCGGAAGCACATCAAACATCCATGCCGCCCAGATTCCAATGTTGGCAAGCGCTGCAATAAGCGTCAGTATCGCGAGCGCCTTAAGACCGGACACTTTCTTCTCCGTTTTTGCAAGGCGTTCTTTCAGCTCCTCCTGTGCCGCCGATGCTGCCTCCGCAAGCTTTTTATTCTCATCGAGAACAGCCGCCTGCACATTGCGGTATACCTTAACATCTTCCTTATGTACATGATCGGCGAGTTCCTCTTTCACGGAATTCAGCTTTTCCTCAAGTCCCTCCGCCTGCCCGCCGCCCGCAAGCCGCTCTGCAATTTCATCCAAAGTCGGCCGGCTATCCAGCTTCAACGCCATCTCCTCAAGCGTTGTACGGTAATCGATCTTTGCGGCAATTTCTTCAGCCGTCGGCTGCCGTCCCAGTTTTTCCGCAATGTCGTCGGCCGTCGGCCGCTGCCTGAGCATTACCTCGATTTCATCAAGTCTTGCGCGGTAATCAAACTTTTCAATCAGTTCTTCTGACAAAGACTGTGCCTCCAGCTTTGCCGCAATTCCCTCCAGTACCGGGCGTGTATTCAGACGGTTTTCCAGCGCATCCAGACGTTCCATCGTCTCAAGCTTTGCCAAAGTGACCTGCTTCGTCTGTGTCGCAAGCTTTTGAGAAATATCCTCAAACTGTTCCGCGCTGATACCAGCCCCCGCCGTCGGCTGCGTATCGGAATAAACACCCGCTCCCGATGCCGGCGCCGCTCCCCGCACATCCTCATATTCCTTGATCCTCGCATTTTCCGCATCGATCAATGCCTGAAGATTATCCGCAAGCTCCAGATTTTTGAGATTCAGCTTGCGAATTTCCTTAAGTCTTAAGTCATATTCGGCAACCTGCATACGCAGGCGCTCCAGTTCTTTTTCTTCTGCTGCAGCATTTGCCTTGATCATATCCTGCGCTGTAAATTTTTGTGCAATTTTATCCGCAAAACTATCCATGTTCTCCACCCAAACCCTTTCTTCCTGCGTTCCTGTCCCCCATAAATAAATGCCTGCTGCGCAGTCGTTCTTCCTCCGTCTCCCAGCTGTGTGCCTCGCAAAGCCGCGCTTCGCGCTCTCCGTCCGGCTTTCGCCGGACCTTTGCTCGGTAATAACCGCAGGAAAACAAATGCCTGCTGCGCAGTCGCTTGTTTTCCACTGCGGTTATTATATCATACAACAGGCGTTCTCTCAAGCTCTTTCAGGCTTTGTGCAATCTGCACTATGATTTTCCAGTTTTTTATCCCGATTTATAAATATTAACCAATCATTCACGGTTCGTTCATGATTTGTTCATAATCTGACGCTATACTTATAATCAATAAAACGACTTGTTTCCATCGTGATTTTCATTATTTTTTTCATAATAAGCCGGGGCGCCGAAAGGTGTCCCGGCACTCCTCATTTTTGAGCTGAAAGAGAGCCGCTGATCACAAGATCTGCAGCTCTTCTTTTTAAGATAGGATGAAGATAGGAAAGAGAATTAAAATACCCTTTCCTGATATTCAGACGGATCATTTAATCCTGCTCTTCGATCTTTCTTACTTCCTCATTGAGCGAAAGCATTTTCGCATCAAGCTCCGATACCATCCGGGCACATTCCATCAGCTCGCGTTCGATATTTTCAGGTGCCTCTCCCTCGAATTTATAATGGATCTTATGTTCCAGACTTGCCCAAAAATCCATCGCCACCGTTCTGATCTGAATCTCCACTTTTGTATCTACGATTCTGTCCGAAAGGAAGATCGGAACCGTGACAAGCATATGGTAGCTTTGGTAACCGTTCGGCTTTGGATTCGTAAAATAATCTTTGATCGAAATGACCTTAATATCATTCTGTCTCTCGATCATTGCTGCAATCCGGTGTATATCCGAGGTAAAAGAGCAGATCACACGAATACCTGCAATATCATTCACATGTTCGATCATATTCTCAATCGTAGAATCATATCCGTTTCGTTTCAGTTTTTTTACGATACTCTCCGAAGTTTTGATCCTCGATTTGATGTGTTCTATCGGATTATATTTATGTACATGCTGAAACTCATCATTTAAGATTTCCAGCTTTGTTCCGATTTCTTTTAACGCTGACTGATAGACAAGCTGTACCTCTTTCCATTTATCTACCTCGCTGTTTGCACTAGGCCAAAATTCCATTCCCACTCCCCCAATCCAAGCATGCACTCAGGCTGTCTTTTTTGTGCTAATTTTTTTACATGCTGACAGTTCTCACCAGTTTTGACGGTTATAATGTCTAATAGTATTATAGCATATCGAATAAAAAATGTATATTTTTCACAAATATTTAATGTTTTGTTTACAAATACTACATTTTATCGCTATACTTTATATTTATCAGACGTATCTGAATAAAACAAAGTTGAAAGGAATCTGTGATGTTCCGTTTATGGGCTAAAATTTGGAAAGAAAATCATATGCTGCGCGATACCGTTATTATTGATGATCGTGAAGAAACGCGGACCCATAAGGTTTTTCAGGCACTTGACGAGGTCTGCCTCCGTTTTGATCTTGGAAAACCAATTTGGCTCGACAGTAATATCCGCGAATTTCAGCGGCACGCCAAAACCCGTTTCGGACAGGACAGCTTTATAGAGCAGATCCCGTTTGATTATCTCGAATTTCAGATCATCGAGGAAGACTGATCCTACATTTGCGGCGCCGGTATATTGGATCGTGACCGCGCGGTCAGATTTTTATCTGTTACGCCAATGTACGCAAAACGCTCTGAAATTTTATTTAGAGTTCCATACAATTTCATGTTTTGCACAATTCTTATTATATGCCTGTTTTAGAAAAAGATTCCAAATACAGGCAGGCATTGTAAAACCGCTTCTGAAACTGTTTTCTGAATCATGCGATTTTTTCTTAATGTTCACTCATGCGGTTCTTTCCCTAAATTCTTTATTGACATGCTCCTTCCTATGGTGTAATATTCTTTTTACAATACATAGTTTTGATTACTATGTATAAAGTTATCCAAAACTCTTATACTAAGAGAAATGCAATTTACAAAATCAGAAAGGCATGGTGATTCTAATGACAATTACAATTCGTGAGCCCGGAAGTGCGATCACCCATCTGATCGCGATGGTTCTGGCATCTGCGGCAGCGACACCGCTTCTGATAAAGGCAAGTTTATCAGCAGATTCGCGCCATCTTGCCGCAATGACAGTTTTTATTCTCAGTATGGTACTGCTCTATGGTGCGAGCACGCTTTATCATTCTGTAAACGTGAAAGGCCGCCTTCTGCGCATGTTCCGTAAACTCGACCATATGATGATCTTCGTCCTGATCGCAGGTTCCTATACGCCTGTCTGCCTGATCGTGTTAGGCGGACAGCTCGGCTATCTGCTGCTTGCAGTCGTATGGGGCATTGCACTTGCCGGTATGATTATAAAAGCATGCTGGATCACTTGCCCAAAGTGGTTCTCCTCTGCTTTATATATTGCGATGGGATGGGTATGCCTGTTTGTATTCGGACGTCTCGTCCACACGCTTCCTGTCGCCGCATTTTTATGGCTGCTCGCAGGCGGGCTCATCTATACAGCCGGTGGTATTATTTATGCGCTGAAGCTCTCCGTATTTAATGCAAAACACGCATATTTTGGTTCGCACGAAGTATTTCACTTATTCGTCATGGCAGGAAGCTTCTGCCATTTCATCTTCATGTACTACTTTGTTGCATAAACGACATTTCTTTTTATCGCAAAAAAAGAGCTTGCGGAACATCTTCCGCAAACTCTTTTAGAGTAGTATCGTTTATACATTCTGTCCAATTCGGGCTTTTTTAATCCTCATACCCGTTCGGGTTATTACTCTGCCATCTCCAGGAATCCTCACACATCTCACGGATGCCATACTGCGCCGTCCAGCCAAGCTCTTCTTTAGCAAGTGAAGCATCCGCATAGCAGGATGCGATATCACCTGCGCGCCGCTCCTTGATCACATAAGGAATCTTAACGCAGTTCGCTTCCTCGAAATTCTTTACGATGTCCAGCACGCTGTAACCCGTTCCGGTTCCGAGATTATAAATCTTTAAACCCGCATTTTCCTCAATCTTCTTTAATGCCTTCACATGACCTGCCGCCAGATCGACCACATGGATATAGTCCCTGACTCCGGTTCCGTCCGGCGTATCGTAATCATTTCCAAACACGCCGAGCTGCGGCAGTTTCCCGACTGCAACCTGTGTGATATAAGGCATCAGATTATTCGGGATCCCGTTCGGATTTTCGCCGATTGTGCCGCTCTTATGCGCACCGATCGGATTGAAGTAGCGAAGCAGAATCACATTCCATTCCGGATCAGCCTTCTGCATATCGCTCAAAATCTGCTCTAACATCGATTTCGTCCAGCCATAAGGATTCGTACATTCTCCCTTCGGGCACTGTTCCGTGATCGGGATCACGGCAGGATTGCCGTATACGGTCGCCGAGGAAGAAAAAATGATGTTCTTGCAGCCATGCTGCCTCATCACATCCACAAGCGTCAGCGTCCCGGCGATATTATTGTTATAATATTCCCACGGTTTCTGCACGGATTCTCCGACTGCTTTCAAGCCCGCAAAGTGTATGCAGCTATCAATGGATTCTTTTGAAAAAATCTCTTCAAGCGCCTCGCGGTCCAATATGTCCGCCTTATAAAAAGGAACTGCTTTTCCCGTGATCTTTTCCACACGCTTTAAGGACTTCTCACTGGAATTACTCAAGTTATCAAGCACCACAACATCATAACCCGCATTCTGAAGCTCCACTACCGTATGGCTTCCGATATAGCCTGCACCGCCCGTTACTAAAATAGACATACCGCGTCCTCCTTATTTTTGCTAAGGGGCGCTATTCCCACAGCTTCTCAGGATATACGCCCTCATCCTTCAAATTCTGTATGGATTCCACAACAAAGGGTTTATCTTCCTTATAGGTAACGCCGAACCATTTGTCTTTCGACGGTAATACCTCGACAGTAGCCTTGCCAGCCTGAAGCAGTCTGTCAACCTCGATCGGAAGGAAACATTCTGACTTTAATGGATTTGCCGGCACTTCTTCTGCGAAAAACCGTGCAATCGCCTGCTCCAGTTCACCCAGAATACTTGGCATAAAGCCCCACATATTCATTGAGACAAGCGTTTCCATCGGAATCGGAACATATGTCGCGCCGTCATCCTCCGTATAAGCTGCCCCTCCATGCGTCTTAACGATCTTCGTGCGCTCTGCGATATTGACCAGAAAACCGTTCTGATCGGTGATGCAGCAGCCGCGCGCAACCGAGCCGTTGTCCGTGAGTGTGTTGCCAAGCTCATAGCCAACCATCGCATAACGATACTTTTCCCCGTCCTCATGCGTCGTCAGGAAATGATACAACGTCTCAAATGCGCTCTGACCATAGTAATCGTCTGAATTGATCACCGCAAACGGTCCGTCGATCTTATCCTTGCAGCATAAAATAGCATGTGCAGTTCCCCACGGCTTTATGCGCCCCTCAGGAATGACAACGCCCGCGGGAACGTTCTCAAGCTCCTGAAACACATACTCGACCTCGATATACCTGCTCACCGTGTCCCCGATGCAGGCCTTAAAATCCGCTTCATTTTCTTTTTTTATAATGAAAATGACTTTGCGGAAGCCCGCCCTGACCGCGTCATAGATGGAAAAATCAATGATCTTATTTCCATGTTTGTCGATCGGATCGATCTGCTTTAATCCGCCGTACCTGCTGCCCATCCCCGCCGCAAGTATTACCAATGTTGGTTGTTCCATATTTTGCCTCCATGCTACGACTGTTTTTCAGGAGTAGCTGATGGCTCAAGTTTTTGCGTAGCATAAAACTTGCAGATTGAAAAATTCATTTTTCAATCTTCCCTCCTAGTTTAACGTAATCTTTCTGCTTCCTGCAATGCAATAATGTTACGATAATCTGTCAAAATGTTGAATCTCGCCCGCGCCGCATATTGGGCAAAACGATCCTATGCCGTCTTCTCATCCTTACCCCGCCACTTTCTGACCGCCCGCACAAGCGCGGCGTAGATTCTGTCAAGCCCGACTGCCAGCGCATAAATGTACGCAATGCTGCTTACAAACAGCAGCAGCGTATTTGAGCCGCTCATCGTAACCCCCTGGAAGTTCGGCAGATATTTATACAAAAATACATGATGCAGTAAAAAGTAGGCATAAGAATGTTTTCCGATCAGCGTGATCAGCCTTCTCACCCTCTCAGACCTTATCCACTCCGCCGCCTCCATCACGATCAAAACAAGCGACACGGAAAGCGTGAAGATCACGTGATAGGAATTGAAACGATAGCCGGTCTTTTCCACTGCATATACGACAACATAAAAAATCACTCCGGCTGCGGCCGCAACCCTCATCCCGATTCGGACCGCCTTTTGATCCCGTTTTTCACGCAGCATCTCTAACAGCATGCCGAGCACAAAATACATACTGCACATAATCGGATTTTTTTCCGGCACGACCGGAAACGGATTATAATAAATCAGCACAATGCTCGCCGCAAGGAATATCGCCGGCAGGATCCATTTACATTTGCACATCACGATCCTGTATAGCGGGAACAGGATATACATGACCACGATCGCGCCCAAAAACCATTCCCCGATCATATAAAAGGTCGGGATCATTCCGTTAAAATACCCGTCCATCGCGATGACCGATAACAGAAAATTGATCTTCGGACCGCCCGGCATCGATTTAACCCGGTAAAAAAAGTCAAGAAACGCAAACACATACGCAAGCCAAAACAGCGGGTACAGCCCCAAAAACCGTTTTTTGTAAAATTCTTTCAGCGAAAGCGACTCCCGATAGCGGTGGATCAGCGCCGCCCCGGAAACCATGAAAAAGCTCGACACCGCAATTGGCGCCCATACAATATGCACGATCCCCTGATACAGTTCCACATCCGCATTGATGCCGATCGTCTTCACCGCAAAAGAAAAGTGATACGACGTCACCATCAAAAAACAGATAATACGGATCAGATCGAGATATAACACCCGTTCTTTTTTCATTTCCGGCCCCTGCCCTTTCGAGTCTGTAAATCCACTTCTCTTTAACAGACACAAATACTTCGAGTGAGACAAGTATAACACATTTTTCACACACTGTCACTCAGATGTGTTATAATTCACAGGTAACCGTTCACGGGTAACTGTCCAGTCATATGCAGCGTTTTAAGCAGATTCTGAACCGTTACGCAAATGCACACAAAATGAGGTGATCATCATGATCAGAGAAAATCTTATACAGGTCCACAAGCGGATTCACGCTGCATGCGCACGGTGCGGACGCACTCCAGATGAAATAACACTTGTTTCGGTAAGTAAGACAAAGCCTCTTTCCATGATTGAAGAATGCATTGCCGCCGGGGAACATGTTTTCGGCGAAAATTATGTGCAGGAACTTGTCGATAAATATGCGCAAAACCGGGCTGACGGTATACAATGGCACATGATCGGCCATCTGCAGCGCAATAAGGTTAAATATATCATAGACAAAGTTGCGCTCATTCATTCTGTCGATTCCCTGCGTCTTGCCGCACAGATCGAATCGGAAGCGGCAAAAAGAGAACTGACTATGAATGTCCTGCTTGAGGTCAACATCGCAGAAGAGCAGTCCAAGTGGGGGTTCTCCGCCTCCGAAACAGCGGATGCCGCAGCACGTATTGCGATAGAGTGCCCCCATGTACATGTGCGCGGACTCATGACCTCCGCCCCCAATACAGAAGATCCGGAAAACAACCGTCTCCATTTCCGCCGCCTGCATGCTCTATTTTCGGACATACGGGATCATGCGCCAAAGGACGCGTCAGGGAAGCCTGTATGTTTCGACACCCTCTCCATGGGTATGACGGGCGATTATGAGGTCGCCATTGAAGAGGGGGCCACGATGATCCGTGTCGGAACCGGCATATTTGGTGAGCGGAAGATCGAAGAATAATGTTTCAGTCTGCCTGCCGCGTTTAAGACTGCGCGGATTCGCCCGCTCCCTGATTCTGCTTCTGATACTCGACAAATACGTCCACGATCTCTTTATACAGACGATTGCCCCTTTCCTGCTGAAAGCCTTTGACAAGTGCCACATTCAATTCATGCTTATCCGGAGCACGCACAATGTAATCGTACAACAGCTTATAGCTTCCGCTCGACAGCGCCTCTTCCTTGACCGCTTTCCGAACTTTCTTCCGCATACACTCAGGCAGTGTCTGTTTTCCGCCTTTATTCGTACTACCCTGCACTGCCGGCGGCTCAGAAGACTGTTTTTGAGGAACCGCCGGTTCCGTTTTACCCATATTCCGGGCACTGTTTCCCGCCGGGGGCTGCTGCGTCTCTTTCTCGCTCTTGACCGCTCCCGCCTTCTCGCACTGTGCATTCTGCTGTGCCGCAAGTCTCTGCTTCTGCAGTGACTCACAGCGGGTGATCGTGATCTGCTTATCCGTCTTACTCCAAAATTCTACGCAGCTCTCGTACCCCTTATCCTTACTAATAATATAGTATACGCTTTCCTGCCCGCTTCCGATCAGATATCCGAGATAAGTCACAAGCTGAAAGTCTAGATAATTTTTTGCAACGCGCTCTGTCTTCATATAAATAACATCTGCTTTTGCTTTTGTCAGTTCCACATGCTTGTCAAACGCGATGGAACCGGTTCTCGCCCCGTAAAATACAATCACCTTGTCTTTTACGGACAATTCATCCAAGCCGGTCAGACCCGCCAGTCCCGTGTTTTCCAGATCAACCAGATAGGTTGCCATTCTTCCCCTCCATTCTCCATGACCGGACAGCCATAAACTGCCCTCTTCCTGCTTTT
Organism: Lachnospiraceae bacterium; assembly: GCA_003979345.1. Taxonomy (GTDB): domain Bacteria; phylum Bacillota; class Clostridia; order Lachnospirales; family Lachnospiraceae; genus DLAJ01. Next base: position 80,241 of record RYVZ01000011.1, read on the forward strand.
CCAGCGAAAACTTCGTACTTCCAGAGCCGCGACTCAAATCCAAATGAAGAATGCCGCATTTCAGACATTCTTCGGTGTGAAATATTAGAAGTTCCGAGGCGGCTACGCCGCCTTTGCGAAGCAGCCTCTGCTGCAGGCCTTAGAACTTCCCTTCACACCACCCCTATGCATATCGCAAGCAAAGCTTGCGATACTGCTTAAATCGAAAATTGAAAAATCTTTGATTTTTCAATCTACTGCCCTGCCATGCTTATAGACCCTTTTCAGCGTCCAGTCCTGATCTGCAATGAGTAAGTCCGCCTTTTTGCCAACCTCAATGCTTCCATAATCGGCATCCACGCCGATCGCCGCGGCCGGATTCTTTGTCGCCGCACGTACCGCCGCCTCCGGCGCGATTCCCATACGAATCGCCGTCACCATACAGTCATACAGATTCGTGACGCTCCCCGCGATCGTTCCGTCTGAAAGGAGCGCCCTGTTTCCGCGCACGTCGACAGCCTGACCGCCCAGCTCAAATCTGCCGTCAGGCATCCCCGCCGCCATCATACTGTCGCTGATCAATAACACGTGTTCTTCTCCAAACAGCCGGAATGCAACACGCACCGCACAAGCGTCCACATGCACGCCGTCACAGATCAGTTCGACATCTGCATGATAGTCAAAGGCTGCTCCGATCACTCCCGGCTCCCTGTGCGTAAACGGAGGCATGGCATTATACAAGTGTGTCAACTGCCGCGCGCCGCGCTGCATCGCCTGCGCGCACACTGCATAATCCGCCGTGGTATGGGCGACTGAAAACCGGATCTCACCCGCACACGCCTCCATACACGCAAGTGCTCCCGGTACCTCCGGCGCAATCGCCGCGATCTTTGCAAGTGAGCCCGACTCTGCGATCAACCCGCGCAGCATTTCAACATCCGGCTGTTTCAGATACGCACGGTTCTGCGCTCCCCTTTTTGCTTCTGATAAAAAAGGACCTTCCAGATAAATACCCTTCAGACACTCGCTCTGTCCGGCATACGCTGCTGCTGCCGCACAGATTTGAGAGAGCCGCTCTGCCGGCAGCGTCATCGTCGCCGGTGAGATCGTTGTGATCCCGTGCTGTAGTTCATAACGTTCGATCGCAGAAAACGCCTCATCCGTGCCTTCGCAAAAATCGTGCCCTGCACAGCCGTGAAAATGAATGTCCACAAGTCCGGGCAAAATAACAGCGCCCTGCACATCCACTATTTCATCCTGCAGGCACGCTTCCTTTCCATACTCCCCATTTGGCACGATCCGCTCTATCATGCCATTACGGAGCAGGAGATCCCTGTTACAAAACCCCTGCTCCGCAAGATATACCTTTCCGTTTATAAGCCACATAGAATGCGTATCCTTTCCCCGCGGTGCTTATCGGAGGACTTCCGCAAGCGTGTCAAGCACCTCATCCCTGCTAAACGGCTTTACAATAAATTTCGATGCGCCAAGTTTGATCGCCTCGATCACCTTCTGCTGCTGCCCTGCTGCCGTGATCATCACAGCCCTTGCCGCCGGATCGATCTCTTTGATCCGGCTCAGCGCCTCGACGCCGTCCATGACCGGCATCGTGATATCCAGAGAGATCATATCAGGATGGTATTGCTGGTAGACTTCCACTGCCTCTTCCCCGTTTTCCGCCTCACATACTACAGTATACCCCGCTTTCTCTACTAACACACGAAGTGCATGGCGGATCAGCATGGAATCGTCCACGATCACGATCGTACCCTTGCTGTCCTCTGTGACCGCGCTTCCCGCCTGTTTTCCAGCCTGCTTCTTATACGGCGTGGTTCCGGGAACAACGTCCTCATTGACCGAGATAAACAGCTCAAGTTCCTTTCCCCGCAGATAGATTGGTACAATGTAGCCCTTGCCCTTCATCTGCTGATCCTCATAGGCAAACGGCGATTCCATATCGACATTGACGCCTTTCTCGCTCAAGCCTGATGCAAACAGACCGCTGCAGACATTCGCAAACTCACCGATCACATCATACGCAATATCCTTCTTACGCGCCTGTTCACCGGCATATCCGGTTGCGAGCGTATAAAGCCCATCGTCGCTCTCTTTTCCCACAAAAGCAAGCCAGACCTGATAATCTCCGGTCATCTTCTGTCCCGCCAATGCGTGATACTCATAGTCTTCTACCCGGCGGATCCGGTCGATATAAAAATCCGTCGTGATAAAACGCGCAATATTCCTCAGCACAAGAGCCGTCACATCCGTCACAAACGGCTTTGCTGCAAACGCAAACACCGGAACGATCGCATCAATATCGTCCTTTTTCAGCGCTTTCATATCCTGATCCGAAAACCCGCGGCTCTCCTGAAAATGTGATAAGTACTCATCGATCTCCGCAACCGGAACGCAATCTTTCTCGACCAGTATCTGCAAAAACTTCATAAAAGCGTTTCCCTGCTGGTCCAAAAGCTCCATAAGCTGCTTCATGGTGAGATATCCCTTTTCCAACGCGATATCGCCAAAACGCTTATCCTGCTGTGCCTGTAAATGATGGATCTCTTCCACCTGTGTGTTGGTCAGATACCCTTGCGCCACAGCGATCGTTCCCAGCTTTGCCCGCGCATCCGTCTGCTCTGCTAACACACTGTCCATCATATCCTTTGTTATCACGTTTTGCTCAAGCAAATACGCGCCAAACAACTGACTAAACATATTGACACCTTCCCCCTTGCGGCTCTTTCTAACGTCCCGCACCGCGACGTCCCCTGCTTGTTTCTACATTGTACTATAAATCGTCCAGAATTTGAAGCCATTTTTGTGAAAAACAGGGAAATTATTTGTCAAAGCATCCAAAACCATGTATAATTGTTATAATCATTTCAAAAAGGAGCGATATGAACATGGATATCAAAGAGCAGATCACGAGCACAGTCGAAAAAATAACGAAGGACAAAACGCTGATGGATCAGTTTCAGAAAGATCCCATTAAGACCGTGGAAAAGATGATGGGTGTCGATCTTCCCGACGATACGGTCAAAAAGATCATCGACGGCGTAAAATCAAAAATCAACGTTGACAAAGTCTCCGACGCGCTTGACGGCATTAAAAAGCTGTTTTAGACCAAATCAATAAAAATTTATTTTGCTACTTTTCAGAAGAGAGAAAAAGTAGTATAATAAAAAAGTCGGCAGCATGAAACAGCTCTTGGTTTATGTACAGTGCGTCGGCAGCAATGGGGTATTAGCGCAGCTGGGAGCGCGCAACATCCGCAATGTTGAGGCCACGGGTTCGAATCCCGTATACTCCATACAGACAAAACACCGCAGGATTGTAGATTTCTTTAGAAAACCAACGATTCTGCGGCATTTTTTGATTTTAATCCTTTCATGAAAGCATATCCTGAAAACAGTCACGGCACAGAGGAGAACCGCAATGAACGTTTATGAGACATGCCCCGTATTGGAAAACGACAGCTTTATCATCCGGCTGATCGAAGCAGGTGACGCAGATGACTTAATGCATGTATACGGTGATAGATCCGCTCTGCCGTTTTTTAACAGCGACAACTGTCACGGCAGCAATTTCTACTGCCGGAATATCGAAGACGTTAGGAACACGATCAAGTACTGGCTGCTTGAGTATCACGAATACAAAGGATTCGTGCGTTTCTCGATCGTGGATAAGCAAAAGGGGATCGTAGCCGGAACGATCGAAATATTCAACAGAAAAGCCGAAGATTTCTATAATGACTGCGGGCTCCTGCGTCTGGATGTGAGAAGCGACTGCGAGCAGGCAGCATATCTGCACGCGATCCTGTCCCTCGTCACCAAGCCGTTCTATGAGTGGTTCGACTGTTCTATGATCGCGACCAAAGCGCCAATTTATGCGGTCGAGCGGATCGACGCGCTTCAAAAAGCAGGCTTTTCTTTATCCGAAGAGCCATTGATCGGACAGCACCGGCAATACTATGATTACTGGGTCAAAGCTTCCGACCGTGACTAACCCCAAAAAACGAGGATCTTTCCGACCCTCGTTTTTTTGACCGTTATCTTGTGATTACCATATCCTTTTTGTCTCTTCCTCTACGGTTATTCTGTCGACAGCCACAATCATCGCTCTTTTTACCTGACTGCCTCCGTACGGATAATGAATTTCACGCTGGAGTCAATGTCTTGCGGCGCACCCGTGAACGTCCGGTACGAAGCTGCCGCATCCCTCACCGCTTCAAGCCTCTCCGAAAGTTCTATCAGGCTGTTATCCCCCATATCCGCAAATGCTCCTGCCAGCTCCTGAATGCCTTCTTTGTCAAGCTGTGCCATTCCGTCTGCGATCGTCCTGCTGCCAGCCGCAAGCGTATTGGCGCCATCACTTAAGGTGTCTAAGCCGTCGCAGAGCGTCCACGCACCCTGATTGACCGTATCCATGCCGCCTGCCACCTCGTTTGCACCCTGCACGAGCGTCGCCATATCGCCGGCATTTGCCGCAAGCGCGTCATAGATGCCGCTTAACGTCGCAAGATAGGTCAGCTCATTCTGCGTCATGCCCTGTGCCTGCATCACGCTGGCAACAGCCTGTTCTTTTGGCATTCCATAGCCCGCCATCATCTGACCGACCGCCTGCTCGAACTGCGCATAACCGTCATGCGCCGGCTGAAGCTGCATCATCATACCGGTCAGCGTATCCGCAAGCCGGCTCACACCTCCGGCGACCGCCCTGCTGCCGTCAGCAAGCTTCTGCGTGCCTGCCGCCAGCGCATAAGCGCCTTCCTTTGCCGACGCCGCGCCTGCTGCAAGCTCCTGCGCCCCTGCCGCCAGTTCACTGCTGCCGTCCACAAGCTGTCTGGAGCTGTCGGACAATAATGTCATGGATTCTTCCAGCGTATCAAGCTGTTCCGATACATTGCTTAAGTCAATGTCGGCTCCTAAGTCAATATCGGAAAACAAGTTCGGCAGTATCATCGTCAATGTCATTTCCAGCTCGAAATTTACGACATCCGCCTCGATTTCAAGAGAATCCGTATCCCCGCCCATCTTTTCCGCATCTATGCCGTTTTCTGCAAACGTCTCCTTTGTCTCTTCACTGATGCTTAAGTTCTCGGAAAGTCCCGGAAACGCAAATCCGACCACGATCGCATTGTTCCCCTCGGACAACACTTTTCCGTTTGAAACCGATACATTAGAGAAATGCTCAAGCGGCAGGACCGCGCCGCTCAAAACCGCAAACGGCACATAGACTTCGGTTTCGTTCCCTCCGATCACCGCCGTCTGCACCGCGCGGTTCTCATAATCAAAACGGATCACGACATGACCGCTTTGTCCTGCCAGCTCCTCCGGCTTAATCTCTTGGCCATCCAGATAATACGTCACGTTCAGTCCGACCGGCAGTTCTTTGTCCGTCGTTCCCTGATAATAAATATCAGAGCCGCCCGCCTGCCATGTCAGGGCATTCCCGCTGCCTGCCGTATAAGACTGTGTTCCTTTTACGTTTTCAATATCCGTCAGAATCGTCTCATCCTCCAGCGTCTGCGCACCCTCTGCATTTTTCAACTGATTGCTCACGATCACGCTGCGCGTGCTTCCGTCGCTTCCCGCAATCACATAGACTGTTTCCTCCTTACCGGATTCCGCGCTGTGTGAGACGATTTGCTGCCCGAGTGCCTCATTCAGTACTTCCTCCGTCGCCTCCTCTTTTTCCGCAGCACTGACCTGATCCACATGCAGATCGCCTATCAGTATCCCGCCTACGCAGGCCGTCACGGTCACTACGACTGCCGCAACCGCTGCTCCTTTCATCCACTTGCTATGTCTCATCTGTTTCATATCGCACCATTCCTTTCCTAATACTATGTCAATCGATAATTGCGAAACGTCCTCTATAAGTTCTGAAGCTCCCCGACGATATTTTCTTTCCGCTCCCTTTTTTTGCGGAATCCCATGCTCGTATGACAGATCAGTCCGTCAAAAATCAGGAACATACTCGGCAGCACAAGCAATACGACCGCCATACTGATGATCGCGCCGCGCGCCATCAGCATACACAGCGCGCTGATCATATCAATGTTACTGTAAAGCCCGACGCCGAACGTCGCCGCAAAAAAGCTTAACGCGCTGACGATCACCGACTGGATCGACTGACTGTGCGCCATAAAAACCGCTTCTTTTTTGGCAGCGCCCGCATAGCGCGCATCCTTGTACTTATTGGTCATTAAGATCGCATAATCCACGGTCGCACCAAGCTGGATCGTTCCTATCACGATCGATGCAATAAACGGCAGCGTCGTTTTCGTGTAATACGGCAGTCCCATATTGATAAAGATCGCAAACTCGATCACTGCGACCAGAATGACCGGCAGCGAGATCGATTTGAATACGCATAAAATGAGCAAAAAGATCACCCCGATGGAGACAATCGATACCGTCTGAAAATCATGATTCGTGATGGAGATCAGATCCTTCGTGCAGGGAGCCTCCCCGATCACCATGCCGTCTGCATCGTAACGCTTCACAATGTGGAAAATATCATCGCACTGATCGTTGACTTCATCTGTCGCCACCTGATACTCGGAACCGATCAGCATCATCTCATATCTGTCGCTCACGACCTCGCTTGTCAGCGTGTCTGGAAGCATCTCTTTCGGTATGGTCGGTCCGAGCAGGGCGCTTAAGCCAAGTACATTTTTCACCCCGTCCACATGCCGGATCTCCTCGATCATCCGGTCTGTCTCACTCACCGGCATTCCGGAATCCACCAAAACGATATGTGTGCTGCCCATCGCAAACGTCTCATCCAGTTTTTCATTCGCCATGATACTCGGAAGTCCCTTCGGCAGCGTTCCCGCCAGATCATAATACACATCGGTGCGGGTATACCCGATCGTCGCCGGAACCCAGATCACGGCAAAGAGCAGCGCCAGAATCACATAATGCTTTGTCACAAATTTCGACACGCCTGTAAATTTCGGTAAAAGCTGCTTATGACTCGTGCGCTCCAGCGCCCTGTCAAACAGCAGAATCATGGACGGTAAGACCGTCACGCAGCAGATCACGCCGATCACGACACCCTTTGCCATCACGATACCCAAATCCAAGCCAAGCGTAAAGCTCATAAAGCACAAGGAGATAAATCCGGCAACCGTCGTTAAAGAGCTTCCCATCACGGACGTGATGGAGCTGCCAATCGCATGCGCCATCGCATCATACTTATCCTCAGGATTTTTTTGTTTTTCCGCCTTATAGCTGTGCCATAAGAAAATCGAATAGTCCATCGTCACGCCGAGCTGCAGGACTGCGCTCAGCGCCTTCGTCACATAGGAGATCTCTCCCATGAAAATGTTCGTCCCCAGATTATAGACAATCGCCATACCGATACTCAACAGGAAGAACAGCGGTATCAAAAACGAATCCATCGTCAGCGACAGCACGATCAATGCCAGCACCACCGCGATCAACACATAAACAGGCACTTCCTCGTCGGACAGATTCTTGATATCCGTAACGACTGCGCTCATGCCGCTGATGAAGCACCGCTCATCCGCAATGCTCCGTATTTCCTCGATTGCATCCATCGTCTCGTCCGCCGACATCGTCGTGTCAAATAAGACTGCCATCAGCGTACAATCTGTATCCTCGTCATAAAACGCTTCCCTGACGGAATCCGGCAGGATGCTGATCGGTACGGAGATATCCGCGATATCGTCATACCAGATCACGCTTTTTACATGCTCCACGCGTTCTATGCGCGCTTCTAAGTCGCTGACTTCCCTCGGCGTCATTCCCTCCAGTACACAGATTGAAAATGCGCCCGTCCCGAAATCGTCAACGAGCAGTTCCTGTCCCTGCATCGTCTCGATATCTTCGGGCAGGTACGAGAGAATATCATAATTGACTCTCGTACTCACATACCCGATCCCCGCAGGAACGAGTAGCAGCAGGCTCAAAGCAAAAATGACATATCTGCATTTCACGATTCCCTTTCCAAGTTTATACATTTTCATTAGCTCCTTTCTCCCCGGCAGACCCTCCGGACTGTTTACATCAAGGCTGTGCCTTGCTGATGCCCGTCTGCCGCGCCTGTTTCACTATCTCTTATCGAAGCAGTATACGCATTCTTTTTTCAAAACAAAATATGCAAAAAAAGAGAACTGTCATCAAAAAAATGACAATTCTCTCCGTATGTTCGTCCATTTTATACAAAAAGATGATTTTGTATTTTTTATTGCATCGTCTGTATCATATCCTGCATGGAATGTGTCAGCAAAAACTCATAGATTTCCGCCATGTCCGAGGGCGAAACCTCCGATTCCTCCGACAGCCACCGCATAACGATAAATGTAAGGGAATGTGCATAATACCCTGCCAGATTTTCGGCTGTGAGGAATTTCTTCATCAGCGGATCGCCGCTCTCAGCTTTCCCGCGCGTTTCCTCCGTGATATACTCATAAAGCATTCCCTTGATGCATTCTTTGGTGATGGACCAGAACGAATTCTGCCCTTCGAGCCTGCTCGCCCTGCGGTAAAATTCGCGCTCCTTTGAGAGATTCGTAAAAATGATCGTGATCGCCGCATTGATCATCCCGCTTTTGATGAGCGGCATCATGGGTTCTAAGATCTCCGTGCGGATGATGCGCTCCAACAGTTCATATTTATCCTGAAAATGATTATAGAACGTCGGTCTGATCACGCCTGCTGCATCCGTAATGTCTTTGATCGTGATTTTTTCGATCGGCATACGGAGAACCAGTTCCTTAAAGCTCTCCATTAAGCGTAAGTCCATTGCGCTTTTTGTCTGCATATCCACTGCTCCAATGCTCGGATTTTCCGCCGCATGCCAGGCAGACGGCACTACGGAGTATTTTATCGTAAAAAGAACCGTTTGACAATGCAGACAGTTATTTTTTGTTCCGTTTTTTCTTATATCTATAGGAATTTTTTATAAAACGGTTCTAAAATCGGATGCAGACATTAGGATATACCGTTCTTTGAATCTTTTGATATGTTTATGTCACCGCGGTACGTCACCATTTACTCCTTTACAACCCATCGACCGCTTCTGTTAGACCCCTCTCTTACAATCGAACCCTCCTCCTGTAATTTCTTAATTGTGCTCTGCACCTGTTTTCGGCTCAAATTCAATTCAGCCATAAGCATTGTTTGCGTGATCATGGGGTGTTCCCTTAAAATTGCTATTATTGTTTCTTTTCTTTCAGTTCCTTTTTGGCTCCTTTCCGGCTCCTTTCCGGCTCCTTTCCGGCTCCTTTCCGGCTCCTTTCCGGCTCCTTTTCGGCTCCTTTTCGGCTCCTTTTCGGCTCCTTATTCAAAAATACTTCATGTATGAATAATCTCGTTATAAAATAGCTACGATCATCATCGGTTTCAAACTCAGGCTTTGGAGAACCATTTCCTTCAAGTGCATCTAAAATCTTTTTGAAACCGGTATTCCTGCCCTCTGTTAAATGCAGCTCTTTCAAGAAATCTCCGATTCGCCTGTTTCTATATCTACGATTTGACACACGATACTTTTTTAATCCTTCCTGTGTCACCGACCGACCCGGACCAGGAAAACTTACAATCTCCATCCTATCGTGTTCTATGCGCACCTCTATCGGTTCCCATATATCATATGCCCGATGATATACTGCATTTGACAATGCCTCTTCCACTGCCGCATACGGATAATTAAAATAACGATCCGCTTCTGCTCTGTCCGAATACTTCACTATTTTTTGTGTAATAATCGAATTTTTTATAAATTGAAGCGCCTCTCTAAGCTGTTGATGAATCGGTCCCTTAAAAGTATTCTCAATTATATGGTCACCGCCCAGCCCCTCCGGAAACTGTACAATATCTATTTGCGTATACGGAAAAAACTTATCCGGCTCCATGCTGAAAAACATAAGACCGACATTTTTGGGCTTTACATATTCCGGAAGATTACTAATAATATTCATATCTCTGCAAACTTCCACAAAATCTCCTGTTCTTGCTTTTTCATACAGAGAACTCTTAATTTCTTTGAGATAATTCTGAATCAATGTTATGTTTAAGTCTGATATCTCTGCCTGATGATTTACTCTGTCATCATAAGGCACCCGATTGGCAAGATTAAACAACTTTAAGGATGCAGCAGCATCCCATGTTTCTTTTAGTTCGACTCTTGCCCACTCAACGACTTCACCGGATAATAAATTTTTTATGTTTGTTGGTATCGCCATACATTCGTTCCCTTTAATCCATAATATTTAATCGCCACTTTATGAAATATCTAACTCATATGGTCTATCATAAACTATAAAATTCTGTTTATCTACTCGCTATTGTATTTTCTAACATATTATAC
>RYVZ01000035.1 GCA_003979345.1 Lachnospiraceae bacterium
TTGTAACAAAAAGAATCCCGTATTTATGTGGGTTCTGGCGTTTCGCAAACGCCTATAACGCAGGCAGGAAGAAAGGAGCTGACATGAGTTACTCGGAATTTACGATAGAAGGAAGAAACGCCGTGCTGGAGGCATTTCGCTCGGGCAAAACCATAGACAAGCTTTATGTACTGGACGGCTGTCAGGACGGTCCCGTTCTTTCCATTAAACGGGAAGCCAAAAAGCAGGATACTCTGCTAAAATATGTGACGAAAGAGCGCCTGGACCAGCTTTCCGGGACAGGAAAGCATCAGGGCGTGATCGCGGTCGCGGCGGCGTATGAATATGCTTCGGTAGAAGAGATTCTGGCGAAGGCAAAAGAAAAAAACGAGCCGCCGTTTGTTTTTTTGCTGGATAATATCGAGGATCCGCACAATCTTGGCGCAATCATCCGCACCGCAAACCTTGCGGGCGCACACGGCGTCATTATCCCGAAAAACCGCGCGGTCGGACTGACGGCGACGGTTGCGCGCACTTCGGCGGGCGCACTGAATTATACGCCGGTCGCGCGTGTGACCAACCTTGCCAAAACCATTGAGGACTTAAAAAAAGAAGGACTTTGGTTTGTCTGTGCCGATATGGACGGAGAGATCATGTACCGGCAGAATCTGACAGGACCGATCGGACTTGTGATCGGCAGCGAGGGTGAGGGCGTCGGCAGACTGGTGAAAGAGAAATGTGATTTTACGGCGTCCATTCCGATGAAGGGCGATATTGATTCGCTGAACGCATCGGTTGCGGCGGGCGTGCTTGCTTATGAGATCGTCAGACAGCGGCTTGGCATGTGACAGACTTTCAAATTGCCAGACAGGTTTAGCACACTATGCCGGGAAAGGAGCGTCCATGAAAGAGGACTATGCGGGGTATACGGATGAGGAACTGATCGACCGCCTGCGGGACGGTGAGACGGATATCACGGATTATCTGATGGAAAAATATAAGAATCTCGTGCGCAGCAAAGCAAAGACCATGTTTATCCTCGGCGCGGACAATGACGATCTGATCCAGGAGGGGATGATCGGACTTTATAAGGCAGTGCGCGATTATGACAGCGGGCGGGACGCGGGATTCCATACATTTGCGCAGCTCTGCATTACGAGACAGATGTATACGGCGGTGCAGGCATCCGGCAGGAAAAAGCATTCCCCGCTCAACTATTATACATCCCTTTACGCGGACGCGTATGAGACGGGCGGCGAGGAAGCGGTCAGCAGATTGTCGGAACAGCTTGCATCCGAAAGCTATGAGGGAAAAAATCCTGAAGAAATGATGATCGAGAGCGAGGATGCCAAGCGTCTGGAGCAGGAGATCGAGACGACGCTGTCGCCGTTTGAAAGACAGGTGATGGAGCTCTGTCTGACCGGCATGGGATATATCGAGATCGCGCGCATTTTAGGAAGGACTGAGAAAGCCACGGATAACGCGCTGCAGCGCATTCGCGCAAAGCTGAGAAAGTATGCGGGAAAAGAATAGGGATCTTGCAGAGCGGATAACGGGCAGGACACATAGCTGGCAAAGCGGATAACGGGCGGACGGCAGAAAGGTAAGAGATCATGAATGTGGAAAAAAAGCGTCGGTTCCGGCTTTATGATAAGACAAAGATTGACTGGGAACATTTGTTATACGGGCGGCGCGCGTTATTTGCACTGCTCATTCCCGTAATCGTCGAGCAGCTCTTAAACTCCCTGATGGGCATGGTGGATACGATGATGGTGAGCAATGTCGGCAGTGCGGCGATATCGGCGGTGTCACTTGTCGATTCTGTCAATAACCTTGTCATTCAGGTGTTTTCGGCGCTGGCTGCCGGTGCGACCATCATCTGCGCACAGTATCTCGGAAAAAAAGACCGTGAGGGCTGCAACCGCGCGGCGGGACAGGTGTTTCTGACGGTGACGGTCATTTCCGTAGTACTGACGGTGCTCTGCATCGTATTTCGCGCGCCCTTGCTGTCTCTGGTGTTTGGAAAAGTGGAGAAGGAAGTCATGTCTGACTGCCTTGTCTACTTTTTGCTGACGGCGCTGTCTTATCCGTTCATGGCACTTTTCAGTACGGGTTCCTCGCTCTACCGTGCGGCGGGCAATTCGCGGTTTCCGATGGCAGTGTCAGTCATTTCCAATATCGGAAACGTGGCGGGGAATGCGATCTTTATTTTTGGGCTGCATATGGGAGTGGCGGGTGCCGCGCTCTCGACATTGCTTTCCAGAGTCGTCTGCACGCTTGTGATCCTGATCGCGCTCAGAAGACCGGGTCAGGAGATCATATTCCGAAACTATCTGCGCATCCGTCCCGACTTTCGTATCATCAGTATGGTTTTGGCAGTCGGAATACCGTCGGGGATTGAGAACGGCATGTTTCAGTTCGGAAAGCTTGCGATCCAGTCAACGGTTTCTACGATGGGAACTGCGGCGATCGCTGCGCAGGCAATGACGATCATTTTGGAAATGCTGAACGGAATCGGGGCGATCGGCGTCGGAATCGGGCTGATGACAGTGGTGGGACAGTGCATCGGCGCGGGAAGAATTGAGGAGGCGAAATATTACATTGTCAAACTGACGGTTTATGCCGAGGTGATTTTGGCGGTAAGCTGTGCGCTGACGCTTCTGCTCACAAAACCGGTCATTCTGCTTGGCGGCATGGAGGCGGAGAGCGGCAGGCTTTGTATGGAAATGATGATCGCCATTACGATCGTGAAGCCAATCGTGTGGGTTTTGTCCTTTATTCCGGGGTACGGTATGCGCGCAGCGGGGGATGTTGGTTTTTCAATGGTAGCGTCAAGCGCTACGATGTGGCTGTGCCGTGTGGCGCTCTGCATTTATCTCGTGAGGGCGTGGGGATTTGGACCGATGGCGGTCTGGATCGGAATGTTTGCGGACTGGACCGTCAGGAGTATCCTGTTTGGCTGGCGTTTTGTAAGCGGGCGGTGGCTGAAGCATCAGGTACTGAAACCGGCGGCGTGAGCGAAGAACGAGGGATGAAAAAAGCAGTAATGCATGGTATCTTATATCCAAAATGATTTTGATGGTATCTATGGGGACTTATCTATGATACATGATAGATTGTAAAAAATTTGGAAATAGAAAATATTTTCTGAATCAGGATTTGTATAGATTTTGTTACAAGCTGCGACGCGTCGCAACTTGTAATGTGGTCACATTTTCTTGTATGATTGCCAATGAAAAACGGGATTTGCAACGAGCAGGAGAATGGGAAATGAGTCATTACAGTGGAGCAATTTATGAAAAAAGGACAATGGAGAATCGGTGCCGCAGTCTTGCTGATGGCATCTGCTTTTCTGTCGGGCGGCTGCACAGGCGGTCATAACGCAGGGACATCAGGGAAATCGAATGAAGGCGGGTCATGCTGACAGAGCAGGATGATCCGGGGGTTTTGATCTATGGAAAGACCGGAATGGGCAAGGCGCACGGGATCGTCGTTGACGCATGGTTTACCGGCTTTGCCGAAAGGGAAGACAGAATGGTCTATTTCTGCATTTGGCTCGTATTTACAAAAGACTATCGACATGCAGGCTGCTTTTTCTTTGCTTTTATAAAAGCAGGCGGGACGGAGAGTGGAGGAATATGAATAAGAAAAATATAGAAGAAGCCATATGCGGTTATCCGCCCGGAGAGGAATGCGCATTGTGCGGCGGGTGCTGCTGTAAGGAGCATGGCTGTGTCCTTGCACCGGAGGATCTGATGCGCGTGTTGTCGGGTGTAACGCCTGCTGCCGCTTCTGCGGAACCGTCCCTTGCTGTGCATCCTTTTGCTGAGGATTCTGCGGGACTGTTGTCAGCGGCACCTGCTGCCTCGGAAGCGTTCAATGCCGCGCTGCCTGCTGCCGTTGGTTCTGCGGTATCTGCAGCGCCGCTTAAAGAGCATGAAGGCGTGCGGCAGGATGTCATACCTGAGCGCGGTGCGCTTCTTGCACTTTTGCAGGATCAGGAGAAAGGTCTCTATGCGATCGAGTATGTTTCGACGCCGCAGGGAGCCTGCTTCTATGTCAGGATGCGTCATAAATGCTATACATTCATCGGCGTGGAGGCGATGGGAGAGTGCGCTGCACTTTGCGAAAACGGCTGCATGTTTTCTATGGAAGAGCGTCCAAAAGGAGGCAGAATGTTGAAAAGCAGCCCTGACAGGAGGTGTGTGCAGCATTACACGGCACGGCAGATTGCTGCGGATTGGGAACCGTATCAGGAGCTGCTTTCGGGAATTTATCGGGAGTACGCTGTGCGCATGAGGGATGACGGAACCTTCGACCGCTGTGACGAGGACTATTTTGCATGGCTGAGAGAAACGCGCTGCTCACAGCGCAAATCCGGAGCGGAAAACGCTTGCATCAGCGTTTCCGAATGATGAGAGCACACGTATTAAAATATACAAGCAGGAGTTCCATAACAGATCATATTGAATAAAATCCATCAAAAATAAAAAAATTTGAATAAATTTTGGGAAAATTTTGTAAAATTTGCCTGCCCGCAAAGATTGACAACCACGGGCAAATGCTGTAATATACTTTTTGTTGATTCGTGTTGTAGGAACTGCATATTCAAATAAAATCAAAGATTCAAATAAAATCAAAGATTTTATTGTAAAACTGGCATAAAGGGGTGCACGCGGGAGACGTCATCCCTTTTTTAGAAATTTCGAAGACCGGGGGATGGTCTTAGTGATGATCCGGATGGGAAGCGCAATTTTATGCATGCCGGTGACGGTACTGCGGCACGGAATTAGGTAAAGGAGGAGAATTTTATGAAGAAAAGATTGATTTCGCTTCTCCTTGCATCCGCAATGGTTGTATCACTGGCAGCCTGCGGCGGCAAGGATGACAAACCGGCGGGAAATGATGTTACGCCCGGTGCAGAGACGACACCTGCGGATGACACACAGCCGGGAGATGACGGCGAAAACACAACGCCGCCTGCAGATGAGAATGCATCGTACACCTATAATACGTCGTCGCAGGCATTCCCGACGAACTGGAGCCCGGCGCTTCAGCAGACGAATGAGGATCAGTTGCTGCTTCAGTATCTGGAGGCGCCGCTGTATGCGTTTGACTACAACGACACCATGGACGGATATAAGCTGGTTCCCTGCGCGGCAGCAGGCGAGCCGACCGATGTGACGGCTGACTATGTCGGACAGTGGGGCATTGAGGAGGGCGATACCGCCCGCGTATGGAGCTTCCCCCTGCGTGAGGACGTAAAATGGGAAGACGGCACGCCGATCACGGCGCAGGATTATTTGAGAAGCGCGCAGCTCATGCTCGATCCGGTTGCGAAGAACCATCGTGCGGATCAGTTTTACGCAAGTTCCTTAAAGGTTGTAAATGCAAAGAATTATCTGTATGCAGGACAGCATGCATACTTAAATCCGATGATCGTCAATATGACGGATGATGAATATATCCCGGTTGACAGCTTTGAGGTCAATGAGGACGGTCTGCTTACCGCGGACGGCAAGGATTTTGCACTTGACCTGAATACAGGCTCCTCATGGGGCGGTGCGCTCGGTGATTACTACGAAGAGGGCATGTATGTCAATGCAGACGGCGTGGATGTATATGCGGAGATCATTGAGCCGAATGCCAACGCGGACGGCATGGTTCCCGTTACACAGGAGATCTATGATGCGGTCAGCCTCTGCATCGCACAGCTTCACGGTTACGCGGATGCGGACGCTTATGCGGCTGATGCAGGCGACTATGCGTATTTAGAGGCGCAGGAGATGATGAACTACGGCGAGAGCTATGAAGAGATGGATTTCTCCGAGGTCGGCTTTGCAGCACCTTCCGATTATGAGCTTGTCATTGCGTTGGACAATCCGCTTGAAGGCTTCTATCTCCGCTATGCGTTTACGAACGGCTGGTTGTTAAAGGAAGATTTGTATTTGAGCTGTGAGAGCGTTGTGGACGGCGTGTATACGAACACCTACGGTACCTCCGCTGAGACGACGATTTCCTACGGGCCTTATAAGCTGACTTCTTTCCAGCAGGATAAAGAGTATGTTCTTGAGAGAAATGAGAACTACTTTGATCTTGAAGGCAAGTATCAGACAACCAGGATCGTGGTGAAATGTGTTGCCGAGGCAGCGACGAGACTTCAGATGTTCTTAAACGGAGAACTGGATATTTACGGTCTGACTTCTGAAGATATGGAAAACTACGCGACGAGCGATTACACCTATTATGCGACGGAGGCTTCCACGTTCTTCGTAGCAATGAACCCGGATCTGGATGCGCTTGCAGCCAATCAGGCGGCATTGGGTGATAACTTCAATAAGACGATCCTTACGGTAAAGGAATTCCGCCAGGCGCTTTCTTATTCGCTTGACCGTGCGTCCTTCGCACTGGCAACGGCGCCGACGAACTCTCCTGCATTTGGTGTTTACTCGAACCTGATCATTTATGATCCTGAGGTTGGTTCGACTTACAGAAGCACGGATGAGGCAAAGCAGGTGCTGGTAGACTTCTGGGGACTTTCCGAAGACATCGGCGAAGGTAAGCTCTATGAGAATATGGATGATGCGATCGATTCTATCACGGGCTATAACCTTGAGATGGCAAGAGAGAAGTTCAACGAGGCATATGATATTGCAAAAGAGCAGGGTCTCATCGATGATGATGATGTGATCCAGTTGATGATCGGTATTCCGAACGGCGAGTCCAATTTCTACAAGAAGGGCAATGAGTTCCTTGTAAACTGCTGGACAGAGGCAGTTGTCGGCACGCCGTTTGAAGGCAGACTGACCTTTGCGCTGAATGATACGTTAGGAAACGGTTTCGGTGCGGCGATGAGAAATAATGAAGTAGATATCTTATTCGGTGTCGGCTTTACCGGAAGCGCACTTGATCCGTACAACCTGATTCAGTGCTATACGACTGATGAGAACTTACGTTATAATACGTGCTGGGATTCCGCACATGATATGCTGACGATCAACCTGAGCGGTAAAGACTGGACAGCATCCGTTGCTGACTGGACTTACACGATCAGCGGCGAGCACATTACGATCACGGATGCGGACGGCAATACGGAGGAGTTTTCCGCAGGCGTAACGGATGATAATTCGCAGGAGCGTTTTGAGATCCTTGCAGCACTTGAGGGCGCTGTGCTTGAGAGATACGAGCTTCTTCCTCTGATCGACGATTCTTCAGCAGAATTGAAGAGTATGAAGATCAACTTTGCAACGGAGGAATATGTATTCGGTATGGCATTCGGCGGTGTCGAGTACTACACCTACAACTACACGGATGATGAGTGGGCAGCATTCGTTGCGGAGCAGGGCGGAACCTTAACTTACAACTAAATTTCTCTGGACGGATCAGCTTTTGGCTGAAACGGTAGAAGAGATCATACAAACCTTAGCCGGAAGGGCGGCGTGCCGCTCTTCCGACCTTTGGTTGTATATAGGAAATGGCGGATGGTTGTGTTTAGACCGGGGTGCTGAAAAGCGGAGATCAGGAACGCAGATTGTTCAGCAGCGCTGTCTGAATACAAAGAAGGAGTGGAGGAAAGCGATGTTTAAGAAAAACAGTATTTTTTGGTACATTTTGAAACGTATCGCATTGATGTTCTTTGTTCTTTTTGCGATTCTTGTCATGTGCTTCGTGCTTGTCAAGCTTCTGCCGGTCACCGATGCGGAGGCATTTGGCAAGGATATGAACCTTGTTCTTCAAAGGCGTGAGGCACTCGGTTATAATAAGCCGATCCTTGTGCAGTTCTGGATTTTCATTAAGAAAAGTATTTTTGGCGGCGACTGGGGGATTAGTGAGACGCTTTACCGCAATCAGGACGTCTGGGATGTGTTTATATCCAAGCTGCCGGCGACGATGCTGGTCAATGTCTACTCTATGCTTTTCAGTGTGCCGCTCGGACTGGCGCTCGGCATTTATGCGGCGCTTAAGAAAAATAAGTGGCAGGACTATACGATTTCCACGTTAGTCATGGTATTTATTTCCGTACCGTCCTATGTCTATGCGTTTCTCGTACAGTATCTTTTCTGCTTTAAGCTTCAGTGGTTCCCGCTTCAGATGAAGTCTGGAAATGACTGGCTTTCCTGGCCGATGTTTGTTTCAGTCGTACCGGCAGTCATCAGCCTGTCATTTGCATCGATCGCAGGGCTTGCGCGCTACTCAAGAGCGGAGCTTTCGGAGGTCCTGACGAGTGACTTTATGTTGCTTGCCCGTACGAAGGGGTTGAAGCGTTCGCAGGCGACGCTGCGCCACGCGCTGCGCAATGCGATGGTTCCGGTTTTCCCGGTGATTCTAGGCGAGTTTGTCGGTATTTTGGGCGGCTCACTGATCATAGAGCAGATTTTTGGTATTCCCGGCGTGGGACAGTTATTCTTAAACTCCATCACGGCGCTTGATTATAACTTCTTTATGCTGCTGAACGCATTCTATACGTTGATCGGGCTGGCAACAGGAATCGTGGTCGATATCAGCTACGGTCTGATCGACCCGCGTATCAAGATGGGACAGCGCTAGAGAAAGGCAGGGCATGAATATGAGAAGAGAAGCGGATTATGCGAATTTACCAAAAGAAAAATTCGAATTTTATCAGCGTGAAGGCGATATCCATGACAAGAGACTGGAGACGAAACCGGTTGGCTATTTTAAGGACGCGATGAGGCGCTTTGCGCGCAATAAGAGTTCTGTCATTGCTGCAGTCATCATCTTCTTTTTGATCCTGTATGCGCTGCTCGTTCCGGTATTCGGCACAAACGACTATACACGTGCAGCGACGGATACGACCTATCTGCAATATGCCAGACTGCTCCCTAAATGGAAGCCGTTTGCATGGGCGGGTTGGGATGGCTGCAGTGACGCGACGCTGAGCGAGGCGGATTACCTTGCGCGAAATGCGATCGGCGTGGAAACGGGCATGAATCCGATCGTTGAGGTATACCGCGCGGGCTATGAAAAACAGGGTACTGGCAGCAATTCACTATATTATGACGTGCGTCTGGATTCCTATGTCAAAAACGGCATGATCTATCTGACGCTGACACCCGCCGAGTACGAGGCGATCCAGGACTGGCAGTTAGAGCATGATGTTCAGGTCATTTATCCGGCGGTCGATACAAAGCAGTTCCGCACCGAGGCACAGCGTTCCGACGCGAATCTGTGGTATGAGTGTTCGCCGAAGGGTGTGCCGAAGCTGGATAAGGAAGGGAACTATAAGCCGCTCTATAAGACAAGCGGAAATGACGGCGATTATCACAGCCGCCGGATCGAGGGGGACGACGGCTCTTACAAATATGCGACCGTGGCAGGTACTTCCACGGCAACCTCTTACAAGGTGCGCGTGTTCACCTATACCTATTTTCAGTTCCGCTACGGGTTTGAGCCGAGCTTTGTGTTCGGGACGAATGCGTACGGACAGGACATTTTTACAAGACTAGCGGCCGGTGCACGGTTCTCGCTGGTGTTTGCGCTGTGTATCTCGGCGATCAATATGATCATCGGCGCGTTTTACGGCGCCATTGAGGGATATTATGGCGGCGCTACCGATATCACCATGGAACGTATCAGCGATATCCTGTATAATGTTCCGTTTGTCGTCGTTGTAACGCTGTTTAAGCTGCATATGGCAAATAAAGTAGGTGCGGTTCCGTCGCTGCTGTTCGCGTTTGTGATGACCGGATGGATCGGCATGGCGTCCACGACGCGTATGCAGTTTTACCGCTATAAGAACCAGGAATATATCTTATCGGCGAGGACGCTTGGCGCAGGAAACTTCCGGCTGATGTTTAAGCATATTTTCCCGAATGCATTAGGAACGCTGATCACAAGCGCAGTCTTAATGATACCGGGTGTTATTTCTTCGGAATCCAATATGACCTATTTGGGAATCGTGAATTTGGATTCTTCAACGAGAACCTCTATTGGAAGCATGCTGTCGGCGGGACGCGCCATGATATCGAGTTTTCCGCATATCATTCTGTTTCCGGCGCTGTTCATATCCCTGCTGATGATTTCGTTCAACTTATTCGGCAACGGTTTGCGGGACGCATTTAACCCGTCCTTACGCGGAACGGAGGATTGATCATGGAGAAAAAATTATCTGTCAATAATCTGGTGATTTCGTTTCGTACGCCTGCCGGAAGAGTACAGGCAGTCAGAAATATTAGCTTCGATCTCTATAAAGGAGAGACGCTCGCAATCGTGGGCGAGTCCGGTTCTGGCAAGTCCGTGACGAGTAAAGCGATCTTAGGGATTCTGGCGGGCAACTCCATCATTGAGGGAGGTTCGATCGTCTATGACGGCATGGACTTATTAAAGATCACGGAAGATGATTTTTACCGTATTCGCGGCGATAAGATAGCGATGATCTTTCAGGATCCGCTGTCGAGCTTAAACCCGATCATGCGGATCGGCAAGCAGCTTACGGAGGCGATGCTCTTAAAAGGAAAGGCAAGACAGAAAGCGAGCCGCGATGCCTTCAACTCGACGCTTGCGCTGCTTTCCGATACGATGGTGGCGGCTTGCGCAAAGGGTGATCCCGTAAAAGCGGAGAAGCTCAAAAAGATGTGTAAGGACTTTGATAAGTTTGAGTTTAAGCATATTGAGCTGGAGCAGAGTTATAAACGTGCGAGAGAGGCGGCAACCGAGGCGCTCGACGCAGTTGAGGACGTTCTGTTCCATATTGAAAAGAATGCGTTTGAGGATGAGAAATACACGTTAAATGAGATCATCCGCCTTGTGAAACAGACGGATAATGAGTATGTGGCAGACAAAGAATGCTACGCAAAGCTGACTGCGCTGACGGAAAAACTGCATCAGGTATCCGGCGCGGAGATCAAGAGCAGAAATTTTGACAAAACGGTTCAGGCTCTTCAGTCTGTAAAGGAGATTTTACAGGGCGTGTTGCAAAAGCACGAGCCAGATTTCTTCTGCATGGGTTATTATCAGGTGTTTGGCACGCAGCCGATGCCCGATACGGATGTGCCGAAGCTGAATGAATTTCTGCACCAGTATGTGGATGAGCATTTCATGCGCGAGTTTATGGACTATGCCAAAGAAGCGCTCAAATATAGCGCTGACCGCAGTGATGAGCAAAAAAAGAAAGCGCTCCGCATGATCGCAAAGCAGAAAGCTGTTTTTGAGGCGGAAAACCTTGACAAAGCGGCATGTGCGGCGGCAGCGTCCGAGATGATCAAATACGTGGAAAAATCGATTGACCGCTTAAACATTGTGAAGGATAGTCTTTCTTATACCTTTGGATTAAGCCTGAAAGCCGCAATGCGTATTTATTTTGAAGGCATCGGCAAAAATAAAAAGGCTGCGAAGCTGTATGCGAAGCGGAAAAAGAAATATGACCGCATTGTGGCAAAAGGAAAAGAACCTGCGTGGAAGCTCCCCCCCGAAGAAGCGGTGGACTTAGAGCTTGCCAAAGAGGATATCCAGATCTTGATCGATCGTCTGGTAAACCATTATCAGAACGCGCTTGACAGTGAAAAAGAGAGGGATTTTGAAGCGGAAGCGGACAGACTGATCGTATTCTTTAAGGAAAATGCGTCCGGCGTTGTCAATAAGGTAACGAAGGCGATGGCAAAGTACCGTGCCTTAAAGCTGATGGAGGAGGTCGGGATCTCCGAGCCGAGAAAGCGTTACAGCCAGTATCCGTTTGAGTTTTCGGGCGGTATGAGGCAGCGTATCGTGATTGCGATCGCACTTGCGGCAGACCCCGATATCCTGATTTGTGATGAGCCGACGACCGCGCTTGATGTGACGATTCAGGCTCAGATCTTGGAGCTGATCAATAAGATCAAGGAAGATAGAAAACTGTCGATCATCTTTATTACGCATGACCTGGGCGTTGTTGCGAATATGGCGGACCGCATTGCCGTCATGTATGCCGGTAAGATCGTGGAGATGGGAACGAGCAGGGATGTATTCTATGATCCGGCACATCCCTATACATGGGCGCTGCTTGCGGCGATGCCGGATGTGGAGACGAATGAGCGCTTAGAGGCGATTCCCGGTACCCCGCCCAATATGATCTATCCGCCGGTTGGGGATGCGTTTGCGGACAGAAATAAATACGCATTGAAGATCGACTTTGAGATGCAGCCTCCGATGTTTAAGATCAGCGAGACGCATAAGGCTGCCACATGGCTGCTTCATCCGAACGCGCCAAAGGTGGAAATGCCAAAGATCATTACCGAGAGGATTGCAAGGATGAGAGCGAAGGGAGGTGCAGACAATGTCGAATGAGAATACAAAACAAAACGAGCAGAATGAGACATTGCTGCGCGTAGAGCACCTTTGTCAGTATTTTGGTTCCAATAAAGCGGTTGATGACGTTAGTTTTGACGTAAAGCGCGGCGAGGTATTCGGACTTGTCGGCGAGTCCGGCTGTGGAAAGACGACGACCGGACGTTCGATCATCCGGCTGTATGATATTACTTCAGGAAATATCTATTTTAAGGGAAAACGCATTGCAGCCGGAACCTTGTCCTACCGGCAGAATATCAAAGAGGCAAAGAAGCGGTTTCAGCAAGAGTCTGCACAGTTAAAGGAGCAGGGTTCTGCGGGTGCTGCAAAGATTGAGGAAAAGAAAAAGCAGCTCGATCAGTATATTGCGGAGCAGAGGGCGCTCATGAAGTCGGCGCGGGACGATCATAAGAACTGCAATAAACTGTACCGGAATGAGGCGCTTCTTGAGGTGGAGGAGAAATATACGAAGCTGATCGAGAGAGCGTCCGGACAAGAAAAAGCGCGTCTTGAAAAAGAATTTGCCTACGAGAAGAAGATTGCAAAAAAGCAGAAATTTATCACAAAGATCCAGATGATCTTTCAGGATCCGATCGCATCGCTCGATCCGCGTATGACGGTCGGACAGATCATTGCGGAGGGACTCGTTATCCGCGGTGAAACGGATAAGAAAAAGATTAACGAAAAAGTATATCAGGTCTTGGAGCTCGTCGGACTGGTCAGAGAGCATGCAGAGCGTTACCCGCATGAGTTTTCGGGCGGTCAGAGACAGCGTATCGGAGTTGCGCGGGCGGTTATCATGAATCCTGAGATGATCATTGCCGATGAGCCGGTCAGCGCGCTTGACGTATCGATTCAGGCACAGGTCATCAATCTTTTAGATGATCTGCGTCACCAGATGGGCTTAACGGTTCTTTTTATTGCGCATGATCTGTCAGTTGTCAAGTATTTTTCTGACCGGATCGGCGTGATGTACTTTGGAAAGATGGTGGAGCTTGCGACTTCAGAAGAGCTGTTCGCGCACCCGCTCCATCCCTATACGCGTTCACTGCTTTCGGCGATCCCGATGCCCGATCCCGATTACGAGAAGCAGAGAAAGCGTATTACCTACGAACCGTTAAAAGAGCATGATTATACAACTGACAAACCTTCGTTCCGCGAAGTGTCTCCGGGGCATTTTGTCCAGTGTAACGAGGAGGAGTTTATGCGTTATCAGAAGCAGGTGCAGGAGTAAAAAAGCGGATATGGCTCTCAATAACGGGGGCGGATGCTGTAGGGAAAACGGGAAGCGGACGGAGTTGTGGAGATTGCCGAGAATCGCGGAAACGAACGGAATTGCGGAGGCTGCCGTGAACGGTGGAAGCGGACGGAGTTGCGGAGAACTGCCGGAAATTGCGGCAGCAGGGATAGAGCATGAAGCAGAAAAAGTATAAAAGTTATGTGATTCAGTTTGTCGCGGGACTCACGCTTTCCGTATTGGTGATGTTTTGGCAGGGTGTTTTTTCACGCGGGAATACGGCGGATGTGATACGCGGAGTCTGCGACGGATTTACCGTGACTGCACTCCTCTATGTGTCAATGGGAATGCTTTTGTGGGCGTCCACGACGGGATTTTTTGATATTTTCGGTTTTGCCGTTCGGAAAGGTTTGCACAACATCATTCCGGTTTTTGTTAAGGAAGATCCCGGCGGCTATTACGAGTACAAGGTGGATAAGGAAGAAAAGCGGCAGACGAAGCCGCGGCGCTCAACGCTGCTCATCGGGCTTGTATTTTTGGCGGTCAGCATCGCATTGACATTTGTATGGTATAGCGTGGCAAAAGAATAGTGTAAGTGATAAGGTTTTGAGATTTTGGAAAATGTGTTTGTAAAATTTGAAGTAAATACGTTTATGAAATTGGAATTGACAAAACCGGGTGTTCTGTGATAAGATAGCACTCGGTGGCAGTCTGATCGTCAGATCGTTGCACTAAGCTGCTGTGGCTCAGTCGGTAGAGCGTCACATTGGTAATGTGGAGGTCACGGGTCCGATTCCCGTCAGCAGCTTTGCAGAAAACCTTGAGTGATCAAGGTTTTTTTGTTTCAGGAATTGGGATGTAATCAAATGAAAATAGAATAGTAAACTGTAATTTTGATAATGGAACGAACGTTTATTGTGTAATAAGCTGCTATTTCGGGACTATCCCAAAGTTTGTGTAAACCTCCAAACTGATGTAAGATAAAACTACACAGTCTGGAGGTTTTATTATGGCAAGGAAAAATGAAAGCCCACAAAAAGCAGCAATGAGGGAAATGATGCGGGGATATCTGAAAGAAAATGATGTCAGCATCAAAGACGGCACAGATGTCAATGCCGTCATGCGGGATATGATGTCCGTTCTTTTAGAAGGCGTAC
Source organism: Lachnospiraceae bacterium (assembly GCA_003979345.1). Classification (GTDB taxonomy): domain Bacteria; phylum Bacillota; class Clostridia; order Lachnospirales; family Lachnospiraceae; genus DLAJ01. Next base: position 14,653 of record RYVZ01000035.1, read on the forward strand.
CGGATCAGGAACTGGATGAGGAACTGGGCTATTCAAAGTATGACTTGAGAAAATGAGAGCGCCAAGTTCTGGCTCTCTATTATGAACGGCTTCAAGAACCGTGGCGTAGAAGACATCCTGATCGCCTGTGTGGACGGGCTCACAGGCTTCCCGCAGGCAATAGAGGCGGTATACCCAAAGACAGAGGTCCAGCAGTGCATCATCCACCAGATCCGCAATTCCACGAAATTTGTGTCCTATAAGGACATCAAAAAGCTGATGGCAGACTTAAAGTGCGTATATGCCGCCCCAACAGAGGAAACCGCCTTGAATGAACTGGAGCTGTTCAAAGACAAATGGGACGCCAAATATCCGAAAATCTACAAATCCTGGCACGATAACTGGGCAACGCTGTCCACATATTTTAAATATCCGGAAGCAGTAAGACGGCTTATTTATACCACAAATGCCATTGAAGGATTCAACCGCCAGCTGCGAAAAGTGACCAAATCAAAAACCGTATTTCCGACCGACGACAGCCTGCTGAAAATGCTGTATCTGGCAATGATGGATATCACGAAGAAATGGACAGGCCACCGCCAGGACTGGGGACAGATCCATTCCCAGCTGGAGATCTATTTTGAGGGACGCCTTTTGGGCAGGAATCTGTAAAAGACCCATGGTCTGCATTGACAGGCCCGGAAATCTTTGTATAATACAGAATAAGGGGCGGAGCCCGAAATCCGGCATCCGCCCCTTTGCAACTATTTACCTATCTTATATCAGATTTTGAGTTTACACAAAACTTGAAACGCTCTCGCTATTTCTGCAATATATATGTAATATATTTTGAATTGCTTACGTTTGCGACTTGACTAGTCCATGTGGATACGTGACGTACGCCATCACTGACTTTGTATAAATTTTCGCCGATTTTAATTGTTTCCGGCACATAGGCTGTGCCATAAGCATGGTTATTACTGTTTTTCTCAACACTTAATGATAAACCAACAGTGAAAGATTTTGTTGGTTTAACTTCCGCTCTTGCTGAGCTACATTTGAAATATGCCATGATCTGATCCCCCTTATGAATGAAAGAACCGTGCTGTAAATGTTGCATTCCATGACCACTCTGTAGATGTATTAAAACTGCAGTTTGCAGTAACAGTAATATCATTATTGATCTCGCCTCTATGATAGGTTCCTGTACCTGTACTGCCTTTATGACCGCCTGATCCGCTTATACCGTCCGAACAACTTACAATGCATGTATCGTAAAATTTTGACATGACGCTCCACGGGATTGTCGCACTTACGGATGAGTGCGGCTGTCTTCCTGCGTTGATTTCTCCTCCCCTTCCGGCATTTCCTGAGATTTTCATTACATATTCTTCCGGAAGGTCTTTTACTTTTTCGCCCGAATTGACATTTGATCTATAATATGCCATATCAGATTTTCCTCACTTTCATTTTTATCGTCCCGCTCCGTTGCCTGTCAAAGGTCATTGTCGGTGTGTTTTCGTTCTGCACTGTATCGGCAGCAGGCAGGAAGAAAAAGGGGGCAGAGCCGGAAGATACCGGCTCCGTCCCTGTATTTTTTTGCGTGCTCTTTTTATATTTCCCTCACTTTGATCCTTACCCGGACATCTTTTTCCTGCTCATCAAAGAGTAAGGTCAACTGACCTGCTTCGACAGTGCTGATGCTTGTGGGATTTACGCCGTAGACGTCCGTATAAACATCGACAAAGCTATCCTCTGTAATGGAATCGTCCGTAAATGTCATGGATGTACTGCCGGCGGCAAGGGTGGCGGTCAGACAGATTCCCTCCAGTTTCGAGGTCTTTTCTTCCACACTTTCTCCATTCAGGCATTCTACGTCCGCCGAACTTGTCCAAAAACTCACGCGATCCCATTCGTCTTTTGATTCATCGGTAAGGATGCGGTATTTTTTTCCGGTTACGATATGTTCCGTCATTGTTTCTCACTCTGCCTTTCTGTTTTATTGTCTGTGAACCGTTAGCTTATCCTCGGCAAGCTTTTGTTTTCTTTTCTGTAAGTTTGCGATTCGTTTTCATAAGCCTTTGATTCGTTTGGGTGAATTTGCATGTTATATTTGCTCCCTTATGGGAATCATTGTTTTGCACTTAATCCTTTATAGGAATCTGTATTTTGCACTTAATCCTTTATAGGAATCTGTATTTTGTACTCGATCTTTTATGATGAATCTGCATTTTGGACCTGATCCTTATGCCGGATTTGGTAATGTTGTTTTCAGGCGATCCAGTGTATGCCTTTTTTGTGCGAAGCGGGAGCTTCCGCCTGATAATATCCGGGTTTTTCTTTTTTCTCTTTTGCGGTCAGATATTCTCCGAGCCGGTACAGTCTGTTTTCCAGTCTGTTAAACAGGGATGCCCCGTAATAAAAAGTACCGGAATGTTCCAGCAATCGGGACGCCTCGCTATACTTTTTACGCCGGATCAGCGCTTGATACTGCTGTAACAGGTCTAAATGCATAAGATCAGTGTCGGACATGAATGTTCTTGGGTCAATGCTGTCCGGGAATGCACAATCCGCACGGTTTTCAGTATTTGTCATAGCGTTCAGTCTCCAATCCATATGTCTAAGAGCTCGCAGCTTTCAATCGGGTTCTGATCCTGATAATAGATGCCCTGATATTTTGATTTAGCCATGATCTCTAAGTTTCTTGTCTCTTCGTCGAGGAAATTCAGATATTCCGCCGAGAGGAAGCATTTGTTTAAGAGTTCCTTGTTTAATTCAATGAGTCTTGCCGCATGCTGATAAGCTCCCCGCGCCTGCAGGGACTTGATCTGATCGACGAACGCGGCGATATTGTCTGTCACATCCATAAATTGATGAAGAGTCATCAATTGTTTTGGAAACTGGCTGTATTCGTTTGTATAAGATGCCATAAGTACCTCTTTCTGATCATGAAGATTCTGATTTGTTAAGAACATGGAATTGTCATGTTAACTTGCTAAGAGTTGATATTGCCATGTTGATATGTTAACTCCTGATCGTAATGATTTTGTAATGATAGAAATTCTGTTGGTCGCAGGATACGCAAGAGTGTTCCGTGTTCTATGCAGCTATTTTCCCGACATATAATACTTCTTATTGTTTGGGCAATATTTTTGGTATGCCATTTAGCGGTGATTACGGGTTCTGCGCCGCAGGAGGATAGAAGCGCATGAGGGTCCATGAAGTTGTGCCGCCCGCCGGATCATGAGATATGCTTTTTACAAGATACTGGTTGATCTGCCCGGTATCTTTTCGACGGTATGATACTTTGATGTTTATGTCGGCAAACGGGCAGAGTTTGGTCGTGATATTGATGGAATCAGTCAGCCGGCTGTTTTTCCAGTTTTCATATTCCGCTCTTGCCAGAGCGAGCGAATCGGATGTGATATTTTCATATTCGCCGCCTGTTTTGACGTCCGGAAGAAGCCCCAGTTCTTCTATGCAGAAGGGACTGTCGGGAATGACCGTAAAATGGATGATGTTGCAGTGATACAATTGCTGAAAATAATCTTTTGTCAAAGCGGCACCGTTTGTCAGAATATCGACTGCGTGGGGCTGGAACTGCCCTAACAGATAAGCGCGTGTCACGGTACTGCCCTCCGCATATTTCTTTTTGATGCGAAATACATAAACCTGTCCCGCTTCCATTACGTTTGCCGTGACCGGTGCCTCGGTGTTTTCATCGAAAATAGGAAGACTCTCGCTGTCGTTCACACGAAGCGCTGCGCCGGTTTCGTTTGCGGACGGGATTTTGACTGCGATATGGATTCCGCTCTGGTGGGACGCCGGATACGCATCGGCATGGCAGGAATAGCAGCCGCCGGAATACGTGCAATTATCCGTATAAAAGTCCGCATCGATCGTTTTTCCCCACACCTCGCATATATTCCTGACGCCAGTCATATTGACGGAAGTATTTTCGGAGATATAGATGCGGTCAAAAAAAGCGTGGTCAAGCACGGCTTCATCGTCGAAGCAGGAGGGGATCATGCGGCAGATAAAATTTCCGTATTCGTCAAAGTACATCTCATAATTTGGATACAGGTCGCGGAGGGTCGTCAGAATGGAAGCGATCGTGCTCCCGGCACTAAATTCCTGGTCGTATGGGAGTGTGTTCCACAGCGGCATGGCGCTGCCGTCTTTGAGAAGGATTTTTGATTCCTCGCGATATTGCAGATAATCGGGATTATATTGCGGCATTCCTTTGAGCTCGCCAATCTCATCCAACTGTATCCGGGATTCGCTGAGTCCGCCAAGCTGTGTGAGGGTGGTGCGGACAGCATCCCGTATGGTATAGCACATGATGATCTCTCCGGTATCGGGATCTTCCTCATAGGCAGGAAACGATATGTCTGCTGCGCCGCCCACCTGCCCGCTGCGGCTACCGTCAAGGTTTGCCCATAGATCGCTTAGGGAAAGGGAGAGTGTATTGGTTTCGGCGTTATAGGAGGCGCCATAATCGGTAAAGACATAGACGCCCTGTGGGTACCAGTGCCATGTTTCATAGTGGTGGTCATAGATTCCGATCTCAAGCCGGATGATCCGGTTCATCCAGATGACGGAATCTTTTTCCAGTCGAAGGTGATTGTTTTTGAGCGGTGTTACAGTGAGGCTGACGGTGCGTCTGACGTCACTTTCCGCTGAAATGGTAAAGGCGGCGTTTTGTATGCCGCCCTCTAACTGGTCTAAATGAGTATTGCTTTTTTCATCATAAACATCGATCTTTACTCTGATGGAGAAAGCTCTCTGCTGAATCAGTTTTAAGTCTCTGGTATTGATTGGTTGAATTTTGATCACCGCCTTTTTGGATTTGTTATATTATTAACTGGCTTTATGCGTATTCCCGAAAATGATCGGTATGGATAGCTTTTACTCTCACTGATCGATAGGTGTTTCATCATATTTCGGGCAGCATGGCACTACCGGTTCCACCATTCTTCTGTCACGCTTTCCGAAATCAGACCGGCTTCCCACAGGTCTTCTTCGCTGTTGATATTTCCAATTTCCACAGCGCCGAATGAGAGTTTCCGGTTTTGATAATTGTCCGTTGCCGTGTCGCTTGGCGGACGGTGGATATAGACCAGATAAACGCTGCCGTCAATGCTCTTTAGTATTTTCGGTTTTCCGTTTCTCAAAAATAATTTTGCCCTCCGGTTATACGCAATGCGTTGTTTATCATCCTGAAGATCTACTGAGCACATGTCCTCGTTTAACGGGAAAAATTGTGCGTTTACCGTGATCTCCTCGTAGTTGGCGGCGCTGTTGCTGACAATGGTAGGGTATTGGTCATACATGGTTGTGATCACGCTGTTTGGCACGACGGAAGTGTTGTCCAAAAAGTTGTCCGTGATGTTGGTACACCATACTTCGTCACGGTCGGCGATCATTAAGCTGTGCGACCGGACAAAAACGCTGTCCTGAAAATAAAAGCCCTCCATGCCCTGCATAATTGGAACTGCGGCATATTGATATTCGCAGTTAGGAACGGCTGTCAGATCGATGTTTTTCATATTGAAATCTTCAATGGAAGAGACTTTTCGCACGTCCAGCGTGATCCACTGGAATTCGTCAGTGTTTTTTCGCTTAATGAGCAAATGCGATACCTCTTGATAATTCCAGTCCACGTTTCCGGCGGAGGTATTTCCGTTAAATTTTGCGTGCAGGATCGTATCCCAGTCCCAGTAGGGATTTATTTCAGAGGACAATTCTTCTGTTACATTTTGTGTGACTCTAAGGTCGTCGTACCATCCGCCCGACAGTTCAATCTTTGTGATTGTATCCAAATCGGTAGGTGTGCATGGAACTGACATCACATCGGCGCAGAACATCTCTTTGCTGAGAAAGATCATGGCTGTTCACCTCCCGTCGCAGACTGCTTTTCGACAAAGCATTTTAACTGATAGACAAAATGAACTCTTCGGATATGGATGGTAACAATGTCGTCCGAACGCGGTGCGAGCGGTTCGGAATATAACAGATAATTGCAAAGCCCGTTTGAGACGGCGAGTTTATATCTCATCTGACCGTCGTCATAGATATAGGACGACAGCGTGAGGGACGTTATGTTATCGGAGCACTTTAGAATGACGGCGTTCCGATACATATCTGTGCCGCGGATGGACAGCGTAAAGTCCCCTGAGACCGAAAAGTCTTTATCATAGACTAAAGTCCGATCGATCAGATTGATCGATCCGTCACGATATTCGTATTCTGCTTCCGTATCGGAAGGGTTGATCACGACAAAGTTTGTCTGATATGTGACGACGGAATTTTGTTCGTTGCACTGTGCGTCGATGAGCTTATAATCTTTCGGGTTCTCGTAATTGACAAAAATTTTAATATAGCCGGTATCAAGCGGGATTCCGTTTACAGTGGAGCCGGCTGCACGCAAGTAGTAGAATCTGTCGTCGGTCAGTCCGCGGTAGGCGTAGTTCATGTTTTCCGCTGTGAAGAACGTTTCGCTTTCTGTAAGAAGATTTCTGAGGTCGTCGTATAAATAGAAGCGAAACTCGTCGATGTTTTCGCCGTTCTCCTGTTCATAGACTAAGGATGCATAGAGGGAAGCGCTATGAAAGGTGTCTTCGTTTTGGATGTCCTTAAAATAGAAGGAAGGAGCAGCAAGACAGTAGAAGTATGCTTTGTCGGACAGCGGGCTCGCGTTATGGAAGGAATCGAAGACCTGTCCCTGAATGGCGTATTTGGTTCCGTTTTTCAGGGTATCGGGCGGGATCGTATGCTCCAGTGCGAGTCCGTTTTTGGTTTCGTCATAGACAACACGCAGGGTTGCTGCGTCATAGATGACGATCCGGTTAGCGTGCGGCAGATGCCCAATATAGGACATGGAAACGACTGCGCCGAGGCAGGCGTCGAAAGGGAGTATTTTATTGATCTGTGGTTTTGGCATGTTTCATTTTCACCGTCCTCCGTTTAGTTTTTTGAGCTGTGAGCAGTTACTTGTGTTATAGGATTTTATAAATATAGCATTGATAGATGCCCATAGCCTCAGTTCCACTTATGTTTATTTTAATGGCGCTGTTTCCGCTCTTTTTAACGATAAGTGACCTACAATATAGCTTAGGCCTTACATTGTCGTTATATAAGCCTCCGTCTTGTGCTAATATTGTTGAATTGCTGGCAGTCATATTTACATTTCCGGTATCACCTGTTGCGCAGATAAATGCTGCCGCAATTTCACAATCATTGATTGTGATGACTTCCGTGTTGTTTGATATTCTTTGAGTGGCTTTGACGGGATTTAACTTATTTTTTTCTTTTACAGTACAGCATTTTATATAAGCCATATCAGCTTATCCTCACTTTCACGTTGACTGTTTTTGTTTGTGCATCAAAGGTCAGCGTCAGGACATTTCCGCTTTGAGAAATTGCAGTTGGGTTGATATTAAACACATTGGTGTATACTTCGATCATACTGTCATCAGTAATCGCACTATCCGTAAATGTCAGTGTGGTTTTACCTGTGTCGAGCGCTGCTGTCAGGACGGTTCCCACTGTGACTGTGATATCCTGACTGCCGTCAAACAAGACCCCGTTGATCGTGCGTGCAGTCTCCAGTTTTGTCGCTGTTCCGGCGTTCCCGGAAACGGTTGTCTGAAGCGGATGGACGTGATCGCCGCGTGCAAAGCCGGACTCTGTTCCGGCATCGGCGGTACCCGCCTCTTTTGGAAGCGTTGTGGAAGCGGAAAGCTCAGAGATGACGGGCTTATCGACTAAGTCGTCATAGCTCCCGGTGAAGGCGACTGCTTTCAGATCATCCGGTTGTGAGTATTTTTTGCTTAATACGCCGGAATCGAAATCCTGTAATGTGGATTTCAGATATTCTCTGTCGATTGGTTTTGGCTGATATTCCTGTATCATGGCTGTTCCTCCTGTTTTCGTTCGCTTTTTTGGTACTCTTTTGTGTGAATGATAACTTTTTGCTTATCATGTCCCTTGGATAACAATATTCGATTGTAAAAAAATAAGGATCCCCCGCACCTTTGACTCATGGCGCGGGGGATCTGACAGGGGTATGATGGCGTCTGCCATCGGGTGACATATGACGCAGGAGCGTGGCGTCACCGGTTATTGGGGATATCTGACAGGCGCATGGCGCACCGGTCAGCGTGTGATACTTGCCCGCTGGTAAGCTTTCAGGCTCAACCCGCTGAATACATTTGTCAATTCCGTGCCGATCTGTCTTGCCACTTCGTCCTTGGTGATGCCGGGACAGTGAATGTGGATGTCTCCCGTAGTATAGAAAGGCGTGTTGTTGATGGAGTTGTTGTTGACGGCATGTTCCGCATTTTGTAATGCCGCGGAGGCGGTGGTGCCTGCGGGACTGATCATTTGGGGTGCGAACCGCTGTCTGATTTCTTCCGGACTGTAGGCGGCGAATGCCTTTAACAGAGGAAATTCGTCCGGCTTGATCGGTTGGAAACCGCGTGCTTTCAGCATTTTGGCAGTCTCGTCGCCGCTTAATACTGTTTCGCCGCCCTCCATGCGAAGGAGGGTGGGCTGCTTTGCAAGATATGCCTTCTGATCGGTCGTAATGATCATTTCGGGCTTTTCCTCACCGACTATGGCAAGTCCCTTTTTGGCGTGTCTGGTGCCGGAAGCGTAGGCGCTTCCTGAGACGGCGATGCTGTCCGGTGTTAAGGACAGGGCGTTTAACGATGCGATGGCAGTTTTCAGTTCGTTGACAGCGGCAGCCGCGGTATTGGCGGCTTCGGTGACCGCGTTCAGCATGGCTGCTTCTTCGGGTAATACTTCGGAAGCAACGTCGTAGGTGTTTTGGAGCGCGTCAGAGAGTGATGCTGATTCGGCATTCGCAGATGGTTTGTCTGCGGGAGCATTGTTTTCTGTATTGGGCGATTCTGTGCCGATAGCGTTGTTAAGGCTGTTTACAGCGTCGTTGACGGCGTGAAATTGAGAAGCGACTGTCTTGGTCTGTTCGGTGATATTACTCAAATCTAAACCAGCCAGTTCTGCATATCGGGTCGTCATTTCGCCGATCATACCGCCGCTTACCATGTCGATACCGCCCAAGGTGTTCAGGTAAGTTTGTTTCCATGTGCTGATAAAAGAAGAATCTCCGTCGAGCAGCCTTGCAGCGGAGCCTTCGCCGAACATACTCTCGAAATCTCCGAAGCTTTGCGCGCGTTCCCGTAAGGCAAGCGCATTCTGCCACTCATTTTCCAGTCGTTCCATGCCTGCGATCTCTGCATCGTATCGTTCTTTGATTTTGTCAATTTCTTTGTCGTATGCGTTGATCCGGTCTTCAATGGATGCTTTTTCGATGTTGTACTTTGCTTCGTCTACCGCGTCCCTTGCGTTCCGGAGATTGGTCTCATCCGCGCGGTAAATCATCTGCCCGTCAACATAGGTCAGTTTGTCGCGTTGTTGCTCGGCGCGTTTGAGTTCGTACTGTGCCTTTTGGAGTGAAAGAATGCGGTCTTCTTCTTCTTTTTGTTTTTCCAGCAGTTCCAGCTGTACTTCCAAAGGCCTTTTCTTGGCCTCGAGTACTTCGATCTCAGCCTCTTGTCTGTTCTTCAGTTCGTCGATCTGTCCGCCTAAGAGGTCGGCAGCGGTGTTAGCGACGGATTCAAGATAGCTTTTCTCATCTTTGAGCAGCTTGAGCTTTGCTTCTTTTGCCTGAACAGCGTATTTGGTCTGATCCGCGTAGTAGTGCTCCCAAAGGGCGTTCATCCGGTCGAGATATTCCCGCTCGGAGATCGTATCATTATCGCGGAGGGTATCCAGCTCTTGAACGTAGTTTTCGTAGGAGGATACATGGATGTCTTTGGCTTTTTCATACAGGCTGTCTATCTTGGTCTGCGTTTCCTGTGCTTTTTCGTACCATTTCTGGTATTCGCTGATCTGATTTTTCAGGGTCTCGTCGGTAATGTCCTCCATGCCGGGAGAGCCGCTTTGGGCAAGGTCTTTGTAGTGACCGGAGAGTCCGACGGCTTCCGCTTTCTGCATGTAAGTGTTGTACGCCTGCTGTCCGAGGGCGACGGCGTCGTTTACTTTGCCGATCTGCTGTGCGAGCGCTTCATTCTTTTGTGCAAGGGTGGAGTAGCTTGAGTCTGCAATGTCGTCAAGGGCGCTTAGCTCTTTTTCTGTGCGCTCGAGCGCCTGAGCGGTCCAGTCGAAGGTCTCGGCGGCGCTTCGGGATGCGGATGCGGGGGATGAGGAACCGGTCCTTGTACCCGCGCCGCCAAATTCGAAGCCGTAGGTTCCGTAGCCCGCCGCAAGCTCTTTTAGTCTTTCCTGATAGGCTTTGATGGATTCGTCTAATCCGCCTGCATGCGCGCCGCTTTCTTTTGCCTCAAAAGCAAGTTTTAATGCGGTGATCGTCTGAAGCATTTCTCCGGTGACGCCGAGGGCATTGCACAGGTTTTCCAGCTGCAGGATATCGTTCAGGGTCGTAAGGGGATTTTCGGCAAGCTGTTTCTGGATATAGTATGCCATGAGTTGTTCGGCGGTTTCAGTGCCTGCTATTTGGAGATTTTGAAGTGCATCAGCTTCGCCGCTCATGGCGGTCTGTGCGTCAATGCCCGCCGCCGCAAGGGATTGTTGTAGCGCAAGGATGTCTTTTAGCGTCTCCCGCGCGTTTGAAATGCCCAGTTCAGAGAGGGATTCTGCGAGCAGGTTGAAGGTTTCGGCGGACATGTTTGTGCAGTCGGACGCGTAGATGATGCTGGTCGCAAGGCTGTCAAACTGTGCCTGTACGTCCGCTTCAGTAGATGAGGTATCGCTCAATACGGATACGAAGTCGTCGAAGGCGGAGTAGTCGACGGTTATGCCATCCAGTTCGCCAAGGCTTTTGATAGCGTCCAAAATGGGGCTGAATTTGTCTGTAATGTCTGCGCCGTCCAGCGAAAATCGTGTTTCTCCAGCAGCTTCATCCGGTGTGAAGATTTCCTGATATGCCGACCGGAGGGAGCTGAATGCGGACCGGAGCCGGGTGTCGAGCCGGCTGACGGTCTCCGTGACGGAGAGGGGCGGAACGGATGGTGTACGCGTTATGGCACTGCTGAAATCCTCATATGTGGATAGGAGCTGTTCGATTACTTCTGATGCGGAAAAGCCTGCCTCCGAGAATTTGCTGATAATCTCATCTGATAAGTTATCGACGCTCAGGGTACCGTTTTGTGCCAGTTGTCTCAGTTCGGTCTGAATGTCTTCTGACAGGTTATGGAATGTTTCGTCAAACTGAGACGTCAGGTATTCGGCGGGATACAGGCATTCATAGATGGAATCTGACAGATCTCTCCATGACTGGCTGACTTCGTCGTCAAGTCCGTATCTGCCGATATAGTCTTCCAAATCGACATTATAATCCACTAACGCTTTTCTGTAGCCTGTCAGTTGGTCTGTTTCCTGCTTGGAAAGGGTTTCTCCTTCTTTGACCCGCCGGTTGAGAAGCTCATATGCGTTGATTGTCTCCTGAATATGCTCTGAAAAGGATACGGACGATGCGGTAGAGTCCCATGCCGCCAGTTCCTGTTTCAGCTGTTCCAGTTCTGCCAACTCTTCTTCGGTATTATAGCCGTTGTTGATATATAATTCATTATAACGGGCTCTTTTTTGGGACATTTCGTCAAGTATCTGCTGCGAAGTGATCCTGTGATAGGTTTCGCGTCCGTATTCTTTTTGGAACTCCTGTTCTACGGATTGTGCAATTTCCTGTTGTTTGTTTGCCTCCCGTTCTGCAAGCAGTTTGTTTCTGCGTTCGAGTTCTTCGTTTTGTGCGGTCAGGTTCTCCAGCTCTCCTTTTTCGACAAAGGACAGGGAATCTTTACTGTTTAGTTCATCAATGCGTTTTGCGGTCGTCTCAAGTTCAGAGTTGACCTCGGAGATGTCGGACTGGATTTCAGAGAGTTCGCCCTGAAGGTTTTGTGTGATCTCCTGTTGTTCTTTTAATGTCGTATGCAGGCCGTCAATGAAACCGATAAATGCACCAATGAGTTTAGCGGCACCATACATGAGAGCCATGTTGCCGATTGTTGCAAGTGCCTGAAGTACCGCTTTACCGGCTTTGGCGGAGAGGGTCATGGCATCAATTGATTCTTTGAAGCCCTTGGTGGTCATTGCTCCATTCTTACAGGTTTTAGCATAGTCAATAATTCTTTGGTCAACATTCTTCATTTGTTCTGCTAATGCTTCTGCGCTGAGAATGGAGTTGTTGAATTTTTCTTTGAAACGTTCTAAATTTGCTAGTAATTCAGGTGTTAATGGAGATTTCTTGTCTTTTGAAAAGAATGTATCTATGATTCCATCTTGACCTTTAATTCCACCACGCTTAAATGCTGTAAAAAATTCAATTACCTTTCCTCTTGTTTCAGATAAAGTTTTCCCGAATATAGCAAGTTCTTTGTTTTTTGTTGTGAATATCGTACTATTAAGGCGTATGTCGTGGAGACATACCATGCGTTTGTGGAAAACGCAGATTTTATACCATGTGGAGTGGTATTTTTGCTTTTATTATGCTATAATTTAGAAAAATGAAAATGAAAGAGGGAATAATGTTATGGCATTGATTGTTTGTCCTGAATGTGGCAAAGAAATAAGCGACAAATGCGAAGCTTGTATACATTGTGGTTATCCATTAATAAATACAAAGTGCAACATTAATGGTACTATTTATGATTTCAAAGAAGAATTACCCATAGCTTTATTAGAAAAAACGGAGGACTATGTTCCTGCTATTGGCAAAATTAGAGTAAAAACTTCGTTAAATCTTGCAGACGCATGTGACTTAGTTGATGTTATTAAAGAAATACGGGCAATACCTGAGACTTTTACACCTAAATGGCCATTAGAGGATCGTGAAAAGTTGTATGGGGGTTGCAAAAAGCAAAATGTCGAATGTCCATATTGTCATAGCAGAGACACCAAAAAAATATCTAATACATCGAAAGTTTTACATACTACAGTGTTTGGGATTTTTAGTGTAAGCAGAAATAGTAAACAGTTTCACTGTAATCATTGTGACTCTGATTTTTGATATGCAGTCATTGTTGGACCACGTGGTAAAAGGTTGAGTTTCATAGTACATCACATCCTTTCTAAAATTGATAAATAGTTTTAGTAGTTGCATAACACCATTCATAACATTTAAATGCGTGAACTAATTGCTTTAGGTGTTTTGCAATCGGAGTATTGTTTTGCCAGCAAGTACACAAATAGGGGTATATGCTGATGCGTATATCTCTATTTGTGTAATTGTAAGTCATTTTGACCTTTAATTCCACCACGCCCAAATGTCTTAAAAAATTCAATTACCTTTCTTCCTGTTTCAGATTAAGCTTTTCCCAATATAGCAATCTCTTTGTTTATTGATGTGAATATTGTACTAATATGACGTATGACGTGGAGACATACCATGCGTTTGTGGAGAACGCAGATTTTATACCATGTGGAGTGGTATTTTTGTTTTATATGTGCTATACTTTACAAAAATAATGAGGTGATTTTTATGGGTAAGTCAATGTATTGTGAAAAGTGTGGTCATGTTGGTGGTGTTTTGTTTCGTAAAAAATGTAGATTTTGTGGTACAAAAATGAAAATACTTTCAGAAGAAATGAAACAAAAATACAATATTTTTTATGGTGATTGGTTTACATTACTTTCTGAACTTTGTATGTTTGACACCAAAGAAGGAGAACGTAGAAGAATAGAAGAATTACTTTCCAGAGAAAGTGATTTTATTATGAATGAAGTTGCAAATAATCCATTATTCTCAATGGAAGATTACGAAAAACAAGTCCAAAATGATAGAGAAAGTTTTTATAGTATTTCTCAGTATCATAAAAATCAAATACTAGAACGACAAGCTAAAAATCTGGCTCGAATGCAGAAAGAGAAAGACAAACAGGACTGCATACCCAGATGTCCCATCTGTGGATCTACAAATATAAATAAAATTGCACTTGGAAGTAGGGCAGTAAAGACTGCTGTTTTCGGAGTGGTTGGGGCGGTAGATGATACCGGAAAAACTTATAGGTGCGACAATTGCGGAAGTAAATTCTAGTCATATCCTTTTCCACAAAGTCTTTTAATGTCGTATGCAGACCGTCAATGAAACCGATAAAAGCGCCGATAAGGGACTATCCCAAAGCTTCTGAAATTGATAAATAGTTTTAGTAACTCAAACTTCCCACATAAAAAATGGGTTTTGCACCTTGATAAATCAATACTTT
>RYVZ01000036.1 GCA_003979345.1 Lachnospiraceae bacterium
AGATGTGTATAAGAGACAGATCCCGCTGCTCCTCGCCGCAGAGTCCTCCGTGACCGGAATGACCGTGACAATATCGCCGCCCTTTTCTAACTTTCTCGCATCTTTGAAATTGCCGTGTAAGTCGATCGTCACTTCAATCTGCGCGTTGAACGTCGAGTGGCAGATTGGCAGTAACACCCACTGCCCGTTTTTTTCTTTTCCCGCAAGATTGGCGTAGACGTCATACGTTTCCGCCAAAGTCTTCAACCATGCCAAAACCATCACCTCCCTCAAATTCGCTCAGTCCGCTAAAATTCTGTCCGGTAATAAAGGCTTTCTGTCCCGCATCCCTGAGAATCCGTCTGATCTCGCATTGTTCGGGCTGCGGAAAACGGATCACACCTTTTTCCATCCGCGCGTTCCAAAGACGAACCGTCATTTTCCCTTTTTCTTCCTCCCTAACCGCTTCATCGGGATACGTGATCCCATGCACCATGATACCGAAGGATAAGTCATCGGCATCATCATATGCTCCTTTTCCCTCACCAAAAGAACACGGCTCCACATATCCCTGACATTCTCTTGCACCCAGAAAAATATCCCGCCTGCCGCCGCGTTCGATCATCCTCTTTGCAATATCATAATGCTTATTCTCATTCCGGTCAGCCGCTAAATCTTCCCTGTTTTCATTCCACACAAAATGCGCCCTGACCCGATACTCCACATTCCGTAAATAGGTATAATAAGAAAGATCATTTCCCCCGCTGTACTTAATCGGACGAATGCCTTTCGACTCGGACTGAATCGGATTCATGACCCGGCATTCATCGATCACCCATGTGATCGTCGGTTTCCAATAAATCGATTCGGTGATCCCTTTTAATGCCTGATACGTCGGTATCTGATAACTGCACTTTTCCCCTCCTGTCTTTGACAGCGGGTCCGTAAACAGCGCATATCTCCCAAACACGCTGTACTCAATACGATTCGGCTTGTCCATATTCTTCCCGTCCTTTCTTTTCCGGTTTATCTTTTCAGGTTGTTTTTTCGGTTTTTCTTCTCAATGTTCTCTTTCATAAAAACGAATACGCTAAAAAATCAACGGCTCCCATTCCGTCGCGATTCCATACTCTTCATGATATGTTCCCGGAAGCGACGCCATATACAGACCCGGAATTTTATCGCTGACCGGCTGCAAAAATCCATAAAAGTCTTTCAGGCGGCTTGTCCTGACATTCACTGTATAACGCTGTGCCTGTCGTATGTATCCTTTGATTTCCTTTATATCAGATGCTTCCTGAAGAGACTCTATGAGTTTCTTCCCTTTCTTGTATGGCACGATCACGCCGAACGAATCATCATCGATAACCCGATATTCACGCCCCGCCGTCTGATATGCCTGATTCATCATATGCTTCTTTTCATCCGGCGCAAATCCTGTTGATAACAATTCCATTACATTCGTGTCGATGCGGGAAATCCAAAAATTCATTTGATCCGATTCATAAAAATAGAATTCTTGATAATACTCATCCATCCACTCCGGCAGCAGTAAGCTGTCTTTTTTTTCGCTGCTCCGACTGTCAAGATATCTGTCGATCACGTCACGCGTCACGCGCATCTTCTGCTGAAGCTCCGCCATATTACCGGCGTTTTCACCCTCAAGTTCTATCAGATAAATCTCCCCGCATTCTAACTCGCCGTTTCTATTGCAACGTCCCGCAGTCTGTGCCAGACTGTCTAAGCCCGTCATGGAACGATACACGCACTCGAACGAAATATCCACACCTGCTTCGATCAGATTCGTGCTGACCACAACGATCGGCTCGTCCTTTATGGTAAGCGCGTCTCTTATGGCGTTTATCTGATCGCTGCGATGTTCGGCGCATAGATTTGTGGTCAGATATATGACAGGGATTCCATGCTTTTTTATACAGTCATACAAGTTCCTTACCGCCGATTTCGTATTCAAAACAATCAATATAGAATGATGCTCTGCGGTCCGGTCGATAATTTCGTCAGCAAGACTTTCGATCGTATGCTTTTGCCTCTTTTGAGGTAATACAATCTTAACCCGTTCCAATTTGCGAAACCAGTTTTCAGGATTTTCTATCATGGATTTCGGCTCACTATAGCAGATCGGACATTCTGTTTCCCGAAGCGCCGGCTGTGTTGCGGTACACAGGATCACATCGGTATTGCAGACCGCGTTTAAGAAATTTATCATGTAATTAAACGTATGAATACACTTCGTCGGCATGGACTGCACTTCGTCAATGATCACAACCGCATGAACAAGCCGGTGCATCCGCCGGATGCATTCGCTTTTATCGGAAAACAGCGTATTCATGAACTGCACGAAGGTCGTACAGATAAACGGTTCTTCCCAATTCATTTCAAAACGGGAGCGCCCGTCCGACCGGTAATCCTCGCTATTCCCATCCGGCGTTTTCGTGACGGAGGAATGGTGCTCCAAAATCCATTGCGGATTGCCGACCGCTTCCCGGAAGACTTCAGCATTCTGTTCCGTGATACTGATATAGGGCGATACATAGATCACGCGCTCTGTTTCAGGATGAAGCCTGCAGTATTCAAGCGCATAGGCAAGACCGCTCAATGTCTTCCCTCCCCCGGTCGGGATCGGAAGGCAGTATATTCCCGCAGAATGCCCTGCAAAACGCCTGCACTCATCCTGCAGAAAATTCCGTGCGTCGAAAATTTCTTTTTCTTTTTCAGTAAGCTGCCTCTGACTGATCTCTTCGCGCTTCCGCCGCATATACTCATTAAAATTGACAGACGCCTTCTCAAAGATTTCCTTCGCCGATGAAGCGCCGCACTTCGACAGCGTATCGGTCTGATTCATAAAATCCGAGGTTGCCTCCCAATCGGAATCGATCAGTATGGATAAGATCAGGCGCTGCAGACACGAAAGCAGAAAGAATTTGCATTCGGTTAACCTTATTGCCAACGTTTGCCCATATTCCTTATTTTGCTTTTCTTTCCCATTTTCCGCATTCCCGCCGCCCGCTTTATCCTTCATCTGAATCAGAGCTGCCGTCTTTTGAAACGCTCCGCCGATCTTTCCCCACACACTACGAAATTCTGCGGCAGCAGCTTCAAACATCCGCACCGGATTGTATTCCTTCAAATAATCTTTTTCCGCATTCCGGCACGCCTCATCGTAATCTTCAACATTATCCAGCTTATTAGAAAATAGATCCGTCATCTCTACCGGATCTTTCACGCAGTCAAAAACACCATGATGTGCCGCAACCGCATAGGAGATCATTTCTGTCATGATCCCGATCGGGTTTTGACTGTCATGGTGTCGGTCATAGACATATTTTGCGCCTGTCGATGCATGAGCGACAGAGCCCCGCAGTTTTTGTCTGGCATTTGGGTCAGCGCAGATATAATCCTGAAACGCCTGCTTATTTTTTCCCATGTCATGAACCGCCGCACACAGCGACATGACCTGCGAAAGTCCGCAACGCGCCCCTTTTGCATTACAAAGAAAAACGGTCTTTTCCGTATGCTCAGCTACCGATTCTGTTCTGTGCTGCCCGTCGTCCGAAATATGTGCGATCAAATAAGCTGCTCCCCTGTATTTTATTTTCTTGTATTTGGCACGTACTCGTTCATTCCTATAACTATGAGACTAGTATACTAGCAATCTCTTATAAATGCAACAATATCCTTGTCTATTCTCTCTTAAAAAGCCTCCCTTCGAATGTTTTAACAACTTCAAAATCGGTATATGCTTCCACATAAATACAAATATTCCCATCCATCTCACAATATCCCTTTCCTCCGTTCTCTGCCAGCGCGGATCGCGGCATAAAGCAGTCCCGCTACCGTGGACGCCGAAGTCGCAATGATCGCCGGCGCAATGATGCCTGCCGGATTGACACTCCCATACTGGCTCCTGTATGCGATCATATTGACCGGTATGATCTGCAAAGAAGAAATATTCAAAACAAGAAACGTACACATCTCGCGTGAGGCGCAGCGTGCATGCTCTTCCCAATCTGCGGGATATCTGCGCTTACAGTTTTCAACATGCAACTCTTTCAGCGCCTCCATCGCTTTTAAGCCTGCCGGCGTACACGCCCAGCCAAGCCCCAAAAGATTCGCAACAATATTCATCGAGATATGCTCCCTAGCCGCATGGTTTTTAGGGATATCCGGAAACAGCCATGTCAAAAACGGATTCAGACGACGATTTAATGCCGCAATGATACCAGCGTCCCTCGCGATCTCCATAAGCCCCACCCACAATGACATGACCCCAATCATTGTGATGCAGAGAGACACGGCTTCTCTTGACGAATCGATCGCCGCCGCCGTCACCGCATCCATATTCCCTGTCACGGCGCCGTATATAACGCCGATCACGATCATAATACCCCATATCTTGTTTAACATGATTTCCTGCGGAGATTTCTCCGCGCCCCTTCCATAGAACGTTTTTGATCTTTGCCGCACCCGGCGTCTGACGTTTCCAACTGCCTTCCTCTTCTCCGCAGCAGTTCCGTCTGCTTTCTCACCCGCTGCGTGCGCGCGCATTTCCTTCCCTACACTTTACGCGCGGGATAGGAACGTTATTCCTGCGCCGTCATGATCCCTTTGAAAAAACAACATACCTACAGTAAGTGACGCATATTGCAACTGTAGCGATTTATACAATTTTTTTCTTTGTTTATACTTTTTTTTAGAAGAGCATTGTGCTATACTGACAAAACGCTTGAATCTATATAGGAAAGGTTTTAGGAAAACGCTGATTTAATCAGTGTTTCCTTAGAACAATCTGATTCCATACGGAAGAAAGGAGAACCTATGCGCTTTCCAAAGACAAAATTACAATGGCTATGGGAAAATATGAAGGGATATCATGCCGTCTACATATTCGGTATCCTTGGTACGATCCTGTACAATTTCATGCAGTTGACAGTACCCTACGTTTCCCAGGAGGTCGTAGATCTTTTTCTGACCGGCGAACATGCCGCGGACAATTTGACCAACAGCCGCAGTCTGCTCTACTGGCTGCTTGCGGCAATGGTGGTTCTGACCTTGGTGCGGACCGTGATCGTCTATGTCGTATGTATGGCATTCGAGCACTGCTCACAGGCAGCGCTGTTCCGCATCCGTAATTTCTTATTTAATAAAATAGAACGGCAGGATATGAAGTTCTATGCGACTTACCGCACCGGCGACCTGATGACACGCTTAACGGGAGACCTTGACGCTGTCCGTCACATGATCGCATGGGTCATCCGCTCCATTATTGAAGCGGTTTCCCTTGTCGGCGCAACGGCAGTCTACTTCTTTATCATGGACTGGCGGCTCGCGCTGTGCCTTCTTGCGATCGCGCCCTTTATTTTCCTCATTATCGTCCTGTTCAAAAATAAAGTCGCTCCGCGTCACCGCGCCCTGCGTGAGAAGCTTTCCCACTTAAACACGAATGCGCAGGAAAATATTTCAGGCAACCGCGTTGTCAAAGCGTTTGCGCGCGAAGACTACGAGATCGAAAAATTTGACCGCTGCAATTCTGATTATGCTGCGACCAATAAAAAGACCGCCCTGACATGGCTGTCATTTTTTCCCTATGTTGAGACGTTCGCAAACCTGCTGCCGGTCGTACTTCTGCTTGTCGGAGGTTTGTTCCTGATTAACGGTTCGCTGACAATGGGCGAATATGTTGCCTTTTCAGGCCTTACCTGGGCGATTGCGAATCCGATGCGTCAGCTCGGCAATATTATGAACGAGTTCCAGCGTTTTTCCGCCGCTTCACGCAAAGTCATGGAAATTTATTATTCCGAACCCTCCATTGTAGACGCGCCGGACGCGATCGACCATGCGGAACGCTTTGAAGGGCGCATTGAATTTCGGCATGTCAGCTTTGCCTACGAAGACGAGGAAGCGGACGGTCCGATCCTCACCGATATTTCCTTTACCGCCGAGCCCGGTGAAACGATCGCCATTATGGGCGAGACCGGCTGCGGAAAGACCTCGCTGATCCAGCTCATCCCGCGGTTTTATGACCCCTACGAGGGACAGGTTCTGATCGACGGCATTGACGTCAGAAAATTCAAGCTTCATCAATTACGCAAAAACATCGGGCTCGCAACGCAGGACGTCCTGCTCTACTCGGATACGATCGACGGCAATATCGCTTACGGCGACAGCCATATCTCGCAGGCCGAGGTTGCACGCTTCGCCCGCTATTCCGCGGCATCAGATTTCATTGCCAAGATGCCGGAAGGCTACGATACGATCGTGGGCGAGCGCGGCGTCGGCTTATCAGGCGGTCAGAAACAGCGCATTTCCCTTGCGCGTGCACTTGCGATCAAGCCGTCCATCCTGATTTTGGACGATACGACTTCCGCCGTCGATCTGGAAACAGAGCGGCAGATACAGAACAGTCTGCAACATTTGGACTTTATCTGTACCAAAATTGTTATTGCTCAGCGAATCTCGACAACCAAAAATGCCGACAAGATTCTCGTCCTTCAGGACGGAAAAATTCTCGAATCCGGCACACACCGCGAGCTGATCGGGCGCGGCGGTTACTATGCGCAGGTCGTAAAGCTTCAGACCGGCGAAGAACTGTGAGAAGGGAGTGTGATAGTCCATGGCAGAACGCAGAAATACCTATAAGGAAGATGAAGTGCTGGAAACCCCTTTTGAATTCCGTCATCTTCTTCGGGCTTTGGTTTATGTAAAACGTTATATGAAAAAAATGATCTTCGCGCTGATTTTAAGTGCGCTCGGCGGCATCGCAGCTTTATTTTCCCCGATGATCATGCAGCATGCGCTTGATATCGCGATTCCCGAAAAGGACAAAACGCTTCTCTATGAGCTTGTCCTGCTGCTGATCGCAGTGTACGCTGTCAGCGTGATTTTTACAACGATACGATCCCGTATCATGGTCGGTGTCAGTCAGGATATTATTTTTGATATTCGAAAGGATATTTTCGGACATTTGCAAAAGCTTCCGTTCCAATATTACGACGACCGGCCGCACGGCAAGATCCTGATCCGCGTCGTCAACTATGTCAATTCCGTTTCCGATATGCTCTCAAACGGGTTGATCAACGTCGTGTTGGAAATCATGAACCTAATCTTTATTGTCATCTTCATGTTCTGCGTGGATGTGAAGCTTTCGCTCGTCGTATTGGCAGGCGTACCGGTTTTGGCGGTATTCCTCGGTTATATTAAAAAAAGACAGCGCCGCGCATGGCAGGCGGTGTCCAACAAAAACTCGAACCTGAACGCGTACCTGCAGGAAAACATCGTCGGTGCAAAGATCACGCAGATTTTTGCCCGCGAGGACGAGAATGCCGAAATCTTCTCCACGCTGTCGGGACGCTGTAAGGCGAGCTGGATGGAAGCCGTCAAATACAGCAACTTAGTTTGGCCCGGCATTGACAATATTTCCGTCTGGGTGCGCGCCGCCGTCTTCATTTTCGGATTGATCGTATTCGGCATGGGCTATACCTCAGTCGGTGTGATCGTTGCGATCACGTCCTATGCGTCGCGTTTCTGGCAGCCGATCATGAACCTTGGCAATATTTTTAACAACTTCATCAATAACATTGCCTATTTGGAACGTATTTTTGAAACACTTGACGAGCCGGCTGTCGTGGACGATGCTCCGGATGCGGTCACGATGAAACCAATCACAGGAAAAGTCACTTTTGACCATGTGACCTTCGGTTATGAAGCCGATAAAATGGTCTTACATGACGTTTCCTTTACCGTGAATCCCGGCGAGAGCGTTGCGCTCGTGGGACCGACCGGCGCCGGAAAAAGCACGATCGTCAATCTGATCTCGCGTTTCTACAATATCAATGAAGGGCGCGTGCTTATTGACGACGAAGATATCTCCAAGGTCA
The DNA here is from genome assembly GCA_003979345.1 of Lachnospiraceae bacterium. GTDB lineage: Bacteria > Bacillota > Clostridia > Lachnospirales > Lachnospiraceae > DLAJ01. The sequence goes on from RYVZ01000036.1 coordinate 7,875, forward strand.
CGCTGCACTCGCTGCGCTCCCAGATGGGTATTATGCTGCAGGACAGTTTTATTTTCAGCGGTACGATCGAAGACAATATCCGCTACGGCAGGCTTGACGCCACACTTGAAGAAATTGAACAGGCAAGCAAAACGGTCTGCGCCGATTCCTTTATCCGCCGTATGCGCGATGGGTATCAGACCGAGGTAAAAGAGCGCGGCTCCCTGCTCTCGCAGGGGCAGAAACAGCTCATTTCCTTTGCCCGCACGCTGCTCGCCGACCCCGCGATCTTAGTACTCGACGAAGCGACGTCCAGTATTGACGTACAAACCGAGCGCGCACTGCAGCAGGGCTTGAATGCCATGTTAAAAGGACGTACTTCTTTTATCATCGCGCACCGCCTCTCAACGATCAAAAACTGCGATAAGATCATGTATATCGATCAGGGCGGCATCATGGAGTGCGGCACGCATGAGGAGCTGATGGCGAAAAAAGGATATTATTATAAACTATATACCGCTCAGATGCAGGATATTGCGTAAGCTCTGCACAAAGGCAAGCTTACGCCGATAGACGGTTTGCCTGTAACACACCATTTACTTATAACGGACAACTCTGCTTATCACGAAGAAAGGCTCAACTAACGATATGAACCAGACAATGAACTTAAACGGCATGTGGGAACTCGGATACTGCGAACTTGACTGCGGCATCCGCCCTCCTTACACAATGCACTGTCCCGTTCCGGGTGACGTGCACATGGCTTTGATCGATGCCGGTATCATACCGGAACCGCTGATCGATGAAAATACGCACGACTGCCACTTTTTAGAGACAAAAGAATTTTGGTACCGCCGCGTATTTTCATTTGATACCGCGCCGCTCCCCGCCAAAAGCATTCTTACGTTCCACGGACTTGACTGCACCGCCGATATCTGGCTGAACGAGATTTATCTCGGCAGGCATAACAACGCGTTCGTGGAGGCGGAATATGATGTCAGCACATGGTTAAGAAGCGGCGAAAATACACTCGTTGTCCGCATCGACAGCGGCGTTGCGGAGGCAAAAACGCATCCGATCGACGATATGGGCAAAATGTGGAACAACGACCAGCCCTACCGCGTTCTGATGCGCAAGCCCCAGTTCGTCTACGGCTGGGACTGGACGCCATGGCTGGAGACCTGCGGAATCTGGCGCGATGTCACACTCACCTCCTATGACACCGCCGCCATCACGGATATATACATCCATCAGCCGGACAATGCCGTACCGGTGGAAGGTGAAACCATCGCAATTGAGGCGGATCTCACGCTTGATATCGTATGTCCCGGTTCTTATTCCCTATCTGCGGTCGTGTATGGCGATGAGCGCTATGATTCCGCTGATCCTACAATTTGCGGCGATACATCCCATAGCACTGCCGATCAGGCTGTCCGCGGCAACATGCGCCATTGTTCTGCTGATTCGACGGTCTGCGGCGATGCGCGCCATGCATTTTCGCACGTCTCAATCTGTTCTGCAGGCACGGGAATACCCGCAAACGATACAATACGCCCCCATTTTCCACAGTCAGACCGCCCTTGCTGCGATTCCGAAAACCGTCAACTATTTCATGATACGCTGACGCTAACGATTCCTCAGGCGAAACTCTGGTGGTCAAACGGGCTGGGCGACCCTTACCTTTACCATATCGAATTTACGCTGTACGCGCCGGACGGCACTCCCCTACAAACCGTGACGCAGGACTACGGTATCCGCAGTATCTCCCTCAGAGAAGATGTACTCTCCGAAACAGAAAGCGGTTTTACTTTCGTGCTAAACGGCGTTCCGGTATTCTGCAAGGGCGCAAACCATGTTCCCGCTGACTGCCTGCCCGGACGCATTACTGATGAAAAGACGAACGCGCTTGTTGCACTCGCTGCTCAGTCCCATATGAATATGCTGCGCGTTTGGGGCGGCGGCTTTTATGAAAGCGAGACGTTCATGCGCGCCTGCGACCGCTCCGGCATCATGGTGTGGCATGACTTTATGTTTGCCTGCGGTTATTATCCGGATCACGACCCTGATTTTACTGCGCGCGTCAAAGAAGAAGCCGTCCTTGCGATCCGCAGACTGCGCAGGCACAGCAGTCTGATCGGCTGGTCCGGCAACAACGAAATACAGGAAATGTACCGCGGCATGATGACCTATGATCCGCTTGCCCGCCCCTACGGGATGAAGCTGTTTCAAGAGGTTCTGCCCGGGCTTGTTAAGAAATACTGTCCGGACCGGATCTATCGCGAGAGCAGTCCGTTCGGCGGGGATGACCCCGCCGGTTCAGAGCGCGGCGACCAGCATATTTGGCATTTCACGCACCGCCCGCAGTTTGAACACTATTTGGATCTGGTTCACTTTACTGATTTTCCGGTCAAATTTTTAAGTGAATTTGGTATCATCGGTGCGATGAGCCTTGAATCCACAAAGCGTTCGATTCCCTCACTTTGGAAGCAGGACGGCGGGCTCTGCCGTAAAGCTGACGCAGACAGTACGCTCTCTCAACACAATGCCAAATGCCACATTGGGACGGGCACTGGGCAGACCGACGCAAACGGTACATTCCCCTGGCATGATAGAGCATTATTCGAACCCGACCGGGATTCCTCCGCATGGCTCCATCACTGTAATACAAGCTCGGATCACCGCATACTGCAGCTCGTATTAGACGCTTATTTCCCACATACAGAAGAAATGGGTATACAGGAATACATTTTGAAAAGTCAGGCATTACAGGCGGAACTGACCAAATATCTTTACGAGGAATTCCGCCGCAGAAAGTTTGTCTGCTCCGGTCTCCTGTTCTGGACTCTTTCGGACTCATGGGGCATCCATAACTGGTCGCTGATCGACTACTATCTTGATAAAAAGCCGATTTATTATGCGCTGAAGCGTGCAATGGCTCCAATTGCCGTTTCGATCAAAGGCTTCTGTCCGCAAAGCTTTGAAGGAATACAGAGCTATCGGAAATATTTTACAAAAACGCCGGATGACTTAGAAATCTGGCTCAGTAATGATACCTTACACGAGGAAAATGTGTGTGTCCGTTATACGATTCTTACCTTTGACGGCGTCGTGATCCAAAGCGGAGAACAGCAGGCTGCCCTGCCCGCAAACATCAGCACGGCAGTTATGGCTGTTCCGGTCTGCGGACTGATCACAGAGCCGGAGCGCACGGTCATGCACGCGGAAGTGTATCAGAATGATATCATGCTCTCTGATGCGCATTATCTGTTCGCTCCCTACAAAGAACTTGCCGTAACTCCGGCAAATATCCGTTATCATGTGGAAGAAACCGCAGATACAGGCGTACTGCGTCTTACGCTGCACGCGGATCGTTTTGTGTGGATGCTGCATATCGGCGGTACGGACCGCCTCGACGTATCGGACAACGATTTCCATATGCTTCCGGAACACGAATACACGGTAACCGTCCGTACAAACGAATATTCCCTTAGCGGCGACTTGCGAGGTTCTGTCCATGAGCCACTTCGCGTTGGTCAAGACTCCCGCCATGCCATCTTACAAAACACACTCTCAGCGGACAGTTTTATCCCGCAGCTTCACAGCGCAGGCACAGAGCCGGCACTCCTGTAAGGAGTCCGGCTCAAATAAAAATCAAAGACCCGTATACCCGTACTCAAAACTCCCGTTTCTGATAAATGCGGACGGACAGCCCATAAGAAACGCCAAACAGCGCCAACCCCAATCGTTTCTCATCTACATTTCCTTTTCATATCTGCATCGGTAGTAAATCGCGTACCCATGTACAAAAAGATACGCGAACACCAAAAGCAGAACCGCGGGCAGATCTACACTCATCAATGCAAATGCCAGCATCAATGCGCCAAATACGAACGTCATCATATCAAAAGCCTTTCCCTTCGCCCGGTCCGCGATTGCAATATTGCGCTCATCCCTTTGTTCGATTTCCATCTGTTTCTGCATTTGCGGATGCCTCTGCATGATCCTCTGTGAGAGGATACTTCCCATCCCGTGCCCGAATAAACCGCAGCCGATTCCGATGCAGACATAGGGCAGCGTCAACAGGATCCCCTGCGGATCACTCACAGTCTTTATCAGGTACAGTCCGCCAGCCAATAAAAAAATCCCTGCCACAACAGTTACATATCCTGCACTTTTCTTCATGATTCTTCCTCCTCATAAATAAAAATTTCCTCAATGGTCATATGAAAATACCTTGCAATTTTGAACGCTAATTGAATCGATGGATTGTATCTGCCATTCTCCAAAGACCCAATCGTCTGTCGGGATACTTCTAATGCACCCGCCAGTTCTTCCTGTTTGATCCCACGCTCCTTCCGCAGTTCTTCTAAACGATTTTTCATAGCTTCCTCTCCTCCCGTTCGAACAATCCGCAATTGCAATATGGAAAGTGTACTTTCCATATGTTCACCATAGCATACTGCTCCCAAAATGTCAAGCAAGCTTTCCATATTTGACAAACCTTCAGCTTTCCATTTGTGACAAATCTTTAGCTTTCCATTTATGATACACTTTTTCGCTTATGAAACAGAACTGCCGCTTCCACTTTACAAATCTGATGCGCCTCCCGCTCAGCAAAATATTCTAAATCAAGCAGAGAAGATTCCATGTGCATAAAAAAAAGCATGTACCGGTCCTTTCCGGTACATGCTTTTCAATGTGCGCCCTGCTCCCTATTCTGCATCCATGATCTCAAACTCCTGCATTCCCATATATCCCGGCGCAATCTCATACTTGTCAAAGCATACAACAACATTTCCGCTCTCGTTGATGTAGAAGTTTGTCTGCTCGCTCACGCTTTCAAATCCTTCGACATCTACATAATCGTCATCCCCTCCTGCGCCGTAACCCCAGTATACCACGTCATCTTCCTCAGTGATCCGGCGCTCGATTTCGGCAACGATTCTTTCATTGCACAGCTCTACCCAATTTTCGCCAAGCAGTTCCTTCAACGTGAGTTTCTCCCCAGTCTGCAAGTCAAGATTATAATAGTACCGCTGCGCATAGACGGCCGCCCAGGATTCCGTCGTCGTCAATATGAGGGAAAGCTTCGAATCCTCCTGATAAGTAACGGTATATTCCACGTCCACATCACAGGTTCTTCCGCCCCATTCTTCCTCGGTTCCCCCTGTTGCGAAAAACGCTTCCTTATACTCCTCAAAGCGCTGCTTTGCATCCTCCTCATAGGTCTCCACGATCTGGAGAATTTCCGCGTTCACATCCGCGATCTTCTCCGCTCCTGATACGTCTGTTCCGCCTGCTGACGCACCGTCCTCTGACGGCGCCCCGTTTCCGCCTGACGCCGGATCTCCATCCGGCAGTGTTTCGTCCGGTATTCCGGGAGCTGTTTCACCTTCTGTGGCAACGATTTCCGGTACCTCCACATTGACATTGACGTTATTTTCCGTATAAGAATAAGAACGAATGGTAAGAACCCTCGCAAAAGTGCCTAATACCGGAACACTCTGCATCTGCTTTGCAAACGCCTCACTCATATTAAGCGGTATCATGAAAAGCACGATTGCTGCCGCAAGGCCTCCGACTGCACGGATCGCAATCCCTATCTTCTTTTTACGCCTCATTTTCCTTCTCTGCTCCTTTTCTTTTTTCGCATGCTGCGCAATGGTCTGCGCAACCATTCCCTCCAGGCTCTCAGGAATCGGAATGTCCCGGTAATACCCGGCAGCCAAAAACAGGTCGTTTTCTCGTTCCGTTTCTATCATTCTGTTTAACATTTCTTCCTCCTGATCCGTCAACTGTTCCTTCATGCGACGCCCTCCTTCATTCTAAGCTTCAACTTTCGCAGCCCCTGATAAAGCCGATACTTGACGGTGCTTAAGTGAATCCCCGTAACCGCTGCGATCTCCGGCATGGTAAGTTCTTCAAAATAGTATAGCTTAATGACTGTCTGCATCGTCTCCGGCAGCGAAAGAATTGCCTCATACAGCGCCTCGGGCTTATTCGTTACGATTATCTGCGGATCATCATATTGCGAGTCAGATCCGTTTATCCCTTCCTGTACGGCATCGACGATCGACTCCTGATCGTATGGCATCTCTCTCGCACTCCTGCGCAGAGAACTGATGCTCTCATTAATCACGATACGGTAAAGCCATGTCCCCATATACTCCCTGTTACGCAGTTCTCCCACATGCTCTAATGCCCTCACGACCGCATTCTGCACCACGTCTAAAGCCGCCTGTTCTTCTTTTACATAGCTGTATGCCAGACGGTAATAACGGTTTTGATTTTGCGTAATGTACGCCGTCAATTCCTCATACATGTTTGCCATAGTTCATGCCTCTTCGGAACAGTTGTTTGCTCCTTCTCTCCTTGATATCCAAAAGAAACGCTGAAACTTCTTTGCTTCATTCTCAATTTGCGTCTCCCGTAAGCCGCTTACATACGTTAGACTAACCGTTTTAATCAAAAGTCAGGTTTTCATCAAAATAATAAAAATATGTTTTGCCCGTTTTTACACATACCTTTCATACGGCACGATATTCCGTGCATAAAAAAAGCATGTCAGCACATGCTATTTCAAAGAAATGCCCAGGGTTTTTTCAAAAAATATCCTTTTGAAACTATGAAACCATAAAATACCCCCACATACCAAAAAAGGAGATTCCATCGTGCCAGATTTACTAAAAATCGTCATCCTGTCCATTACCTCTTTGGTCACGCTCTTTATTTTAGCAAAAATCATGGGATACCGGCAGATGAGCCAGATGAGTATGTTTGACTATATTAACGGCATTACGATCGGTTCCATAGCTGCGGAAATGGCAACGGAATTAGATCAGACACCATTGCACGGGATCGTCGCCATGACAGTCTATGCACTGTTTGCGCTTCTTTTGTCTTTTCTCTCCATGAAATCCATCACGATGCGGCGGCTCATTGTGGGACGGCCTGTTCTTCTGTTAAACAACGGCAGTATCTATGAAAAAAACTTAAAAAAGGCAAAGATCGATATCAACGAATTTCTGACCCAGTGCCGCGTAGCAGGATACTTTGATATCTCCAAGCTGCAGAGTGCTGTCTTAGAAGCGGACGGACGCATCAGCTTTCTCCCGCTCTCAACAGAGCGGCCTCTGACAGCCGCTGATGTAAAGCTTTCCCCTGAACAGGAAACAATGACCGCCAATGTTGTCATTGACGGTCACATTATGCAAAAAAATCTTCTTCATACAGGAAAAGACGAAATCTGGCTCCACCGCCAGTTAAAAGCGCAGGGCGCAGACAATGTCCGTGACGTCCTGCTCGCCAGTGTAGATATGCAGAACAAGCTTACCGTCTTTTTGAAAAATCACGATGAGCGCAGCAAGGATATCCTGATCTGACGCGATTCCGTACCAGGACGACCCACCTGTCATCACCCTTTAAGCTTCATCGTTACACCTGAGCTCTCTCTAAGAAACGACTTATGCAATCAAAGCACAAGCTGTCCGCTATTATCATCAGTAATTCTCAGCCTTCACCTGGAAGTATGCCTGCGGATGTGCGCAGACCGGACAAACTTCCGGTGCCTTTTTTCCGACACAGATATGTCCGCAGTTACGGCACTGCCAGATCACCATGCCATCTTTAGAAAATACAGTCTCGCTCTCTACATTCTGAAGGAGTTTGCGATAGCGCTCTTCATGCTCCTTCTCGATTGCTGCCACGCCCTCAAACTGTCTCGCGATCTCTTCAAAGCCTTCCTCGCGCGCTTCTTTTGCAAACTGCTCATACATGTCAGTCCACTCGTAATTCTCGCCCTCGGCCGCTGCTTTTAAGTTCTCGGGCGTGCTTCCAATACCACCCAAAAGCTTAAACCACATTTTAGCATGCTCTTTTTCGTTTGCCGCAGTCTCTTCAAAAATAGCGGCAATCTGCTCATAACCGTCTTTTTTGGCTTTGGATGCAAAATAGCTGTATTTATTTCTTGCCTGCGACTCGCCGGCAAACGCTGTCTTTAAGTTCGCTTCCGTTTTGGTTCCCTTTAATTTTGGCATTTTCCCCCTCCTGATATACGATTACCCGATCGCAAATGTCAGCTCTGCGCTAGCTACAAGTTTCCCGTTCACCGCAGCCTTTGCCTCTCCGATTCCCATAGGACCTTTGACCTTTGTCATTGCGGTCTCAAGAGTCAGCACGTCCCCCGGTGTCACTTTTTCCTTAAACTTTGCATGATTGATCGCCGCAAAATATGCAGTCTTTCCTTTGTTTTCCTCAAGGCTCAAAATTGCCACTGCTCCGACCTGGGCTAACGCCTCAATGATGAGTACGCCCGGCATGACCGGTTCCGACGGAAAATGCCCCGCAAAATACGGTTCATTATAGCTTACGCACTTCTTTCCGACAGCGCGTACACCCGGTTCAAGCTCCTCAATCGTATCAATGAGCAGAAACGGCTGCCTGTGGGGTATGATCTCCATGATCTCTTTTGTCGTCATGCTTCAACGCCTTTGCTCTTCATATATTCGATCACTGCGCCGACTGTCGTGATCTTCTCTAAGTCCTCAGCCGGAATCTCAATCTCATATTCTTCCTCAAAAGCCATGACCAGCTCAAATAAATCAAGGGAATCCGCGCCAAGATCGTCCTTGAAGCTGGAATCCTCCGTAATTTCTGACGCATCCACATTCAACTGCTCTGCAATAATCTCTTTTACTCTCTCCAACATAGCTAATTCTCCTTTTTGTTCATTTTTGGTCCAAGCTCTACCCATATTTTGACATATGGAAAGGCTACGATATATTTATACATAATTTCTCTGCGGATTGCAATATACATTTATACGAATCTTTTATAAATTCTCACTTTCCGCCGGATGCTCCAATAAATAGGCATAAATTTCACGCTTGCTGACGCCCCTGTCCGCCGCAACACGCTTCATTGCCTCCTTACGGCCAATCCCCTGTTCCTCATAAAAACGCATTTGTTCCTTGATCGGTCTTTTACGGTACTCCTCCTGCCGTTCACTTTTTTGCTCGGCAAGACTCTTTCCTTCTATGACAAGAACAAACTCTCCGCGGGGATCTTCGTTCTCATATTTGACGACCGCTTCTGAGATCGTCGTAGGTACAATCGTTTCAAAACGCTTTGTCAACTCTCTGCACAGCGTGATCCTGCGGTTTCCCAGACAGTCATTCAGCTCTTTCAGCGTCTTCTTCAAATGATGAGGCGCTTCGTACAGGATCATCGTACGGCTCTCGTTTGCAAGCGAATCCAATATTCCTTTTCTCTGCTTTGCATCCGTTGGAAGAAACCCCTCAAAGCAAAACCGCCTTGTGGAAAGTCCCGACAGCGTAAGCGCCGTAATGCAGGCCGAGGCGCCCGGCAGACTCGTTACCGTGATCTGCTCTTCCTGGCACATCGCGACTAGAACCTCGCCCGGGTCAGAAATGGCAGGCGTTCCCGCATCCGTGATCAACGCTATGTTTTTTCCCTCTTTTAGCTGCGTGATCAGCTCATGAGCTTTTTCCACCTTATTATATTCATGGTAGCTTGTCATCGGTGTATGAATATCAAAATGTGTCAACAGTTTTAAGCTGTTGCGCGTATCCTCCGCTGCAATGATATCCGCCTCTTTTAACGTCTCGATCACGCGCAGCGTCATGTCCGCCAGATTGCCGATCGGCGTCGCGCATAAAAACAACACTCCTGCCATGACATTTCACCGTCTTTCCCCCAAATTGCGCCCGCCGCCTTAGTTAGAAAATGTATCCTCCGGTGCCTTCATTCCCCTGTACAGCGCTTATCAGACCGCATCTTTAATATCCATAGTCCCGCCGCAGTTCCTCGGTATAGATTTTCGGTGCACTATAGATAATCAGTGGTTTCTCCACCGTGATCCGCGGATTACCTCCCCGCACACCCTCTATAAGTACCATAACAGGCTCCCTGTCTGCATATGGATAGACAAGCCGCATCCGCTTCGGTTCTAAGTGGTATGCGCACATCTTTGTGATGATCTCTGCAAGCCGGAACGGTCTGTGTACCATATAAAAATGCCCGCCCGGTTTTAAGACTGCTGCCGTCTGCGCGATCACATCCTCAAGTGTACATAATACCTCATGCCGCGCGATCGTCTTTTCATCCGCCGGGTTTTGAATCCCGTGATCCGCGATCATATAGGGCGGATTGCACGTCACGACATCGAACACCGACGCGCCGAACAGCATTCTCGCCTCTTTGATGTCCCCCGTCATGATCGCGACCCGTTCTTCGAGCGCGTTCATCTTAACGCTTCTTTCAGCCATATCTGCGCTCTCCGGCTGAATCTCCAGTCCGGTCAGCCGCGCCGCCTGTGTCTTTGCGGAGAGCAGGAGCGGAATGATACCGGTACCCGTTCCTAAGTCGAGAACGTGATCCCCCGGCTTTGCCTTTGCAAAACCGGAAAGCAGCACGGCATCCATGCCAAAGCAGAACGCCCTGCTGTTTTGTATGATCTTAAGACCGCTTAGCTGGAGATCGTCAATTCGCTCATTTTCCTTTAATTGTATTTCCGCCATCCTTAATTATCTTCCAGCTTCGATCTGCTCTCGTGCTTTTCCACCTTTTCAAGTTTCTCTAACTCTTTCATCTCCGCTGTGCTGACATTGTTCTTTTCTCTTCTGTGACGGCGCTTAAAGCGAAGCTGCTCCACTTTATATTCCCGCAGTTCCTTCTCGTCATCGACCTCAACAAGTACCTTTACAAGCTGGCGCAGTACGTTAACGCTTGATACCTCACCGCGCAGTCCGTCATCCGTTGTCACATAATCCCCTACTCCCGGAAGCTTTCGGTTCAATTCCTCATACGTTTCTTCCTCGTTTTTCAGGCAGCACATAAGCCTGCCGCAGACGCCGGAAATCTTGGTCGGGTTCAAAGAAAGATTCTGTTCCTTTGCCATTTTAATGGATACGGGAATAAACTCGGACAGATAACTGTGGCAGCATAGCGCTCTGCCGCAGATACCGATACCGCCTACGATCTTGGTTTCATCACGCACACCAATCTGCCGCAGTTCGATTCTTGTCTTGAACACGCTTGCCAGATCTTTGACGAGCTCACGGAAGTCAATGCGCCCGTCCGCCGTAAAATAAAAAAGCACTTTGTTATTATCGAATGTATATTCCGCATCGATCAGTTTCATTTCCAGATTGTGCTTTGCGATCTTTTCAAGGCAGATCGCAAACGCATCTTTTTCTTTTCGTTTATTATTTGCTTCCTGCTCGTCATCCCGTTCACTTGCGATTCGCAGTACCGGTTTCAGCGGCTGGACGACCTTATCGTCCTCCACATCCTTCGGATCGCAGATCACCGTGCCGTATTCCACGCCGCGCGCAGTTTCCACTATAACATGATCGCCTTTTTTTACCGGAAACTTTAACGGGTCAAAATAATAAATCTTTCCCGCCGTTCGAAAGCGCACTCCTATTACTCTTGTCATAATCTAATCTCCCATGCTGCCAACAACCCGCGAATTTGGGCGTCAGCACAAATTTGCCGGTTGAAAAATCTTTGATTTTTCAACCTATTAACCTCAATCTTTCCGTGGCTCTAGTTTTCCTTGATCGCCAGCAGCAGCAGTTCCATCGTCAGCTCAAAATTCACGTTTGCCTTCAGACGCGCCTTTGCGCTCTCAACTGCCTTGATGATATCTTCAATACCCTCATAGCTGCTCTTATCCGCCACTTTTCTAATATACTGTATCTCCTCCTTAAAAATCAAGTGATTTGCGTCGCTTGTCGCCTTAAAGAGCAGAACGTCGCGGTACCAGACCGCAATGATATCCAGATAATCGTCAATATTGAATTTGTACTCACTGATCTTTTTGATCGCCTCAACGGTCTCACTCATATCCATGTCACCGATATATTTAAGAAGCGATACGGCATCTGCTTTTATATTATCAAATTCTTCGCTCGTTGCAAGGGCTTTTGCCTTTCCAACATTTCCCCTTGCAAACGCGACGCAGACGTCTGCCTTATAATCCGGCACCTGCAGCTGCTCCATCAGATATTTCCTTATCTCATGATCCGGCGCCGGTTTCATATGTAAGCTGACACATCGGCTCAAGATCGTCGGCAACATCGCCTCCATATTCGTAGTCAAAATCAGGATAACGGCGTAGGCGGGCGGTTCCTCCAACGTCTTTAAGAGCGCATTCTGCGCCTGCGGCGTCATCTTTTCCCCTTCGTTGATGATATATATTTTATAGGGGCTGCTGTACGGCTTAATCACAATATCCTGATTGACCTGCGTTCGGATATCCTCAACGCCGATGGTATTCGGTTTCTCATGCTGCACACGGATGATATCCGGCTGATTATCGCTGAGCGCCTGCCTGCATGAATGGCATTCGTTACACGGTATGAGCACGTTTTCGTCTGTACCGCCTCTTTTTTCACATTGCAGTGCCATCGCAAACAGACGCGCAATATATTCTTTTCCACTGCTGCGCTCTCCGCAGATGACATAGGCATGCGATATCTGATTTCTTGTGAGCGCGGTATGCAGATGCTCTTTGATCTGCTCCTGTCCGATAATGTCCTGAAATGAAACCATAGGCAACTCCTTTTTGCTTCTTTCAGCATGTCTTTACATAAAAATGTCCAGTAACAATCCCTTGATCTCCCCGATCAGTCCCAAGATCGCAAGGTGATCCTTCTCGTCTTTCACAAGCTCCTGCGCAAGCGCATCCATCGTTTCATCCACCTTCCGGATGATCCCGTAAACACGGTGCCTGCCGCGGCGGTCCAAAAAGTTCTCCCTCGAAAATTTGTGGGAGCGCGTTACGACTTCGTTGAGAAATTCCTTTACAAGCGCGCGGTAACGCTTCATATCGCGAATGTCCATTTTCTTTGATATCTTCTTGCCCTGAGCCGTGATATCTTCCATCAGCAGACTGATACGGTTCTGGAGCTCCGTCTCCTCAATATGGCTTGCGAGCATGAATTTGAATTTGTCATCAGTCTGCTGTGATTGCTCCTGCTGCTGTATGTTCTGCGACTGCATGACCTGATTTACTTTGATATCCAACTTGCTCCCACCTTTCTGCAGGGCATTGCACAGTGCCTTATTTCCAAGCCCTTCTCATATCGCAATTAGATCAGCCATAACACGCTGGAAGACATTTCTTTTCACAACGATCAGCCTCTCCCGCTATATTCATTGTCCTCTGCATAAGAAAGTGCGCAACGCACAGCACGTTTCCATCCTCTGATGCATCCTGCACGCTTCTCTTCGTCCATCACCGGCGCGAAACAGGTCTCATCTTTCCGATTTGCACGGACTTCCTCTTTACCCTCATAAAAACCCGCTGCGATGCCCGCAAGATATGCCGCGCCCAGCGCTGTTGTCTCTATGCACGCAGGACGGATCACGTCTTTCCCCAAAATATCTGCCTGAAACTGTACTAAAAACTGATTACTGCTTGCACCGCCGTCCACGCGCAGGCTGCGAATGGCAATTCCCGCATCTTTCTCCATTGCCTGTAATACTTCAAGTGTCTGATAGGCAAGAGATTCCAACGTTGCCCGAATAAAATGTGACCGTCCCGTACCCCGCGTCAGACCAACGATCATACCGCGCGCATATGGGTTCCAATAAGGCGCTCCCATTCCGGTAAAAGCAGGGACCACATACACGCTATTCGTATCAGGCACTTCAAATGCAGCCCTTTCCGTTTCGGCTGCCGTGCGGATCAGTCCAAGCTCATCCCTGAGCCATTGAACGGCGGCGCCCGCTACAAACACACTTCCCTCCAGTGCATACTGTACTTCGTCCCCGACGCCTGCGGCGATCGTCGTCAAGAGCCCGTTTGATGAATCCATGGCTTTGGTACCTGTATTCATCAGTAAAAAGCAACCGGTTCCGTATGTATTCTTTACATCGCCTTCATCAAAACAGCACTGGCCAAACAGTGCCGCCTGCTGATCCCCCGCCGCACCGGCGATCGGAATACTCCCGCCGATCACTGTCTCATCCGTATAGCCGTATATGTAGCTTGACGGTTTTACCTCGGGCAGCATACATGTCGGAATGTCAAATAGTTTTAGTATTTCTTCATCCCACTTAAGCGTATGGATGTTAAAAAGCATCGTTCGCGACGCGTTCGTATAGTCTGTCACAAACACCCTGCCTTTTGTCAGATTATAGATCAGCCATGTATCCACCGTGCCGAACAACAGCTCACCACGCATGGCGCGCTCCTTTGTCCCCGGCACATGCTCCAGGATCCAGGCAACCTTGCTTCCGGAAAAATAAGCATCCGGGATCAGACCGGTCTTATCGCGCAGCATCGGTCCGTATCCGTCCGCTGTCAGTTTCTCTATTTTCTCAGCAGTCCGCCGGCACTGCCATACGATCGCGTTATAAACCGGTTTTCCGGTCCTGCGGTCCCACACGACCGTTGTCTCGCGCTGGTTTGTAATGCCGATGGCGGCCACCTCTTCAACGGCAGCACCGATTTTTCCAAGCGCCTCGACCGCAACCGAAAGCTGTGACGACCAGATTTCCATCGGGTCGTGTTCGACCCAGCCCGGCTGCGGATAAATCTGCGCAAATTCTCTTTGCGCAACAGAGCACATCGTTCCGTTTCTATCAAAAAGAATACACCGCGAACTTGTTGTACCCTGATCTAACGCCATAATATATTTTTTTGAGGAATTATTTTCCATCTCTCCCAATGGTGTATACACAAGGGTGCATGCACGATTCCTTTCCGCCCTGCATCATTTTCATTAAAGATTTATTGACTGTGTCGATAAATGTTCAGCCAACCTCTACCACACGGATCATATTCGTATTTCCCGATATTCCAAGCGGCACGCCCGCCGTCAGTACGACCGTATCGCCCTTATCTACAAGTCCCGCTTCTTTCGCCGCCTGTACCGCCTCGTCAAAGAGCGCATTTGTCGTCTCCTGTTCCTCCATACGGACCGGCGCAACGCCCCAAAACAGATTCATTTGCCTCCATACCCGCGGGCTCATTGTACAGCCGATGATCATACATTCCGGTCTGTAACGCGAAATCATTCCTGCCGTAAAGCCCGACATCGTCACGGTAATGATCGCTTTTGCATGCAGATCGATCGCCGTTGTGCAACATGCATGGGAAATGGCCTTCGTAATATCTATATCGGCTTCTGTGTGGATACGATTCATCCTTCCTGCATAATCAATATCCTGCTCGGTACGCTCGGCAATGCGCGCCATCGTCTCAACCGATTCGCGCGGATATGCACCCGCAGCGCTCTCTCCCGACAGCATGATCGCCGTTGTACCGTCATAGATGGCGTTTGCCACATCCGTTACTTCGGCTCTTGTCGGACGCGGATTATGGATCATGGATTCCAGCATTTGGGTTGCTGTTATCACAAGCTTACCCTGTCCCGCCGTTTTCTTGATCATTTCTTTCTGAATAACCGGTACTTCTTCCATTGGGATCTCCACACCCATATCGCCGCGCGCCACCATAATGCCGTCAGAAACAGAAATGATCTCATCAAGGTTTTCAACACCCTGCATATTCTCAATCTTGGAAATGATCTTCATGTGGCTCTCGCGGTCTCTTAAGATACGCCTGAGTTCCAGCACGTCCTCTTTGCAGCGGACAAATGAAGCCGCCAGATAATCATAACCATTTTCAATGCCAAATAGAATATCGCTTTTATCTACCTCATTGATATAGGGCATCGAAAGCACGGCACCGGGCACATTTACGCCCTTATGATTGCTGATCATCCCCCCATTAACGACCCTGCACCGGATCTCGGTTCCATCGACTTGCTCCACACGCATATCGATCCTGCCATCGTCGATCAGGATCGCAATTCCCTCCCTGACGTCTCCGGGCAGTCCCTTATATGAGATTGCCGCACGCTCGCTGTTACCGAGGATTTCTTCCGTCGTCAGCGTAAAAATCTGACCGGCCTTTAATTCCGCCTTTCCGCCTTCAATATCGCGCAGGCGGATTTCGGGTCCTTTCGTATCAAGCAGCGTTGCGACCGGCAGTCCCAATTCCGCAGATGCCTCTCGCACAAGCTCAAGCCGCTGCTTTTGCTGCTGCTGTGTGCCATGCGAAAAGTTAAATCTCGCCACATCCATACCTGCTGTCATCAGCTCTTTTAATTTCTCTTTTGTCTCACACGCCGGTCCAAGCGTACAAACAATCTTCGTCTTTCTCATGATATCCTCCTGCATTTTATGTCTCTTTTTGTTCCGTCTTGACACAGCGGACCGTCCGAAGTGTTTCATCTGCCGGTCCCTGTAATGTCATTCCCCGCTTCCGATAATCCATAAGCAGCGTGATAACTTGCCTTGTCATCCTCTCTCCTGGAAGTATGACCGATATTCCCGGCGGATATGCATAAACAAATTCTGTTACAATGCGCCCTTCTGTGTCTTGAAGTTCAACATCTTCGGTATGATCATTATCCATTGCCACTGCCAGCGGCATGCACGCTTCCTGCTCCTGCATGGAACTGACCGCGGACAAAAACAAGTCCTGTTCTGTGCTCTCCTCTAACACATTCGCAGATTCTTTCACGCCATCTTTGTATGTCTCATGACATGCTGCGTCTATCTCTTTCAATGCCCCTGCCAAACGCAAATATCCCTCCCGTGTGTCCATGACCGTCAGAATTGCAAGTACATAATTCGCCCCCGCCATCTCCATTTGCAAATGATAATCCTCAAGCAGGATCCGTTGTAACTCTACGCCGCTGATCCCTGCGCGGTCGCAAAATATCATCAGTTTACAAGGGTCAAACTGGTTACAAAAGCTTTCTGCTGTGGTTTCCGTATCATCATTTTTCGTCTTTTCCGCTCCCGCACCACCAGTTTTCACCTTTTCTGCTCCCGCATACATAACCCGCAGGACCCGCAGCGCCGAAAGCTCTTTCATCAACCTTTCCCTGCGTTCAAAAAATGAATCATACCACTCCGCGCGGTTCTTTCGCATTTGGCGGATACACTGATCAATCGATCCCATTAACAGATACGACGGGCTGCTGCTCTGGTATATGCGCAAAAATCTTTCTAATCGTGCACGGTCCGCACGACTGCCTTTCACATGCAGAAGCGCCGTCTGTGTCAGGGATGGCAGCGTCTTATGCAGGCTGTGAATGACCAGATCCGCACCGCAGTCAAGACTGCCCGGCGGCATACGCCCGTCCAGCCCGAAATGGGCGCCATGCGCCTCGTCCACAATCAATAATTTTCCATATGCATGCACTACTTCTGCAATGCTTTTTACATCGGAGACAAATCCGTCATACGTGGGAGACGTAATAAAGACAGCCTTTGCCTCTGGGTACCGCCTCAACAGATTTTCCACTTCTCCGGCTTCCACCGCCCCATATACGCCGTACTCCGCTAATCGTTTCGGATACAGCGGTACGATATGACATCTGCGTAAGTAAGCGCCATGATATGCGCTCATATGCGCGTTCCTCGCAAGGAGCAGGGTATCCCCTTCTGCAACGGAGGCGCTGATTGCCGCCAAAACACCGCAGGTGCTTCCGTTTACCAAAAAATACGTCTGCTCCGCACCATAAAGCTCTGCCGCCTCTTTCATTGCTTCTTTCAGAATTCCCTGCGCATGATGCAGATCATCAAATGGTTCAATCTCTGTTATATCAAGTTCTGCAAACCCTTCGGGCAGTCCCGCGCCGGCGTTTCGCTTGTGCCCCGGCATATGATACGGGTATACATCGGAACGCGCAAGCGCGGCAAGCCTCTCATAAATACTAAAATCCTTTTTTATCTCCGGCATGCCCCTGTTTTCCTCTCACCCTGGCATCTTTTTTATCTGAGAAATCATAACTTCACTTTCTCCGTGAACGCTTTCGTTTCCTGCCCCTGTGAAGATGCAGTGTTTCCATAAGGGAACAGTACTTATCCGCCATCGTTACGATCCATGCTTCCCTGCACCGCGGCGGCACGATCGTCAGCGGCCACATATGCTTCTTGATGATATCACTCTGCCGTTTGTTAAGACGATATTCCTTCTTTGCATTTTTCAGAGCGATACCGGGATGATAAAAACCATGCAGGTTATGAAGCCCGCAATGTTCCGCGCTATGCCAGTCATATAAAAAATAATCATGCAAAAGCGCACCGCGGATCAGATCCCGCTTATTGCACCGGATGCCAAGATGCTTTGCCAATAGCAGACTATGCTTGGCAACACTAATGCTATGCCGCATTACCGATACGTTCCCGTGTTGAATATTTTTTTCAGACTTTTGAAAGTTATCAGATTTTAAGATATCAGTACCGTACTGTTTCAAAAGTTCTTTGAGCCGTCTCTCCTGCTTTGCCTTTTTTCTTAATTTCCTCAGTTTCCGAATCCATTTTTTGCGATTGGCTTTTCTTACTTTTGCTGCCTTATCTCTTTTCATGGTGATACCCCTTTACGCGCTTTGACGCGCCTACCAATCAATATCTGGAAGTTTAATCCGCTAATAATAACATACGACCGGAATGCCGGCATAAACATATCCGTAAAGCTCCTCTGCCACTTCATGGGGCAGATTCACGCAGCCATGAGAACCGGAATTTTGATAGATCTGCCCTCCGAACTGCCGCCTCCAGGTCGCATCATGCATACCGACCCCGCCGTAAAAAGGCATCCAGTAGTTAACATAGGACTCCCATGTCGGTCCCCTGAGTACCGTATTGCGCCTTTTATACTCAAGATCATAAATTCCCTGCGGAGTTGCATTGCCGCTGCTCATGCATCCGGAGACAATATCCGTTTCAAGCAGACATTCTCCGCCGATATACAAATATAAGTGTTGTGCCGACAGATCGATCTCTACGAAATCTTCTCCAATATTATTCTCGCTATAATTAGCACCGCTTCTTTTATAAGCAGGCGTTCGTAAAAAATGACCGCCCGTCTCAAGAAAATCTAAAAGCGCCTGCGTCTCCGCCTCCTCATCCATCAAAAACCCATATCCGCCCGGCAGTTCTTTTTCTTCTCCGGCAGTTGTAACAAACCGCTTCCTATTATAATAGGTATTATGCTTATCAGCAAGTTCTGCGATATAAGCCGCCGCCTTTTGCCTGTCGATCCTGACATCCCATCCTCTGACAATGAGCCATTCATGAATGCGGTCCCCGTCCAAAACCTCCGTTTCCTCTCCAAAACGATAAGTAATGACCGTCTTTGTGTAATGATTCAGTCTTTCCACAAGACCATTCAATGCCGCATCGTCCTCAGTCTTCCCCGGTTTCAGATACAGCTCCTCCATATCAAGATCAATATAATAACGCTGTTCCTCGACGGCCTCGACGATAGCCTGCTTAGCATCCTCTAAAAGCACCGTTCCGGGAATTTCCCTAATGACCTCATAACCTTTAATCTCCGGCTGATAGTCGCTGATATAAGCATCCTTTGGCATGATCACATTTTTACCGCTAAAACACTCAAGCGCCTCTATCATTTGTAAAAGCTTTTCCTGATTGTAGTGTAAATCTTTATGCAGATTATATTCCTGTTCCTTCCAAAGAAATTGAAACCAAAAATAACCTTTCTGCTGAAGCTCGATTGCCTGAAGTTCTTCCTGAAAGGTATAAAAAGCCTCCGCATCATCTATTGCTATGCGTTCCGTTATGCCGCCCCGTCCGCTGATCGTATAAACCCGTTGTGCCAGCTCCTCCTGAAGCGCCCTCTCCGCATCTTCCCGCTTCATACAACTGCAGTCTACGCCGTCAATCGTTGTCCCCCAGTAGAAATGATTGCTAAAATAGTAAGCAGCCCCAGCATATGCGCCTGCCAAAGCGCTAAATAGTAATAGTGCAGAAATCATGAAAAGGCATTTTCCCCTGCCCTTTTCTTTATCCTCCGTCCCGCTCATAACTTCTTGTTCCTCAGAATGTTCTTTACTTTATACAGTGTATGCGCCCTGCATGTCTTATTTTTCAGTATAGCATATTCATGTAAAAAAAACAGTACAAAAAGGCTTCCACGAAAGAGAAAATGGTATCTCCTTTTCTTCCTTTGTACCCTCAAAACCAAACACTTGACGCATAAAAAGACGCATCAAAAATCTCTGCGTCAGTGAAATCATTTGAGGCCTCTTAAAGCAGCTTCCTCCAATACAAGTATCCTCTACAAGTAAAAACAAAAAAATAAAAAACCCGTAGATACCATAACATCAGTATCTGCGGGTTCTCCCAAGGGTCATGCCCAAAGCTGGAATCGAACCAGCGACACGAGGATTTTCAGTCCTCTGCTCTACCAACTGAGCTATCTGGGCTTAAGATTCTGCTCCGAAAATCACCTGTTGGAGATTTTTCGTTCCACTGCAAAACCTATAGTAGCGGGGACAGGATTTGAACCTATGACCTTCGGGTTATGAGCCCGACGAGCTTCCAGACTGCTCCACCCCGCGTTATCAAACAATACAATCTATGCACTTTTCAAAAAAATATGCATCCTCATTAAATATCTAATACCAAGAATATTTCCCACTCTCTTGAAAAGCTCACAGAATGGATGGAGGTGGATTCGAACCACCGAAGCAATTTGCAGCAGATTTACAGTCT
>RYVZ01000037.1 GCA_003979345.1 Lachnospiraceae bacterium
AAACGAATAGAGTAATGACATGGTAAAGGAGAGGCATCATGGGAAAGAAAGGAACAAAAAAAATAAATCGCAGGATTAAGAGATCGGTGCGTAAAACGGTCGGTGTTCTGACGCTTATCATGGCGATCATCGTGGCGGCAATTCCGACACCGAGCGCAAGGGCAGTCGGGGGAGAAGAAAACGCATCAAGTGTTCCGGCACCGGAATATAAAGTTGCCCAGCCAACTTATGATGCGAACGGTCATGTAACGACACCGGGAGCTGATGATGCGAAAATAACGAATATTACGCCGAATGTGCCCGGCGATACCAAAGACTATCATTCTCAAAAAATTTATCAGATAGATGGTAAATATTATTTGTATACCGTTTTTGACTATTTTATGTATAAAGGTCCAACGGATTCAGCGGCGTCCGGCTGTATCAAAAAGTATTATGATTCTTATACAGGAAAGCTGGTAGACGGAGAGCTTATCATACCGGGAACGGTTACTGCTTCGTATCTGACATTTACTCAAAAAGCAGTAGTTGATTTTTTCAAGAATAATACCACGACGCTGACAGATGACGAATTGAAGAGATACTATCCCTCGGAGTGGGCTGCATGGGAAGCATGGGATGAATATACGAAACTGACGCAGGAAGAAAAGGATAAGATTGATGCGGCAGGGAAGACTCCGCCGACGGCTACTAAGCCTGTACATACTGCACAGGAATTTTTAGATACAAATGCGGCGAATCCATGGCTTGACCCCGCAAAAGAAGGCCGGAGATATTTTTGTTCGCATCATCCAGACTTGAGAGCAAGTATTACGGCGATCGGTGATGGTGATGAATATATATTATATGAAGTAACTGATATGAATGCACTTACCGGTTCCGGAACAGAGACGATCTACATTCCGGTCAGAGTTGGAAGTGAGATTGAAGCCAACAGGGATTATTCGGACCAGTTTTTTGTGCCGTCTAATAAAGAAATCCCGATTGGATATATTGCAGACGAAGCGTTTCAAAATGCGACGTTTAAGAAATTGACGATTCCGCAGGGCGTTATCCAGATCATCGGAAATGAAGCATTTGTGGGAAGTAGCATTGAGGAGGTTTCTGCATGGTCGGGTGTGATCGGTAACAGAGCCTTTAAGGGCTGCACGAATCTGAAGAGTATTACATTAAATACAAGACAGATAGGAACCGAGTGCTTTTACGGCTGTAACAGCCTGACGTCAATCAAGTTTCCGGCGGATGTAGAGGAGATTGGCGCAGGTGCGTTTGCAAACTGCAGCCGTTTGGAGACCATTGATATGAGCGGCATTACAAAAGAGGCACGGCTGCTCAAATATTGCTTCTATAATTGCCCTTCAATTGGAAGCGTTACATTTGGAAATGATACTGCGTCAATTGGAGATGCGGCATTTGCACTGACAGAGCCATTAAGCAATCAGTCATGGACACAGGTAGCTTTTCCTGCGAGAGTGTCCGAACTGGGGGATTATGTTCTGTATGGCAGGAGGAATCTGAAAAAGGTTGTAATGCCTGCTAATTTTGGAAACAGGGAGGTAATGGGCTCGACCCAAAATACTCTGGGTGATGGCTTTTTCGGAATGTGTTCCGGACTGGAGACAGTCGAATTTCCGAAAGAGGGATGCGGCTATGCACAATTTGGACCGAATGCATTCCTGGATGTTACGTCTAAAGATTTTTATGTTCGCGGACCCAAAACCAATCCTGTCGGTCAGACGGCAAGCCCTAGGGAAAGTGCATGGGAAGCCGGAGTTACGTATGTATATGAGGATACGGATGGAGATCATTATGAAGTCAGCGACAGAGAAAAAGGGTATCGTTATGCAGTAGACAGCAAAGGTGTTTTGACAGATTGTACCCTTTTGGACGGCGTAGACTTTGATGGCGAAGTCATAGTTCCATCTTCGGTTGGAAATACAGATGTAACAGGAATCAGTTCGGATTGTTTCAGCGACGAGATTAAAAATGAACTGCAGATATTAAGGATCGAGGATGGTGGCAGGATCGCCACAATTGCGTCACATGCGTTCGAGGGCTATCCGAAACTGGAAACGGTTTATCTTGGGAACTCCATCAATGAGATCGGGGATAGTGCGTTTGCAAACTGCAAGAAACTGCAGAATGTCATATTTTCGACGCCAAGCGGAGGATATCAGAATTTCAAGATTGGCTCCAGCGCGTTTTCTACAGGCGGGGATACATTAACATTTTACGGTGATATTGTGGAGGGATATGCGCCGTTTGAGTGGGCGATGGGTGCTGACAATTATATGAACCGGGAAAAGAAGATGAGAGTCTGCTATCGTTCCGGTACGTTGGAGCATCCGAACCTGACGGTGTTGTACGATAATGCAACTGATGCGGTCACATTGGTTGATTATCCTCATTATGATGGTCTGGATTGGTCAAATGATCCCGATTTAACATACGGAACCATCAGGGAAAGATATGAAAAACGTCTGAGCGGAGCTTATAATGACGAGAGAGAAGTCGCTTTGGATGAGGAAGAGTATGCCTGCCTGATGAATGTGTTGAATATCGTGATCCCGGCAGGTGTAGACTCTATTGATGTAAAGAAATTTAT
Organism: Lachnospiraceae bacterium; assembly: GCA_003979345.1. GTDB lineage: Bacteria > Bacillota > Clostridia > Lachnospirales > Lachnospiraceae > DLAJ01. Next base: position 2,606 of record RYVZ01000037.1, read on the forward strand.
AGAGAGTTCGACGGAAAATGGTAATAATACCCGGGCGTACATACAGACGAGTCCGTACTATCCTGACGAAAGCCAGAATCCATATTACCTTACATACCGCCAAAGTGGACTGTTTAACGGCTATTATGGAGAGTTGGATGGCGGTACGGATGACGACGGACGGGAAATTAGATATGAATACAATGAGGCAGATCGGGAGAAGTATGAGCAAAATCCGATAGGAAACGACCGTATTCAGACCGTGACAATGAATACAGTTACCTATTTGCCGGACCGTGCGTTTGAGAGCTGCGAGAATCTGCAGGCCGTTTCGCTGGGCAGTGCGCTGGAGGATATTGGCACAGCGCCGTTTACCGGATGCACGAATTTAACGGGCGTCAGCGGAAATCAGAATTATCCTTGCGAGAATGGCATTATTTACAAGACCAATGATACAGGATTGACCATCGTTGAGTGCCTGCCGGCAAGGGGAAATTTTGTCGGGGCGCCGAACTTCCCTGACAGGGATGATACCAACTTTTCTAAAGTGACGCAGATCAACGAGGGCGCCTTTGAGAATTGTACCGCTATTACGGTCGTGGATCTTTCTGCTGCTACGAAGCTGACGCGGATTCCGAGAAGCTGCTTTAAGGGAGCGGAGAGTCTGTATGATGTGAAGCTTCCGGAATCGGTGGATGATATTCGTGAGGAGTCGTTTGCAACCGGAAATAAGACATTATCGGTAACGATCCCGGCAATCGAAGTGGATATTGCAGATAATGCGTTTGATGATGTGAATACGGTTACTTTGCGTTCCTATGAGAATTCTGCGGTTGAGAATTATGTGGATCGAAAAGGAAGCAGATTTCATTTCGAACCGATCAACAGAAAATACAGCGTACAGTTTTTGGATTATAACGGCGATGTGATTCCTTATGTGGATAAAGACGGAACGAAGATCTATATACAGTATGTAGAGCATGGAAATCCGGCAAAACAACCGGAGGATCCGAGCGGTGGACCGGCAGGATATGTCTTTGACAAATGGAACCGGGATTTCCAGGAAGTGACTTCGGATTTAGTGATTACCGCTCTTTATAAGTGGGGCTACCCGAATACTTCCCCGGGCGTGCTTCCGAATACGTCTCCGGGCGCAAATAAGAATACGCCGACTCCGGCTCCGAACGGTACGCCGACACCGGGTGCAGGAACACCGGGAGCTGGTACGCCGGGTGCGGGAACGCCGGGCGCAGGAACACCGGGAGCTGGTACGCCGGGTGCGAGCAACAATAATCAGAATAATCAGCGTTACCGGTTGACTGTTGAGAACGGAAGCGGAAGCGGAACTTATGTGGCGGGTACATCGGTTGTGATCACGGCTAATACGCCGCCAAGCGGACAGCGGTTTGACCGTTGGACCTCGATCGCGAATGATTTCAATATCACGAGTGCGACATCATCGATCACAACGATCACGATGCCGTCCCATGACATGACGATCGTGGCAAATTATACGTCAGGTTCGGGAACGTCGAACGGAAATAACGGATCAGGTAATAATAACAATTCGACGAATACGAATATCAATGGAAACGGTAATTCAGGCGGTACAACGGTTGATATTACGAAGCCGGGCATTTCGGATACAGGAGTTGCGAACGCAACAGTGGAAGGATCAACGGATAATTTTGTCGTAAAGATCACCGATACCGCTGAGGCGCGTGCGGCAGTAGAGGCAGCGCTGATCAATGAATATGGTACGCTTGATAATCTGCGCTATTTTGCAATGGATATCTCGCTGTATGATTCGACAGGAACTGTAAAAATTGAGGATACTTCAAATCTTGCAGTGAACATTACCATGCCGATTCCGGATGAACTTCGCTTATATGCAGGAAATAATCAGGTGGCAGGTGTAGTGAACGGAAATGTACTTGATAAGTTATCCCCAAGATTTACGACGATAAACGGGGTGCCGTGCATCTCCTTTACGGCAACGCATTTTTCACCATACACAGTGTATGTGGATACATCGAATCTTTCGGCAGGAGTATCGGATTCAACGCCGAAGACCGGAGATCTGATTCATCCGAAGTGGTTTTTGGCAGTTGCGCTTGCATGTGTATCCATGATTCTTTTACTGAAAAAAGACAAAAAACAGCCGAATGTGAAAGCTGCATAGGCAGTGAGGTAATCTATGGCGGGTAAATTAAGAAAAACAACAGGTGTGCTCCTGTTGATCACCGCGCTTATCATAAGTCAGATTCCGACGACGGATGCTTCGGCATCCGTCGGTGACTATAAGCTGAATGGTGATGTGCTGGTTCAGTACACAGGCAGTGATGAAGATGTGACGATTCCGAGCGGTGTGAGAGTGATCGGTGAGGATGCATTTTCAGGAAATCTGTCAATGAAGACATTGATGATTCCTGAAGGTGTGGAGGAAATCCGTTATCACGCATTTAGCGGCTGTGATATGCTGGAGCGTGTGAATGTTGCAGACTCCGTGCGTATCATCGGGCAGGCAGCATTCTCGGACTGTGGTTCGCTTACGGATGTTACGATCGGGGACGGACTCGTGAATCTGGGCGGCGGCGTATTTGCCGGATGTCCAAAGCTGTCGACCGTGAAGATCGACAGTGTAAAGTATCATTGCCGGGGCGGTGTGATTTATAATGAGACAGAATCAAATTTAGTCGGTATGCTTGGCGGCTGCGAGACGACGGTGTATGAGATGCCGTCCACGGTGACACGCATCGATCCGTATGCATTCTGGGGATGTGAGAAGCTTGCCTATGTGCAGCTTTCTGCGGGACTTACGGAAATTCCGGCGTATTCATTTTACGGCTGTACCGGGCTGCAGGCAGTCAGCGTTCCCTATTCCGTAAAAAGGATTGAAGCAAAGGCTTTTTCAGGCTGCAGAAATTTGTTATATGCGGAAATTCCTGCAACGGTTTCATGGATACATCCGACGGCATTTGACGGGTGCTATCAGGTAAAACCTGTAACAGAAAGCGGTTCGGCGGCGGAACAGTACTTTGCCGGACTGGATCTGTCCCCGGCAGCACGTGCCGAATATGAAGATGTCGTGGAGACGATTTTAAGCGATGCGGTTGTGCAGGCAGATAACTATACGGCGCCGACACAGCGGCCGACTGCAACGCCGATACCCACAGGTGGAAGTACTCCCGGAGCCTCAGTAACGGGGGGCGCGTCTGGCAGCACGCCCGGAGTAGCGGCAACAGGAGGCGCTTCGGTGACGGGCGGCGCCGGAGTGACAGGGGGCGCAGATGTAACAGGAGCGTCAGTAACGGAGCTACCGCAGCCTACGCCTACACCGTTTGTACTTCCACCTTATTATAATCCGCTGGTGCAGGAAAACGGCGTACTTGGAAAGACGATGGTCGTATCCGGTGATGCGGTCGTGTTCATTGACAATACGAGCCAGTATGTGTATCAGACCGGCAACAGCTTCCATTCCTATCATGCGGACGGATCGGAAGCGGGAGAGACAGGGACGGCGGTACAGATATCTGCATCATCTGCTGAAGGAGATATTTCCGGAAACGATACAGACTCGGGCAGAGAAATAGATTCAGATAATGAGGTAACAAACGGAAGGAATCAGGAAGCGGACAGCAGAGCGGGCACATATCCGCAGGGTGCAGGCAGGACAGCGGGTTCTCCAGTCATGGAAAGTCCGTATTCGGAGGAAGAGAAAGGAATATTCTTTCCCAAGTATGCGGTCGTAAACGGAAATAAAATTGTCGATCAGGCATTTTATAAGCAGACTGACATGACGGAATATAATTTTGATCCCGGTATCACGCAGATTGGGGAATTTTCCTTTGCACGTTCGGGATTAACAGAGGTTACGCTGCCGGATGGACTGGAATCGATTGGTTACGGCGCATTTTATCATTGCGACAATCTGAGTGAAGTAACGATCCCGTCCTCCGTTCATGCGGTCGAACCGTATGCGTTCTCTAATACGCCGTGGCTGACCAATTGGATGAACGGCAGAGGCGACGAGTTTCTGATCGTGGGGGATGGCATTTTGCTTGCATATCGCGGTGCTGACAGCAGGATCACGGTTCCTGACGGTGTGAAAACGATTGCGCAGGGGTGCTTTTCAGGGCATAAGGGAATTGTATCCGTATCGCTGCCGTCGAGCCTTGAGGTAATTTGTGAGGAGGCATTTTTGGGTTGCAGCAATCTTACATCCATGACCGGTGGAGTCAACCTAAAAAGAATTGAGGATCGTGCATTTTTTGGATGTCCGCTGACGACGGTAAAGATTGGTGCAAATTTGCAGGAAGTGGGACTCCGGGCATTTGATCTGTCAGGAACGCTGCAGGAGGGAAAATCGGTCACACTGGATTTTCAGGGAACGGAGCTTCCGTCCGTCAGTGTGGAGGAAACGTCGCAGCGGTTATATAATGAGACGTACAGGGGACTTGTTTTTTGTGGAGCGGATGTGGCGGTCGTGCAGAATGCAGATGTTGTGCTCGAAGGCACCGTTTTGGATCCTTCACAGAACGGGTTTCATGGCGTTATTTGCTGTTTTAATGATGATGTGCCTGCAGGCGGAATGAATGATGCCGATGCAGAAGCAGGTGATACGGAAAATCCGCAATTGGGCGACAGAGGCGTGACCATCCTGAAATATACGGGAATGGGAGCAAACCCTCTGACAGTCAGCCTGCCTGAAACGATTCAATATTATGGGAAAGAATATCCGGTGACGCAGATAGGGGATGATGTGTTTTCCTATTTAGCGTCTGCGCAGGGAACAGGGCGTTCGGAGAATGGACATATTACAGTCAGCCTGCGTTCTAATGTGCTGACAAAGCCGGACTGTGTGAAGGTAGATACCGATGTTATTTCAGGCAGTTATGAATTAGTCATTGCGGATGATGTACTTGCGAAGCAGGAAATGCTTTCTGCTTACCGGACACTGTATGGCAGTTCGGATAACGTGCTGATGTATGGCTTTGATATTTCCATGCAGGATGAATGTGGGATACCGATCACGGTACTTGGAAGAAAGAATCTTTTGCTAACTGTGCCGGTACCGGATGAGATTGATCCGGAGAACGCACGTGTGCTCTGCATGGATAAGGACGGTCAGCTGGAGAGTGTGCCCGCGCAGCTTACGGATACAGACGGACAGCCGTGTCTGCAGTTTTATGCGAGGCATTTTTCCCATTACGGGATCTATACTTTTTTGAACGATCAGGGCGCTCAGGTCAGTCATGGAAGGCTCGATGATTCGCCGGATACGGGTGATCCGATTCATCCGAAATGGTTTCTGTGTGGGGGAATGATCTCGACAGCGATGGTACTAATTTTATGGAAAGGGAAAAAAAGCAAAATCGGCTAAGGTTCATATGATAATAAAAACGGATGCTGTCAATATAGATGGCATCCTTTTTTCATAGAGGAATCATATGGACAGAGTCAAACGTCTTATCAGATATGCATGTGCGGACCGCTTACAGCTCAATGGAAGAAGCGTGCGGATTGCCGTACTGGATTCGGGTATTGCACCTCATCCTGATCTGGCGGGAAGAAATATTTTATTTCGTGATTTTACAAGACAGGCGCGTCTTGGCGCATATGACGATTGCGGACATGGGACGCATATAAATGGCATTTTGGCAGGAAGCGGCGTCATGTCCGGGGGAAAATACAGCGGGATGGCACCGGCTTGTGAGCTGGTGAATGCAAAGATTCTTAAATCGGACGGGGAAGGTGACAGCAAAGCGCTTCTTCGTGCATTGGAGTGGGTGCTGCAGCTTCATAAAAAACAACGTGTTCACATATTAAACCTGTCTCTTGCCGTTTATGGCCTGGAGGATGAGCGGATGCTTTTGGAGATGTCCCAAATGCTTGAATATGTCAGTGAAAAAGGGATTCTTGTCGTGACGGCTGCCGGAAATGGGGGACCCGCTTATGGAACGATCTCACAAATTGCCTTAAGTTCCCGTGTTCTGACGATTGGCTGTCATGACTTCGGTTATAAAGATAAAAAAGGACATTCGTGCGAAATGCGCTCTGGAAGGGGAGCATACGGTTTAGAAATCAGAAAACCGGATCTGGTGGCGCCGGGAACGGAAATTTATTCCTGTGCTCACCGCCCGTCGCGCATGCGCGGCCAGGGCTGGGGGTATACGGCAAAAACAGGAACCTCCATGTCCGTGCCGATCGTAGCGGGAGCAGCGGCACTTTTGCTAGAGCAGCATCCGCATATGAGTCCCTATATGGTAAAAAGGAAATTACAGTTATCCACAACGGATCTACATGAGAATTATGCGAAACAGGGATATGGGATGTTGAATATGGAAAAATTATTGACAACCAGGGTATAATTGTATACAATAATACCGTTGTCTGAATTTACGATGGACAGATCATAATGCGGAGAATCGGAAAAGGAGGGGAGCTCAGGGGATGAACAAAGAGCAAATGTTTGAAAACAGACCGGTCAGCATGAACAGTCATAACAATCTTCTGCAGATTGAGGAGCATATTTATTATTTGGATGATGTGGAAAAGCCGAATGTATTCAGGAACATGTTCCCATATTCTGAAGTGCCGAAAATTCCGTTTAATGACAGAATTGTACCGCATAATATGCCGAAGGATATTTGGATCACGGATACGACATTCCGTGACGGACAGCAGTCAAGGGCACCATACACGACGGATCAGATTGTGACGATCTATGATTATCTGCACCGGCTTGGCGGGGAAAACGGTATGATCCGCGCAAGCGAATTCTTTTTATACAGTAAGAAAGACCGTGACGCGGTATACAAATGTATGGAGAGGGGCTACCGGTATCCGGAAGTGACAAGCTGGATCCGGGCAAGCAAGGAAGATTTTAAGCTGGTCAAAGAGCTTGGCATGAAAGAGACTGGAATTCTGGTCAGCTGTTCGGATTATCATATTTTTCTAAAATTAAAGATGAACCGCAGGCAGGCAATGGAGCATTATTTAAGCATTGTGAAAGCATGTCTGGAAGAAGGAATTAGTCCGAGGTGTCATTTGGAGGATATTACGCGGGCGGATATTTATGGTTATGTTGTGCCATTCTGCCTGGAACTTATGAAGCTGATGGAAGAGTATCATATACCGATCAAAGTGCGCGCCTGTGATACGATGGGGTATGGCGTAAATTATCCTGGTGCGGTCATACCCCGCAGTGTGCAGGGGATTATCTATGCGCTTTATACGCATGCGGGTGTGCCGCACGAGTTGATCGAATGGCACGGGCATAATGATTTTTATAAAGCGGTCGTCAACTCTACTACGGCGTGGCTTTATGGGTGTTCCGGTATCAACACGTCCTTGTTCGGAATCGGGGAGAGAACCGGAAATACACCGCTTGAGGCGATGGTTTTTGAATATGCACAGCTTCGCGGAGACTTGAACGGAATGGATACGACAGTGATTACGGAGCTGGCGGAATATTATGAGAAGGAGATCGGTTATCAGATCCCTCCGCGCACGCCGTTTGTCGGTAAGAACTTTAATGTGACAAGAGCGGGTATCCATGCCGACGGGCTTCTGAAAAATGAAGAGATCTACAATATCTTTGATACGGAGAAGTTTTTGAACAGACCGGTGCTTTGTGCGGTGTCAAACACATCGGGCTTAGCCGGTATTGCTCATTGGATCAATGCGTATTATAAGTTAAAATCTGATGAGATGGTGGAGAAGCATTCGCCGCTTGTGGAAGAGGTCAAGAAATGGGTGGACGAGGAATATGTTCAGGGGCGTGTTACCGTTTTGACGGATGAGGAATTGACGAAGGTGATCGACGAAGTCTGCGGTAAGCTCGGTATCACGCTGCGTTCAGGAAAGGAGCAAAAAACGAATGCAGAAGCAGGATGTGAAAAATGAGGTGACAGATAAGTATTCCCTAAGAGGAAGAGTCTTTCAGCGCCTGCGCAATGATATATTGAGTGGACGGTATCAGGAAAATGAAGAATTGAAGGAAGTGGCAATCGGGGACGAGCTTGGTGTCTCACGTACGCCGGTCAGAGAAGCATTCCGCCAGCTGGAACTGGAGGGACTGATCCAGATCATTCCCAATAAGGGAGCTTATGTGACAGGGATTACGTTAAAAGATGTAGAAGATATTTACCGCATGAGATCGCCGCTCGAAGGCTTGTGCGCAAGATGGGCGACGGCGCACATTACCAAAGAACAATTAGAAGAAATGGAAGAAAATGTCTATCTTTCGGAGTTCCATGCCGAAAAGGGACATTTTGACCAGATGGCGGAGCTGGATAACCGCTTTCATGAAATCATGTACGAGGCTTCGGACTCAAAGATGTTGGAACACTTGCTGAAAGACTTTCACCAGTATGTTCTGCGTGTCAGACAGAAGACGCTTGCGAGCACCACGCGGAGCGCAGCGTCCAATAAGGAGCATCGTATGATCATGGAAGCGATCAAGAGCGGCGATGCGGATAAAGCGGAGCAGCTTGCCAATCAGCATATCGTGAATGCCTATAATAATATGATTCAAAACGGGTTATATGAGATTTACGGGCAGGAAAAAACAGAGCAGGCAGAAGCCGAATCTTGAATAAGCGCGGTCTGCATTGCAAAAATAACGACCCTGCGGGACTTTAGACAGACCCGCCTGATACAGATGGAAATAAAAAGGAGGCAGGATAACGAAATGAGAAAGATTCAGATGGCGACGCCGATCGTGGAGATGGACGGCGACGAGATGACGAGAATTCTGTGGAAGATGATCAAGGACGAGTTGATTTTGCCATTTATTGATCTGAAGACAGAATATTATGATCTGGGACTTGAACACAGAAATGAGACGGATGATAAAGTAACCTTTGATTCGGCAGAAGCAGCAAAAAAATACGGAGTTGCGGTAAAATGTGCGACGATCACGCCGAACGCCGCGCGTATGGATGAGTATCACTTAAAAGAAATGTGGAAAAGTCCGAACGGTACGATACGTGCCGCATTGGACGGCACGGTATTCCGCACGCCGATCATTGTTAAGGGGATTGAACCGGTTGTGAAGTGCTGGAAAAAACCGATCACGCTTGCAAGACATGCGTACGGTGACGTCTATAAGAATACGGAGCTGCGCGTGCCGGGTGCCGGAAAAGCCGAGCTTGTTTTCACAGCGGAGGACGGAACCGAGACAAGGGAGTTGATCCATTCATTCGACGGTGCGGGCATCCTGCAGGGAATCCATAATACGGACCGTTCGATCACAAGCTTTGCACATGCCTGTTTCCAATATGCACTTTCTACAAAACAGGATCTGTGGTTTGCGACGAAGGATACGATTTCGAAAAAATATGATCATCGTTTTAAGGATGTGTTTGCTGAGCTATATGAGAAGGAATATCGTGAGAAATTCGAACGTGCCGGGATTACATATTTTTATACGCTCATTGATGATGCGGTCGCGCGTGTCATGAAAGCGGAGGGCGGTTTTATCTGGGCGTGCAAGAATTATGACGGTGATGTCATGAGCGATATGGTAAGCTCGGCGTTTGGATCGCTTGCGATGATGACCTCGGTGCTTGTATCTCCGGACGGCGTTTATGAATATGAGGCAGCGCATGGAACCGTACAGCGTCATTATTATAAACATTTGAAGGGCGAGGAGACTTCGACCAATCCTGTAGCGACGATTTTTGCATGGACGGGTGCATTGAAGAAGCGCGGTGAGCTCGATCAGATTCCCGAACTGGCAGACTTTGCCGCTCAATTGGAAAAAGCGACGCTGTCCACGATCGAGTCGGGGAAAATGACGAAGGATTTAGCACTGATCACGAGTCTTGAAAATGTGACGGTCTTAAATACGGAATCGTTCATGAAGGCAGTCAGGGAAACGCTTGACAAAGTACTTGATGAATAAATGCAAATACATCAAAGATGCAAGGTGCATCAAAAATGCAAGATACATCAGATAGATGATAAACAGATTATAAAAGACATATCCAATGAACGGCACTCTGGATATGTCTTTTTTATAAGTGATTTTCCTGATAAAGGCCTTCGGACCCCGTTTTCGGAGCGTTGACATTGACAATATTTTAACGTGTTTGTATAATAAATTCAGAGATTTTATCAGGAGAATGATTTGTTGACTAGGGGTAAGCGCACATGGAAGAAAAAGAAATATCACAGGCTGTCGTTGCAAGGCTTCCGAGATATTTCCGTTATCTTGGTGAATTGAAAGAGCAGGAAGTGGAGCGGATATCGTCAGGGGACTTAAGCGTGCTCATGGGTGTAACTGCCTCGCAGATACGACAGGATCTGAATCATTTCGGCGGTTTCGGACAGCAGGGCTATGGTTATAATGTGGATTATCTGTATCATGAGATCGGACGGATTCTTGGCTTGGACGGAGAATATCGGCTTATTATCGTCGGAACCGGAAATTTAGGGCAGGCTTTGGCTAATTACATGAATTTTGAAAAACGGGGTTTTGTGGTAAAAGGTCTGTTTGATATTAGTGAGGGCCTTGTCGGAAAAAAGCTTCGCGGTTTAGAGATCATGCACATAAACAGGATGGAGCAGTTTATAAAAGAGCATAAGATCGATATTGCAGTGCTGACCGTTCCGAAAGAGCGCGCAATAGAAACCGCAGAAATGCTTGTTCATTGCGGAGTAAAGGCAATCTTGAATTTTGCGCATGTCGATTTGAATGTACCAGATGGCGTACAAGTAGAAAATGTGCATTTGTCGGACAGTCTGATGAAACTGTCCTATAATATAAAGCGGTATGAGAAAAACGTCAGGGGAAATGTATCGGGCGTTAGGAAAGAAGGCTGATTGGCGGCAATGGGAACATACATGGGAAAAAATTTTGAATCATCATTGGAAGGAAAAAATATCGCGCCATTGACGCTGGATCAGAAATGGCATAAACTGTTTACGGTAATAAAGCCGTCAAGGCAATTGAAAAGTCTGGAAAAGCAGTTAGACAATCTGATCAAAAAGCAGGGAAAGGCGACGACACAGAGCAAAGATATCCGGAAACTGAAAAGCAGGCTGATGAAAGAAATTCTGGAAATCCAGTCCGGAACACAAAACGGCGGAAGTGATGCTGCAATACAGAAAAAACTGGATGAAAATACAAAGCTGATCGGCGAGTGTAATGAAAAGCTTTCTCATTATCAGGACGAGCTGCTGGAGATTCCGTCGCAGATCGAACGTGTGAACAAGGCGTTGATGTTAGAGACCATGTCGCTGTGTTATACCGAGCTGAATGAAAATGAACGTGCGATCGGCCAGATCACGGATTGGATCGCGACAGTCCGGGTAGAATTGAAAAAACAGATTCTGCGCAGACAGGAGCGGGAAATCCGCAATCAGGAGGTCTATCATTATCTACATGGCGTCTTTGGCCCGGAAGTACTGAATCTTTTTGACGTCAAATATGACTGGGAACAGAAGCGGAAAGAGCGGATCGAGCTGAAAAAGGAGCAGGGCGGAATAAAGAAACCAAATGCGGAGCAAACCGGAAAGTAAATGTTCCGGATACTGGAAGGATATGGATATTGATATGGACTATGTAGTCACAACGGAGCAGATGCGGTTCTGTGATCGTCAGACAAGTGCATATTATCAGATTCCGGAGATGGTACTTATGGAACGCGCGGCGCTTTCCGTTGCACAGACAGCGCTTCGGATGCTTTCTGACAGAAAGCGGCAGAAAGCGGGCGTGCTTGTTTTATGCGGCAGTGGAAATAATGGTGCGGACGGATATGCGGCGGCACGTCTTTTGCGGCAGTGGGGTGTACGGGTGCAGGTGCTTTTTTGCGGTGAAGATGAAAGAAGATCGGAGTTAAACCGGAAACAGGAAGAAATTGCACTGCGTTACGGTGTTCCATGCAGCACCGTCAAGAGCCGGAAGGGACGCCTTACAATAACTGCTCGCAAAGAGGCGGAGACTGAATATGATAATATAGAGGAAACAAAAGCGGTATTCTTTCAGGTTCCTGACGACGTCAGTCTTGTGATCGATGCCCTGTTTGGAATTGGACTGTCCCGCCCGATCGAAGGAACGATGAAGATGCTGATAGATGAGGCGGGGACATGGCACATACCAGTACTGGCAGTTGATATGCCGAGCGGTATTGATTCGGAATATGGTACGGTAATGGAGTGTGCGCTTGCCGCAGAGGAAACGGTTACATTTGGATTTCGAAAGACGGGGCTGATGGTGAATGAGGGACCGGCTTATGCGGGCGCCATTTCGGTCGCCGATATTGGCATTACGGCGGATTCCTTCATGGGGGAATTGCCGGGGCGCAGGATTTTGACAGCACGGAACGTGCTTCACATGTTACCTGTAAGGGAAAAAAACGGAAACAAGGGAACTTTTGGAAAGCTGCTGCTTATGGCAGGTTCGCCTAATATGAGCGGCGCCTGTACGCTTGCTGCTTCGGCGGCATACCGTGCCGGTGCGGGCATGGTCCGGATCATAACCTGTAGCGAGAATATACCGGTATTGAAGCAGACGATTCCGGAAGCGCTGCTCACCGTGGTGGATGAGGAGCTCCAAGCCGGAGAAAAAGAGCGGCGGCTTATGGAGGCGCTGCGCTGGGCAGATGTGGTCGCTGCAGGCTGTGGGATCGGGATATCGGACGGAATGTGGGAGACATTACAGCTTTTATATGATATGATGTGTGGGGAAATGCGTAAAAAGCCGCTTATTTTGGATGCGGATGCGCTGAATCTGATTGCGGGGACCAAAAATCCGGCGGCATTTCTACAAAAAAGGGAGCCTTATACAACAGTGCTGACGCCGCATGCCGGCGAACTGGCAAGGCTCTGCGGCTGTACGATCGCAGAGCTTAAGAAGGATTTTATCCGGATTTCAGAGGCATTTGCGGCTGACTGCGGCTGTATTCTTGTGGCAAAGGAAGCGCGGACATATCTCAGCATGGCGGATGAAACCGGTGTATGCCGCGGCTGTTTTAATATGACAGGGAATGACGGTATGGCGACGGCGGGATCAGGAGACGTGCTGACGGGGATGATTTTGGCGTTTGCAGCGGTCGGGACTGATCTGTTTGATGCGGCATGTTTGGGAGTTTATCTGCACGGGCTTGCGGGAGAATGTGCCTCGGATACACTTGGAAAAGAATCTGTTATGGCGTCGGATATCGTCCGGCACATTTCAGCGGCGATACGAAAGCTGCGCTTGCAGTCGGAGGAATCATCCGGCGAACGGCCTTTTTAACAAACATTCGCAGCATGGAGGCAAAAATGAACGATCTGCATTTTGACAGGGTATGCGCCTATATTGATTTAGATGCGATACAAAAGAATCTGCGCGAAATTCATGCGCATATTCCAAAGAGTGCGAAGCTTGCTGCTGTACTCAAGGCGGACGGTTACGGACACGGGAGTGTGGCGATCGCGCGGGAACTGGAACAGGAAGAGTTTATTTGGGGTTATGCGCTTGCCGTTGCGGAAGAGGCGTTTCAGCTCAGGGAAGCGGGGATCAAAAAACCAATTCTTATGCTCGGATATACATTTCCGGATTGTTATGAAGAACTGGTCAGGCAGGATATTCGTCCGGCAGTATTCAGCGTGGAGATGGCAGAGGAATTGTCAAAAGCGGCATGCCGTGTAGGAAAGACTGTAAAAGTGCATGTCAAGGTCGATACCGGAATGGGAAGGATCGGCATTTTTCCGGGAGATGAGGGCGTGGCTTTTATTGATGCCGTTTCTAAGATGGATGGATTGGAAATCGAGGGGATCTTTACCCATTTTGCAAAGGCTGATGAGGCGGATAAATCCGACACACTCCGTCAGGAGGCGCGTTTTACCGAGTTTATCGGGCGCATTGAACAGCAGCTTTTGCTGGACATTCCCATAAAGCATTGTTCTAATAGTGCGGGTATTTTAGATCTGCCGCAATTTTGTATGGATATGGCGAGGGTAGGGATCGCAATGTATGGGATGCCGCCTTCCGACGAAGTTTGTACGGATGTGGTGGCGCTTAAGCCGGCGCTTTCATGGAAAAGCCATATTGCGTTCATCAAGAAATTAGAGGCTGGTTCAAGCGTCAGCTATGGCGGATTGTTTACGGCGCAGAAAACAATGTTGGTTGCAACGATTCCGGTCGGCTATGCAGACGGTTATCCGAGAAGTTTAACAGGAAAGGGAAGGGTATTGATTCATGGAAAACGCTGTCCGATTCTGGGCAGGATCTGTATGGATCAATTCATGGTCGATGTGAGTGAGGTTTCCGACGCAAGAGTAGGAGATGAGGTCGTTCTTCTTGGGGAAGACCGGGGAGAGCAGATAACGGCGGAGGAGCTTGGTGCACTTTCGGGACGTTTTAATTATGAACTTGTGTGTGATATCAATAAACGCATACCGAGAGTCTATCTGAAGAATGGAAAGCCTGTTGCATATAAAGATGATCTGTGCGGCTGCGGAGTCGTTGATATCGTAACGGATTGATTTTTTTGCAGATCCTTTAGTATACCGAAAGATATGTTTGTCCATAATGTTCATATCAGAAGGAATGAAAGGATCGTAAGTTATGAGACGTGGAGACGTTTTTTATGCAGATTTGAGACCGGTTGTAGGATCGGAGCAGGGAGGAGTCAGACCTGTTTTGATCATACAGAACGATATCGGTAACAGGCACAGCCCGACCGTGATATGCGCGGCGATCACATCAAAAATGAATAAGGCGAAGCTGCCGACTCATATCGAGCTGTCCGCTATGCGGTATGATATGGATAAGGACTCGGTGATTTTACTCGAACAGCTTCGGACAATTGATAAATCAAGATTAAAGGATAAGGTGTGCCACCTGGATGACGAGGTCATGCGCCGGGTGGACAGAGCACTCTGTATCAGTCTTGAAATACATACATGAGAGACTGGATTCACACGGAAAGGAAGGAAAATGGATACTGCCGATGCGGCGCTGAGTGTTTTGCTGTTCGTGATACTGCTCGTGATGAACATAATCTTTTACGGGTTTGGTGTTGCGATACAAAATCTCAATATTTCTGACGTGGAGGAAATCTACGAACAGAAGCATGATAAAAGATCAAAACGGATACTAAAGGTATCAAGAGGAATTACGAAGTATGTCAATACGGTGCAGGTGGTCGTGACACTGGCGCAGCTCATTATGGGGGGATTCTTTTTACGGATCTTCATATCGGCTGCAAGGAGAGTGTTCTTCGGACTTACGGGCAGTCCGCACGGAGCGGCAGTCGAATTCTTCCTGCAGATGATACCGGTGTTATTGGCGTTTGTCCTTCTCATCTATATACTCCTGCTGTTTGGGGTGATGATACCAAAAAAAATTGCGGCGATCTACCCTGAAAAGTGGGCGTATGCCTGTGTATCCATTACATATGCGTTCTGCTTCCTGCTGACGCCGGTTACGGCGCTGATCGACGTATCGGCGGCAGGACTTCTCAGGCTGTTTGGAATCAGACCGCCGCGCGATGAGGGCGAGGTTACGGAAGAAGAGATCATTTCTATGGTAAATGAGGGGCATGAACAGGGCGTACTCGAGGAAAGTGAAGCGGAAATGATCACGAATATTTTTGAATATGGTGATAAAACGGTACGCGATATCATGACAAACCGTCAGAATATCAAAATGCTCGACGCACAGATGCGTCTGTCCGATGCGGTCGCGTTTATGTTGGAGGAAAACAACAGCCGTTATCCTGTATACAGTGAGACGCCGGATCAGATTATCGGATTTTTGCATTTGAAGGACGCCTGCCGTTATCAGCACAGGCTGCTGATGGAAGCGCAGAAAGAGCGGGAGGAAGAGAAAAATACAGAGAATACGGCAAAGCAGCATAGTGATAAAACACACTCTGACAAGCATCATACAGATCCGCGCCTGCGATCCTGCCGGGCGGTATTGCGGCGTCCGGAGTTCGTGCCGGAGACAATGAATATCGACGATCTGTTTCATTCCATGCAGAGCAAGCACTTGCAAATCGTTATGGTCGCGGATGAATACGGACAGACCGTAGGACTTGTCACGATGGAGGATATTCTGGAGGAGATCGTTGGCAAGATTCAGGATGAGTATGATGAGGAAGACCGTTTTATTGTGAAAACGGGAAAGGATCGATTTGTTGCGGATGGCATGACGCCGCTTGACGAGCTTTCCGAACTGCTTGATATTCATTTTGAAGAAGATCTGGAAGTGGATACCCTGAATGGTTTTATGATCATGAAGATGGAACATATACCGGAAGAAAAAGAGTGTTTTTCCATGGAATACGAAGGGTATGAGTTTCAGATACGACAGGTGGAGAAACGCGTGATCCGCTCCGTATTGATCACGAAGCAGGCACCGCCGCCTGAGCAAAAGGAAGTTGAAGAAAAGGCAGAGTAGTGTTATACTTGGCATAATAAACGGATTTTTGGCGGCAGTTTATACATTTTTACGATAAGCATCCGCCGGATGCGGAAAGAAAAGGGAGAGAAAAGGATGTCAGGACATTCAAAATTTGCAAACATTAAACATAAGAAAGAAAAAAATGATGCGGCAAAGGGAAAGATTTTTACGATCATCGGACGTGAAATCGCAGTTGCGGTTAAGGAAGGCGGACCGGACCCTGCAAACAATTTTAAGCTGGCAGGTGTGATCGCGAAGGCAAAAGCGAATAATATGCCCAATGATACGATCGAACGCGGTATCAAAAAAGCTGCCGGGGATCTGGGGAACGTGAACTATGAATATGTTACGTATGAGGGCTATGGACCGGGCGGAATTGCCGTGATCGTCGAGGCGCTCACTGATAATAAGAACCGTACGGCTGCCAATGTGCGTTCGGCTTTTACAAAGGGAAGCGGAAGCATTGGAACACAGGGCTGTGTATCTTTTATGTTTGACAGAAAAGGTCAGATCATTATCGATAAAGAAGAATGCGATATGGATGCGGATGATCTGATGATGTGTGCACTGGATGCCGGTGCCGAAGATTTTTCCGAGGAAGAGGACAGCTTTGAGATCCTGACCGGACCGGATGAGTTTCCTGCCGTGACGAAAGCGCTTGAGGAGGCGGGAGTCGTGTCTGTGTCGGCTGAAGTTACGATGATACCTCAGAATTATGTAACGCTGAACGACGAGAAGGATATCGGACAGCTTCAGAGGACTCTGGATCTGCTTGACGAGGATGACGATGTGCAGGCAGTCTATCACAACTGGGATGAAAACTAGACAGACGGGGAAGCGACATGAGCGAGAAGTATTCCATAGAGACAACCTGCGTGCAGGGCGGATGGAAGCCGAAGAAAGGTGAGCCGCGTGTTTTACCGATCTATCAGAGTACGACATTTAAGTATGACACGTCAGAGCAGATGGGAAGACTGTTCGACTTAGAGGACAGCGGGTATTTTTACACGAGGCTTCAAAACCCGACGAATGATTATGTGGCACAGAAAATCTGCGATCTTGAAGGCGGTGTTGCGGCAATGCTGACATCTTCCGGACAGGCGGCAAATTATTATGCGGTATTTAACATTTGTGAAGCCGGCAGTCATATCATTGTATCCTCATCTGTCTATGGAGGAACCTTTAATCTGCTGACTTGTACGCTGAAGAAAATGGGAATTGATAGTACGGTGATCGACCCTGATTGCACGGAGGATGAGTTACATGCAGCATTTCAGGATAATACCCGCGCCGTGTTTGCCGAGTCCCTGGCAAATCCGACCTTGGCCGTACTTGATTTTGATAAATTTGCAAAGGCGGCGCATTCGCACGGTGTTCCGCTGATCGTGGACAATACATTTCCGACACCGGTTAATTGCAGGCCGTTTGTGTATGGGGCGGATATTGTTACACATTCCACGACAAAATATATGGACGGACATGCAATGTCAGTGGGCGGCTGCATTGTGGACTCCGGCAATTTTGACTGGGAGACATATGCCGACCGCTATCCGGGACTGACAAAACCGGATGAATCTTATCATGGCATTATTTATACCGAACGTTTTGGAAAGGCAGCTTACATTACCAAGGCGACAGCGCAGCTCATGAGGGATCTTGGTTCTATCCAGTCGCCTCAGAACGCCTTTTTATTAAATGCCGGTTTGGAGACGCTGCATCTGAGAATGCCGCGGCACTGTGAGAATGCACAGAGAGTTGCCGAGTACTTGAGTGAAAGGGATGAGGTTGCGTGGGTGCGCTATCCGGGCTTAAAGACCGACCGGTACCATGAAAGAGCATTACGATATATGCCAAACGGTACATGCGGCGTGCTGGCATTTGGACTTAAAGGCGGCAGGGAAGTCGCTGTCCGGTTTATGGATCATTTGAAGTTAGCTGCCATTGTCACGCATGTTGCGGATGCCAGAACTTGTGTGCTGCATCCGGCGAGCCATACGCACAGGCAGATGACGGATGAACAGTTAAAGGAAGCAGGCGTTGAACCGGACTTGATCCGGTTTTCCTGTGGCATAGAAAATGTGGGAGACATCATTGCGGATGTGGAACAGGCACTTGCAGACCTATAGGATGACGTATGAATATTGAAAAGACAAAAATATCGTGGCTTTATTATGCGATTTATGTAATTACATATTTATATATCGGAATATGCATCGGCAATACGATGAGCAGAATCCTTCAATTAGACGGTTCCGCGCTTTCCTGTATTATTGTTGTCATGGTAATCTTGCTTACGTTTGTGGGATGTGCGGCAGCGCTGATCGTACTGATGAAAGCAAAGCCCAAGGATGCGAAAATAGCGGCAAGCCGAAGACGGAGAACATTCAAAAGCAGCGGATTTTTCCGGGCGGAGGTTCTGCCTGCGCTCACAAGCTATCTGCTGGTACTGGTCAGCCGGGGGGTATACATTGCACGGTTTTCCGGCGGCAAACTTTCCGGAAATGTTGGACTATATGAGCAGATCACATCAAGTGCCGGCGTGGATTTTGGAAATTTTTTGGGCGTTGAAAGACTTTATGCACTTCTGACGCGTGGATTTTGTATTCTGTTAGGAAATGTACCGGATGCGGTGTACATTGTAAACCTGATCTGTCAGGTGATTTTGGTTTTGTGCAGTTACTTATTTTTGAGGGTCGCAGCCGGCAGGGCGGCGGCGATTTCTTCTTCAGTTCTATTTTTATGCATTCCATATTTTTATCAGGCGGTGAGCAACTGTGAGCCTGCACAGCTTTTTATGGCGCTTTTCATGGCTGCTGCGTGCGCGCTTGCGGCGATTATGAGGCGGAGCGTATTCGGTGTTGGCGGAAAAAGCATGATACCTCTCTATTTTTTGTGCGGGATTTTTTCCGGTGCGCTTCTTGTGCTTGATCTGACAGCACTGTTGGTTCCGGCTGCCGTGATCGTAATTTTTATTACAAGCGTAAACGGAAGGCGCGCGGAACTGCTGTGCTTTATCCTGGGCGTGACCGCCGGGCTCGCTGCCGGGACTTGTCTGCTCAGTTTGGCACTGACAGGTACGAGAAATCTGCCGGAAAAAGCGTTTTACGATTTCAGTAATTATATGATACATTATGAAGACATCCTGTGTGAGCCGGTTGTGCTATTGCAGATACCGCAGGATATTGTTCTGCTATGTGTGATTGCATTTGGCGGCGTTGCGGCAGTCCTCTTCTTTTGGTGCAGACATGACGTACTGCGTACGATGGCGGTTCCATATTTTGGAATGATCTTGTTCGGCCGTACGCAAACAGGATTTATCCTTTCCTGTATCGGGATACTGGCGGCAGCGCAGACGGTCGGCATGATCTATCTGACCGGACAGCCGGTCGAAGATCCTTTTTCGTCTGTCCTGAGAAAGAAGAACGCGGAGGATGACGAAGCGGAAGAACATACAGAAAGTCCGGTACGGTCGAAGCGGTCCATACAAAAAGAAGCAAAGCAGGCGGCGAAAAAAGCCGGGAAACAGAAAGTGGAAAAGCAAGAAAAAACGATGTTGAAAGAAGCAAAGGCTGCCAAACGGACGAAAGCGGCAGAAGAAACCAAAATAACGGAAGAAACGAAAGCATCTGAGAAATCAAAAGCAGTTCAGGAAAAGCAGACTGCCGAAGAAACAAAAGCTGTAGAGAAAACAAAAGCCGTAGAGAAAACAAAAGCTGCTGAAGAAATAAAAGCGACTGGGGAAAAACGAGCTGTTGAAGAAAAGCAGGCTGCTGAAGAAACAAAAACAGTTGGGGAAAAGCAGACTGCCGAGAAAACAAAAGCCGGCGGAGAAAAAAATGCGGAGGAGAAAGCCCCGCAGGGTGAAAAGACACGCTTTATCGAGAATCCTTTGCCATTGCCCAAAAAGAGAGAGCACCGTGAAATGGACTATGCTTACGAGGTTACGGCGGACCGCATGCATTATGACGTCGAGGTCAGTGATGAGGATAATTTTGACTGTTAAAGTCAACCCAAAAAATAGGCATAATCGTGATGCCCAAAGACATACTAAAAAGGAGAATCCGCTAAACAGGATTCTCCTTTTTAGCTGGATAAATTGTGAAAATCATAAAAGATGAGAAGGAGCAGAGCTGTTATGTCAAAAAAGAAACAGAGCGGACAGATAAAAAATGAAAATGGAAAGGAAAAAAAGGATCAGGAGAAAGAGAAAAATGATCTTGAGCAGCAAAAACTCGTGGACGATAAGATCAAAGAGAACGGGCAGGTGATCTTAAAGCACGAGGAAAACGGGCACAACGTGCATTTGATTTCGATCATTGGCGAGGTTGAAGGGCATGAGTGTCTCGGCGGAAATACCAAAACGACAAAATATGAGCATATTCTTCCGCAGCTTGCCGCGATTGAGGACAGCGATGAAGTGGACGGGCTTTTGGTATTGCTGAATACGGTGGGTGGTGATGTGGAAGCGGGGCTTGCGATCGCAGAGATGATAGCTTCCCTTAGCAAACCTACGGTATCGCTTGTGCTTGGCGGCAGCCACAGTATCGGGATACCGATCGCCGTGAGTACGGATTATTCCTATATTGTTCCGACCGCCACGATGGTCATCCATCCTGTGCGTTTAAGCGGTATGGTGATCGGCGTGCAGCAGACATTTGACTATTTCAGGCAGATTCAGGACAGAATCCTGAATTTTATTGAGTCGCACTGCGGCGCAGATAAGGAGCGCCTGGAGGAATTGATGATGGAGACGGAAATGCTGACAAAAGATGTCGGGACGATCCTTGTGGGCGAGGAGGCAGTAGAGGAAAAAATCATTGATGAAGTAGGAGGAATTCATGAGGCGTTCGAAAAACTGAGGGAGTTGATGGAAGAGAGATGACAAAAAGCCATAAAAATGCTATAATGTTCCGGTGGATTTTGTAAGGAAGGATTTAAGGTAGCTCAGATGGCGTCAGGAAATACACGTTCGGGGCAGGGAAACAGGCGGGGATCATCGTCTGCGGGAAAAAGCAGCCGGACAAACACTAAAAAAACAAACAGCAGGACGCAGGGAGGAAGACGTAATACACGATCTGCATCCGGCAGACAGGCAAATAGCAGGAAGAATGCGCAAGAACCGGCATTAGGAAAGGAGATTAACCTGATTGTCTGTTTTGCATTTTGCATTCTTCTGCTTTTGTGCAATTTTTCAATCATGGGACCGTTTGGAAAAGCTGTCAGGGGCGTTATGTTCGGATTGTTCGGCATCCTTTCTTATGTACTGCCGGTTGCCCTCTTTATTGGGATTGCCCTGTATATATCGAATGATGGAAACCGGGCGATTCGCAGAAAACTGATTGCCGGTGCGGTTTTACTTTGGTGTATCTGCATCGTGGCGGAGATGGTTTCCGTACCACTTGCAGATCTGAATGGAAATCTGATCGTTGATCTGTTTTTACAGAGCAGGGACGGGCTGAAAGGCGGCGGTCTGGCAGGCGGACTGCCGGCTTATCCGATGATGAAATACTTAAAGGGGGTCGGAAGCGCACTTGTACTGATCGTAGTGATCATCATTGCGCTTGTGATCATTACAGAGCGCTCCTTCATAGACGGCGTAAAAAAAGGAAGCAGACGTGTGTATGATTCGGCGAGAGAATCCGCGGAACGACACAGGGAAGAACGTGCGCTGCGCCGCGAAGAGTATGAGGAAGAGTCCGGGGATTATGACGAATATGAGGGAGAAAACGAAAGCGAAGATGTGGAGAATCTGACAAAATGCAGAAGAAGCCGTGTACGGCACGAGGATGCCGATATCCATGACCGGGGCAGGAAGCGGCCTGCCCGGAATGAGGATATGGAAGAAAGTGCCCCTGCACTCCGCATGGAGAAAAAAGTAAGCGGTGTCAGCGGGGACACAACACTTGTGAAAAAACGTTCCGGGTCTTATCACGGTGAAAACATGCACGAGATCACGTTGGAAGATATTCCGGACGATGCGGAACAGGTTATGGCATCAGAAGCACAGGAAGCTTTTGGCGGGGGATTTGCATTTGACCTTTATCAGAGCATGCCGGAACCGCGAGGTGTGGCGCGGCAGGCGGAGAATCCGGCTGTGGAGGATGACGCGGCTGGCGCGCTTGCATCAGGGATGGAAACCGCAGGCGGTATGACTGGAGCGGCTGGCACTGTTGTGGCGGCAGGCGGACTTGCCGGTGCTTTCGCATCTGGTGAAATGCAGGAGATCATGGCGGGCGGCATGCAGGAAACTGTGGCGGGCAGCGGCGCAGAGGAGACTGCCGCCGCAGGAAAAGTCATGTCTGAGGCCTCCGGACATACATATAAGCCGCAGGGCGCGGATACCTTTGGCGCAGCTTTAGAGAGCGGCTATCAGCCCGCGAAGCCGGGTCACAGCTTTGGAATGAAAGAAGAATACCGGACGCCGGATCAGAAAAAGGCGGACGCGGCGGTCATACCGAATACAAAACCGATGGCAAAACCCAAGAAATACATATTTCCGCCGCTTGATCTGCTGCAGAAAGCGCCAGGAAAAGGAAATGGAGATTCTGCAAGGCAGTTAAAAGAGACGGCAGCGCGGCTGCAGCAGACCTTAAAGACGTTTGGTGTCAATGTGACGATCACCGACATCAGTCAGGGACCTTCGGTGACGCGTTATGAGATGCAGCCGGAGCTCGGCGTGAAGGTCAGCAAGATCGTGGCGCTTGCCGATGATATTAAATTGAATCTGGCAGCGACAGACATTCGTATCGAAGCGCCGATTCCCGGAAAGGCGGCTGTAGGAATTGAAGTGCCGAATAAGGAAAACAGTGCAGTCCACCTGCGTGAACTTTTGGAGTCTGATGCATTTAAGAAATTTTCGTCACCGATCGCGTTTGCTGTCGGAAAAGATATCGGCGGACAGACTGTTGTGTTTGATATTGGCAAGATGCCCCATGTGCTGATCGCGGGGTCAACAGGCTCCGGCAAGTCCGTGTGTATCAATACACTGATCATGAGCATTCTTTATAAGGCGCATCCAGATGATGTCAAACTGATCATGGTCGATCCGAAGGTTGTTGAGCTGAGCGTATATAACGGGATTCCTCATTTGCTCATACCGGTCGTGACAGATCCGAAAAAGGCCTCGGCGGCTCTGCAATGGGCGGTGGCGGAAATGACGGATCGTTATAAGAAATTTGCCGATCATAATGTGCGCGACTTAAAGGGCTATAATCAGCTTGCCGAAAGCACGAAAGATACTGGTGACGCTTCTACGCCAGTTAAAATGCCGCAGATCGTCATTATTGTTGATGAGCTGGCAGACCTGATGATGGTAGCCTCCAATGAAGTGGAAGAAGCGATCGTGCGTCTTGCGCAGCTTGCGCGCGCGGCAGGGATCCATCTGGTTATTGCGACACAGAGACCGTCCGTGGATGTCATAACGGGTCTGATCAAAGCCAATATGCCGAGCCGGATCGCATTTGCGGTATCCAGCGGGGTAGATTCCCGTACAATCCTTGACATGAACGGTGCGGAAAAACTGCTTGGCAAGGGAGATATGCTTTTTTATCCGCAGGGTTATGCGAAGCCTGCGCGCGTGCAGGGAGCGTTTGTCTCGGATAAAGAAGTATCCGATGTCGTGGCGTTCTTAAAAAAGCAGGCAGTCGGAGGCGATTATGGCGCGGATTTGGAAGAAAAGATCTCCAGTATGACCTCTGCGTCGGGCGACGGTGTTTCCGGAGCCGGCGGATCGGATCTGGATGAACTATTTGCCGAGGCAGGACGGTTCATCATTGAAAAGGATAAAGCTTCGATCGGGATGGTACAACGGGCGTTCCGCGTCGGCTTCAACCGCGCGGCACGGATCATGGATCAGCTTGCAGATGCGGGGGTCGTCGGCGAGGAGGAAGGAACGAAACCGAGAAAGGTGCTGATGAATGCCGAACAGTTTGAGCAGTATCTGGCGGGGGAATAAGGCTTACAGCAATAGAAAGGCATGGTGGAGGATATGAAAACCGATATTGAAATCGCACAGGAAGCAGAGCTTGTGCCAATTGTCAAAGTGGCTGAGACGCTCGGAATAGACGGAGACGATCTGGATTTATACGGAAAATATAAGGCAAAGATTTCCGAATCTCTCCTGAAGCGCATCAAAAACCAGCCGGACGGAAAGCTTGTGCTTGTCACTGCGATCAACCCGACGCCGGCAGGGGAAGGAAAGACGACAACGACGGTCGGGCTTGGACAGGCGTTTGCAAAGCTGAATAAGCGGGCGGTCATTGCGCTCAGGGAACCGTCCCTTGGACCCTGCTTTGGCATTAAGGGAGGTGCGGCAGGAGGCGGTTATGCACAGGTGGTACCGATGGAAGACCTGAATCTGCATTTTACCGGAGATTTTCATGCCGTTACGTCGGCGAACAATTTACTTGCTGCCATGATTGACAATCATATCATGCAGGGAAATGAGCTTCGCATAGACACGAGGCAGATCGTATGGAAGAGATGTCTGGACATGAACGACCGTGCGCTCCGCAATACGGTGGTCGGCATGGGAGGCAAAACGGATGGCTTTGTGCGCGAGGAACACTTTGTGATCACGGTTGCATCCGAGATCATGGCGATACTCTGCCTTGCTGAGGATATGGCTGACTTGAAAAACAGGCTGTCAAGAATTGTCGTTGCTTACAATTTGGACGGTGATCCTGTTACTGCGGCAGATATCAAGGCAGTCGGCGCAATGGCGGCGCTCTTAAAGGATGCGATCAATCCTAACCTGATCCAGACCCTGGAACATACGCCGGCAATCGTGCATGGCGGACCATTTGCCAATATCGCACATGGCTGTAACAGTGTGCGCGCTACAAAAGCAGCTTTGAAACTGGCTGATTATTGTATCACAGAGGCAGGATTCGGAGCTGATCTGGGGGCGGAGAAATTTTTTGACATTAAATGTGTATCGGCGGGATTACGTCCGGACGCAGTCGTGCTTGTCGCAACCGTGCGCGCCTTAAAATACAACGGCGGCGTGGCGAAGGATGATCTGAATACGGAGAATCTTGAGGCGCTTGAACGGGGAATCGTTAATCTGGAGAAACATATAGAAAATATTCAACATTATGGTGTACCTGTCGTGGTAACGCTCAATGCGTTTGTAACAGATACCGGGGCGGAACTTTCTTTTGTGAAGCATTTTTGCGAGGAGCATGGTTGTGAATTTGCGCTTTCCAAAGTATGGGAACAGGGCGGTGACTGTCTCTTATACACATCT
>RYVZ01000058.1 GCA_003979345.1 Lachnospiraceae bacterium
GGGCAGATATGCAATTCCGAACCTATCTCTCTATCTGATATTAAGTTATGCGGGAGGGTATCTGATTCAGCTTGTCAACAGCAGTTTTGCAAGCTATCTGACCCTGAATCCGTTTGCGATCCTGAGAGGACAGATATGGCGGCTTGTGACATGGGTGCTGATCCCGCCCGGTTCCAGCAATATCTTTTTTCTGCTGATCATGCTGATGTTGTATTATTCGTTGGGGACGAATCTGGAGCGGACATGGGGAACATTTTATTATAATGTTTATATTTTCGGCGGGATTCTGTTTACGGTGATCGCCAGTTTTCTGCTTGCCGGATGGCTTGCTGTTTTTGATTTTCCCAAAATCAATGAGGTATCGCTTTCGTTTGTGTACCAGATGATGGGCGTCAACGCCGATCCGGGGGAAATGGGGACAATTGCGCAGATGCAGTTTTTGTATCAGAATACTTTTCGCAGTCTGTTCAGTACCTATTATATTAACATGTCGATCTTTCTGGCGTTTGCGGCAACGTATCCCGATATGCAGGTGATGCTGTGGTTCATCATTCCGATGAAAGTTAAGTATCTCGGAATTGTGTATGTGGTGCTGATGGTTTTGGATATCCTGCAGGTCGGATGGCTTCTCGCCTTTACGATCGGGGCGTCGCTGCTGAATTTTATCATCTTTTTCATGGTGACACGCAGGAACAAGCCGCGCAGAACGGTCAAACAGATGAAACGACAGATGGAATACCGGAGCGCCGCAAAGCCGAAGGGCGGCATTACGAGACATAAATGCGCAATCTGCGGCAGGACCGAGGAGGATGATCCGTCGCTTGAATTTCGTTTCTGCTCGAAATGTGAGGGAAATTACGAATACTGCCAATATCATCTTTTTACGCATCAGCATGTGAGGAGAAATTAGCATATGCATTGCATTCACGGGAGTGGAATCATGGGCGGAGAAGAACAATTTTTGAAGCGGCTGAAAGAGCTTAACGACACAGCGCGCTTACAGGGGCATATGCTGTCCAAGGAACAGGTGAAAGAGTTTATCACGGAGCTCTCGCTGGATTCGGACAAAGAGCAGATTCTGTATGATTATTTTAAGCAGAACCGTATCGGGGTCGGGGAACCGGCGGACGACGGGGAGTATCTGAGTGACAGCGAGAGATCCTATTTGGAACTGTATCTTGAGGAACTGAAATCAATTCCGGCTTTGAGTGACGGCGAGAAGCGGGCGCTTTCGATGGCGGCGATGGCAGGGGAGGCGGATGCGAAAAACAGGCTTGTGGAAGCCTATCTGCCTGAAGTCGTGGAAATCTCCAAGCTGTATGCGGGACAGGGTGTTTATCTGGAAGATCTGATCGGGGAAGGCAACGTGGCGCTTGCGCTTGGCGCAGAGATGCTTGGCGCACTGGAAGATCCCGATGAGGTTCCCGGTATGCTGGGAAACAGGATCATGAATGCCATGGAAGAATATATCAGTGAAAATATAGATGAAAATAAAGTCAACCAAAAGGTCCTTTCACGCGTCCAAAAGATAGCAGAGCAGGCAAATGTGCTGTATACAGAGCTTCGCAGAAAAGTGACGGTGGAGGAACTCATGCAGGAGAGCGGGATCAGTGAAAAAGAGATCCGCGATGCGATCCGCATGTCGGCAGGCGGTATTGAGGAGATCGATGTTGACGGCGGATACTCAAATCATGATGAAGATGCCGGTTCCCGGCATTTTTAAGTGTGAAACAGTCTTGGCTGTGGGCAATTAGAAGTTCTTCTCATACTGATCAGGTGAAATACGAAGGCGGGGCGTCAGAAATGGAATATCAGGATTTTAAGTATATTATGAGCGATGTGTCAAAGATTTATATCGGCGCTGAGATGACTTATGCGGAGATCTGCGCGCATGATTTTGCTCCGTTTAAGTTCATCGCGGTCATTGAGCAGTACTTATATAAAGAAGCCGCTCCTGATATGACGCTGAAAGAGCACCTTCTTGCAATGACGAAAGATTCGTTTTCTTATCAGACGCTGCATCACCTAAAGGTGTCACTGAAAATGAACATTTACACACAGAACACGGATAAACGCGGACGGATTACGGAAAAGTGGCTGATCGATGAGGTCGTTGGTATCGACCAGTATGTGGAGGAAGAAACCTATCATACATATCCCGAACATGCGATCGTGACGGAGCTTGTGATAAAAAAACTGCCTCTCATGATGTTTTCTGTATAAACTTTTTTGGACGGAGCGCGCGAAAAAGCTTGTCTCATGGAATGTATACTTTGCAAAAATCGGGCAATGATGGTTACAACAGATTCCCAGATACTTAGAATCACAGAATCGTGCCAAAGCTTGGATGATTCTTCGAAAAACGCTGTAGACAGGCGTTTTTTATCAAATTTTAAGATTCCGCGAAACGGAGTCATGGAGGTTAATATGAAAAGGAGAAAATCAGAAATGATGAAGAAGATGCTTGTATGTACACTGGCGGCAGTGATGTTGTTTACTGCAGCATGTGGAAAGGATGATGCAGGACAGAATCCGGGAAATGAAAACACGACGGGCGGGAATAATACGGATCAGACCGGCGGAGAGGAGAATTCCGGAAACGACGGACAGAACGTCGATGACACAGTTACGATCGACACGATCCATCAGGCGGTCAAAGAGGCATATGGAGAAGACTATATGCCGGACATGCTTCTTTCGGAGGATGATATTCAGATACGCTTCGGCATTGAGCCGGACTGGTGTGAAGAGTTTTTGGCAGAGATTCCGATGATGAGCACACATGTCGATACGTTTCTGGCAGTGAAGGCGAAACCGGAGCATCTGTCGGAGGTATCAGATGCTGTCAACGCTTATGTGGAAAACTTAAAGAACGATACGATGCAGTATCCGATGAACGTGCCTAAGATTGCGGCGTCCTCAGTCGTTACGATGGGAAACTATGTATTTTATGTTATGCTGGGAATGCTTCCGACAGAACAGCAGGAACTGGACGAGTCGGAACAGGTGAAGTTGTATGAGGAGCGCAATCAGGTTGCAATTGATCTGATTGAAGAGATGCTTCTAAAATAAGCTCAGGCGGAACTGTGGTGATAATGTTGTGCCTGAATACCAGTTTTTGAGACAGGGTGGATTATTATGATTTTTGCAGGGTTTACGTTTCTTTTTCGATTTTTACCAATTGTACTGATCGCATATATGATATGCCCAAAGCAATTCAGAAATGGATTGCTTTTTTTTGCATCCCTTATTTTCTATGCATGGGGAGAGCCGGTTTATGTGGTGCTCATGCTGTTTTCCACCGTGTCGGATTACTGGCACGGCAGGCGCATCGATGCGGCGAAAAGGGCAGGGAAACAAAAAGCAGCAAAAGGTTTTCTGATCTCATCCATCATGATCAATCTTGCAATGCTCGGTTTTTTCAAGTATGCGGACTGGCTGACCGGCATGTTTAACAGTGTGACAGGATGTTCTGTGCCGCTGCTTTCACTGCCATTGCCGCTCGGTATTTCATTTTATACGTTCCAGACGATGTCGTACAGTATCGACGTTTACCGGGGGGAAGCAAAAGTACAAAAAAATATCATTGATTTTGGCATGTTTGTGTCACTGTTCCCGCAGCTCATTGCAGGACCGATCGTACGCTATGCGGATATTGAGGAACAAATGAAAGAGCGTCCGCTTCGTGTGGACAGAATGAGTATAGGCGCACGGCGCTTTGCTGTCGGACTCGGCAAAAAAGTGCTGCTTGCCAATCAGTTCGGTATTTTATGGGAGACGATCACGGCAGTTGAGCCTGCAGCGATGCCGGTACTCACGGGATGGATCGGCATTGTTGCTTACGGACTTCAAATCTATTATGATTTTTCCGGATATTCGGATATGGCGATCGGACTGGGTGCGATTTTCGGATTCCACTTTCCGGAAAACTTTGATCACCCCTATGAGTCGCGCAGCGTTTCCGAGTTTTTCCGAAGATGGCATATGACGCTGCAAAAATGGTTTGCATCCTATGTCTATTATCCGCTAGGGGGAAACAGAAGAGGCTTAAAGCGGCAGATCTTTAATCTGCTTGTCGTGTGGGGATTGACCGGAATCTGGCATGGTGCAAGCGGAAACTTTCTTGCATGGGGGTTGTATTTCGGATTCTTTCTTGTGTTAGAAAAGGTATTTTTGCAGCGGGCACTTGAACGGCTGCCAGGCGTGTTCGGACATTTGTATACGATCATTGTTGTTGCATTCGGATGGGTGCTGTTTACCCATACGAATCTGTCTGAGGCGGGACAATTTATGGCGAGGATGCTTGCCATTCCGCTTTCCGTACAGGGAGGTGCATCTGCGGCGGCGGGGACCCTGACAAGCGGGGGGATCTGCAATGCACGGACATGGTATTATCTGTTTCAATACGGCGGATTACTGCTGTTGGGTGCGCTTGGTGCGACAAATTTGCCGGTTTTTCTTGCAAAAAAGAGCAAATTAGATGGAAAAAAATGGATTTCTGCAATTTTTATTGCAATATTATTGTTAATATGCACGGCCTATCTGGTTGATGCAAGTTACAATCCGTTTTTAT
>RYVZ01000038.1 GCA_003979345.1 Lachnospiraceae bacterium
ATTGAACAGGGAGGCTATTGACAACAACTGGCTTTCCTGTATGACGATTTCAGCGGACAGCCGTGTAACGCCAACGCAGATTATGGATGCCTTAGATGCGGAAGGTATTGAAACAAGGCCAATATGGAAACCAATGCATTTGCAGCCTGTGTTTGAAGAATATGATTTTATTCAGGTAGAGGATGGGATAAGCGTAAGTGAAGATATTTTTAACAGAGGGCTTTGCCTGCCAAGTGATATAAAAAATACAAAAGAGGATATGGAACGCATTATAAGAATCGTGCGGAAGCAGTTCCGGCAGCAGTAAAATTGTCGCTGTGCCGAATAGATGAGGGGCAATAAAAGTTGCAGGGAAGTATGGCATGGAGATTAAGGGGGAGCATTGCAACCGTATGATTCACTGAAAATTCCTTTTTTCTATGAGTATTGCTTTTTCAAGCACCGAATGAAAATTTGTGGGATGAGTAAAGCGGCAATATGGCAACTAAGCAGTATCGCAGGCAAGGCTTGCGATATGTAAGGGATTAGTGAGAAAAGAAAGGCAAAGCCGGAAAATCATAAAAGACTTTCCGGTTTTGCCTTTTTGAGGCTTTATTCCGCGACCGGTGCTAAGATGAAGTCATCCAGATTCCCCCAGGAACCGGAGCTGCTTGTGATATGTGCGCCCACCGTGATCGTGCCGTCCGTCGTTGTGATCGCGGCAATGCGGGGATAGCGGTAAACAGTCCAGCCGTCGACGTCCGTCGGCTCTGTATAGGTCACGCCGTCGGCAACTGCATAGATCGACATATCCTGTGTCCGCGCATCTCCGCCATGCAGTGTGATCTGGAAATAGTAAGTGCCCGGTTCCAAACCCGTGATCGTCTGTTCGACAGTAAAATTCACATCCTGCGTGGAGTAAAAATGAAGTGAATGCGTTCCGGTCACGGCGTCGGAAGATTTATCGACAACAAATACTTCGTCGGTCACATCGTCAATATTCGTGATCGTCCACATGGACATATCTTCGTCCTCAAAGCTGTAATTATCCACGAAATTTAAGTCAAGCACATGGAGATTGCATGTGACAGGGAAGGTGTCTCCGTCTACGGATACGGTTCCCGATATGATATAGTTACCGATACCTCCCGCAACCGCCTGTTCCACGTCCGGTTCATTCCACACAACGGGATTTTCTGCCGTGCTGCCGTCATTATAATTAACAGGTGCGGTTTCGGGCAGGACGATCTCATCGCCGATCCGGAAGGTCAAATCCAGTGCCGGAACGGAATCTGCCTTTAGTTCGGCTGTCGCACCTGTGCGCAGATAGCGGAATACGCTGAGCGAGGCAAGCGGGTGTCCGGTGAAGTCAAATAATGCCTGATTATCCCAAGAGCTTCCGCCGTAGTATACGCCGGCATCATCAGGGTCGTATTCCGCGGCATAGCTTGACGCCCAGCCGGAGCCGTGTGCTTCCCACAAAGCGGACTGTTCTTCATACGTATTGCCGGGAACCGGAATCCATGCGGGCTCCCAGTAGAAAACACCGATTCCGTATTCGCCTGTCGCGGCAACTGCAGCAGTCACGTCGCGGATACAGTCTGCCTGCCCCTGCACGGAAATCGAGTAGGGAAGCTCGCAGACGGAATCTTCGGAAAGGCTGTTGCCGGAAGCGTCGCCGTTTTCCATGGTGTAAGTATAAGAGACTTCGGCAACCATGACTTTTTTGTTATATGTCGTCGCGATCTCGCCAAGCACGGAGGTCAGATTTTCAAGCGTGCCGTGCCAGTATGGATAATAGGAGCTTGCAAAAATATCATAATCGACGGAAACGCCGTCTAAAATTTCGGCATATTTAAGATATTCAGTACTATTTTCGGGGTTTGTGAAATGGATTGCGATCAGCATATCCTGCCCGCGTTCTGCGGATACCTCGCGGACCGCCTGACAACCGGCTTTGAACAGCTTTGTCCGTCCATCCCAGTTCTTCACGCCGCTCATGCCGGTAGTCGTCTCGTTTCCAATCTGGACCGCCGTTACATTTACGCCTGCATCAAGCAGGGCATTTAGGGACTCTTTCGTATAGGCATACAGAGCGTCCGCTTTTGCAGTGACGTCCATGTCCGCCCAGGCTTTCGGTTCCATCTGTTTACTGGGATCGGCCCAAAAATCGGAATAGTGGAAGTCAATTAACACTTCCATGCCGTAAGAAGTCGCGCGCTGGCCGATCTTGATCGCGGTATCTAAGTCGTTATGTCCGCCGCCGTAGGAATTGCCCTGCGCGTCCCACGGATCGTTCCAGACGCGGATCCGCACGGCATTTACGCCGTTTTCTTTGAGCGTACGGAAAATATCCTGCTCTTCGCCGTCTTCGTTATAATAGACGACGCCGCTTTCTTCTTCAGCGATAACGGAAGAGACGTCCACGCCGAACCAGAAATCATCGGCGAGATTGTCTACTTTTTCAACAAAGATTTCTGCAGGACGGTCAAGAGCCGTTACATCGCTGTAATCGGGAAGCTGTACAGTCGGGCCGTTTGATCCTGACTCGCCTGAGTCATTGGTTTCAGAATTGCCGGAATCGTCGGGCGAAGCAGTCTCGGTGTTTCCCGATTCATTAGAATCGGATGGGCTGCCTGTTGTTCCGGAATCCTTGCCGCAGCCACCGATCAGCATAACGGCGGTCAGCAGACAGGCAATCCATTTGGTGCTGCAATTTTTGTGTCTCATCATAAATCCTCCCTATCTTTTATATAGTTATATGTATCCATGTAGATGCATGCTTTTATGTAGATGTCTATGTAGAAGCGGTCTTGCGGCCGCTGGTTTCTGACAGCTGTGGAACATCTGGCGAATCACTGATGAAAGTGATTCTGACGTCGGATTTATACCGTGCGGTATATTCCCTAAAGCGGCTCGTTTGCGCTCTCTAAGATCACGACATCCCAGGGCCCGATCGTAAGTTCGGTACCGGCGGCTACTGCCTGAGCTGTCAAAAGTGCATGAGCAGCGGTTCCGTGGTGGAGATAGCGGACCGGTGCGTCCGAATAATTGAACAGATAAGTGATGCGGTTTCCGTCATCATTGATTCCGTCCTTGCGGATCAGCGGAAAGTGAAGCGTTTCCGTATCAAAACCACGCGCTGACATAAGCGTGGCAAGCAGTTTTTCCAAAATATCCGCGTCAAAATAGCAGCCGATATAGACCGCGGTACCTTTGCCGAAACGATTTCTTGTGACGGCGGCGCATTCACCCCAATGAGCCGTTTCATAGGAGGCAAGCGTCTCGGCACCGATAGGTTCCAACAATTCCATCCACTCCTGAACGGGGATCGTGAGGCCGCCTTCGGAGGATGCAGCATTTCCACAACCGCAGGGAGAATGACCGGTTTCCGCATTGCGGTCAATGCCGGGCGCAGGTATCATGCAATTCTCTGTCATATTCGAAAAGGCAGTATCCCTGAATGTGACGGTTTCCTTTGTGGGTATCGTAAAACGGTCATAAGTCATGCCGAATACATCGGTTAATCCGTGAGGCTGATCGTCATGAAAGACTTTCAGGTATCCGTCGCTGAAAAACGACTTAAACGTAGCGATCAGCTGACCGCCGCGCTCCGTAAATTTACGCAGCGTCGGAATCGTCTCTGCGCGGACGGAATAAAGCGCGGGAACAAAGATCGTGTCATAAGCGTCGATAAAACCGTCCCGGAGAAGGTCTTTCTCATAGATGACGTCCGTGTCAATATTCATTTTGTAAAGCGCGTCAAAAAGCCAGCGAAACACTTCGTTATACTGGAGAGAGCTGCTGATCGGAAATTCTGACAGTCCGGTCAGCGCTTCATGGCTTAAGAGGAATGCGGCACGGTTTTCTTTTTTGAGGTTCTTTAGCTTATTGCCATATAAAGTAAATTCTCTTCCGACCCTGCACACTTCATCATAGATGGCGCCTCGTTTCAGGTTATGGCTGAGAACTCCCTTCCAGTACGTTTCAATCGCATTATGGATGGAATGCCAGTGCCAGTACATAACCGAATTGGAGCCGCAAGCGAGATGACTGTATGCCTGAAGCCGCAATTGCCCCAAGTATGGCAGCCAGCCCGGATTTCCCTGTGCCTCAGTCTCCAAAACAAGGTAATTGCCCTTTTTGAGACTGCGTCCGATCGCGCCGCCCATACTGATCGAGGCGCCGTCCAATTCTGCAGCGCTTCTGTGGTAAATATCAACGCCTGCGACTGTAAGTGACTCTGCGGCGGATTGCTGGTCGATATCTGGCTGAAGTCCGTATGAGCAGCCGCGCCAGTCAAAATCAAAGTTCTGCGTCACAAATTGATCGGGACGGCGGTATTCCTCCACGATCGCCGCCTGCCATTTCAGAAAATCAGCGGCGAGCTTGCGCTGGAACTTGCGGAATTCAGCGTCGAAACTGCCGTTGATCGTGCCGGTCACGTCCGGCAGATCCTCCCAGGCGCTGATGCGGTTGCTCCAATAGTTAAAACCGAAGTGATCGTTTAGTGCAGTCAGGTCGCCGTGGAATTGTTCTTTCAGATAAGAAGCGAACATTGCCTGCACGCGCGGACCGCGCGTGTCATATGCTTTTGTCTCGTTATCAAGCTGAAAACCGATCACATGCTTTACACCCTGAATATGGGAGAGCAGGCGCCGGATTATTCGTTCGGCGTGCCTTAAATAATCGGGGCTCGTGATGTCCATATTCTGCCGTCTGCCGTAAATCTCCTGCCCGTTACGCGTGACAGCGAGGATATCCGGGTATCGCGCAGCCATCCATGCGGGGATCGCATAGGTCGGCGTGCCGATGATGACGTCGATCCCTTCTGCGGCTGACGCTTCCAGCATGCGGTCAAGATGTGCAAAATCAAACACGCCGTCGTGCGGCTCCATCGTCGCCCATGTGGACTCCGCAATGCGGATCACATTCATGCCCGCCTCGCTCAGCATGCGCATATCCTCGCGGATACGGTCGTACGGCATATATTCGTCGTAGTAAGCAGCACCGTAATATAATTTGTCTGTTTTCATGATTTAGTTCCTTTCGTTTGTGATCGGTAAAGGTAATTGCGAAACTCCCAATGGCAAATAACCATATTGACGGAAAAAAAGAACATTGCTATCATAAAGAAAAAATGTATCATCAATAGGGTAACCAATTATAGAAATTGTAACATTTATGGGAAAAATCATGCGCACAATCAGAAAGTACAGAAGGTGAACAACCGATTGCGCAATCTGATTATAGCATATCCCGTTTGAAAAGAAAATGTACGGAATAGACAAATTCGAACAGTTCCGGAGGTACAAAATGACGATGGAAGAGGGGAAACGTCAGGAAAACAATGCTGTGGCGCAGGAAGAAAATGCGGTTAAAAAGATGACGATTGCCGATGTAGCGGATGCGCTTGGCGTTTCCAAGACAACGGTGTCCCGCGTGATCTCGGGCAAGGGGCGCATCGGACCCGAGACCAAGGAGCGTGTGCTGCGCTTTATCGAAGAACATGATTATAAACCAAATGTGATTGCAAAAGGGCTGGCGCAGAATAAAACGTACAATATCGGACTCATCATGCCGGGAAATCATAATTTTGTTGATTCTTCATTTTTTCAAAAATGCATGCTCGGCATCAGCGAGGCTGCCGCTGCGGCGGATTATGACGTGATCGTATCCATGATAAGGGAGAATGACTTAACGCAGCTGGAACGCCTCGTGCAGAACAACAAAGTTGACGGGATCATACTAAGCCGGACGCTCGTGGAGGATGCGCCCGCCGCATACTTAAAACAGCACCATGTGCCGTTTGTGGCGATCGGAACGACGCCGGATGACGATGTGATCCAGATCGATCACAACCATAGGGGGGCGTGCCGGGAACTGACTTCCGTGTTATTAATGAAAGGATTACGCAAAGTGGCGCTGCTCGGCGGCAGCCGGGAGCTTGTTATCACCCATACGCGCCTCGGGGGATATTTGGATGCATTTCAGGAGCAGGGACTGACGGCAGATCCGTCTTTGGTCTGCCTTGATGCGGACAACGAAACGATGCTGGAGCGGATGACGGGCGAGTATGTGAAAAAAGGCGCCGAGTGCATCCTGTGTATGGATGATTCTATCTGTAGTCTGGTGTTAAATGTCTTAAAAAAGAATCGGATCAGTGTGCCGGAGGACATACGCGTTGCGTCTTTTTATAACAGTCCGCTGTTGGAAAATAACCTTCCGGCGGTCACATCGCTTCACTTTGATGCGGCAGCGCTCGGCATGACGACCTGCAGGACGCTGCTCAGTCATCTCGAAGGGGAAAAAGTATCTGGCAGGACGCTGCTCGGCTATGAGATCGTGTTAAAAGAATCCACGAAATGATCTGCGAGGAATATCTGCCAAAATCTGCTCCTGACCTAAATCCGTCTCTGACTGAAATCAAGCTCCAGCCAAAATCCTCCTCTGGCTGAAATCAACCGGAGGTTGATTTTGGCTTTTTTTTTCATAAGCATGGTTACCGTTGTTTTTTCTGCCAAGCATCCGTTATCATGAAAGGGAAGAAAACGGAAACCCGATAACAAACGATCACTCAAGGAGGTAACGGGATGTTCACACAAACAGATTTTGGAAACAGGCTGAGAGAGTTTCGGAAACGGGCAGGGCTGACCCAGAAAGAAGCGGGGATGAAAATTGCAGTATCGGAGCAGGCAATCTCAAAGTGGGAGAATGGGGAGTGTCTGCCGGATGTGTATCATTTGAAGCTGCTTGCACAGATGCTCCATGTTTCAGCGGACTGTCTGTTGGATACAGAAAATGAAAGCGACGAAAAGGTGGTCGAAACGATCAGGGTCGGCGGGGCAGTATTTGAGATCGTGGAAAAGTCCGAGGTCATCCTTGCAGGGAAGATCTTATATGCAAAGGATTATCCGAATATAGAGAAGTTTTACGAGGCAATCAATGCGATGCCGGAAAACGGCGGGGTGCCGGAGCTTTCCGCCCTGCAGGAGATGGTACTCCCGATCAGGGACATTCAGTTAAGCGTGAACTTCTGGCGCGCCGAAGAGTCCCGTGCTTATGGTTTCGTCCGCGAGGTCGTCACGGAGCATCAGCCCCAGGGTATGGATATATATAAAAACCCTGCCTCCTTATATATACGCGCATATACGGATTCATATATGGCACAGCTTATGACAAAAGAGGAATGCGAGATATGGGAGCTGTTCACATATATCAGAGATTATTTCATGCCGAACCACGGATTTACAATGGCGGATAACGGCGCGCAGGAGCTGGAGGTATTTGACACTTCCGAACACCGGTCTGGTTATGCCTACATGCCGGTTATGCGTGTGACTCGTCAATAAAGCTGTCAAACCGCCCGGCCGGCACAAAGGAGGAACGGATACTTGGTAACTTATCGGACACTTATGGAGATGAACAGAAAGGAAATATTTGGAGAAACGATCACGGACTCCGAACGAGGGGAAGCCACAGCTGTTTTTCTTAAGGGGATATGCGCAAAAGAGGATATCCGGAATTATAAAAAGCGGATGGGAGTAAATTTTGAAACGGATCATTTATATCCGGATTACTATATTCCGCCGTATAACGGAAATAAGAAACTCCGGCTCATTCAGGGAGATCTGCCGAAAACCAACCTCCTGTATGCCAATTATTATGAGCTGGAGATCCTGAGACTTCTTTGCGGTGCGATCCAGGAGAATGAAACAGTGAAGGAAATGATTGATCATACATTACAAAGACTGAGACAAACCTGTTTTGGAACTTCCTGTACACAGGGAGAGTGTCTGGCAGCAGGAATCAGCGTGCTGAGGCTGCTCGCCGCTGTGAAGCCGGATGATCCGGAATGGATGGACAGGTTATTAAATCCCCTCGGTGCGCTGTTTCTTTCCTTTAATAACAGTCAGGCGGCGGCCCAGAAAGGAATCCCGGTGTTCTATTTACTGATGGCATTGACGGATATCAACAACGAGAAGACCAGAACATGGATATCTCAAAAAAAGGAATGGCTGTCGGACTTGTTAAGACGGGGCTGGATTACCGGGAGACTGTCAAACGGAAATTTATCAGAAGGTGACACCTATAATGTAATGAGAAAATATATCATTAGAAATGCGCTCGGTACTTTGCCGGAATATAAGGATATTTCACAATATGAAATATATGTAAGCGATAAAGACGGCAGATGTTACTGCAGTATTTGACGCCGGTATCGGGTTTGCTTTACCGTACTTTTACCGTGCGTGATGCGTGTTGCTTTTTGGACAGGCAATGCCTGCTTCCGTACCGGGCTCCCTAAAGAGAGCCCGGTACGGAAGCCGTGCGCCTGCCGGCGCACGTTTCCCCTTCTACGTCCGGTGCCGCCTGTCTACACCGAATTTCTGATAATATGCGGATTTATCTTTGTACATTCTTTTTTCTGCTTCTGTGATCAGCTTTTCCGCACGACCGTTGCTGTCGTCCGTCCACATACCCCCTACAGCCATGTGCACGGATCGTTCCTCAAGATCCTCTTTCAGCCGGGAGACACCCTGCCATAATATCATTTCATCGATTCCGGCGCAGATCGCTAACAGCTCGTCGCCGCCAATGCGGAACAGACCGTATTCGCCAAAATTCTTCTTTAGGCATTCGCAGGCATCGATGATCAGCCTGTCGCCCGCGGCATGACCCTTTTCGTCATTGACCTGCTTTAAGCCCGTCACATCACAATAAACAATCCCAAGGCTCTGTCCGTTCTGAAGATCGGCGATATATTCATTCATGGCGTAACGGTTTCCGATCTGTGTGAGCTGGTCGTGGTGGCTCATCTCTTTTAACTTTCTGATGAGATTCCTCCGCTTCAGGGAGGAGATGATAAAATGTGCCATGATCTGGAGCATATCTGAGGCATAGTCCAGTGATCTTTCAGCAGGATTGTCTATTCCGTAAAAACCGATGGTCTTCCCGTCGTCATACAGGGGGACTACGATCAGTGAGTGGATGTCCTGCCGCTTCAGATTTGCATATTGCAGAGGGTCGTTTTCGCGGATGTTTTCCAGATCTTTGATCACGATATGCCTGCCGATCTGAAAATTCCGGTACCAGTTGGCGCATACTTCTGGCGGAACATTCTGCAGATTGTCTTTTTCTGGTGTGACGCCGGCGGCTGTCCATTCGTAGGTGTTGTCATCGCAGCCGTTTTCATTTCGCTCAAAGATATAGGTTCTCTCACCGTTTAAGGCCTTTCCCACATATTCCAGTAAGACTTCAAGGGTTTGTGAGGGCGTTTCCTGCTGCAGGGCAACGCGGACTCCCTGATTGATCCTTGCCTCTAAATTCATCATGCGGTTCCATTGTTCCTGATTGCCGGCATCAAAAGCGAGTACCATGTGATATTGTTTCCCGTCTTCTTCAATCAAAGTCTCTTTTTGCATGACTTCGCGTTTCAGAATAGGGTTATAATACCAATGTTCCTTAAAAACGCCCTGTTTTAATTCTGTGTTATGACACATGGGACAGGGTACAGGGCTGTTTTGGAGAATTTCATAACAGTTTCTGGAAACGATTTCTTCAAGGGATTGATAGCCATATGTCCGAAGAGCTTTTTGGTTCATATAGACCAGCTCATAGCTGTCCACATCTGAAACGTAGACAAGTTCGTCCATCGTATCAAAAAACTCCCATATTTTATTCATTGTCAAAGTCCTCCCAAAGTGAAAAAAGTAAAATATCTATATTTATATATCACATTCCGCCTGTTTATTTCAGCATTTTTGCGCGAATGGTAAATATATGGTGTGAATTGCAGACTGCCATATACTTATTCTTGAAGAGTTATTACTAAAAGATAACATGCTAGGTTAACAGTATATGATGAAAAATAAAAATACAAGGGGAAAACATGTAAATTACAAAACATAAAGCCAGGAAGAAACGGCGTCGGCGGTATTCCGGAATCCGGCAAAAAAGACGTGGCACCGGACTGAAAAATATTGTATACTGGTTAGAGCAGTTAAATGGACAATATTCGTTTTCATTAACAGACCACCCCCGCATTTTAAGAATGAATAGTTAGAGGTGACACCATGAGAATAGCGATCTGCGATGATGAATTCCTTTTTATGGATGCGATTTGTCCGCTGCTTGAGCAATGGGCGAAAGAGCGCAGAGTGAAACTGACGCTGCATCGGTTCACGAATGGAGATGATCTTATCGAGGCACATCGGAATGAGGAGATGGATCTGATCATTCTGGACGTGATCATGCCGCTGCTAAGCGGTATGGATGCCGCAAGGGAGCTCCGGAATCAGAATGATATGGTTCCGATCATTTTTTTGACATCCTCCAAAGAATATGCACTCGATTCCTATGAGGTAAGGGCGTTTAACTATCTCATAAAACCGGTCGATCCTGCAAAATTATTTCTCACACTGGATGAATTTCTCAAAAACTTTAATCAGTCAA
This sequence comes from Lachnospiraceae bacterium, assembly GCA_003979345.1. Taxonomy (GTDB): domain Bacteria; phylum Bacillota; class Clostridia; order Lachnospirales; family Lachnospiraceae; genus DLAJ01. Next base: position 10,435 of record RYVZ01000038.1, read on the forward strand.
AAAATACGTACACAGCCAAAACTGCTGACGGCTTCAGCAGGATCGCGATCAATGATGTTGATTATCTGGAGGCTCAGAATAAGCAGGTCCTTGTTCACATGTCAGACGGCAGGATCATCGCGGTCCGGGAACTATTCTCAAGATGTGCGGAAGTTTTTTCACTGGAAAACGGCTTCTTTTGCTGTCACCGCAGTTATATCGTGAATTTGAGTAATGTGGAGCGGTTTTCAAAGAAAGAAGTAAGTACAATCTGCCATGCGGTGGTACCGATATCCCGCAATCATTATGCAGCATTTAAGGAGGCTTATTTTAATCACATGTTTCAGTGACGGCACAGACGGAGGAACGAAGAGCATCCTGATCTGCCTTTGCCTGCGGAGAGGACGGAGAAGCGGACGGAGGAGGAGCCTATGAAGAAGATTTTTATTTTTTGGGCAGTGCTGACGATGATGGGTTTAAGTGCATGAGGAAACCGCGGCGGGAATGTTGAGAATGTGAATATCATAGAAGTGGAATCGGAGCTTTATACGGCGGACGAAATCGATGCCGCGATCAGGACGATCATTTCTGAGTTTGACAGAAAATGGGGCGGCTGCACGCTGAATGAGATTTACTATGCGGGCGATATAAAAAACGCCGCTTATCAGGATGTCCGGCAGCAGGGGACCCCTGCAGATGAGGTGATCGTGCTTCTCTCATCGTTTGACGTGGATTCATCCGGCGGAGACGGCTCGTTCAATCCGGACAGCACCTATGACAACTGGATGTGGATCCTGACGAGAACGGCGGGCGGAACGTGGAAGCATATCGATCACGGGTATTGAGAGAAGCGGAAGATTGCGAAAACGGTTAAAAACGATAATAGGAAAAAAGAGAAACATCTGATAAGAGGTGTAAAGTGTTGACGTGGATTATTTCTGATTTTTTTCAAGGCACTCATTGATAATCAGCTTTTGCACTCTGTCCTTAAAGGTTTTGTCAGTGTCTTTACTGAAATGTACCTTGACGGTGTAAGTGGTGTTCCCCAACTTTCGCTTGAAACTGTGGGGCTGTTGCTCGTTTTTGGTTTCTGCCATATTCTCTGCTCCTTTACATAAAAATAGAGCGCATAGACTGGTTTCTATACGCTCTGACGCTGTGTTATATTCCTTATTCAGTTGTGATTGTGGTAATGGTTGTTTCGACAAACTGGAATTTATAACCCTCGCTGGGCAACAATTACGGTATAGTTTTCCGTCTCATATGTAACTCCTGTTTCTCTAAAACCATTTTTGTGCCAAAAATGTTCTGCTTGAGGATTCCTTTTTACCCAACCGAGGCAGACATTCGCCATCCCAATACGGGCCAGATAGGCACACAGGTCATTGATGATCTTGCTCCCTGTTCCAGTATTCTGTATGGACACATCCGTCATAAAAAACCAATAAAGGCTGTTAATTCATCCGGATAGGCCATGATGAAATCCATCACAGCAATCAGTTTTTCCCCATCATAAAATCCCAGATAGTACTTATCGCACATTTCCTTGTTGGGTGGGAGCACATTCATATCATTCATAATGCTCTGTTCTGATACAAACGGCGGACAGTATTGATAGTATAAACTGTTTTTACAGCATAATGTGTATACTTCCGCTACATCATCGGCACGCATCTTTCGAACAAGGTATTGATTTGAGAATAACGAAACATTCATTTCCCTTCTCCTCTCCAAACATTCAAATCCCGACTTAACTTTCCATCAATTTAATTGCTTCATCAACAGATACACATGTAGCAAATCTATTTGGCCACATCATATCATTGTAATACTTATAGGTTATTTCTCCAGTCATATAGTCGTTATCAAACGTTGAATTTGCCCCTTGTGGAACAATAACTTTATATCCTCTTTCAAAAGCAGACTTCACAGTTGCATCTATACAGAAGTTTGTCTGTAGTCCAACTAGCATTAATGTAGTATCATCTTTAACATAATCTGCAAAATCTTTATTTCCAAAACAACTATTGATATTTTTTATAAATATCTTTTCTCCCTCCTTTGGAATCACCTGTTCTGCAATTTCGAAGTCTTCATCACCGATTGAAAATCCCGTTCCTGATCCATCATCATGTTGAAAATAGATAACCTCTATTTGATTATCTCTAGCTGCTTTTATGACTCTTATAGTATTATCAATAAATGCATCAAAATTAAAAAGTCGACTATCTGTTATTCCTTTTTGTATATCTATGACAAGCAATTTCATTTGTTTCTCCTTTGCACAGCAAAATTCTGATTTGTATCTTTAACAGAATACCACAATCACACCCTTATTTCTATCAAATTTTCATTAAATTTCTTCCTCCCGCTGCTTAGTCTTGCTTTGTTGTCTGTTATGCTGTCGGCTCTCATTCTGAAGCTCCCTCTCAAGGTTCTTCTTGTTATAGCCGATTACCTCCGCATAAGCTAATTCTGTTGCGGTCTTGGTCTGCTCCTTGCCGATACTGTCATACTCGGCTTGCAAGGACTGTATCTCGGCTTTCCACTGTTTCGGCGTTACCTTTTCGCCGTTCTGTAAAAGGCTCTGCATACGCTCCTTTAATTCTGGGTATTTCGATAAGCTGTCTTTATGCTCCTTATCATACCGCATTTTCGCAAGTCCTTTTAATGACTGGCTCTCCTTATAGGTGGCTTGGATTGGCGCATAGAGGGCATACATTTTTGACAGTTCCTTTAATCGGTTTAGTTTCTGCCCCTTTGACAAATGCACTGTTTCAAGCTGACTGTATTTCTGTTCCTTATCCGCTGTAAAGTTCACAAGGCTTTCAAAGCTGTCTATCTTCCTTGTCGTGATGAATTTCTCCGCATTGTCGGCTGACTGCAAGGCGGTTCGGTCGGATATTCTTCTTAGGTGCTTTCCGCTGACAATCGGCAAGTCAAGTCTGCTTTTGCGCTCCCTCACTTTTGCAATCATCTCCATGACTTCATTCTTCACGCTGACCGCTGTACTCTTAATCTTGGCATACTGTGCGCTGTGAAGTTCCTGCTTGGCAAGCATGAGCATTTCTTTTGCCTGTTCAATGTTGTTCTTGATGATTTCCCGATTGATGTTGCCCCTCTCGGTCAGTATTCCCTTGCGCTCTAAAGCGTTGGCAACCGCCCCAATATGGATAGTCGGCTCTCGGTCAATTCCCTGTTCCTTAAAAGAACGGTGTTCCCAATGTACCGCAATCCCTAACTGCTCATTGGTGGCATTGATTGTGTCGGCTAAATCCTTGCGCCACATTTTAGCGTTTTCCTTACTGTTCCAGTCTGTGCTGTCGGCAGTGTGGCATTTCCACTGTTTCCTGTTCCGCTTGTCAACTTTCTGCTGACCTGTCTTTTTATCAATCACTGGTATCTTTTCGCCGTTTTCGTCAAGGTCATAAATCTTCTTTTGTTTTGCTCCCCATTCCCCGTTTTCAGTGAGAGGGCGCATGGTAAGTAAAACATGGATATGGAGATTGCGCTGTCCTTTATCGTTCTCGCTGTCATGGATTGCCCAGTCAGCGCACTGGTCACAAAATGGGAAAATGGCAGGGGGATTCCCGATATCGCCAATCTGATCGCACTCAGCGACGAATTCAACATGAGCCTTGATGAACTGCTGAAAGAAGACGGACAAGTCAAAAAGAAAATAATTTCGGACTCTCATTCCAAAAAATGGCATATCCTTGTGATCGTTTATCTTGGGGCGATCGTATTGTATATTGCCTATTTTGCTTTTTGGCGTAATATCCTGATGATTGGTTTTCTTGTCGCGACATTATTCATGCTGTTTTTTGAAGTGAGGATTTTTGTAAAAGAGAAAATATTTGTGCGGAAATAAATATTACATGAAAAATAACAGTAGATCGGAGGACACGAAGTGAAGGTCATAACCATTTGCGGCAGTCTTACATTTGAAAAAGAAATGCGCCAGACGGCGGAAAAAATGGAGCTTGAGGGAAACTGCGTGATTACGCCGGTTTATCCGGTGAAACCGAAAGAAGCCTATACGCAGAGCGAAATAGACGTATTGAACCGGATGCATAAAGAAAAGATCAGAATATCGGACGCAATCTTAGTCGTGAATCCCGGCGGCTATATCGGGGACAGCACGAAAAGCGAGATCGAATATGCAAAATCCCTAGAGAAAGAGATTTTGTTTTATAGCAATTTCTAATTCAACAATCATGTTTTGAAGCGCCTGCAACGCCTTATCCGGATCTGTGAAGATATTCTGAAATAATCTGTCCAGATTTTCCTCAAAACCGGCGGGAAGAATTTCAGCCCGCTCTTTCGCATACGGAACCATCCGTTTTTCTCCGGGATGCGTCAGTTTATTCATTGCAAAAACAATATCGAAATACGATTCCAGAAAAGCCGCTGTCCTGTGGTTGACACTTATCATATCCTTACGGGCATAGGCTTTTTTTATCTGAGTGTCATAGGAGGGCAGATTTCCGGTCAGCAGGCGCAGGTTTTTACGGATAATATTGTTCCGCAATTCGTCCGGATAGGGAATCCGGTACTCATTTTGCAGGCTTTCCAGTTTTCCGTTTTTATCATAGAGAACCTGACTGTGCAACAGATTATGCCACATACAGGTTGTATAACCGTTATATGCGGTATGTTCGTCAACAACCGAGCGGATTGTCCGTGAAAAATTTTCGATATTTCTATACAGAATATCAATATCTGTCCCGTTTTTCAGCGTACAGTCATCTTCCAATTCCCAAAAAGAGTTTCCAATCTCCATATACTGGCAGCATTTTTCCAAAATACGTTTCCGTACATCTTCATACGGTATGTCAGTACAATAAATGTATAAATCATAATCTGATTTTTCATCATAGTTCGTGCCGGCTCTTGAGCCGCCGAGCGCGATTGCCTCTACCTCCGGGAGTGTGGCAAACTCCTTCCATAATTGATCAAAATACATAGTTTCCCTCCGAATCCGGTTTGGTGAATTGTTCAATGCCATTATCTTATCACAACAGAACAGGAAATTGAATAGTAATGCTTGCAAAACTTCTGTAATGATAGTAGAGTATTTTTAATTGACGGATGGAGCGGAAGTTTTCTGCTACATGTATGCGGAGCCGAAGTAAGAATGTTCGGTGGATAGAAATGATGGTGAGATGGGCACTGTGAAGAAATTGTTTCAGGCAATACGACAGGGAGATTTGGAGACCGTAAAAGAATTATTGGATAAAAAGCCGGAATTGATCGGGTGCACTGCGAAGCAGCCGCCTAAAAAAGATGACGGGCAGTCGCCGCTGCAGGTGGCGTTGAAAACGGGAAACTTTGAGATTGCAGAATATCTGCTTATGTTACATGCGGACGTCAATTTCATGGAATCGAAAGACTGCGCGGATGAATGGAGGGCGCCCGTGATCCACGATGCGATCAATGCCGCGGTCATGAACAGCAGATGGAATGTCAACTCTGAAATCTACGGGGGTGTGAAAGTCTTTCACAGTAAAGATGTTCAGTTTTATGCTGACCGACACGGAGAAGCCCATCCGTATATGCAAGCATTGTTTGCAGACCTTTGTGGCAAGCAGACCGAGTGCGATCTTCTGCAGCCCGCAGTGCAAGAATAAGTATAATGTTTATAAGAGCAGAACGAAGGAAAAGAAGGAATGATGGGAAAGGAAACGAATTTATGATAGATAGATGGATTGCAGAAGCAACGGAATGCGATTTCAAGGTTGCTTTGGAAGTTAAAAAGCCGAAAAGCTGGCTCAAAAGTGTCAGTGCCTTTGCCAACGGTATCGGCGGCACACTCTTTTTCGGCATTGATAATGACAGAAACGTAATAGGCTTGGCTGACGCACAGACCGATGCAGAGACGATCAGCCGCTTGATTAAGGAACGTATCACGCCATATCCGAACTTTATCCTCGCTCCCGAACGGGATAATGGCAAGGATATTCTTGTGCTGTCCGTTTCCGCAGGACGCTCCACGCCCTATTATTACAAGGCAGACGGCATTACGGAAGCATATATCCGTATTGGCAACGAAAGCGTGATTGCCCCGTCGTATGTATTGAATCAGCTTCTTCTCAAGGGTATGAACCGCACTTATGATGCGCTGGATTCCGAGTACGATTTCAAAGACTATGCTTTTTCCAAGCTGCGTGAACGCTACAAGGCTTGGACGGGCAACAGTATGGAGGAAAAGCTGTTTGATTCCTTTGAAATGCGGGATGACCACGGCAAGCTGACCAACGCAGGCGCTTTACTTGCGGACGATGCTCCGATTAAGCACTCCCGTCTGTTCTGTACCCGTTGGAACGGTCTTGATAAAAGCGGCGGTATGGTGGATGCTCTCGACAGCGCAGAGTATTCCGGCAGCTTGATCATTCTGCTCAATGAAGGTGTGGGCTTCGTAAAGCGGAACATGAAAACTCGTTGGAAGAAAACCGCCAACTCCCGTATTGAAATGCCCGATTACTGTGAGCGAAGCGTTTTTGAAGCCCTTGTCAATGCGCTGATCCACCGTGATTATCTGATTTTGGGCAGCGAAGTCCATATCGACATTTACGATAACCGTCTTACCATTACTTCTCCCGGTGGTATGGCAGACGGCTCACGGATACAGGAACGAGATATTTCCAATATTTCTTCCACTCGTCGCAATCCCGTCCTTGCCGACGTTTTCGGCAGATTGGGCTATATGGAGCGTCAAGGCAGCGGATTTAAGAAGATCACAGAAGCTTACCGTGCCGCCCATAATTACCGTGACGAACTGGAGCCGAAGTTCTATTCCGATGCCAGTTCGTTCCAAGTTACACTGTATAATTTGAATTATGGAACAGACGAAAATGGAGTTGTTGGAGAGGAAAAAGTAGCGCTCAAACAGGAAAAAGTAGCGTTTGAAGCAAAAAAGGTAGCGTTTGAACGCTCCATTTCTGAATTAAAGCTCAACAAGCCTACCAAAGATAATATTCTGTCCTTGTTTGAGAGCTTTGGATATGATGTTCCTTTTTCCCGTGCGGATGTAATTGAATTATGTGGTTTAGCGCCGTCCTCCGCAGGCAAGATGTTGAGCAAGATAAAAGAATTTGACTTAATTGTGCCTGTAACCGAACAAGGCAGGGGAAAATACATTTTCATCGAAGCCAAAAAATAACGCAAGTATCAGTCACCCCCAAGGTGACTGATCACCCCACCCAAAAGATAATGCCCGTTATCAGCCATACAGCCGATAACGGGCATTCAACTAAGCATATACAAGTCCGGTCAAGATGATTTCCTCCGCACGGTTGCGGATGCTGTTCATGCGGCGCACCCATTCCATTTGGTCAGCCGCTTTGAGTGCTTCGGTCACGCCTTCCTGCTTTGCCATGGTGGAAACGATGTTTTCCATGCGCTCGTTGCAGGCTTGGTCAATCTCTGACAGATGCTTGAACAACGTACCTTCTACCACATAATTGGTGTAAAGGATTTTTCGATGTTCTTTCAGATAGCTGCGGCGCATACGCCCGTATTTGCCTATCTGATATTCGCCGTCATCCGGCAAAACAAGGTCGGGGATGAAATAATCGCCCACTTGGCGGTATGTACCGCCCATTTCCTCAAATAGAGATTTCATAGCATTTCAGCTCCTTTTTGTGTTGATTTTCAGCGGTTATAAGGCTTTTTCTGCTCCTTTCCTATAACTGCTTTTCAATTCACCACAAATGAGCCGCAGTCATATGTATTAGGTGGCAGAAACCACCCTTTACATATTACATCTCAGAAAGCTATCTTAGAAAAATATGCGAGGAAAATAGGAAAAGCTGCTTATTCTTTCTGCGTGGATGACGGTTATTCGGGAACAAATTTCCAAAGACCGAGTTTTCAGAGAATGATAGCTGATATTGAGGATGGGAAGATTGAGAACGCCATAGATAAAAACGTACCGTGTTATACAGTCTGTTTCAGTGATATTTTAGATCCAGACAGGGTCAATGCGTGAAAGTTTTAAGGAAGCCATAAGAGAAGCGGAGAAAACTGCCGGATTTGCCGGATGGACGGACTGCTACGCTAAGTAGCGTCCGCGTAACCGGCCGTTTCTTGCCATAGATTCACCTTTCTTCTATCATGATTTCCGGAATCAGACAAATCACAGGGGTTGCTCCGTAAAATCAACGCCGAGGAGGAGCCCCGGAATTTGAGTGTGTGCAAAAGCGCACAGAAGGGAGCAAAGATGAATATAGGGGAAAAGATCAAAGACTGCCGGATGAAAGCCGGACTGTCGCAAGAGCAGCTTGCAGAGAAGCTTCATGTGTCAAGACAGGCAGTCACAAAATGGGAAAATGGCAGGGGTATTCCCGATATTGCCAACCTGATCGCGCTCAGTGACGAATTTGACATGAGTCTTGATGAACTGCTGAAAGAGGACGGTACCGTTAAAAAGAAGATCATTTCGGACAGTGACTCAAAAAAATGGCATATCCTTGTGATCGTGTATCTTGCGGCGATCGTGGCATACATTGCTTATTTTGCATTTTGGCATCGGATTCTGATGGTCGGATTTCTGATTGCGACATTGTTTATGTTATTTTTTGAGGTGCGGATTTTTGTAAAAGAAAAAATATCCGGGCAGAAACAAATTGGGGATGCGGATAAGGGCAGGTGACAAATGAATGTGTGTTATGCAGGCGATTTTCTTTAATAGCAGTTTCATTATAAAAAGAAAACTGCCATCTACTATGAGATAAATCAATGAAAACCGAATAAAAGAGCCTGTAAATGATGAAAGGTGTAACAATTTGAGTTTTCCCATTTTTTCAACATCTTCATTTGTGCTTAAACAAAAATGCAGTGGAACATTTTTCCGAAAAGGGAGAAAAATAATATGGAATCGGAGGACGCGAATGAAGATCATAACGATCTGCGGCAGTCTTAAATTTGAAAAAGAAATGCGCCAGACGGCGGAAAAAATGGAGCTTGAGGGAAACTGCGTGATTACGCCGGTTTATCCGGTGAAACCGAAAGAAGCCTATACGCAGAGCGAAATAGACGTATTGAACCGGATGCATAAAGAAAAGATCAGAATATCGGACGCAATCTTAGTCGTGAATCCCGGCGGCTATATCGGGGACAGCACGAAAAGCGAGATCGAATATGCAAAATCCCTTAAGAAAGAGGTTTTGTTTTCTAATTCATCAATCATTTCTGAAGCGTCTGCAATGTCCCGTCCGAATCCGTGAAGATATTCTGAAATAATTTGTCCGGATTTTCTCAAAACCGGCAGGAAGAATTTCCGCCCGCTCTTTCGCATACTGAACCATCCGTTTTTCTCCGGGATGCGTCAGTTTATTCATTGCAAAAATAATATCGAAATACGATTCCGGGAAAGCCGCTGTTCTGTGATAAATGTATCACGGAATCGGAAGATTGCGCGAATGAATGGAGGGCGTCCGTAATCCGCGATGTGATCGATGCCGCGGTCATGAACAGCAGATGGAATGTCCTGCCGTCCTATGATCATCGGACGGGAGAGACGGGAACGGACAGGGTGATTACGCCGGAATTAGAAGACGATCTGAGACGTATCTTTATGCTTCTGTATGATCACGGCATGAATCTGGATTATATCAGACCGGGTGAAAAAGTCACCTCAAAAGAATTATTTCAAAAGGAGCCTGTAGCCCGCTTCCTGCAATTTGACAAGTGAGGGGCGTTTTAGGAAAAATGCACAAAGACCGGACTGCAAAATCAGTGAAAAAAACCAAGTAATAGTGATTGACAAGAAATCCCTGCTTTGGTAGACTATGGAAAAGAGAACAACCGGTTGCGCAACGAAGGACGCCGAATACTAGTATAGGGCGCATTGCAGGGTGCGATACCTGCGGGATTGTGCATAGCCGGACGAATATGGGAATACTACGGAAAGACATATCATAAGGAGGCAGACATGGAGAAATTTATCGTCAACATCATTCATCGTCCCGAAATGGTGCCGGAATATGCTGAAAAAGTGACTGGACACGGGAAAGAGGAGGACATTGGGAGAAAAGCGCTCCTGACCGAATCGCTCGACATTTTCAAGACACAGCAGTCGATCGCGCATAAAAACGGGCTGAAGACGACGATCCAGATGACGTATGCGTCGCTTTTTAATGATGAGGCGGTGGCGCTTGCAAAGTCGGATCATGAACAGTACGGGGACGAGATCGCACTGACGCTGTTAGGACTTCCGTGCAAAGAGTTCCGCGAGAAATATAAGACAAAGGATTTCTGTATCTGGATGTTCTCAATGGAAGATAAAATGTCCATCGTGGACGATGTTTTTGGTAAATTCCATGAGCGCTTCGGCTTTTATCCGGAGTCAACCGGTTCCTATTACATGGACGCCGAGCTGACCAATTATATCAAAGAGAAATATCCGACGGTCAAATGTGCGGTCGCAACCTGTTGGGAGGAAGGACCGAAGGCATATCATACCTGCAACAATTCATGGTATACGTTCATGGACGGAGGTCCTTGGGCGCCGTGGATTCCGAGTAAGCAGAATACGCATGCACCGGCGGCGAATGAGGCAGAGGATTCCGGCATCGTGGCGATTCCGCATTTATCGCGCGACCTGCTTGCCTGCTACGACGGAAACGGCTCGAATTTCGGCACGCATCCGCAGAACGTACTGCGCGGCATGATCTATGACACAAAGACTTGGGATTATCCGTATTTATATAACCTGATCGACCAGTACCGTTATCTTGGAAAATTCAACAACGGTTACGCCTACAACATGATGTTCGTAGGACCGGGCTGGATGAACAAGATGGGACGCTGGGAGGCGCCTTACGAGCTGTTGTTAAAGTCTTACGAGGACGGCTGCGCTTATTACGGCAAGCTCAAAAAAGAAGGTAAGTTGAGCGACATGACGATGGCGGAATTTGCAGACTGGTATCGTGAAAACAGACGATACACCGAGCCGGAATGTGCGCTTTGGAAAGATATACTTTACGGATCGGATAAGCAGTTGTTCTGGTACTGCGACCCGTATATGCGCGCCTGCGTCAACATGGATCAGGGCGGCGCGATCGTCGATTTAAGACCGTACGCGGCAAAACTGAACTGGCCGGTCGGCATTGGCACGAAGCATGTGACCGACGCGTCCTACCCGTTCTTGATCCAGGAAAAATACCGCGCCGGATATTTTACGCACTATGCAGGCGAGGGAACGGTCAGAAGTGCGAAGCTTACCTATAACGGCGAGGAAGTGGATCTGTGCCTCTGCCGCACAAAAGCGCATTTCTCCGAGGACGGACGCACCAGAATCCTGACGCTTGATCCCGTAGAAATCGAATTCTCCGATTTAATCGTGAAGCTTCAGACGAGACTTCTATTTGAAGAAGGAAGCTCCCGCATCGGCATTGAGCGCAAGGTTCTCTCGATGAGCGACCCGACCGCGAAAGTGGAATTGAATGAATATATGGTCGCATGCTATGGTACGACCGAGTATTCCGAGGATATGAGCGGCATTACGCTCTCTCTTGAAAAGGGAGCGGAAAAGAGCACGATCGATTATGCGTACAAGTGCAGGGAAGCTTCTCTTGAGGGCGCAGAGCGTGTGAGCGCGGTCGTACCGCAGATCGATACGCGCGTATCGCTCAGCACGGACTGTGAGAATGCATCCGGCTATGTGAAAGAGGGATATGCATTCTCGCCGATGTTCACATTAGGTTATCAAACGGAAATTTCCGATAAGGAGGTATTTACGACATGGCTCAATCTGGAAAAGGCAAATTAAATTACCGCTGTCCCTCCTGCTTTATGAGAGACCTTGACATTGATATGTTTTATGACCGCGACAAAAAAGAATATTATTGCATCCGCTGCCAGTATCACGGCACGGAGGAGGACGTATTAAAAAAGAACGAGCTGGCGAGATTCCGCTACGGCAGGATTGCGGACAGAATCACAACATTTGAGGACGAGTGAGACTTATGACAGATTTTATCAAAGGAATGGATATCTCCACGCTCGAAGAGGTGGAGCGATGTGGAGGCAGATTTTATGACAACGGGCAGGAGGGAGAAGCGCTTGAGATCTTAAAGCGCTATGGAACGAACGCCGTGCGTCTGCGTCTGTGGAACGACCCTTACGCAGAGACCAAGAAGCCGTACGGCGCCGGAACGAATGATCTGGCGGTTACGGTGCGGACCGCAAAGAGAGCGCTTGCGCAGGGGATGCAGTTTCTGCTTGATCTTCATTACAGCGATTTTTGGACGGATCCCGGAAAGCAGGTGAAGCCGAAGGCATGGGCTGGCTATGACGACGACCAGTTGGAACAGGCGGTTTATGATTATACCTGCCGCGTGCTTTTGACACTCAAAAAAGAAAACGCGTTCCCGACCATGATCCAGGTCGGCAATGAGGTGACGAACGGCCTGCTCTGGCCCAACGGGAAAAAGCCGGAATACGATAATATTGCGCGATTTATCAGCGCAGGTATCCGCGCCGTGCGTGCAGTGGACGCCAATCTTCCGATTATGATCCATTTGGATAAGGGGACGGATAACGAGCTGTACCGTGACTGGTTTGATCATTACATGGAGCGCGGAGAGGATTTTGACGTGATCGGACTGTCCTATTATCCGTTTTGGCATGGTTCGCTCTCGGATCTGGCTGCAAACATGAAAGATATTTCGGAACGCTATCAGAAGGATGTCATCGTTGCCGAGGTATCCATGGGCTTTACGATGGAGGACTATCAATCGTACGAGAAGCTTAGCGCAGAGGAACGCAAGGGCATGGCGACGAAAGCAGAACTTGCCGAAAAGGTACCGTTCCCGATGACGCCCGAGGGACAGCGCGACTTTATGAAAGCAGTCATGCAGGTGATCCGGGATGTCCCGAACGGAAGGGGAAAAGGTTTCTATTATTGGGAACCCGCATGGCTTCCGGTACCGGGCTCCGGCTGGGCGACTCCGGAATCGCTCGCTTATATCGGAGATAAGGGACCATGCGGAAACGAGTGGGCGAATCAGGCATTGTTTGATTATGACGGAAATGCACTGCCCGCGCTTGCGGCGATCAGAGATTTTTGAATGTGATAGGGAAATAAGAAAGGGCGGCTGCTCTCACGAAGACAGGTTCGTGAAAGCGGCAGCCCTGCTTTGATTCCTGCGGAGTACTCGCGAAGCCCGATAGAAGAATCGCTACGCGATTCTTCTAAAGACTTGCGCTGATGCAAGCTTTTTCGCATCAGCGCAAGTCTTTTTGCATCGTCGCATTGTCATAAACGCTGGCGGAGCCGATTTTGATGAGAAACCCCTTCTGCTGTTTTTCTTTTATCTTGCCATAGATCGTCGGAACCGCACCTAAAAGGAGGAAAATATAGATCAGAGCCATGTTGCCGATATAAGCCCGAAGCTCAATCACACCGCCGGACACCGCCTGAGGCACCATCCGGTAGCATTCGAACAGGTTCAGGCCAAGTTCGGCGCCGCCCGCTTTTCTGTGCAGCGCGATCGCCCAGTCCAGGCGGTCACCCACATAGGTCATGCCAAGCATGATGATAATGCTGATCACGATTCCCTTTTTGGTCAGTCTGCCCCCCAGCAGTTCATAGCCTTTGAGCACGCCGACTGCCATAATGACCCCGGATAATGCCGCCACGTATCCTGCCTGACTTAGGATCACGATGCACAGCACGCCTAAAAGAGAACCGAGCAGTGCGCCTACGATTCCGGCTATGACATTTTCCTGCCTAGGCGGTTTTGACGACGTAGCAAGTGTCTGCCGCATGGATGTTTCACATTCCGGGCAGAGGTGATAGTATTTTCCCTCAGACCAGTATGGAGAAACCATTTTCTGCATCCCGCACATACTACAGCAGGGTATGAACCCTTTTTGGTACAGGAAAGCGGTAAAAGAACTTAATCCTTCCGATACGGCGGCAGTCAGTTTGTCCAAAGCCGCCTTACCGCCCATGGCAAAATTGATCGTGATACGCACATGATTGCCGTCCTGTAGGCAGCTGTTGACGGGTTTCACTGATTTTGTGAATGCTTTGGTATCCTCTTTGGAAAGAATTGCACCATAGGGATGTTTGGCTGCGGTCTGTATGGTCAGCCAGTAAGGATATCTGGCATCAACGGCGTATATGGTCATCGTATAGCCGTTCCATACGCCGTATATCACATTGTTTACCGTGTCATAGCGAAGTCGCAGCGCGGCGGCTAATGCCGCATAATTATCTGTCTGTTTGCTCATTTGTTCCCCTCCGTCAGCCGCATGAGCGGCTTTTTTCATACATTGACGCCCGCAGGGACGGATATGTCCGTATCGGGCGGCAGTAAATGGCTGATGTTTCATACCAAAATGAGTATATCAAATCCCATCGGCAAAACGCAATGGTTTTTGCGGTATAAACCGATGAATTAAACAGTGTGGCAAAACGTATTATGGGAACTCCGCGGCAAGATATATTCACCGAATTGCGCAGTAAAACGCATCCGCGAAATCAGTATCCTGCGGCGGGTTCCTGCTTTTTTGCAGTCCGCAGGATCCAGTCTATGGCGGTTTCGGCGTGTGTTGGCAGGGGACGGGGAGTCTGACCGGACGTTCCTGTTTCCGCCTCTTCCGCGCCGCCATAAAAGGTGTTCAGTGCGTACCTTGCCAATAATCCGGAAACACGCCCCCTCTCTATGGAATCCTCCGTGCCAAAAACAATGACGATCAGATCATGTTCCATATTTCCGTCATCCGCTGCAAGGGAAGTGACCAGACAGGCGCCGGCTCTGTTAGTCGTTCCTGTTTTCAGGCCGGTGGCTTCGGGCAGATTGTAAAGAAGCGGGTTGGTATTGCGCACTTCAATGCCATCAAGAGATTCCAGCGTGGCAGATTTTAGTGAAGTCGTATTTGTGATCTGGGGGTAAACACTCAAAAGATAAGAGGTCAGCCGGAACATATCTTCCGCACTCATGCGGTTCTGGCGCTTGGAGGGAATTGGCTCTTCCGTGTAAGAGGGCAGTCCGTGGCTGTTGAAAAAGACTGCCTGTGAAAGTCCGATCTCTAACGCTTTCTGATTCATCCTCTGAACGAACGCTTCCTCGGAACCGGCGGTCAATTCAGCCAGACACAGCGCGCATTCGTTGCTGGAAGGTAAAAGCATGCCTAGAAGAAGCTCCCGCACGGTAATCTGTGTGCCTGCTTCTAAAGGGAGTACCCCGTCCGAAGAATCGGCTAATAATTGAACCGAATCGGAGATCGTGACCTGTTCATCCAAAGAGATCTGCCCCGCTGAAATGGCGTCCATGGTAAGCAGGTAGGTCATAAGCTTGGAAGTGCTGGCAATGGGATAGGACGTATCTGACTGGTAGCGATAGTAAATTTCTCCGGTAGTGGCGTCTCCTACAAGCACGCTGTTGACGCCGTAAAAATAGCCGCTCTGTTCCAGAGAAGCAGGAGAAATGCCAAAAGGGTTCTGTGTGTCGATCTGCAGGGAACCGGCAGAGGGAGCGGTGATGTTCATATTCAGGATCATCCCTAAGTCTGCTGCCATCATAAAGCAGTCATAAAAACCGGAAGGCAGTTGTGCGATCAGGGTATAATAATATACGGTCTGCCCGTTCACATGGAATTTGTTTCTCCGCAGGGAAATGTCGGGATTTTCGCTGTCTTCCCACGGAGCATTTTCCCCGCCGACGGGCACATAGCTGTTTCCCGGGTTCAGCGAGACGGTATCCTTTGCGACCTCCAGCGAAAAGGATTTGTCCGTACCTCCAAGAATCATGGCGATATCCCTAAGCGAGTAATAGGTATTATGACCGTAGCCATAGTCCAAAGTTTTTACCGTGCGGGAAGCGCCGGAATCTGTCTGCACCTGACAGCTTCCGGGGATCTCGAAGCTTGCGTATGCACTGAAAGGCAGCATGGAACAGATCATGACCGCACACAATAATATAGAGCATATTTTTTGCAAAACGTGTTTCATAGAAACTCCTTTCCGAAACCTGTGTTCGTATTTGTTCTTTTTCGGACGACTATTTCTGCGTTTGGTTTTGTTGATCTTCCAAAAGCGGCGCCGGTGTTTCTGTCTTATATTGGTTCGTTAATTCTCTGGTTTGTTAATTCTCCGTCGCCGGGGTCTGCGCCTGTTTTAATGTGTATCGCATGGGTTCACCGTCCGAGAAGAAACCGCTGTACACAGAACCGTCTTCTTCGATCAGGATCAGGCTGAAATCCTTTCGGATATAGTTTTCCGCTTTTACAGTAACAGCGTCGTCGGCGTCAAACTGTCTGGTCAGAATGCCATCTGCCGTCCGGTATGTTCCGCTGCCGTCATATCCGGCCTGTAACTCTTCGAGCGGGGGCAGCAGGGCGGGTGCGCAGGACATCAGATAATCGACCGTGGACATTCCGAAAGTCTTGGTGACGAGCGCTTCAACGGATTCCGCGTCCATATTGCCCGTATAGCCTGCTATGCGGAGCCTCTCGACCAAAAGTGACTGAAAAGCGGCCGCAAAAGCCTCGTAAGCTGCTTGATTGCAGGCATCGTAGCTTTCCGGTACCACATAACAGTGGAAGGTTCCCTCTGAGCGTGCAGTCTGCGCGAAAGTCAGATTGACCTGAATAGTCAAACCCCGCATATAGTCTTCCATGTCCTCTAAAGATATGGAGACGGCTTCTATATCCTGCAGCCAGCCGAGCGCTGTGACTGCGGCGTGTTCCGTCATGTCCAAATCGGCGGTCCATTCTCCTGTAAGGTCCTGATTTCTTGAAAGTATTCCGCCCTCCGGTGCAAAAAAGTACAGATAAGCCAAAAGTGCGGTGAAAATGCCCAGTGTCAGGATCAATAATACAACGATGGTGTTTTTCACTTTCTTTCTCATGAAAATCTCCTTGATCATACCTGCCGGACTGATCGCAGCGTCCGGCGGCTTCTATTCTTATATCGTACTATGCGGGGCGAAATTTATCAAGCACCTTCGTTTCTGTTCATTTAACTGGCAAAGTGTTACGCGATTGCTTCGGCTGTTTTTACAAACTAGCTTACTTGCGCAAGTAACCGACAACAACAAATAGAAACTGTAGTTGTTAAAAGATATAATG
>RYVZ01000012.1:0-9101 GCA_003979345.1 Lachnospiraceae bacterium
AGATGTGTATAAGAGACAGTTTACATAGATATCCTAATGAAAGGAAGGTACAGTCCACCAAAGCAGCATTATGATATTGAGAGAAATGAGTAGCACATCGTAGACAAGTACACTGAAAGGGTAACAGAAGCAACAGAGGTTACAGTACGCAGAGTACAAAGAGAATAGTGGAACGGATACGAAAAAAACAATGGAGGTACACCCAAGTGGAGTACGAAGAGTAGAGGGGAGTATGAACGATGTATCGTTTATACTCCCTTCTGTATGTGTAAAAACGAGGGGATCATTGTGCGAAAAAGGAAATATTTTGTATCGCATTTTTCATAAATAGGTAGAAATATGACACAAAATAAGGTATGATAAGAGAGTGAATGTTTCAGTAAGATACCATATTTATGGTATGAAGTACGGGGATGAGAAACTTCGATCGGGAGATTTGTGTCGTGTGTGAAATCTCCTGACTTTGAAAGGAGCTTAGCTACAAATATGTTTGGAAAAAAGAAAATGGATCTTTATGAAGATGAGCAGTACGAGGAAGAATTCGATGAGATAGAGGAAGAGCCGGACGCCGAAGAAATGTATGAAGAAGAGACAGACGACGAAGCATACGGGGAAGAGCCGGACGAAGAAGCAGTATATGACAAAGAAGCAGACGTTGACGAAGTATATGGGGAAGAAGCGGACGACGAATCAGTATATGAAGAGGAGGCGGATGCCGATGAAACATATGAGGACGGGGAAACCGGTGAAGTTTATGCCGATGACGGCATGGAAGATGATGACAAAAAGGATTATTCGGAGGAACGTTCCGCGAAGCGGGTTGTGAGGAGAAAGCGGAGGATCCGGAATCAGATCATTGCTTACATCGTGATGCTCATTCTTGTCGCGGCATTTATCTGCGGCGCAGTGTACGGGGGAAAGAGACTGGTCCGTTTTATTCAGGACGGGCGCGCTTCAGAGCCGGTTGAAGAGGATGTGCCGCCGCAGGAAGTGATTGAAGTGAATGCTCCGACTGTCACGCCGGAGCCGGAACCGGAGCCCGAAGTGAATCCTGTGGATGAAGTGGCGCGGTATTATATTGATCAAATGACGACCGAAGAAAAAGTCGCCGGATTGTTTTTTGTGACGCCGGAGTCCATCATGGAAAATGTAACGCAGGCAGTGAGGGCGGGGGCAAAGACACAGGAGGCATTGGATCTCTATGCGGTCGGCGGGTTGATCTATTTTGGTTCCAATATCCAGAGTGCGGAGCAGATTACCGAAATGCTGGCAGGAACGCAGGATATGAGCAAATATCCGTTGTTTTTGGGTGTGGATGAGGAAGGCGGGGATGTTTCAAGAGTGGCGTCCGCGTTAAGCGAAGTGGATAATGTCGGCAGTGCGCGGGAGCTTGGTGCGGCCGGTGATGGAGGACAGGTGTATCTTGCATATTCCGAGATTGCCCAGTACCTTTCAAGATATGGTTTCAACGTGAATTTTGCACCCGTCGGAGACATTTATGACGGTGAAAACAGTATGTTTGCGGACCGTTCTTTCGGAACGGATGCCGAGACCGTTGCGACGCTTGTGTCTCAGGCGGTCATGGGGCTGCAGGATAATGGCATCAGTGCCTGCGTGAAGCATTTTCCGGGACACGGCAGCACGGATGCAGACTCTCATAACGGCAGGGCTACGAATGATATGACGGAGGAGAATCTGTTGGCGACAGAAGTGATTCCATTTAGAATGGCGCTGGAGTCCGATCCTGATTTTATGATGGTGAGCCATATCTCGCTGCCGGGAATCACATGGGACTATACGCCGGCTTCCATGAGTTCGGATGTTGTAACAAGAATTTTGCGTATGCAGCTTGGCTATGAGGGTATTATCATAACTGATGCAATGGACATGGGAGCGATCACAACCTATTATACTTCGGCGCAGGCTGCGATTGATGCGATCAATGCGGGATGCGATATGATTTTGAAACCGGAAAATTTCAAAGAGGCCTATCAGGGCGTGCTTGACGCTGTAAACAATGGTGAGATTTCGATTGAGAGGATCGAAGAATCCCTGATGCGTATTTACCGTGTGAAATGCAAGGGGATGTCGCTTTCGGATGTGACGGGTGGTGGTGAAAGCCCCGAGGGAACAAGCGGGGATGGCGGCGCCGAAAATCCCGAAGGAGCAGACGGAGATGGCGGAGCCGGGAACCCAGACGGAGATGGCGATGCAGATACGGAAAACCTCCTGCCGCAGGAAGAATAGATTGAAAAATCCAAAGCATACTTAGAAAAACGCTTGGGTATAGAAAAATAGAATAAAGTTCAAATCAGTCAAATGAAACAATAAAGATAAAAAACAAAAAATCCTTTCGTACGAAACGAAAGGATTTTTTTAGAGAGCGCGAGACGGGACTCGAACCCGCGGCCTCGACCTTGGCAAGGTCGCGCTCCACCAACTGAGCCACTCGCGCATATCCATATCGCAAAGATATGAACAAGTAACAATATACATGATGTATCCGCACTTGTCAATTACTTTTTAGGATATTTTTTTGTGAACGCCTATGACGGTTTTACATTTTATGCTATAATGGGAGTAATTAGCAGTGTGAGCAGTCCGACGGAGAAATTTTGGAAGAGGAATAGAGAAGTCATAGAGTGAGAGGAGGGATGGCATGGAACGGTTCAGGGAGATGTTGGAGCATATGTCCAATGTCGGTATTGTTGTGGTATCAAAAGCGGAACATACCGTTCTGTATGCAAACAGAACATTTTGCCGTGCGTATCCGGCGGCGGAGACAGGAATCTGCATGGACCCGGTTTTGGGGGGAGAACATAACGGGAAGCGGATCATAAGGGCGCTGCGCCGGCATGAGGAAGGAAAGGAAACGGATGAACGGTACCGGTTGTATCTGCCGGACTTCGGTGGAATGACCGATGTATGGTTCGATGAGTTTTGCTGGGACGAGACTCCTGCATATGTGGTGTATTTTACGCTGATCTATCTTGATGAGGCGGAGAAATTTCAGTCGGAGCTGTCAAAGATCATGGGAGATACGCTTTCTGTTGTATATTCTGTTGTTACGGCAGTCAACCTGACGGGCAATGCACATATGGTTTTGGCGGCAGATGGAAGTACGATGTTCCGGGAAGGGGATCATGGTAATTTTACAAAAGCGATGCAGGAGCTGTGTGAACGTGTCCATCCCGACTACAGAGAAGAAGTTGCAAGGAAAGCGGAGCAGTGTTATCTTTTGGAGACGCTCAGGAAAGACGGGGACGAGCTGCATATGGAATTTCAGATGCTGCTGCCGGACGGGCAGTATCACTGGATGGCGCTTCGTTTTGTCCGGGTATATACGGCGGATATGGCGCGCATTTCATGCGTGGGACTGATACGTAATATTGACTTCCGCATGAATCTGCAGCACAGGCTAAAGACGACATTGGATGCGGCATATGCGGCAATTCCGGGAGGCGTTGTACAGTTTATTGCAGATGAGGAATTGACAATCGTCCATGTGAATGATGAGTTTTGCCAGCTTGCGGAGAAGAAGAGAGAAGATTATCAGGGAGGGTACATCGCCCACATTCTGCCAGAGGATCGCGTTGAGGTGTGCAGGGTCATTTTGCAAAAAGCAAAGAAGGGTGAGCCGTTTGATGTGATCTATCGGATTCGTATGGGGGAGAGCGGCCGTGTCCGGTGGGTGCAGATGAGCGGGGTCAAGCTGGAGGAGCGCGGCGGGAAGGTCGTGTATCTTGGTATCCGCATGGATATTACAGAATTGAAGAATGCGCAGATTCATCTGATGGAAGAGCAGGTGCGTGCGGATCTTGCAATGGGGGCGACAGGCAATATCCGGTTTGAATATGATACGAGGAGCGATGTGCTTACATTACATTGCCCGTCGAAAAAAGATCAGGGCCGTCTTGTGCAGTATAGCATTGAAAAGTGCTGTGATAATATGGATCTGAGAGGTGAGGTATACGCCGGTGACATGGAAAAGCTGCTGTCCGTATTCAGGAAGGGGAACAGGGATGCGGTCGAGATCCGTATAAAAGGAGAAGAAAGCGGAGAATATTCCTGGCACAGAGTCAGATGTAAAGATGTGGATGATTCCGACGGTCATCCGTATATTGTCGGGATCATCGAAAATATTTCACGCGAAAAGAAGCTGGAAAATACGAATAAGGAGCTTCTTGAGCAGATGGGATTTATGTTTCAGGATTCGTTTCAGCGGATGTACGTTGTGGATCTGGATAAGGATACTTGTCAGGTCATCCGTCTTGGCGGTCAGAAACGGCAGGAAAAACCGACGGTGAGAAAACTCTCGCGCATTGTCGCCGCTTATGAGAGAACACGCATTTATCCCGCAGATCTTGACAATTTCCGGGCAAAGCGCATATACCTGACATCGTCGTCCGCATTTTCCAAGGGGCGGAAGGAAGTATATTTTGATATGCGTGTGAGGGATAGTCTGGGACCGGATTATCACTGGTATACGATGCTGATACGGCGCGCGCAGCACAATGAGAACCGGCTGATCTGCCTGGCAAAATGCGTCGATGAGTTAAAGCAGCAGGAAATTTTGCAGCACAAATATGATGAGCAGATCAGATATCAGAAGTTTAGTGAAAAGGTGATCGATTCGCTCGGCGCGCTTGTGGAATTCAGGGACAGCGATTCCGGCGAACATATTATGCGGACGAAACAGCTCACGAGAATTGTGGCTACTTATCTTGCCGCGCATGAGCCTGCATACGGACTGACTCCTGAGAAAATCGAGAAGATCACGATGGCAGCATCCATGCATGATGTCGGTAAAATATCCATTCCCGATGCGATCTTGAATAAACCGGGCAGGCTGACTGCGGAGGAGTTTGAGATCATGAAGTCGCATACGACGAAAGGATTTGATATTCTCAACTCGATCGAGGTGGGACAGGATGATGAGTTTTCTACTTATTGCAGGGAAATCTGCCGTTATCATCACGAGCGTTATGATGGAAGGGGTTATCCTGACCGGCTGGTCGGTGATGAAATACCGATCTGGGGGCAGATCGTGAGCCTGGTGGACGTCTATGATGCACTTGTCAGTCCGAGAGTCTATAAGCCGCCCTATTCCCATGAACGGGCGTTAGAAATGATCGTTAACGGAGAGTGCGGCGTTTTTAATCCCAAACTTCTTGAGGGACTTGCAGCGTGCGCGGACGATTTGAGGGCATGTTATGAATAAAATAGCGGTGCTGCCGCATAGCTATGTTGCAGGCAGTCAGCACTGGTTTGAAAAAAAGAATTTCTTTTCACAAAACGGGAGACTGAGGCGCTACGGATGCGGTGTGATCGCTGCAGCGGATTATAGCATTTACCGTCATGTTTTTGATGCACCGAAGCACCGGGAAGAGTATCTGTCTCTTGTGCGGGAAATGGAGAGAGGTTTTCTTCGTGTGATTCCGGGATTCGGTATCTCTGCGTATTTGTATGCAGGACTTATGAATCTGACGTTTATGCGGATGTCTGCGCAGGAACGTCTTCGTGGAGTGAGTTTCTTTTTTTACACTAAAAAAGCAAGACAGCGGCTGCTTACGATCATACAGGAACAACTTTTGGCAGACAGACCGGTCATTATAATCCTGGGTTCAACACCATTCTTTTTCAAGAAGCGGCGCGGCGTCACGCTATACCAAATAAACAATGATACAGTAGAGGCAGCAGCGGAGCATGTTGCAGCTCATTTTATAACGGTCACGGGAATCTATGAGGTTTCGCAGAAAACCATGTTGGAAGTATATTCATGGGGCAGGCGTTATTTGATGTCACCGGATGAATATCTAAAGGCGGCACGTTATACGTATCCGTTCAGTAACCGGATCTATCGGTCGCGGGTCAGGCTGAAAAGAATGAAGAATTTCTAACCAGCCCAAGGTCACGAAATCTGTAAAAGTAGTTAGAAAATGCCGGCCATTCACCAAAAGTGGTTCCTGTGAAAGGAGTTCATATGAGTAAATGGTTTGGCAGAAAAAAGAACGGAATGCTGCTTGGGGCAGCAAAGGGAATCGGGGCCGCATATGCGAGGGATTACGCAAAATTATGTCACACGCTTTCTTTTATCGATATCGACAAGGAAGCGGGGATGCGCCTGAAGGAAGACCTGGAGAGGGAATATTGCATCCATGTATTCTTTTTCCATGGAAATGTTTATGATGAGGAGGATATGGATATTTTTTGCAAAGCAGTAAAAGAGCAGTTTGGATCGGTTCATTTTTTGTTTAACGGGTTTCGGAATTGTCCCTATCTTTTTATGGCAAATGATGTGCTGGCATCGGGAGCGGTCATGGAGTGTATCGGGGCGTAGTTTTACTGGCAACTTAAGAAGAAGGAAAGAGTAACAACTTAGGACAAAAAGAGAAGACGGGGGATTGGGTATGAAGCTTACTTTTATTGGAGCGGCACATGAGGTGACGGGAAGCTGTCATTTTCTGGAGGCGTGCGGGAAACGGATTTTGGTTGATTACGGAATGGAGCAGGGTGTAAACGTATTTGAAAATGCAGAGCTGCCGGTAGAGGAGGCAATGATTGACTATGTGCTTCTGACACATGCGCATGTTGATCACTCGGGTCTGCTGCCGCTGTTATATGCGCGCGGTTTTCGCGGGCAGGTGTGGACAACGGAGGCGACTGCGGATCTTTGCAGCATCATGCTTCGCGACTGTGCCCACATTCAGATGCAGGAAGCGGAGTGGAAAAACCGTAAGGCGAAGCGCGCGACAAATGGGGAGCAGATACAGCCTCTTTATACGATGGAGGATGCGGACGGCGTGATCAAATGCATCGTGCCATGCCGCTATGATGCGCGGATCGAACTTTGTGAGGGCATTGCGATCCGGTTTACGGATATCGGGCATCTGCTCGGTTCGGCGAGCATTGAAGTGTGGATCAATGAAAGAGGAAACGAGAAAAAGCTGGTCTTTTCAGGCGACGTCGGCAATAGCGACCAGCCGCTGCTCAAAGATCCGGCATATACGAGCGACGCGGATTATGTGATCATGGAGTCTACATATGGAGACCGCATACACAGTGCGGAACACCCCGATTATGTGCGTGAGCTTGCAGCAGTCTTAAAGGAGACGTTTGACAGAGGGGGCAATGTTGTCATTCCTTCATTTGCGGTGGGGCGCACGCAGGAAATGCTTTATTTTTTCAGGCAGATCAAAGCGGAAGGACTGGTCGAAGGATATCCCAATTTTCCGGTATATGTGGACAGTCCGCTTGCTGTTGAGGCGACCGGGATCTTCAACAAGAATATTGCAAGCTGCTTTGACGAAGAGGCGATGGAGATTGTCAAAAAAGGTATCAATCCGATTTCGTTTCCGGGTCTGAAGCTTTCCATCACGAGTGATGAATCAAAGCTGATCAATTTTGACGATACACCGAAGGTCATCATTTCAGCGTCGGGCATGTGTGAAGCGGGTCGTATCCGGCATCACTTAAAGCATAATTTGTGGCGTGAGGAATGCACGGTGCTTTTTGTGGGGTATCAGGCGGTCGGGACGCTGGGGCGCATGCTGGTCGAAGGCATAAAAGAGGTGAAGCTGTTCGGCGAGACGATTGAGGTGAGGGCGAGAATCAAGGGGCTTGCGGGCATGAGCGGTCATGCGGATAAAAACGGACTGATCCGGTGGCTTGGCGGATTCGCGGAAAAACCGGCAAAACTGTTTCTTGTGCACGGGGAGGACAGCGTTGTAGAAGCATTTGCGGCGTGTCTGCGCAGTGAATACGGCTACGATGTCTATGCGCCTTACAGCGGGACGCGCTACGATCTGGCTGAAAACCGTGTCGATTACGAGGCAGCACCCATCAGGCTTAAGAAAAAGAGTACGAGGAGCGAGTCGGATGTATTCTCGCGTCTTGTGGCGGCGGGACAGCGCCTGCTTGCTGTCATCCGCAAAAACGAGGGCGTTTCCAACAAAGACCTTGCAAAATTTGCCGATCAGATCGGGTCGCTTGCGGATAAATGGGACCGTTAGGTTATGTCAGGTTAGAGGAGATAGGTTAAAAAAGTCTGATGACCTTATTTTTCAACCGGCAATTTGGGTCAGAGCCCCAAATATGCCCTGATTGCTGTCATCGCAGTAAACTGCTCTGACATGGAGGATTACTGTTAAAAATAAATTTTTCACAGACGAGCTTGCTCGTCTTGCAAATATTGTGCTTGCGCCCAAATTCGCGGACTGAGCAAGAATGGGGGACTTACATAGATGAACATGATCGTTGCAGTGGACGAACACTGGGCAATCGGCAATAAAGGAAAGCTTTTGGTCAGCATTCCGAATGACCACAAGATGTTTCGTGAAATGACGACGGGGAAAGTGATCGTATACGGAAGGAAAACGCTGGCGACATTCCCTCAGGGACAGCCGCTGCCCGGCAGGATCAATCTGATACTTTCGGCAAATCCCGGTCTGGCAGTAAAGGGAGCGAAGGTACTTCACAGCGGGGAGGAGCTGCTGGCGGAGCTGCAGGGATACGATGATGCGGACATCTTTATTGTCGGCGGTGAGAGTGTGTACCGTCTGATGCTGCCGTATTGCGATACGGTGCATGTGACAAAGATCGATCATGTTTATGCGGCTGATGCCTATTTTCCGAATCTGGATGAACTGCCGGAGTGGGAGATCACGGCGGATAGCGACGAGCAGACGTATTTTGATATACCCTATACATTTTTGCGCTACGAGAGAAAAAAGAGCAGGCTGTCGGGAGGCTGATATCTTGGCCTGTGTGATAACAGAAAGGGTAAGGATCACATATGAGTTATTGTGGGAACTGTGGGACAGAACTGCCGGCCGGCGCGCGTTTTTGCGCCGCCTGCGGGACGCCGGTGCCGGCAGATCATGGCAGCATCATGAATGCCATGCCATATCCGTCAGGAGGTCAGGGCGGTGTTCTATATCAGAATAAGCAGGCGGATGAGAATATGCCTGCTTATTCTCATCAATCTGTGTATGGGCATGGATCGCAGATCCATGCGGGCAGTCAGATATATGGAAATGCTCAGCCGCCGTATGCGGGAGGTCAGGCGTATGGAGGAGGTCTGCCGCCGTATGCAGAAGGTC
>RYVZ01000012.1:9111-86804 GCA_003979345.1 Lachnospiraceae bacterium
CCGTATGCGGGAGGTCAGGCGTATGGAGGAGGTCTGCCGCCGTATGCAGAAGGTCAGATATACGGAAATGTTCAGTCGCCGTATGCGGGAGGTCAGATGTATGGAGGAGGTCTGCCGCCGTATGCAGAAGGTCAGATATACGGAAATGCTCAGTCGCCGTATGCGGGAGGTCAGGCGTATGGAGGAGGTCTGCCGCCGTATGCAGAAGGTCCGGTATATGAAAATGGTCTGTCTGTATATGGATACTGTAATGAGTTGTCTGCAGCGGGTGAAATGTGTGCGGGGAACTATTATGATCCGTATGGCAGATTAGCAGACTTGCGGCCAAGGAGCAGTCAAAAGAGGCTGATGACAGTCTGTGCGGTCGTCGGGCTGATCATAGCGGCTGTGGTGATTCTTCTCATTGTTCTTTTGACGTCTAATCGCGGAAACCGCTCATATGAACAGGCTGTCAGCGTATTTATGGACGGGTTTGAAAGACAGGATCTTAGCAGAATATCAGAAGCGTTTCCGGAGCGCGCCAGAGAGGATATATGGAGGGAAATGGGGGGAAGCTCCCGATATGCACAGATGGACGTCCGGTCAGAAGCGGATTCCGAAGATGATTTTTGGCAGGAACTGAATGCGGATTTAGAATGGTACTGCGGCGGGCAGATCACCATGACGTATGAGATCACGGGAGCGGAACCGATAACGGATTACCGCCTGTGCGAATACGAGCGGCATTTTTTGGAAGACTTTCAGTATGAGGTTTCTTTTGACGGCGGATTTTCGGTGAACGTGGAGATCACTTTTCAGGGAAATGAAGGCGATTTTCGCAGCAGTATGAAGTTAAATACGGCGATGATCGGCAAAAACTGGTATGTGATCGATCCTGTTGTTGATTAAGTACCGGGGAAACGCTGATTTAATCAGTGTTTCCCCGGCGCCGGCTGAAACTGGATGGGGAACGCATAAAACGGCGGACGGGACGCGGCAGAGCAACGGACGGAAAAGAATACAGTGATGATGAGAATGAATGAACGTACAGACCAAAAGTTAAACATTGACAGCAGATATCCCTATGTATATGAGACGCATCTGCATACATCCCAGTCATCCGCGTGTGCGAGGGCGGCAGGGAAGGAGATGGCGCGCGCCTGTTATGAGGCGGGTTATACCGGAATCATGGTGACTGACCATTTTTTCTATGGAAACAATTGTGTGGACCGGTCGCTGCCGTGGTCTGACTGGGTGGAACGTTTCTGTAAAGGTTACGAAGATGCAAAGGCTGAGGGAGACCGTATCGGGCTTTCGGTGTTTTTTGGATGGGAAGCAAATTATGACGGAACGGAATTTTTGATCTACGGTCTGGATAAAGATTGGCTTTTGGAGCACCCGGAGATCAGGGACGCGACGATTGAAGAACAATACCGTCTCGTGAGCGGTGCGGGAGGTCTCGTCGTGCACTGTCACCCGTACAGGGATGAGGCGTATATTCCGGCAATCCGCGTTTTTCCGGATTTTACGGATGCCGTGGAGGGCGTCAACGCGACGCACGCCTGTAAAAAGAGCAGGGGTCACAATAATCCGCTGTTTGATGTGCGGGCAAGGGAATATGCGGCGGGCTTCGGACTGCCGATGACAGCAGGATCGGATATTCACGGCACGGATCTATTATTTGGCGGCATTGCGTGTGCGGACAAACTCTGCGACGTTCACGATTATGTCAGGCTCATGAAGTCCGTACGGGGCGTTCCTGCTGAAGCGTATCCGTATAAGCTTCTCGACGGAAATGAGTCCTGTTAAAAGGGCGCGGGTCAGAGGAATTTTTGAAAATGAAGCTTAGATCAAGGGAGTCTTTATACAGGTATGAATAAAAAAAGGAGCATTACGGTTAAGGCGCGCTGCATATGGGCTTTGCAGCGGGTATTATCATGCGCAGCAGTCCTGATGTTTGCTTTGATCTTCTGCGCCTGCGGGCAGAAGGAAGGCGCAGGAACAGCGGGAGAGGGCGGCGGTACGAAGGTTATTTTGACGACGGGGTTTGAGCGCGGCGAGATCTTCCGGATCGGTTCGGCTTCCTGTATGAAAAATGAGTTGATGGTGTACCTGACCAATACGCAGAACCAGTATGAGACCGTGTTTGGGGAAGAAATCTGGCAGCAGGATTTTAACGGGATCACGCTGGAAGAAAATGTCAAGGAGACCGTGCTTGCGCGCATTGCGCGCATCAAATCCATGACACTTCTTGCACAGGAGATGGGCGTATCTCTTTCTGAGGAAGAGCAGGCGCTGTGTGCACAGGCGGCGGAGGAATATTTTACATCTTTAAGCGCGCGGGAGCAGGAACTGCTGGAGATCACGCAGGAGCAGATTGACGGGATGTATCAGGATTATGCATTGGCGGACAAGGTATATCATTATATTATCAGGGATATCAATCCGGAGATCAGCGACGATGAGGCGCGCACGATTACGATCCAGCATATTTTGCTGAAGACGACGACTGTGGGAAATACAGACGGTGGTTTTACGATGAGTGAAGAGGAAAAGCAGGAACGCTATGAGCTTGCGTTAGAGCTGAGCGAGCGTCTGGAGGCGGGAGAAGACTTTGAAAGTCTGATGGAACTCTATAATGAAGCGGATGAGAATACGTTGTTTATCCGTCACGGCGACCGAGAGAAGGCGTTTGAGGATGTGGCGTTTTCACTTGAAACCGGTCAGGTAAGCGGTATTGTCGAGACGTCTCAGGGCTATGAGATCTTAAAATGCGTCAGCACGTTTGACAGGGAACAGACCGATCAGAATAAGATCGAGATCGTCAGGGCGCAGCGTGAACAGGTATTTGGGGAGCAGTATGAGACCTTTGTGCTGTCACTCACACGCTATTTGAATGAGGACCTGTGGGATGAGATCAGGCTGCTTCATGATGAAAAGCTGACTACGGCGGACTTCTTTGAGATCTACAACCGGTGTTTTTCGGAAGCGGAATTTTCGTTTGGGGAATAAGATTCCTATTTGATAATATTGTCAGGCAGAAGGGATTCTTTTTCAATTATTAGCACTCATTCAAAATGAGTGCTAATTTTTCTTGACATTTCCTATAGGACGAATTAAACTAGTGTAGGAAGCGGGCAGAGATATATTCTGTCTGAACGAAAATGAAGAAATGCCGAATCGGGAGGCGGGGCATTGCACGGTCAGGCGGTTTGAGTTTGGTGCTATGCCAGTGCTATACCAAAACGAAACAAAGAAAGGAATGTGATTGATTATGGAACAGAAACACGGCAATTTATCCATCAACAGCGACAATATTTTTCCGATTATTAAGAAATGGCTGTATTCCGACCATGATATCTTTTACCGGGAGCTGATCTCAAACGGCTGTGATGCGATCACCAAGCTTAAAAAGCTTGAAATGATGGGCGAATATACCTATCCGGACAATTTCAAAAATCAGATTCGGGTCATCTGCAATCCGGAAGAGAAGACGCTCAAATTCATTGATACCGGACTAGGCATGACTGCGGACGAGGTCGAAGAATATATCAATCAGATCGCATTTTCGGGTGCGACTGATTTCATTGAAAAATATAAGGATAAGACGAACGACGACCAGATCATCGGTCATTTCGGACTTGGATTCTATTCGGCGTTCATGGTTGCCGATGCGGTGCATATTGACACGCTTTCTTATCAGGAAGGGGCGTCCCCGGTACATTGGGAGTGCGACGGCGGCACGGAATTTGATATGTCTGAGGGCAGCCGCAGCGAGGTCGGAACAGAGATCACGCTTTACTTAAACGAGGATTGTCTCGAATTCTGTAATGGGTATAAAGCGCGCGAAGTGATCAAGAAATATTGTTCTTTTATGCCGTATGAGATTTATCTGTCCGTTGCAAACACAACGGCGACGCAGACGATCAACGCGGATGAAAAACTGGATACGGACACCGTGATCGAGACGATTGCACCGGAGAAAGAGGGCGATCCTGAAAAAGTAAAGATTGCGAAGCGTCCGGAACTCTTAAACGATACGACGCCGCTCTGGACAAAGAATCCTTCCGAGTGTACGAAGGATGAGTACCTTGAATTTTACCGCAAGGTATTTCAGGATTATAAGGAGCCGCTGTTTTGGATCCATTTGAATATGGACTATCCGTTTAACTTAAAGGGAATCCTGTATTTTCCGAAGATCAACATGGAGTATGAGTCTATTGAGGGAACGATCAAGCTTTATAACAGTCAGGTGTTCATTGCTGACAATATCAAGGAAGTCATTCCGGAATTCCTGATGCTGCTAAAGGGCGTGATCGACTGTCCGGATCTGCCGCTCAACGTATCGAGAAGCGCGCTGCAGAACGACGGCTTTGTGAAGAAGATTTCCGATTATATCACAAAGAAAGTGGCTGATAAGCTGGCGGGACTGTGCAGGACCGAGAAAGAGGAGTACCAGAAATACTGGGATGATATCAGCCCGTTTATTAAATTCGGCTGCTTAAAGGATGACAAGTTCTGCGAGAAGATGACGGACTATATCTTATTCAAAAATATTGACGGCGAGTACCGCACGCTGCCGGAGTGTCTGGAAGTAAAGCCGACTGACACGGAGCAGGATGAGGAGAGCGGTGCAGCGAAAGCGGACGGAGAAAGCGCGGACGCGGACGGAAACAAAGACGGCGCAGCAGACGGCGGCAGCACGGGCGCTGAAAGCACTGCAACCGACGTTGAGACCGGGGAGGCGGTCGAGACCGAGGTCGTGACGGATCAGGACAGCGGTGAAGATGCGGATTTTGACGAGGAAGACGAGGACGGGGAACCGGATGAGAAAAAAGAAAAAGTCATCTACTATGTGACCGATGAGGTTCAGCAGAGCCAGTATATCAATATGTTCCGCAAGGCGAAAATGGATGCCGTGATCTTAAAGGATAACATTGACCAGCCGTTCATATCCCAGCTTGAATCGAAGAACGAGGGCATCCGCTTTAAGCGTATCGATGCGGATATCACGGATGATTTCAAGGCAAAGACTTCGAAGAAAGCGGCGGAGGAACTTGCGGCGCAGTCCGAAGAACTGAACAAGCTCTTTAAGAAAGCAATCAAAAAGGATAATGTGACGGTCAAGCTGGAAAAACTCAAGAATAAGGACATTTCTTCCATGGTGACGCTCTCCGAGGAGACGCGCCGTATGCAGGATATGATGAAAATGTATGCGATGCCGGGAATGGGAATGCCGGGCATGGGGAAGGAGGGCTTAACGCTCACCCTGAATGCGAACAATAAGCTCGTGCGCTACATTTTAGATCACAAAGACGGTGAGAATGTCGGCATCATCTGTGAGCAGCTCTACGATCTTGCGCTGATCCAGCAGGCGCCGCTTGAGCCGGAGGCTATGACGAAGTTCGTGGCGAGGAGCAATCAGATCATGATGCTGCTGGCGCAGTAAGCAGATAATCGTTTGGTATTGACTGCAGGCGGCGGTGAAATTGCGCACGTCAGCTCATGGATGACCTGAACGTATGGGAAAGAGAAAAAATAGGCAGTCCGCCCCGCGGTATAAGAGAAACTGCGGGAGCGGGAGCCTGTTTTTTTATGTCCCGCATGCCGCCGCGCTGTCTGCCTCCGGCCGGTTGCCAATATCTATGCACAAATGCGTTTCACGCAAATATGCTTCCAAAATAAGGCGTTGCGAATATGCCTATTTTATCCTATAATAAAAGTGGTTTATTATGGACAGAAAAGTTGTCATGCTGATGATGATACATAAGGATGGTTTTTGGTGTGGAATCGGTAACACAGCGCCTGATTGACGGGAAAATTGAATACGATGCAGGCTCCTTAAAGCTCTCCGACTATAAGATCGAGTTATCCATCCGAAAAGGAGAGACTGTGAAGGGGAGTTTTCAGATCACTTCAAGGGGCGGCAATCCGGTCAGGGGGACAGTGCGCGCCTCCTTATTGCGCATGCAGTGTCTGAAAACGGAATTTGAAGGGACACAGGCTCAGATCGTTTACCGTTTCTCAGGAGCCGGCATGGAGGAAGGCGATATTCAGAAAGGTGAATTCTGGATCGTTTCCAGCGCGGGGGAATATACGATCCCGTTCGTGGTGACAGTTGCGCGGGATGTACTGACTTCCCTGCTGGGACCGGTCAAGAATCTGTTTCATTTTGCTAATCTGGCTAAGACAAACTGGGATGAGGCGGTCTCACTGTTTTACCGTGATGATTTTGTTTCGCTGTTTCACGGTACGGACAGCCGCTACTTAAATACATATCTCGGCCTTTCGGGAATGCGGGGCAATCAGCAGAATGTGGATGAATTTTTAATTGAGATCAATAAAAAGCAGCCGATCGAGTACATTCCCATGGAAACGATGATCCGCATGGAAGAGCCTGAGGATACCGCGCAGGGGCGCATTACGATCACGCGCAACGGATGGGGATATACGGCGCTGGCGATAGAGACGGACGGTGATTTTCTTTCCGTTGAAAAAAAAGTATTGACGGATGATGATTTTTTAGGAAATATCTGCAATACGGGATTTCTGGTGGACAGGGCCGGTCTGCATGCGGGCATAAACTTTGGGTTTGTGCGTCTGTTCAATGCTTCTGTGGATATCCGGATCGAGATCCGGGTCATGTCCGTGCGCAGGCGCGGAATGGTTTTTTCCGGCAAAAAAGAAATGGGGCGCTTAACTGTGTCCCTGATGAATTATTATGCCGATTTCCGCACAAAGAAGCTTTCTTCGAACGTGTGGATCCGGGAATCGAAAAAAATCGTAGAGCGCATGAACGAGCTGGAAGAAAAGAACATTCCGGCGCGTCTGTTCAAGGCGCAGCTTTTGATCACGGAAGAACGTCTCAACGAGGCGAAATGGATTTTGGACCGTGTGGAACAGGATCTTACCTATGGCAGACGGCTGCCGGAGCACTGGTGCTATTACCTTTACCTCACGTCCCTGGTACGGCGCAGTGAGGTTTATGTGGATGAGGTGACGGCGCAGGTGGAGCAGATCTATGCCGAGCACCCGGATAACTGGCGTATCGCATGGCTTTTACTGTACCTCAGGGAAGAATTTTCCAAAAGTCCTTACAGGAAATGGCTGTTTTTGGAAAATCAGTTTTATGAAAACTGCAAGAGCCCCGTGCTTTATATGGAAGCGCTTGCGATCCTAAACGCAAATCCGACCATGCTCGGGAAGCTCTCGGAATTTGAATTGCAGGTATTGAATTATGCGGCAAAAAAGAACGTGCTAAAGAAAGATGTCATTTTGCAGCTTCAGAATATTGCGCCCAAGATCAGGCAGTATTCCGAGAGAGTGTTTTTTATTCTTCAAAAAAGTTATGAGACGACAAAAGATGATGAGACGCTGCAGGTTCTTTTAAGCTTTCTGATCAAAGGAGGGTGCTTTGGCGAACGTTACCTATCCTGGTATGCGCTCGGTGTGGAGCGCGAGCTGCGCGTGACACGGCTGTACGAGTACTACATGCTTTCGCTTCCGGGAGATTTTGAAGAACCGCTACCCAAGATGGTAATGATGTATTTTGCCTATCACAGCGAGCTTGATTATCAGGGAAAGAGCATATTGTATGCCAATGTATATCGGTACAGGGATAAGTATCCGGAGATAACGTTCACATACCGGCAGTTTATAGAGCGTTTTTTAGTTGAGCAGATCGGTATGGGGCATATCAACAAACAGCTTGCGTATCTCTACAGTGAACTTGTGACGCCTGCTATGCTGAATGCGGACAACGCGCCGAATTTTATCACTCTGCTGTTTTCCCATCTGATCACGGTAAAGGACAGCGCGTGCAGAAAGATCGTTCTGATTTATGACCGGTTAAAGGAAGAGCATATCTTTCCGGTTATAGACGGGAAAGCGGTCGTGCCGGTCTATGATTCGGCTTATCAGATCCTGCTGCAGGATGAGCATGGAAACCGCAGGGTGTCGGGAGAGCCGTACCGCATCGAAAAACTGATGATTCCGGGGAAGTTTATCAAAGAGATCGGTGGAATGGTAACGGGACATTTAGGGTTAGACCTGTATTTGTGCGAGGGAGGCCGCGGCGGTGTTGTCATCACTTCCAAAAATGCGGAGTGCTATAAACGGCTTTGGGAATCAGAACAGGTCAGGGATGAGTTTAAGCGAGAAATACGTTTCCGGCTTGCACAATATCTGTATGATAATGACCGGATTTCAGAATGTGACGTGATGATGCAGTCCCTTGCCCCGGAGAAAATGGGAATGCGGGAGAGGAGTGCCTTTCTGCGTCTGATGATCCTGCGCGGTATGCATGATAAGGCATATCAGTGGCTTTGTACGTTCGGGATGGAGCAGGTGGATGTGTCGGTTGCAGTCCGCCTGCTCAGCAGGCTGATCGCGAGATCAGAATTTAAGCGTGACGAAAAGCTGGTCTCGCTTGCGTTCCGCACATTCGAGGGCGGGAAATATGACGAAAATATTCTTCGCTATCTTGCAGCGTATTATGAGGGTACGACCAAGCATCTGCGCGATATTTGGAAAGCGGCAAAGGATTTTGATTTGGATACGGGCAGTCTCTGTGAGCGGATCTTATTGCAGATATTGTTCAGCGGATATTATATCGGGGAAAAGAACGAATTGTTTTATCACTATGTGAAGAACGGTGCGCGCAAGCAGGTCGAACTCGCCTACCTCACAGTCAGCGCCTATGATTATTTTGTCAGGGGTAATGTGGTGGACGAAAAGCTGTTTTCGTATTTTACGAGGCTGTTTTACCGCGGTGAGGAGCTTCATGATGTCTGCCGTCTTGCATACCTTAAATTTTATGCGGAGTCTGTGCCGGCGGCAGGTGAAGAAGTCTTGCAGCTCGCGGCACGTTTTTTAGAATATTTCATGTCGAAGGGCATTTGTTTCCCGTTTTTTGCGGATTATGCACGGGCGGCAGGCTGTGTGGCACGCTTAGCGGACGAGACGATGATCGAATACCGTACGGCGCCGGGACGACGGGTGTCCCTGCATTATGTGATGCAGACAGAAGACGCAGAGGGTACTTATGTGACGGAGCCGATGACGGATATGTATGAAGGAATCCATGTGAAATCGCTTGTACTCTTTTTTGGAGAGACGCTGCAGTATTATATCACGGAGGAAACTGCGGAGGGGGAGCAGCTGACTGAGAGTGCGACGATCAGTAAGAACGATATGAGTGCGGCAAACAGCGGCACACGTTACTCGGATGTGAATGATCTTGTCATTGCGGGAACGCTGCAGGATTATTCGGGATTTCATAAAATGGCTGCTGCTTATGAGGAAAAAAGCTTCCTGTCGGAAAGATTGTTTTCGCCGCAGGTATAAAGGGTAGGGAGAGGACATGCTGTTTCGGGAAAAAAAGAACCGGCTGTTCATTGGGCTGGAATTAAATCATGTGAATGCGCAGATCAGCTTTTGCAGCAGTGAGAAGCCGGAGCCGGAAACGGTGAGTCTTGTCGCCGGCAAAGAACAGTTTGCGATACCGACCGTGCTGTGTAAGCGCAAGGGCGTTAATCAGTGGTTTTTTGGCAGGGACGCACAGAAGCGCAGCGAGGAGGAGGAAGGAATTCTGGTCGATCGCCTTCTTGCGCGTGCATGTGCGGGTGAGCAGATCACGCTCGAGGAAGAGCAGTTTGACGCGGTGTCCCTTCTTGCACTGTTTGTCAAGCATAGTCTGTCCGTGATGCTGCTTGGTTCAGGCGTGGAACGTCCGGATTACCTGATGATCACGGTGGAGCAGGCGGACAGCCGTATGCTGGAAGTACTTTCCGGGGTGGGCAGTTATCTGCAGATGGACCGTGAGCATTTGTTTTTTCAAAGTCATGCGGAGAGCTTTTACCAGTATTGCATGCATCAGCCCGAGGAGCTGCGCACGCATGAGGTGATGATTTTTGAATATGCGTCGGACTACTTAAAATCCTACCGGCTGGAATACAACAGAAAGACGAACCCGATCGTTGCCTTTACGACGCAGAAAGAATTTCCCGATATGCGTCTTACACCGTTTTCGGAGGATGAGACGGCCGCGGCGCAGCAGGCAAGGCAGCGTGACGAGGAATTTGCCGCCATTATCGGGCAGGAGACGGCAGAGCGTATCGTTTCCTGTGTGTATCTGATCGGTGACGGCTATCAGGGAGACTGGTGTAAAGAATCGCTGCGGCTTCTGTGCAGTAAACGGAGGGTGTTTCAGGGAAACAACTTATACAGCAAGGGCGCGTGCTATGCCGCTTATGAGCGGATTCATCCGGGCAGCGCGTCGTCGAAATATATTTTTCTGGGCAGGGATAAGATCAAGGTCAATATTGGCATGAATGCCGTTGTTCAGGGCAGGGAGCAGTATTATCCGCTGATCGATGCGGGCGTCAACTGGTTCGACGTGAAGCGGGAATGCGACCTGATGCTTGAGAGCGGCAATGAGCTTACGTTTGTGCTGACACCGCTAAACGGCGCGCAGCGCAGGGTGCTTGTCATGAAGCTGAACGGGCTGTCTGAGGAGGGCACCCATATGACAAGGCTGCACATGGCGCTCTGGTTCCCCTCGGAGGAGCGTTTTGCGGTCCGCGTCGAGGATTTGGGGTTTGGCAGTTTCTTTGAGAGCAGCGGCCTAAGCTGGGAACAGGAAGTCGCCGTATCGCAGGAAAGAGCAGGCGGCGGATGACGAATGTGTCAAGAACAGGGAGAGTACGATGGGCAGGGTAAGGATATGCGTCGGCGGATATGCGAAAAGTCCATATGTGATACGGCAGGCGGGCGTCAGGCTGTATGCGGTAGAGGAGCTCTGTTATTACTTGGAGCATTATGCTGTTCTGCTTGACGATGATATGATGAATGAAGAGCTTTTTACCTGGATCGAAGAGGAGCTTGAGCTTGGTGATCTGGCGAGGGTCCTTCGCGTGTACCGGCAAAATTGCAATCCGCTGGAGAGCTTCGTCGTGCGTATCATGGAGGAATGCCATTACTGCGGAAAAGACCGTATGGAGGAGATCGCGCGCATCATGCGTGAGAATGCGGGGCTTGATCCCGGTGAAAAAAAGAAGATCCGGATCGACCAGCTTGCGCGTGACGGCAGATACGAACGGGCGCTTGCGCAGTACCGCAGTCTTCTTGCCGATATCGAGGGAAAGGATATTGCACTGACTGCCGCAGTATATCACGCAATGGGATGCATTGAGGCGCAGATGTTCGGCTTTGCGCTTGCCGAGGAATATTTTGACAAAGCCTACCGTTTGACCTATCACAGGGAAAGCCTGCGCAATTATGTGTGTGCGGTCAAAATGCACGGGACAAGGCAGGAGCAGGAAAAAAAGCTTGCCGCAACGCCGGAGTTAAGACAGCTTTCGGAACTGGTGGACGCGCAGCTTGCCGAGTACAGGGAACAGTGGAAAATGAGCGAAGCCTGCGCGAAGCTTGCGGATTTAGAACAGGCGTGGGAGGAACGCGAGCCGGATTACTATACGCAGATCGATCAGACAGTGGCGGATCTGAAAGAAGCATACAGAAAGCGGTGTGAATAGACAGATGTTCGACTTTTTGAAAAATATATTTAGTAAAAAAAGAAAAAAAACGGATGAGGAAGAGAGCTTCGATTACGGGGACTGGGAACAGCTTGCGCTGCGCAGACAGGAAGTCGATATGACTCTGCCTGAGGAGCGTGAGAAATATGTGCGTGCACTTTTGGAGCAGTCAGCGGATTCCGCTTCGGCGCTCTCGGATATCAACCGGGAGTACAACAGAGTCACTTCTTATCTGAAAGACGTGGACGAGATCGAAACGCTGCCCGACAGTGAATATGACCGTCTTGTCTCATATGCAAACAAGATCTTGAGCTTAGAGCAGGCGAGAAAGGAGATTCCCGAAGGCGAAAGCAGGATGCCGGAGGAAGAATACCGCCTCATAGAGCAGATCGAACCGGAGGCGGAGGAAGCGCTTGCCAAGTTAAAAGAGAATGAGCAGTACCGCGAACTCGTGAAGCATGATCTTCGCAGGCTTCATGCCGAGAGACAGGCATATGAGATCCGCAGGCAGGAGCTGAAAAGCACGATGCACAATACAAAAGGCATGTCTTTGATCTGTATCTGCGCAATGGGCTGCTGCTTTGGGATGTTGTTACTGTTCCAGTTCGGACTTCATATGGACTCATCCGTCGGGTATCTGCTGACAGGTCTTGTCATGGCGGGCGTGCTTGTATATGTTTATGTCAGCTATCACGAGGCGGAGAAGGAATTGAAGCGTGTGACGGCGGGCATCAATAAATTGATCCTCCTGCAGAACCGCGTCAAGATCCGGTATGTGAACAATACGAATCTGTTGGATTATCTGTATACCAAATATCATACCGAGAGCAGTGCCATGCTGGAGGATCAGCTTGCGCTGTTCTATGAAGAACAGGAATACCGCAAGCAGTATGAGCGTACTGTTGACGATCTCTCTCATTTCCGCAGGGAGCTGTTGAAACGTCTGCAGCAGTACCAGCTATTTGATCCGCTCGTATGGCTGCGCCGTCCGGAGGCGATCTTAGATTCCCGCGAGCGCGTGGAGCTGCGCCACGGCTATAATGAGCAGAGGCAGAAATTGAGAAAGCAGCTGGAGCATAACAGGGAGCTTGCAGAGCGCGCCAAGCAGGAGATCAAGGAGATTGCCGCAGAATATCCGGAATCCGCACCGGCGATCTTAAAGATTGTGGAGGAATATGAAGATTGAGCGCGCTGTTTGAATTTTTTGAACTGTATTTTGATCCTGACGCCGTGCTTGGAGGGGACTTCGGAGTCGTCATGCTTGTGATGTATGCAAGCGCTGCGCTATATATGTTGGACTTTTATCAGTTGGTGAAACGCAAGTCACAGGCGGAGACAATGGGTATTTTTGTGATTCCGTTCGGGGTTTCCATGATGGGGGCAGCGCTTGCAGCAATGATGCTTACCGTGCCCCGGCCGGACACCGAACGGATCGCCTTATTCGGGGCTGCGCTGGAAAACCGGAAGCTGCAGGCATATCTTGTCCTGCTGTCGTTTTTGTGGGTCATTCTGTGGGGAATCTGTTATCTGTTGCAGCGAAAGCGCGAAAGAAAGCAGACGGTGCGCTGGGTGATCTCCTGTATTCCAGACGCGGTATTTGCGGCAGTGATCATCTTTAGCTTTTTATATCTTGTTTTTTGCGGGAAAAGCCTTTTTTCGCAGGTGTCCGGCTGGGTGCTTTGGGCGTATCTGTATGCGGTCTATTTGTTAAGCTGTAAGACTGTGCTGCTGGCGGTCGGACTGATCGTACGGCTCTATTCGGCAAGATTGACGTTTCTTAAATGGCATGAGGGTAAAAATCCCTCCGCGTTTTTATTCCGCTATTATTACGTTTATCAGAACGCGATTTTAAGGAATGTCCTGTTGTTCGAGGGGGCGGTCTTAACGTTTCTGACAGTGGCGCTTGTGATGTATCCGCCCGGGAAGGAAGAGCTTGGCGATATCGTTATGGTCATGCTGTTTTTGTATTTATGTGCCGCAGTCACCATCACGATCGCTTCGGCGCCGGTCCGGAAGAGCCTTGGCAGATTTAAGAAGTGGGGAGACGCAAAGCGGCTGAAGGAGTTGTTCTGCCGCGAGTATTTTACACTGGATCCGGTCAGCGGCAATGCGGAATATGTCGTCACACGGCATTTCCTCATCGATGTGCAGCGCCCCGCCGCCATTTATTACTGGGGAGATTTAAGGAATGTCGGCGGCTGGTATCCGGACGGGAAGGGCAAAAGCCGGAGCCTGTATTTTGAAAAGGCGGGCGAGCTTAAGATTTCCGAAAAGGAAGCTGCCGCCGCGGAGGGCGTGTTTGCCTATGCAAAGTGGTATGTACAAATGCAAAATCATTTTGCGTTTGTAAAGTGATTTTGCATTTGAAAGGTAACTTTGCCTTCCAAAATCTTTCCTTGCGGTTTTAGCGGTTGTGCGATATAATTTTTGCGGTGAGGAAAGAATGAAAAGAATGAAGATTTTCTAAGCAGTCAAAGAACGCCTGCTAAGAAAATCTAAGTCATTCTTCGAAAAACGCCAAAGGGCAGGCGTTTTTCATCCTGATTTGGGTCGTAGTAATTGTTGCGACATGGAGGATGGTATGAAAAAGAATGAAGATTTTCTAAGGTTGATAAGAACCCAATCTAAGAAATTCTAAGTTTCATTTCACATGGAAGAACGAAAAAAGGAGAGGGACGGACAATGAACAAATTGGATCAGCTCTATGAGGGAAAAGCAAAAAAGGTATTTCGGACGGAGGACCCTGATGTGCTCATCGTTGACTATAAGGATGATGCGACGGCATTTAACGGCGAGAAAAAAGGAACGATCGTCGGTAAAGGCGTCATTAACAACAGGATGACGAACCATGTCTTCAGACTGTTGGAAAAAGAGGGCGTACCTACTCATTTTATCGAAGAATTGAGCGATCGGGAGACCGCAGTTAAGAAAGTGGAGATCGTGCCGCTTGAGGTGATCATCCGCAACGTGGCGGCAGGCAGCTTTTCTAAACGTCTCGGCGTGCCGGAGGGAACGCCGTTTGCAGAGCCGACGATCGAGTTTTCTTATAAGAATGACGAACTTGGCGATCCGCTGATCAACAGCTATTTCGCAGTGGCATTGGGACTGGCGACATGGGAAGAGATCGAGACGATTAAAAAGTACGCGTTTAAGGTCAATGACGTATTAAAAGCATATTTCCTTGGCGCCGACATCAAACTGATCGATTTCAAGATCGAGTTCGGACGCTATCACGGACAGATCATCCTTGCGGATGAGACGAGCCCGGATACCTGCCGTCTGTGGGATGTCCACACGAATGAGAAGCTGGATAAAGACCGTTTCCGCAGGGATCTCGGCAATGTAGAGGAAGCTTATAACGAGGTATTTAAGAGACTCGGACTGTAAGAAATGTAAAAATAGATGTCATTGCCGTACATGGAGGATCAGGGTAAGGATCCGCGCCCATGTGCGGCATTAACAGGTATCGTGTTTGATGCCGCTAAAAGCGGCTGGCTTGAGGATGGACATGACGGATAAGTTGAATATTTGTACGGAGCCGGAGGATGTGCTGCATGAAGAATGCGGCGTATTTGGCGTTTATGATTTTGACGGGGGCGATGTCGCTTCCACAATCTATTATGGACTGTTTGCGCTCCAGCATAGGGGGCAGGAGAGCTGCGGCATTGCCGTCAGCGATACAAAAGGACCAAAAGGCAAGGTCATTTCCGCGAAGGATATGGGGCTGCTCAACGAGGCGTTTACTCCCGAGATTTTAGAAAAGTTAAAGGGTGATATCGGCGTCGGACATGTGAGGTACTCCACGGCTGGCAGCAGTACGAGAGAGAATGCGCAGCCGCTTGTGCTCAATTATGTAAAAGGAACACTCGGACTTGCACACAACGGAAATCTGATCAACGCGCCGGAGCTGCGCAGGGAGTTGGAATACACGGGTGCGATCTTCCAGACGACGGTCGATTCCGAGGTCATTGCGTATCATATTGCGCGGGAGCGCTTAAAGAGCAAGACCGTTGAGGAAGGCGTGGGACGCGCAATGGACAAGATCAAGGGCGCGTATTCTCTGATCGTGATGTCACCGCGCAAACTGATCGGGGCACGCGACCCGTTCGGGTTCAAGCCGCTCTGCATCGGTAAGCGTGACAATGCGTATATTCTGGCGTCCGAATCCTGTGCGCTCGATACGGTCGGTGCAGAATTTGTGCGCGATGTGCTGCCGGGAGAAATCGTAACGATCAGTCCCGAATATGGGATTCAGTCCGATATTTCACATTGTATCGAAAAAGAAAGTCAGGCAAGATGCGTTTTTGAGTATATTTACTTTGCCAGACCTGACAGCTATATTGACGGGGTCAGCGTATACCATTCGAGGATCATGGCAGGCAAATTTCTTGCGATCGACTCACCGGTGGACGCGGATGTCGTTGTCGGCGTGCCGGAATCCGGAAACTGTGCGGCGCTCGGCTATTCGATGCAGTCGGGGATCCCGTACGGACAGGCGTTTGTCAAGAACAGCTATGTGGGGCGGACGTTCATTAAGCCGAAGCAGAAAAACAGGGAAAACAGCGTACAGGTGAAGCTGACGGCGCTGCGTGAGGCGGTGGAAGGAAAGCGTGTGATCATGATTGATGATTCGATCGTGCGCGGAACGACTTCGGACCGGATCGTTCACATGCTTCGCGAGGCGGGCGCAAAAGAGGTGCATATGCGGGTCAGTGCGCCGCCGTTTTTGTGGCCATGCTATTTTGGAACCGATATTCCCGCAAGAGACCAGCTGATCGCCTATAACCGCTCGGTCGAGGATATCCGCAGTATCATCGGTGCAGATACGCTCGCATACTTAAAGGAGGAGCGTCTTGCGGAGATGGTGGAAGGACTCGGTATCTGCAAGGGATGCTTTACGGGGAATTATCCGCTGACACCGCCCAGCGAGGATATCAGAGGCGAGTTTGAGGAATAAAAAAGAATTGATTTATTTCCAAATATGATATTGATTGAAATGTCATTTGATTTTTATAAAAAAGGAGAACCGCATGAGCACAGACAGATATGTGAGTCCGCTTTCGGAGCGGTACGCAAGCAGGGAGATGCAGTATATTTTTTCTCCTGACATGAAGTTCCGCACATGGAGAAAGCTTTGGATCGCACTTGCCGAGACGGAAAAAGAGCTGGGGCTTGCGATCACGCAGGAACAGATCGATGAATTGAAAGCCCATCAGGATGACATCAATTATGAGGTGGCGAAGGCGCGGGAAAAGGAAGTGCGTCACGACGTGATGAGCCACGTGTATGCGTATGGCGTGCAGTGTCCGAAAGCAAAGGGAATCATTCATCTTGGCGCGACGAGCTGCTATGTCGGCGATAATACGGACATTATTGTCATGGCGGAGGCATTGAAGCTCGTAAAGAAGAAACTGGTCAATGTCATCGCGCTTCTCGCAGAGTTTGCCCGCAAATATAAAGAACTGCCGACGCTGGCATTCACGCATTTTCAGCCTGCACAGCCCACAACGGTAGGAAAACGGGCGACGCTCTGGATGCAGGAATTCTGCATGGATTTAGAGGATCTGAATTACGTGCTCTCCACGATGAAACTGCTCGGTTCGAAGGGAACGACCGGTACGCAGGCGAGCTTTCTGGAGCTGTTTGACGGCGATCAGGAGCGGATCGACCGCATCGACCCGATGATCGCTCAGAAAATGGGATTTCAGGAATGCTATCCGGTTTCCGGACAGACCTACTCCCGCAAAGTCGACACACGCGTCATGAACGTGGTGGCAGGCATTGCGGCGAGCGCACATAAAATGAGCAATGATATCCGGCTGCTTCAGCACTTAAAGGAAGTGGAGGAGCCGTTTGAGAAAAATCAGATCGGGTCGTCGGCGATGGCATATAAACGAAACCCGATGCGCAG
The DNA here is from genome assembly GCA_003979345.1 of Lachnospiraceae bacterium. Classification (GTDB taxonomy): domain Bacteria; phylum Bacillota; class Clostridia; order Lachnospirales; family Lachnospiraceae; genus DLAJ01. Next base: position 26,536 of record RYVZ01000012.1, read on the forward strand.
CGAACGGATTGCATCGCTGTCCCGCTATGTGATGTGTGATGCCATGAATCCGGCGGTTACTTCAGCGACACAGTGGTTTGAACGGACGCTCGACGACTCGGCGAACAAGCGGCTTTCGATTCCGGAAGGTTTTCTTGCGATCGACGGCGTGCTTGACCTATGCTTAAATGTCGTGGACGGACTTGTCGTTCATGAGAAAGTCATCCGTAAGAGACTACTGAGTGAGCTGCCGTTTATGGCGACCGAAAACATCATGATGGATGCAGTCAAGGCGGGCGGCGACAGACAGGAACTGCATGAGAAGATCAGACAGCTTTCGATGCAGGCAGGCAGGGCTGTCAAGGAGGAAGGTCTTGACAACAATCTGTTGGAGCTGATTGCGGCGGATGCTTCATTCGGATTAACTCTCGAAGAACTGGAAGAAGCGATGGAACCGTCGCGGTATACGGGACGCGCCGCGGTACAGGTCGATGCGTTCCTAAAGAACGTGATAGAACCAATCTTAGAGAACAACAAAACGCTGCTCGGCGTGAAAGCGGAGATCAACGTTTGACGTATGGCGAAATCAGCGGCGCAAAAAGCAAAGCGGAGGAATATGTTGTCAGGTAGGTACTGTCTTTGGCAGAGTCCGTACGTATCGCGGAGCGCAAGTGTGCGCGGAGTGTATGGCATGATGTAAAACAGCGGAATGCGGGTGCTGTGACCGGCATGCAAATATGGTGAGAAAAGGAAGGTATTGTTTATGGTAAAAGCGGTAGTTGGAGCAAATTGGGGTGACGAGGGCAAAGGAAAGATCACGGATATGCTTGCGGAGCAGGCAGACATCGTCATACGTTTTCAGGGAGGCGCCAACGCGGGGCATACCATTGTCAATGATTATGGCAAATTTGCGCTGCATACGCTGCCATCCGGTGTTTTTTATAACCATACGACAAGCATTATCGGAAACGGTGTGGCACTAAATATTCCGATTCTCTTTGAGGAGCTCAAGTCTATTACGGACAGAAACGTTCCGATGCCGAAACTGCTTGTTTCGGACAGGGCGCAGATGGTCATGCCGTACCATATTCTGCTCGATCAGTATGAGGAGGAACGTCTGGGGGGCAAGAGTTTTGGCTCTACCAAATCGGGTATCGCGCCTTTTTATTCCGACAAATATGCGAAGATCGGTTTTCAGGTCAGCGAGCTGTTTGACGAGGAATGCTTAAAAGAAAAAGCAAAGCGTGTCTGTGAGCTGAAAAATGTACTTTTTGAACATTTATATCATAAACCGGGGATTTCACCGGATGAGCTGCTCGATACGCTGCACCAGTACCGCGAAATGGTGGAACCTTATGTCTGCAACGTGTCGGCTTATTTGGATCAGGCGATCAAAGACGGAAAGACGATCCTGCTGGAAGGTCAGCTTGGAACCTTAAAGGATCCGGATCACGGCATTTATCCGATGGTGACATCCTCGTCCACATTGGCGGCGTTCGGTGCGATCGGCGCGGGAATCCCGCCCTATGAGATCCGTCAGGTTGTGACGGTCTGCAAAGCGTATTCCTCCTCAGTCGGAGCCGGTGCGTTCGTATCTGAGATTTTTGGGGAGGAGGCAGACGAGCTTCGGACACGCGGCGGAGACGGCGGCGAGTTCGGAGCGACTACGGGGCGTCCGCGGCGCATGGGTTGGTTTGACTGTGTTGCCTCTAAATATGGCTGTCGTCTGCAGGGAACGACCGATGTGGCGTTTACGGTCTTGGACGTGCTTGGCTATTTAGATGAGATTCCGGTATGCGTCGGCTATGAGATCGACGGCGAAGTGACTACGGAATTTCCGGTCACTTACAAACTGGAAAAGGCAAAGCCGGTTTATGAGAAGCTTCCGGGATGGAAATGCGATATCCGCGGAATTAAAAACTATGACGAGCTTCCCCAAAACTGCCGCGCATATATCGAGTTTATCGAAAAGCAGATCGGCTATCCGATCACGATGGTGTCGAACGGACCCGGAAGAAGCGATATTATTTACCGCAAGCGTTGAGAGGGGTATTAGGTTGAAAAATAAGTCTGATAACCTTATTATTCAACCGGCGATTTAGGGCTCTGACATGGAGGATTAGATCGACATTTTCAGGCAGGTCTGTTTTGTATCGTCAGTCGGAAATAAGAATTTTTTAATCTTGCTATCATTTTTTTGACTTGTAATGCATAAAATATACTTGGAAAGAAGGAATAGAAGGTTGAAAGTAATACATTTCAACCTCCCTGATTTGAGTGCGTGCTAAAGCACGCAGACGGGAGCAAGGTTGAAAGAAATACGTTTCAACCTCCCTGATTTGAGTGCGTGCTAAAGCACGCAGACGGGAGCAAGGTTGAAAGTAATACATTTCAACCTCCCTGATTTGAGTGCGTGCTAAAGCCGCAGATGGGAGCAAAGATGAGAAAATTCAGAAAACAAAGGAAATTTTTATGCATTGCCATGGTTGTCATGTGCGTTTTAGGAGACTGCGCAACATACCCTGTGTACGCCTCTGAGCTGCCGTCAGACGGTGTATGTGCAGAACCGTCTGATGGAACGGGAACAACCGGTGAAGCGGGAATAGTCGGCGAAACGGGAACAACCGGTGAAGCGGGAATAGTCGGCGAAACGGGAACAACCGGTGAAGCGGGAACAACCGGTGAAGCGGGAATAGTCGGTGAAACGGGAACAACCGGCGAAGCGGAAATAACCGACATAACGGAGCTGACTGATGAACAGGTAGCGGAGTATTATGGCGATTCGGTTTTTATCGGAGACTCTATTATGGAGGGGTTTCGGATTTACAGCGACAGGCAGGACACCTTTGCCCACGATATTCAGTTTCTGACGGCGATAAGCTATTCGGTACATAATGCCCTGAGACCTGTAAAGGGCAAAAATCCTCATCCTGAGTATCAGGGGGTAAAGTACCATCTGTGGGATGCTCTCCCCCTCTTAGGCAAAAAGCGCGTTTTTATTTTGCTTGGCACCAATGACCTTGTCTCCTATGGACCGGAAGCCAATCGGGACAAGTACAAAGAACTGATCGATAAAATTTTGGAGACGTCACCGGATTTAGAGATTCATATCGTCAGTGTAACTTATACAGTGAAAGGTAAGGAAAAGGGATGTTTATATAACCCCAATATCGACATATACAACAGCCTTTTACAGGAAATGGCGGAGGAAAACGGCTGGGGATACATTGATCTGTGTACTGCCGTATCGGACGGAGAGGGAAACCTTGAAGCGGGCTATAGCAGCGATAATTTCGTTCATCTCAAAATATCTGCTTATGCCTTGTGGGAGGATGAGCTCATCAATTATGCGAACACCATGCTGCTGGAGACGGTGGTGGAAGATGGAGAGGATGGAGAGACAGAAGAGTCAGAAACGATAGAAGAAACGGAAACGACAGAAGAAACAGAAACGACAGAAATAACAGAGGATACAGAAGAGCCAGAAACGATAGCCACTTAACAGTTTCGGCAATCGGTAACTTATACACTTTTGCAATACATATTTATCATATTTGAAATACATTCCCGAATATTAGTTTTGGCAGCGGTGATCCCCAAAGATCATCAGCTGCCTTTTTCTTTCAGCGGTCATAAAATGCGTGATTCTTCACGATGGAAATAAGCGACGGCGATCGCGCCGGGACCGACATGGGTGCCGATCGTACTGCCGACCGTGCAGACCGGGAGCCTGTCAATGGCATCCGTCCAAAGCGCGCGGCTGTCCTCCATATATTTTTGTAACAGGTTATCGGAGAGACCGGTGTATCCTAAGGCGATCGGATAATGAAAATCCACGCCGCCGTGTTCGTTAATGTATTCGATGAGCATATTATTTCCCTTTTTGGATCCGCGCGCCTTGCCGATAACGACGACCTCGCCGTCCTGAACCGTTACGACCGGCTTGATCGAGAGCATATTTCCGACAAATGCAGTAGTCGGGGAGATCCTTCCGCCTTTCTTGAGATATTCCAATGTGTCTAAGAGGGCGATCAGGCGTACGCGGGAACGTTCCCTGCACAGCGTCGCAGCAATTTCCGAAGCGGACTTGCCTTCTTCGGCAAGTATGACGGCGCGTTTCACTAAAACCTGTTCCCCGACAGTCGCATTTAAGCTGTCAACCGGGAAGATGATATTTTCATAGTCTGATGCGGCAATGACGGCATTCTGGTAAGTGCCGGAGAGCTTTGAGGATAAGGTGATGACAACCGCAGTGTCACCTTTCGCATCAATCTCTTTATAAACCGATTCAAATTGATGCGGCGCGAGCTGGCTGGTTTTGGGAAGTGTATCATCTTCGATCAGTTTTTCGTAAAATTCATGATGCGTGATCGTGACGCCCTCCACATATTCTGTTTCACCGAATATTGTCGTCATCGCAATGACGGTAACTGCATGGGCTTCGGCGTATTCCGCGGTCAGGTCGGCGGCTGAGTCGGTAATGATCTTGACGCTCATAAATATAGCTCCTTTCTTGAATGATGTTCAAATCGTTAAAAGTGCAAATAATAATCGCAAATAATAAATCCTAATAGTAAATCTAAATCACAAATAGTCCATGAATGGGCGTGATTGTATATAAATATTTTGAATATCAAAATATTATGATTACTATAATGGATGTGGCACAAAATGTCAAGGGTGGAAGTATGGAGCGCGCGACAGGAACCGAAAACAGGTTTTTTGCATAGAATATTCTTATAGGAAAAAGCAGTATGCCATAACAGAAAAGGAATAGGAATAAAAATGCGGATCGTGCGTGGAGATCGGGGGACAATGGTTGAGTATGTGCAGCTTGCGCTGCAGCGGGCAGGCTATCCCGTTACGGTGGATGGGGTATTTGGGGGAGACACCTGCAGGGCACTCGCGGAATTTTTGGAAAAAGGAGAACAGGATTGTATTGTCGATGACAGCGTTTTCGAGTCGCTTGCTCTATATCTGCGCGGATCCGTGCGCTATGAGGTGCAGCCGGGAGACAGCTTTTATGAGATCGCGTCGAAGTATCACATCGGCATGCAGGCGCTGATGAACGCCAATCCGGGTGTCGGACCGCTTTACCTGATGCCGGGCATGACGCTCTTTGTGCCGCTGCCGTTTCCTGTTGTGCCGCAGAATGTTGCGTACTCGTCGTTTCTTGTGCGCTATCTCGTTGAGGGATTGACGGAAAGGTATCCGTTTTTGGAAGTCGGGAATATCGGGCAGAGCGTCCTGAATAGGGAACTCTGGTATGTGCGTATCGGAAACGGGGAGCGGGAGCTGTTCTACAGTGCTGCATATCATGCCAACGAGTGGATCACAACGCCGCTGCTGCTGCGTTTTGTGGAAGATTATGCGCAGGCGTACGCAATGGGAAAGCGTATTGGCGGTGTAGATGCAAAATGGCTGTTTGACCATTATTCCCTCTATGTGGTGCCGATGGTCAATCCCGACGGGGTCGATCTCGTGAACGGCTTGCCAATTGAGGAAAAGGCATATGAGCAGGCGCGTGCGATCGCTGCCGCTTATCCGGCAATCCCGTTTCCCGACGGCTGGAAAGCGAATATTGAGGGGATTGACTTAAACCTGCAGTTTCCGGCGGGGTGGGAGGAAGCGAAGCGCATCAAATATGCGCAGGGATATACGACGCCTGCGCCGCGCGATTATGTCGGTGAAGCGCCGCTTACGGCACCGGAGAGTGCTGCAGTCTACCAATTTACGAAAGAGCATGACTTTCGCCTGATTCTGGCATATCATACGCAGGGCGAAGTGATTTATTGGAAATATCAGGATTACGAACCGGCGCGCTCCTATGAGATCGCGCAGTATTTCGGCGCGGTCAGCGGTTATGCGGTGGAGGAGACGCCTGCGGCGTCGGGAAACGCGGGCTATAAGGACTGGTTCATTATGACCTATGACAGACCGGGTTATACGATCGAAGCGGGTATGGGAAAAAACCCGCTGCCTTTATCCCAGCTTCAGGGTATGTATGAGGCGAATCTGGGTATCTTTGTCGGCGGGATGATAAAGACGGAATCGTAAATAAAGTTCAGGCATGGATGTGATAAATAATGATAGTGGTTGAGCGTCAAAAAATTAGGAAGGCGAGTGCAAAAAAGCGATGTTAAAAAATAATTCCGAGTTGACTTTACGGTGAAGGAGTGATATATATACTATAAACGAATTTCTGTCATGAATATGCGATACCAAACGCTGATTACGGCTGTTCTGTGTGGGAAACCTATTCGTGTACAAACGGAGATTCATGCGAATGTGAAAATGCAAAAGAACAGGACTAACTATTAAAAATCAAGACCTAAAATGAAATTTTTTGAATGAATTGCCGGAAGGCATTTCAGATATATTTGAACCTTGAAAACTGCATGACAATAAGAGTGTCGTTTACAGGCACTCTAAAAGGAGATATTTACGGAAAGAATCAGGCTTTTTTACTGTATGATTGCCCCGACTTTTCCATTGCGTAGATCAGGCGCACAAGTTTCTTTGCAGCATGGGATAAAGCAACGTTGTAATGCTTGCCTTCAGCCCGCTTTTTAGCAAGATAGGCAGCGAATGATTCATCCCACTGGCAGACATATTTTGTAGAGTTGTAAAGGGCATACCGCAGGTATCTGGAACCCCGTTTTTCCATGTGGGAATGGCTGCCATCCAGTTGTCCTGACTGATAAGTTGATGGCGACATCCCGGCATATGCAAGTAGTCTGTCAGCGGAATCGAAACGGTTGAAATCACCGATTTCTGCAATAATCATTGCACCCATACGGTAACTGATTCCAGGAATGGAGAGGATTGGTGAGTGAAGGCTGTCCATAATGGATTTGATAGCAAGTTCTATTTCATCGATCTCAGTGGTCAATTCCTGAATGAGCATGATGGTATGCTTTAGTTCTAAAGATTTTGCAGGCATATGTGAGCCTATGGAACTCCTCGCCGCCTCACGGAAGATGACAGCGGTATCTTTTCCGTAATGCCCTTTTGAGCTTTCGGAAAGAAGGTTTGAGAGCCTCGTAAGATGTGCGGAGGAAACTGCGTGGGCAGAAGGGAATTCTGACAGGAGGGCATAGACGGAAGCCATATGGAGGGTAGGCACAAGTTTCTCCAGTTCAGGGAACAGGATGCATACAAGTCTGGAAACAGAACTTTTCAGCTTTGCCCGTTCTTTTACTTTATCAAAACGATAACGAGTAAGTGACTTTAATTCCTCATTGTGGTAAGATGTATCTGAGTAGGACTTTAAGTTCATATCAGACATTATCATAGTAGCAATAGTACGGAAATCAACCTTATCCGTTTTCGTCTTTCTAAGGCTTAGACTTTTTCTGTAAAGATTGGTATGTAGCGGATTGATAACGTAGGTGGTCAGACCTTTATCAAGAAGGAATCCCAGAAGATTGTAACTGTAGTGTCCGGTGGCTTCTAGTCCTACTTTTACTTTGGCTAAATCATCTGAAACGGATTCGATTCTTTGAAACAGGTTTTCAAAACCTTCCCGATTGTTCGAGATGGAAAAGGGCTTAAATAATACCTCGCCATCTGAATTTGTAATAAAACAGTCGTGCTTGTCTTTGGCAACATCAATTCCAACGTAAATCATAATAAATCTCCTTTGCAAAGTATTTGATACTGTTTAGAGCCACAGGTACTCTTTGCGATTGTAGCCTCGTTCTAAATAAACCGTCATACGGTATCTAACCAATTAACAAATATACAAAGAGACTGTGGTTGGAGCCTCCAATAAACCATCATGTGGTAGGAAATGAGAACCAATCCACAGTATCTCTAACAGTATAACATTTATCCCTGGAGAGGGATTCATAAATACTACTATTTAATAATACGAGAAATAAGGATATGAAGAAAATGAAACGTGGGATTGCGGTCTGTTTTTCTACAATGTTACTGTTTGGGATGGCGCTCGATGTCTGCGCCGGTTCCGGCACTTATCGGTCAAATGAGATAATCGTAGGCTACGGCAGCAGTGTTACTTCGAACTCGGGATATGCATATACATCGATCGCAGGGGGCGGAACGGGAACGGCTTCGGTCAGCGCGGAGTATCACTCTCATTATAATGGCAATTATAAGGAAGCGCCTGTGCAGACGGGGAATTCTACAAATGGAACGGCAGCTTCTCTTAGTTTTGGACCGGCAACCGGGTGTTCGTCAAGCTATATTAATGCAACTCATAACGCAACCGTCGGCGGGACGACGATTCCGACTCAGACAAGCTCAGGGAGTTAAGCTATGCTTAAGAAGTTTGGCATTTTTCTGTTCATATTGCTTTTTCTGACCGGCTGTGGAAAAAACACGGCCGGTTCCGATGAAGAGACAGAGCGGTTTACGTTCAGATCGATCGTCTTTGGCTGTTATTCAGAGAGCGGGATCTTGTATGAAAAAGACGGGATTCTCTGTTTTGTCGATTATGCCACGGGGGAGGACGTCGTTTTGTGCACGAAGCCAAACTGCGTGCATGCGCCCTATTCCGCGGTCAATAACCCCGATCCGTACTGCGATGCGGCGCTCCCGTGGGAGGACAGGAATGTGACCATGATATACGGGGACAGGCTGTATGCTTTTGTGACGAATTTTGATTCCACGACCGTTTATGAAAAGGGCGTTTCTGAGAGCGAATGGAAGAAGCTTACGGAAATGCCTTACAGCTATTATGAGGTGGTCAGTTGGTTTGCCTGCAATGACCGGATCTACTATGTTGCGGATCAGTTTGCACGGCAGGAGGATGGAATTTTGGCGTTGGACGATGCGATATTCCTTGCATATGTGGATCTGACGGACGGAACTTACGGCAGTCTTACGGATATGGACGAGGAGACCGGCACCATCCGGATTGTATCTGTGGATCAGCAAAACCTGTATTATGAGATGCATTATAAACTGGATATTGCCGTACCGGAAGATCAGGGACAGGTTTACCGGATGGATCTGGAGACGCTTAAGAGTGAACCTGTTTTTCGAATGGAGGAAAACAGACGCTTTGTGGGGATGCATGGAGACGACCTCTACTATATGGAGAGCGACGGACTGCACCGGACGGACGCCGGAGGAGAGGATGTATGTATCTATCAGGGACCGGACCCGAATGTCAATTCGGTAGCGATACTGCCAGCGGCTTCGGGATTCCTTCTGGAGGCTTATATGGCGGATACGGATCAGTTTAGGATCGTCTATCTTGATTACGAAAGTGACAGGATCACCGAAATAGAGAGACCGAATGCGGAGGGTCTGGTCGTGGAGATCGTGGGGGAGAACGTGCTGGTGTCCGGGGATGCGGTAGAGGTGATCAGGCTTTCCGATTTCCTTGCGGGTAAAGAAAAGATTTTGGCACGGCATGAGCTCAACTGATAAAACTACATGATAGCAAAACGGTGAAATGAAGAAAAGCGGGTCTTTGTGAGTGTAAGATCAAGTGAAGAAAAGCATGGCTGAAACGGAGGCGTGAGGCGATGAAACGGAACCGGTTAAAGAGAGAATTCTGCGCGTTTTTGGCGCTTTTTTATGTATGCGCTGTGTGCGCCGGCTGCGGGAAAGATACCGATCAGACAGCCGGGGGCGCTGACGGTGAAAATGCGGGACAGGAAGTGAATCTCGTTTGGGTATATTTTTCTGCGTACGGGGATATCGCGGAGGAAACCGTTCAGGAATTGAACAGGCTCCTCAAAGAGAAATATCACTGTAACTTTACGGTTACACCGGAGCCGGTCGGATTGGAAGAAGCGCGGGATGTGACGGACTATAAGCGGCTGATACGGGAAAGATACGAAGCAAATGAAGCGACGGACATTCTTTATGCGGGATCGTCTTATGTGGGGGAAATGCCCGCATACGATCAGGCGGTGCAGGACGGACTTCTGCTCCCGTTAACCTCCCTGCTGACGGAAACAGAAAGCGGGCAGCGGCTGTATGGTTCGTTTAGTACAGCGTATTGGACCACCATGCAGTATGGGGGAGATATTTACGGTTACAGGACTGCGGATGAGCAGCTGGTATTTGACAGTGTGTGCATGGGAAATTCACTCTATGTACAGGGTCTTTCGGAGGGGCTTTTGGAAGGGGAAGCATTTTCACTGGCGGATATCAGGACTGCATTGGAAGAACTGTCTAAGAGGGAAGATCTGCCCGCCGGTGTCTGCGCCCTGTATATAGAACCGACGTCATTATGCAGTTTGGAGGGGTATGTTCCGGTATGTTATGGATTCCACGGGCTCTATTTTGTAGAGGAGAACGGCCGGTTCCGCGCGGTCAGCGCTGCGGATGAAGAACGGCTGATACAGGATTTTCGGCTCATCAGGGAGTGCCGCGAATTGTCCGGTGATATTTCGGAGGACCCATACAGCCGGTTTTTAGACGGCAGGTTTATCTTTGCGGTGACATATTGCAATTTGCGGAATTTATATGACGGCAGGTACTTGCTTGATACGAATGTCTTGGACGTCGAAGTGCTCGCCTCCAAGCCGCAGGCGGCGATCTATGCACAGAATGCCGTGACCGGGATTGCGTCCTGGTCGGAGCATCCCGAAGAAGCGATGGAGTTTTTAAGTCTTGTTGCCACCCGGCCGGAGCTGTCGAACCTGTTGACGTATGGAATCGAGGGGGAGCATTATCAGATCGATCCGGTAACCGGAAATGTCGTGATCGCCCAAAACGGAGGGTTGGGAACCCGTGCGCTGAACACGATTGCCAATAAGACGATCACACTGCCCACGGATTTGGAGCCGGAGAATAAGGCGGAGATTTATGCGCAGCGAAACGGCAGTGCTGCGTTTAGCCCCGAAGTATTGTATGAACTGTATGCCTTGGACTGTGACCCGGACATCATGGCGGTCATCGCGGTGTATGACCGCTATAGCGGACTTTGGAACGGGGATTACGAGGATGTGGACAGGACGGTGGAGCAGCTCAGGCAGGAGCTTGAGGAAGCCGGTATTGAGGAAGTCCTTTATAAACTAAATCAGCTGCTTCCATGAAAAGGAGCGTCCTTATATGGAATTAAAACTATCACAGGTCACGAAAAGATATGGACATTTTACCGCGCTTGACCGGTTCGAATATTGTTTTCATGAGGGGATTTACGGGCTTTTGGGACCGAACGGGGCGGGTAAGACCACTTTGATGAATCTGATGACGGGCAATCTGCTGCCGGACGAGGGGTGTATCAGTCTGGACGGTACGGATATCTGGCAATTAGGGATCGGGTATCTGAAACATATTGGGTTTGTCCCGCAGCAGCAAAATCTTTATCCGACCTTTACGGGGAAACGATTTTTATTTTATATGGCGGCATTAAAGGGCGTGGATAAGAAGACGGCTAAAGTGGAAATCCCTAAGCTTCTTCAGAGACTGAACCTGACAGAACAGCAAAATAAAAAGATCCGGGAATACTCCGGAGGAATGAAACAGCGGCTGTTGATGGCACAGGCGCTGTTGGGAAACCCGAAGATTCTGATTCTGGATGAACCGACGGCTGGTGTAGATCCGAAGGAACGGATCGAGATCCGCAATATTGTAAAGGAGCTTTCCGGCGACAAGATGATTCTGTTTGCGACTCATGTGGTATCCGATATTGAAAAGGCGGCGGATGAGATCCTGCTGTTAAAGAAGGGAAAACTACTTGCGCTTCCCGAATATACGGACGGCTGGCGCGAGGGAAAGATTTCTCTTGAGGATATCTATCTCCATGTGTTTGAGGAAGAAGCGGGAGCATAAAACGTTGCAGAGATCGGGCAAAAAGCGAAATTCCTATTACAATGACTTGGGAAAGGATACGCATGTTTGGAAGCGAGCTCAAAAAAATCTTTACCGGAAAATTCATATTGATATTGCTGTCGCTCAGCCTTCTAAACATGCTGCTACTTTATTATGGCGAGGTGCGGGGAACGCCCTATCACGGAGAAGGCGGATATAAAGAAACGTGGGCGCAGTTAGAAAAAGAATTGGAGACATCGGATATTCTCGCTGTATATGAGCGGGAAAAGCAGGAAGCGCAGGAGAGCATTTTTTCCGGATATATCAAAGAGTCAGCCGTAAAAAAGCAGATCGTGAATGAATTGGAGGCGGTCATCAGTTACGCGGATTATCTTCACAATATGCGTGAAACAGCGGATCTGACCGCCAGTATTTCCATCTTTCAGGATCACGAAAGCGGCTTTTCGATTAGAAACCGAAAAAGGACGCTCGCGGCTTATGAAAAGATGGAGCCGGTTTTCGTGCAGCCCTCGCCGTCTCTTGGGATTGAGCTTTTTGCCACATCAAAGCTCACAGATTTTATTGCGCTTGTCTTGATTATTTACGCAGTGCTTTCTGTTTGGATCAAGGATCAGGAGGAGGGGATGCAGAATCTTCTGCGTTCCTGTTTTCGGGGAAGAAGAAGTCTCGCGGCCACAAAAATGGCGGTGGGAATTTTTGTCTGCCTTGTTATAGAATTACTTTTATATGGAGGGACGCTGCTTGTTTCATGGAAATTATACGGGCTTGGGGATCTTACAAGGTTTCTGCCTTCTGTGTTCATGTTCCGCCAGACGGCGTGGCCCGTCAGGGTATGGGAATTTCTGATTCTCTTTTTGATCGTGAAGCTTTTAGCATATAGTCTGTGTCTGCTTTTGTCCGGCTTTGTAGCGCAAAAGGTACATACGTCAACCGCTGCGATTTTGGTATTTGGTATTGTGATCGGAAGTAGCTATCTGACCTACGTACAGATTCCGGGCGATTCTTATGCAGGCGCGCTCAAATATTTGCTGCCTTACGGTCTTTTGCAGACGCAGGAGCTGTTTCGGGTTTACCGCAACCTGAACTTGTTTGAGTATCCGGCGAATCTGGCGGCATCGTATGGGATCGTATTGATGCTTGGAATCACGCTCCTCGTCTTTTCCCTGTTAAAAGAAGCAGACACGAAAACGCGTTCCGCATTGAGTTCTGTGAGACGCAAAGGCTCTGCCTTGAAATGGCGGTATCGAACGAAACAAAGACGACACCGTCTGGATGAGTGCGGGGGAGTCCTGCTTCAAGAATTTAGAAAAGTTTTGATCGACCGGAAGGTGATTCTGATTTTGGCGGTATTAGGACTCATGCAGGGATATTTATATAAAGACAGGACAGTTACGTATTACACTTATACGGAATATTGTTACAGACAGTATTTAGACTATCTCCAAGGAGAAATCACCCCTGAGAAGGAGGCGTATCTGGAAGCGGAACAGGAACGGTTTGAAACGCTTTTGAATGCGCAGATGCAGACCGATCCGGGGATGGAATCAGATATGGAGAGGCAAATGCAGGCTTATGATGCGTTTTGCCGAGTTTTAGATTACTATGAGGATCTGCGTGAGAATCATCTGTCCTGCATGGTGTATGAGACGGCTTATGAGGAGCTGACGGCTGCGGCAGGAAACGGCAGGGATGCGTTTCTTGCCTTTGAAATGATGGCGTTTATGGTCTTGTGCGCAGCGCAGATCTACGGTCCGGAAGATCAGCTTCACATGACCGGACTGTGCCGCGTCACGCTGTATGGCAGAAGGCGGGCGGAGCTTGTAAGAGCGGGGCTTTGCGCATGTATAGGCGGGGCGGTCCTGTGTCTTTCCTATTTGCCGTTTTTTATGAATGTTATGAAAACGTACCAGATTTCCGCAGAGACGTTTTCCTATCCGGTCGGATGCCTCCGGTTATTAGGCAGATATGGGAATCGTATGACGATCGGCGGGTATTTGCTGCTTTTGTCTGCGCTCAGGTTTTTGTTTCTGAGTCTGGGAGGATTCATAGTCTGCGCGTTTTCCCAAAAGCTTAAGAGCGTTATGAATACCGTGATGCTTGGATTTGTGCTGCTGGCGCTGCCTTTTGGTATTTTGATGCTGTCGGAAGCTGCCGCACCGTTTCTGGTGCTTTACAGTCCGATGCTGGGAAATTATTTCATGAAACTTCCGGCGTTTGCGGTTGTCGCGATTTTAGTATGTATCCTGACCGTCATGTGGGGCATGCTTTATCGAAGGATTTCTGTTAAAAAATTTTATATCAAAAATGATTTCGACCGAAAAATGAAATAAAGCGTTATATAAGACGCTAAATAAGATTTATTCAGTGGTTAGCCAAGACAGTCACGCCAGCAAAGCCCGTGTCATCAGTGAAGGATCATTTTTCGTGCGGCATGAATCCCGATTTTATAGGGAAGCGGTCTGAGCGCATGATCAGCTTCCTTTAACTTTTCCCGAATCGGAATCTGCTGCGGGCAATGCTGCTCGCACTTGCCGCAGCCAACGCACTGTGATGCAAAACCGGGTTCCTTGCGCATACCCATGTTTTGGGCAAACTCAAAGCGGGCAGAGGACTTCTTCTCCATGTACATCAGATTGTAATAGTAGAAATTGCCGGGAATATCTACTCCTTTGGGGCAGGGCATACAATATCGGCAGCCTGTGCAGCCTACCTTTTCCCGTTCACGGATGATCTGTTTGATCCGTCCTACGATCGCCATGTCCTCATCTGTAAAATGTCCCGGTTCCGCTTTCGATGCGATACGGATATTTTCATTTACCATATCTTCCGAATTCATGCCGGAAAGCACGCATGTGACTTCCGGCTGGTTCCACAGCCAGCGCAGTCCCAGTTCGGCGGGTGTATAGCCCTTGCTGTCAGCGGCAAGAGCTTCTTTGGCTTTATCAGGCAGACTGACCAGCTTGCCGCCGCGGAGCGGTTCCATAATGATGACCGGAATCCCCTTCCCGGCCGCTGCCTGAAGCCCTCTCCTTCCTGCCTGACTATGCTCATCCAGATAGTTATACTGAATCTGACAGAAGTCCCAGTCATAGGCGTCAAGTATTTGAAGGAACATGTCTGTGTCGCCGTGGTAGGAAAAACCGATATTATGGATGCTGCCTTCTGCTTTTTTACGTTTGATCCAGTCTTCAATCCCCAGAGTCTTTAGATGTTCCCATTCCGCATGATCTGTGAGCATATGCATCAGGTAGTAATCAATATGATCCGTGCGGAGGCGGGACAGCTCCTCCTGAAAAGTCTTCTCGATCGCTGAGGAGGATCTCATGAGATATTGCGGCAGTTTGGTGGCGATAAAGACTTTGTCACGGCAGCCGTTCTCGTAAAGAATTTTGCCGAGGCATTCCTCACTGCCGGGATAAATATAGGCGGTGTCAAAATAATTGACGCCCTTTTCGATGGCAAGAAGAATCTCCTTCTTTGCCTTTTCGTAGTCGATGGCATTTCCTTTTTTGGTGAATCGCATGCAGCCATAACCCAGCTGGGAAATCTGCCTGCAATATCGGTCAAGTCTGTATTTCATTGTGATACCTTCCTGTGCGCTTCAGCGCACATATTCATCCATCATGGTGCAATACACTTTTTAGGGGAAACGCTGATCAAAGCGTTTCCCGCGCCGGATTTGCGTTGCGAAGCAACAAAAACCCCTGCAAATCCGTGCTCATCTGCCGGAGGCTCTGAGGAAGCGATGATTTAATCAGCGCTTCCTCAGAGCTATGATTTAATTATAACAAAGGTTTTGTGCTTTTGCATCGTTTTTTCATTTTTCATATCATGAAGTTTTGTAAGGGAGCTTTGAAAGCACGGAAGGAAAGGTCAAGGGAAGAGGTCGTTGAAAAAAGAGTTATTTCATGATATGCTACCTATTGGGAGTGAGAGCGGTCCGATAGAAGTTGGAGGAGCGATGAATAGGAAGCATGAGGAATTTTTAGATGTGATTGCGACGTTAAGCCTTTTGGATGACTTAAAAAGCTGCACGATTCCCAGGTAATATTTATAACAGCAAGCGACAGTTCCTTCATAATAGGGGCGTTTGGCTTATTTGTAAAGCTCGCGATACGTGGGAGATAACAGATGATAAAAACAGTGATTTTTGATATCGGCAATGTGTTGGTGGATTTCCGGTTTCGGAAAATGGTGGAAAGCAAAGGATTTACGAAAGAAGTCTGCGACCGTATTGAGGAGGCGACCGTGGACAGCGGGTTTTGGAATGAGCTGGACCGCGGCGTGATGAGCTATGACGAAGTACTCTCCCTGTTTGCCGCCCGTGATAAAGGAATTGAGACACAGATGAGACAGGCGCTTGCAAGTCTTAAGGGAATCGTAAAGATGCGTCCTCATGCCGTACCGTGGGTGCGCGGCTTAAAACGTGCAGGATATCAGGTGCTCGCACTTTCCAATTATCCGGAAAAAGCATATGAGGATGATAAAGAACAGCTTGCATTTCTGGATGATATGGACGGCTATATTTTATCGTACCGGGACAAGGTCGTGAAACCGGACCGGGAGATTTATGACTTATTGCAGGCGCGCTATTCGTTTGCGCCAAAGGAGTGCGTGTTTATCGATGATCTGCAGACGAATCTGGACACGGCGGACAAGCTTGGCTGGCAAACGATCCGCTACGAGAGCTATGAGCAGGTATGCGCGCGGCTGCGGGAGATTGGCGTTGAGTGGGATGACAGAGAGGACTTTTAGGGATAGCAGGCTTTTTCTGCATGGATTGTACCGAAGCAGAAAAGCCTGTTTTTTACGGAAATTGGCTGGCGGAATACCATAATGAAAGTGAAATCTACCGCTGCCTGGAGGTAGATATACGCCCTTGGCAGGTTCGGTGTAAGGAGGAATTTTGAAAACGAAAGAGAATACCGGCTGGAATTACCGGGAGATCAGACATAATAGCTGGGAGACGACGTTCCGAAAAGGAAAAAAAGCATGGTTCATGCTTGTGATCGTCTGTTTTCTGTTTGCGTTTACCGGCGTGTCGGACGCTTCACAGAGCAATTTTATCCAATTATTGGACAGGCTGCTGGGGTTGGATGAGACGATGCTTACCGGACGCATCACTTATTTGAAAGAATATATCGTGAATGTACCTGTCGTAAAGGATATCCCGTTTATCACATCGGAATTTGCGCTTGGCTTGATCGATGCTCTTTCCCGGAATGCCGCGCTGGTCGTGCGCATTTTTTCATTGAACGGAGCATACTTTGAGCGGAATCCGGGAGAGGTGATCGCTAATATGCTGATCGTGGTGCTCTTATCCGCCGCGATCCGCCTTTTTATCCAAAACGTGGCTGTAGTCGGACGGAACCGTTATGTGATGGAGAGCCGTTTTCAGAAACAAGTACCGCTGCGAAGAATCTTTGCCGTTTTTCACAGGAGGTATATCGGGAATCTGATCAGAGTCATGTTCTGTTATCATGCAGTGCTTTTCCTGTGGGCTTTTACGATCGTGGGAGGTGTGATACGGTATTATCAATACAGTATGGTGCCGTATATTTTGGCGGAAAACCCTTCGGTGACATGGAGGCAGGCAAAAGAACTTTCGAGTTCCATGACGAAAGGACACAAATGGAAGATGTTCTGCACACAGATGTCCTATCTGCATATCTGGCTGCTCAGGTTCGTTCCGGTCGTGGGGCTGTGTACCGCCGTACCGCTGAATGCGGAATTGAATGCGGAGATGTATTTTGTACTGCGCAGGAAGCCGGAGATCGATCGCAGCCTGCTGACCGAGCCGCTGTTTTCGGAAAAACCTTATTGTATGTCTGTCAAAGAAGGTTTTGCCGACGAAAAGACGCCGGAATATCAGCTTCAGGATCTGGACCTTACGATCGTGCGCCGCGGGAGCGGAAGATTTGCTTACGATATGACGGATATGATCTTTTTGTTCTTTGCGTTTGGTATGGTTGGCTGGGTGTGGGAAGTCACACTGCATTATGTGCGGTATCATACTTTAGTAAACCGTGGAACGATGTACGGACCGTGGATACCGATCTACGGGGTCGGCGGGACGGCTGTCGTTCTGCTTTTGAACCGGTTTAAGAAGGATATGGGCAGACTGTTCATGATGGCAGTTTTACTGTGCGCCGTGCTTGAATATGCGACAAGTTTTTTGCTGGAGTTTTTGTTTAATGCTTCTTACTGGAATTACCGATCCATGTTTATGAATCTGAATGGACGAATCTGTTTGACAGGACTGCTTGCCTTTGGAATCGGGGGACTGTTTGCCGTTTATATCGCGGCTCCTGAAATCAGCCGTTTTACCGATCGTTTCTCCAAAAGGAAGCAGATCATTGCGGCGGCTGTGTTATGTACGGCATTTGCGTCAGATTTTATTTGCTGCATGTATTTTGGATTTAACAACGGCGCCGGCGTCGGGGGTGCGCTGTAGGGCAGCAGGGCAGTCAGTTTTTTGACTTATTTTTGTCCGGCGAATCTGCGGACTCTTCTGCCTGCATTTTTGCGATCCGGGCTTCTAAAACTTCCTCATCATCCGGCGTATCGGGAAACAGTGTCGCGATTGTTTTTTTACGTGTCAGGAGACCATACAGCCAAATATAAATCCAAATCAGGATCGGAACGACAACGGTGCAGGCGAGCGCGCCCATGAACAATGAAGAAGCGCCTTCAAATCTGCATAATGCGAGGATCAATGTGACAAGATAAAGACCGGCGAGCAGCACGATGCCGATAATGGCTGCAATCTGTTTGTGACGTTTGACTTTTTTATTTTCCGTTTTATTTTCCGTTTCCATGAGATATCCTGCCTTTCTAAATCATTGTAGCATGCCTGATACGAAAAAAACAACCCCTTCCGGCGCGCAGACATAAAGTCGAAGTCCGAAAGAGGCTGCTTTGATAAGGGGAGGATAAAATTATTTTTTTCTTTGGTGTAATGATCAATGGAGGGGGATCCAATGATTAGTCATAGTATCGCCGTGTTTGGACGGCTTATACAAAAAATATAAAAAATTTTCAGAATTTGTTTGCGGATGCGTTTTAACAAAAAAAGTTTTGAATTTCTATTTGTTCTGAGATATAATGGTGGCAAACCATAACGGCACTTTAAGAGTGTCGGTAACGATATGAGAAAGAAGGATGGACAGGCTATGGCATTATTAGAGAAATGGCGTGAGACAGCGTATTCTGAGACGGCAAACAAGGGAGATCTGCAGCGTTTGTGGAATGCTTATTTTGAAAAAGAAAAGAATATCTATGCGCAGCTTCTGGAGAACCCGGATGAGGAAGTCAGGGGTACGGTAGCTTCTCTTGCGGAAAAGTACGGCGTTGACCTGATGACGATGACCGGATTTCTTGACGGCATCAATGACAGCTTAAAAGAGCCGAATCCGATCGAGGAGATGGAGGAAGATACGGAAGTCAGTCTTGCATTTGATAAAGAGCGGCTGTATAAGAATATGGTTGCCGCGGAAGCGGACTGGCTTTATGAACTGGAACAGTGGGGCGCGATTTTCGATGAGGAAAAACGCAAGGAGCTTTATAAGGAACAGAAATCGTCCACGACGATCCGCAAGGAGGCAAAAGTATATCCGAATGATCCGTGTCCGTGCGGAAGCGGCAAAAAATATAAAAAATGCTGCGGCAAAAATAAATAACCGGCAGCAGGATTGTTTCCGCGGGCAACGAGCCAAAGTCGTGCTTGCGTGACCTTGGCGATTGCCGCGAGGTTGAAATACCCGGCAGCTTGCTGCGGGGTATTTCACTTTTGCCGGCGTTTACGGGAGTGATACAGATGGGAGGCGCAGGCTTCCCACTTTTGATATAGGGAAACGCTGATCAAAGCGTTTCCCGCGCCGGATTTGCGTTGCGAAGCAACAAAAACCCCTGCAAATCCGTGCGCATCTGCCGGAGGCTCTGAGGAAGCGATGATTTAATCAGCGCTTCCATGGACAGTTCGCAGTGATCTGTCGGCTGCGGCAGGCGGCGCCGGACAGGGGTGCTGCACTGTGGCTCAATAGGAGTAGTTGTAAGCGGGGACGTTTAGCAGGGATGGAGGGAGTGCATGGAAAGCAGGGTATCAAAGGCGGTCGCCACATTTGAGGAAGGGTATAACTGCTGTCAGTCCGTGTTTTCGACTTATGCCGATTTATTCGGCATGGACAGGGAGACCGCGCTGAAGCTGTCCTGTTCGATGGGCGCGGGCGTCGGAAGAATGCGGGAAGTGTGCGGGACCGTATCGGCGATGGCACTGCTTGCCGGATTGAAGACCGGAAACACCGACCCGCAGAATCAGGCGGCCAAAACTGCAAATTATGAACTTGTGCGTAAGCTTGCAGACGCGTTCAAAGAGGAACAGGGCGCGATCGTGTGCAGGGAGATCCTCGGTATCAGGGGACGGGAAAAGAGTGCGGCGCCTTCCATCAGGACAAAGGAATATTACAAAACGCGGCCATGCAGCAGGACGGTTGCCTGCGCATCACGCATCATTGAAACTTTGCTGCTCCCGGAACTGTTCGGAGGTGAAGCCGTCGGCGGGATGGGTACAGGCTAGATCATTGCGGGTACTCAAATAGGGTGTTTAGATTGTGCAAAATATACGTTACTATAATAGTGCAATGCAGGCAGGCGCAAAAAAGGAGGAGTCGGAGTCATGTCGGATGTGATCGATCGTTTTTTAGAATATGTCAGAATAGATACGCAGTCGGACGAGGAGACGGGGACGTCGCCGTCCACGGCAAAACAGCACGATCTGGCAAAGCTGCTTTATGAACAGCTTTGCGCGATGGGGATAGAGCGGGTGGTGTATGATAAGGAGCATTGCTATGTTTACGCATTTCTGCCTGAGAACGATGGCGTAGACGGAGGAAGCGCAGATTTAGAAAAAGACGCCGGCAGCAGGAATGAAGGAGGTGAAAAAGAGTCGTCTGTCAAAAAGCGGAAAAAGCTTGGTTTTATCGCCCATATGGATACGGCGATGGAAGTGACCGGCGCCAATGTAAAACCGCGTATCGTTCCGTATGAAGGCGGGGATATTGTTCTGAATGAAGAAAAAAACATCATTTTCTCACAGCAGGAATTTCCGGAGCTTGCGCAGTATATCGGAAAAGACCTGATCGTGACGGACGGTACGACATTGCTTGGGGCGGACGATAAGGCGGGCGTTGCAGAGATTATGGCGATGACGGCATTTTTTGTGAAGCATCCGGAAGTGTCGCACGGTGAACTGCGGATCGCGTTTACGCCCGATGAGGAGATCGGAAGCGGAACGGATCATTTTGATCTGAAGTTATTTGATGCGGACTGTGCGTATACGGTGGACGGCGGCGCGCTCGGAGAACTGGAATATGAAAACTTTAATGCGGCCTCTGCGGAGGTGGAGATCTGCGGAAGAAGCGTGCATCCCGGTGACGCCAAAGATAAAATGATCAACGCGTCGCTCGTAGCGATGGAATACCACGCCCTGCTGCCTGAGACGGAAACGCCTGCGCATACGGAAGGTTATGAAGGCTTTTATCATCTGACGGATATGAGCGGTGAGATCGAGCGCGCGAATCTGTCCTATCTGATCAGGGATCATGACAGGGAGCGCTTTGAACAGCGCAAGGAGCGGATGCGCAAAGCGGCAGAAGAGATCAATACGCGGTACGGGCAGGAGCTTGTGCGTATGAAGATCGAGGATTCCTATTATAATATGTGTGAAAAGATCAAGCCGCATTTGGAGCTGATCGAGTATGCGCGCGGAGCGATGGACGAGCTTGGCATTCCGGCAAAAACCGTTCCGATCCGCGGCGGTACGGACGGAGCGAGATTATCCTATATGGGGCTTCCCTGTCCGAATCTGTGCACGGGCGGAAGAAACTGTCACAGCAGATTTGAGTATGCCTGCGTGCAGGATATGGAACTGATGGTAAATGTTCTGATCGGAATCGCGAAACGGTTTTTGTGTGAATAAAATGAAGATTTTCTAAGCAGACAAGGTACGCCTGCTAAGAAAATCTAAATCATTCTTTTGGATTTGAGATTAGTGTGTGAGGAGTTTCTCAAAGCTGATGACATCATGTCAGGAAAGGAAAAGAAAAATATGGCAAGGATCATAGGAAATGATCTTCCGGGCATGCCGTGGCAGGACAAACCGGAGGGATACCGGATGCCGGTGTGGCGTTATGATAAAAACCCGATCATCGGCAGAAACGAGATAAAGCGTTCCAACAGCATTTTTAACAGCGCGGTCGTACCGTTTCATGACGGATATGCAGGTGTGTTCCGCTGCGACAGCCGTTCTGTCAGTATGGACATTTTTGCAGGATTTTCCGAGGATGGCATTCATTTTCATATTTCGGACGAGCCGATCGTCTTTTTGGGCGATAAAGAGGTGACAAAGCGGGAGTACCGTTATGATCCGCGCGTCTGCTTTTTGGAGGACCGATACTATATCACTTGGTGTAACGGATATCACGGCCCGACGATCGGAATCGGCTATACGTTTGACTTCAAGACGTTTTATCAGCTTGAAAATGCATTCCTTCCCTATAACCGCAACGGTGTGCTGTTCCCGCGCAAAATCGGCGGCAGATATATGATGCTTTCAAGACCGTCGGATACCGGTCATACGCCGTTCGGTGATATCTTTATCAGTCAGAGTCCTGATCTGGAGTTTTGGGGACATCACAGGCATGTCATGAGCGCGGTAAAGGGAGATGTGTCTGCATGGCAGAGTACGAAGATCGGGCCGGGACCCGTGCCGATCGAGACCGACGAGGGGTGGCTTCTCATTTATCACGGCGTACTCACGACCTGTAACGGCTATGTGTATCGTATGGGCGTGGCGCTGCTTGATAAAGAAGAACCGTGGAATGTGCTGGGACGCAGCCGGGATTACATTTTGGCGCCATATGAATATTATGAGTGTGTGGGGGACGTACCGAACGTCGTGTTCCCGTGCGCGGCACTCGGCGACGCATCGAGCGGACGGATCGCTGTTTATTACGGCTGTGCTGACACCGTGACGGGGCTGGCATTTACGACCGTGGATGAACTGCTTACCTATATGCGTGAGAATCCGCTTTTGCAGGACACAGTCGGTTTTTAATGGCATAAGGTAATGAACTATAGATATTCAAAAGAAGATCAGATATGATCTTAAAAATATGTGTTTTTTCCAGGGTTGATAAAATGAGGGCGGAAATGAATCTGGTGGAGAGAATGAAGCAGCTTACGCTGCGCAGATGGATCGGCATGGCAGCCGGAAATATCATATTGGCGGTCGGCGTCTGCATTTTGAAATGGTCCGGGACCGGAAACGATCCGTATACAGGCATGAATATGGCGCTTGCAGCCGTAATCGGTCTGCGGTTCGGTGTTTTTCAGATCATCATCAATTGCTTTGTATTTTTGCTGGAGCTGTTTTTCGGGCGCAAATATATCGGCCCCGGAACGATCGTGAATTGGTTTCTGATCGGGCCGCTTGTGGATTGGTTTTATCCGGTTTTGAGACATTGGTTTTTTGGTGTGCCGTCCTCATGGGGGCAGCAGCTTGTTCTGGCTGTGCTCGGGGTGATCGTAATCAGCTTTGCCTGCTCTGTATATCAGACTGCGGACGCGGGAATTTCGCCGTATGACTCGCTTGCGATTATCGGGGAAGAACGCACGCCGATCCCGTATTTCTGGTGCCGCATGTTCTGTGACGGAGTCTGCGCGCTCGTATGCTTTCTGGCGCATGGCGTGGTCGGTATCGGTATGTTGCTCTGTGCGTTTGCCTTAGGCCCGGTCATTGCGTTTTTCAACCGATTTTTCTCAGTCCCGGTGCTTCTCGGGCGAGAAAAGAAAACGACGGCGGGCAGTTAAATTCTTATGAAAAACATCAGAAACATTTTTTCATGGCTGTATTTAGAAAGCGGATGGCGGGGGAGCAGTACGGAGGATAAGACGATTTTAAGTGAAGCGGAAGGTAGTGGGATGAAAAAACAGACGATAACGGCATTGTTTTCCTGTGACATAAAGACGGTTTAGGATATTGTTACGGATAACACGGATACAGATTGGCGGACGGAACCGTCCAGGGTTAAAGTGACGGTGAAACGAAGATCACTTTTACTGAGGAAGCTTCAGTCAAAAATCCGGTTATGAATCTCTTTGTAAAAAGTTATTTGAAAAAGCAGCAGGCGCGGTATATTGCTGATTTGAAAAAAAGACTTTACAATTCTGATAAAGTGGAATAGAATACAACTAATCAATAAGAAAATACGTTGACGGGGAACGAAGCACAACGGAATGTCTACAGAGAACGACGCCGCATATGCGAGATGAAAGCGCCTGACAGGAAATGTGCGGGAACCGCCCCCTGAGTGACTTTAACAGAGTCCGTTTGTCCTGCGTTACGGGAGAATGAGAGGCAGAAATTTTTAGAAATTTCTGCAAGCAGGGTGGAACCGCGTTCATACGTCCCTTGCATTGCATGTGTTTGCGATGCGGGGGATTTTTTTATGCGCGATCGTCAGAGAGCGGAGCGGGCGGGAAAAATCCGCTGATTAAGATTTGCTTCGCTGCTTAGCGCACAAAATGAGAACAGAAAACAAAGGCACGACCGCCATGCACAAGGGCAGATATCCGGGGACAATACGGCGGAGAAAAGATGACGGACAAAACGAAAAAGGAGGAAACAGCGTGAAAGAGAAAATGGAAGTATGGATGCAGAAACTGACTGAGGAGACCACCGTGACGAAGCGTGAACTGGCGCTCGGAGCGGCGGTCTGCACATTGGCTGGAATGGTAGTCGGCATTTTGATCGCCAAGGTCACGAATGGATTGTCATGGTCTTTAAGCATCATGAGCAATAATGGAAATGACAATGGAAATCATAACGGGAATTATGATACCGGCTGCGGAGAGAATTCGGAACCCGATCAGGATCACAATGATTGTAAAAAGAAAAAATGCTGCAAAAAAAGAAAGTAACAATTTCTAAAAGATAAGCAGGCGTTTCTGAAACAGGAAAATGAAACAATAAAGCGAAACAACAAAGCATAAGGGAAACACAAAAGAAGAAGCATAAAAAAGAAACGCCAAAAAAGATTTTCGAATAGTATGGAAGGAGCGAATCATCATGAAAATCACATTAAAAGACGGAAGCGTGAAAGAATATGAACAGCCGATGAGCGTCTATGAAATTGCGGCGGACATTAGTGAGGGTCTTGCGCGTATGGCGTGCGCGGGGGAGGTGAACGGCAGCGTGGTCGATCTGCGCACCGTGATAAGTGAAGACGCGTCGCTTCAGATCATCACGGCAAATGACGCGGAGGGTTTAAGGGTGATCCGCCATACAGCGTCCCATGTCCTTGCCGAGGCGGTGAAGCGGCTGTTTCCGGATGCAAAAGTGACGATCGGTCCCGCGATCGAGGACGGATTTTATTACGATTTTGACGCGGAGCCGTTTTCAAGGGAAGATCTTGACAAATTGGAAGATGAGATGAAAAAAATCATTAAAGAAGGGCATGCGCTGACACGATTTACATTGCCGAGGGACGAGGCGGTCAGGCTGATGGAAGAAAAAGGAGAGCCGTATAAGGTAGAGCTGATTCGGGATCTTCCTGAGGACGCCGAAATTTCATTCTATGATCAGGGCGGTTTTGTCGATCTCTGTGCGGGACCGCATTTGATGAGCACAAAAGGCATCAAAGCGTTTAAGCTGATATCATCTTCCATGGCATACTGGCGCGGAGACGCGTCAAAAGCGCGTTTGCAGCGTATTTATGGAACAGCGTTCAATAAAAAAGACGAGCTTGCGGCACATCTGGAAAAGCTTGAGGATGCGAAGCGCCGCGATCATAACAGGCTCGGGCGGGAGATGGAACTGTTCACGACAGTGGATGTGGTCGGTCAGGGACTTCCCCTGTTTATGCCGAAGGGAACCAAAATGATCATGAAGCTGCAGCGCTGGATCGAGGACTTAGAGGATAAAGAGTGGGGCTATGTCCGCACGAGGACGCCGCTCATGGCAAAGAGTGACCTGTATAAGATTTCCGGTCATTGGGATCATTATAAGGAAGGCATGTTCGTGCTCGGCGATGAGGAAAAGGACAAAGAAGTATTTGCACTCCGTCCGATGACCTGCCCGTTCCAGTATTATGTATACAAAAATTCTCAGAAATCTTACCGCGATCTGCCTTACCGGATGTCCGAGACTTCGACGCTTTTTAGGAATGAGGACTCCGGCGAGATGCACGGCTTAACACGCGTGCGTCAGTTCACGATCACGGAGGCGCATAATGTCATCAGACCGGATCAGGCGGAGGAAGAGATCAGAAACTGCCTACATCTGACACTTAATATCTTAAAGACGCTCGGGCTTCAGGATGAGGTAACATTCCGGCTTTCGAAGTGGGATCCGAATAACCGTGAAAAATATCTCGGTGACGAAGCGTATTGGGAGACGACGCAGAATGCTCTGCGCCAGGTGCTGATCGAGGAGAATCTGCCGTTTGAAGAAGCGGACGGAGAAGCCGCTTTTTACGGACCGAAAATTGATACGCAGGCGAAGAATGTATACGGAAAAGAAGACACGATGTGTACGGTTCAGCTTGACTGTGCAATTGCCGAAAATTTTGATATGTATTATATTGACCAGAACGGCGATAAGATTCGTCCGTATATCATTCACAGAACATCGCTTGGCTGCTATGAGAGAACGCTTGCATGGCTGATCGAGAAATATGCGGGCAAGTTTCCGACATGGCTCTGCCCCGAACAGGTCAGAGTGCTTCCGATTTCGGAGAAATATGAGGAATATGCACAGAAAGTGAAAAAAGAGCTGGAAGCAAACGGTGTGGACGTGACTGTTGACGCAAGACCGGAGAAGATCGGATTTAAGATCCGGGAGGCGCGCCTTGCAAGGCTCCCGTATATGCTCGTTGTCGGCGAGCAGGAGCAGTCGCAGGGGCTTGTCTCGGTCCGGAGCCGCTTTGCAGGCGACGAGGGGCAGAAGCCGCTCTCCGAATTTATTACACAGATCTGTGAGGAGATCCGCACAAAACAGATCCGCGAAGAACAGGCGGAGAATGTACAGCAGTAACGGCGGATCGTTGAAAGACGCGAAAAACATCGGCAGTCATGATGCGCAGGACGATTGTTTCCGGGGAAGCGACGGCTATGAGAAACCTCTGCAATTGGAAATCGGTATGACGGAGAGCGAAGTCAATGCAAACGAGGTACTTTTGGGTAGATTCCAACGGCGGCTATATCCGGGTGGCGTTTCGGGCTGACGGTACGGTAAAATCTTACGCGGGATTTTGCTAAGGAAGTGCTGATTAAATCATCGCTTCTCTAAAATCATTCTGCGAAACTGAATAGAAAGAAAAAGCTTGTCCAAACTAATAAGAGGCAGAGAGCGCATAGTTGCTCTTTGCCTCAAATTCTTGATGATGAAAAGCATGAAATGTTTAGAAAAGCATGAAATGCTTTTTGGCGTCAGTTGTTTCAGGTCAAACGGGACGAAAAGGAGGACAAGAATGGCAGAATTAAAATGTGCCGCAGTCAATTGTACCTACAATTCTGACTGCTATTGCAGCAAAGGCGATATCATGGTGGGCGGAAGTCAGGCGGAAAAAAGCAAGGACACCTGCTGCGAGAGCTTTTGCGACAGAAAAAGGGACAGCTACAGAAGCGCGCTTAATCACCCGAGTAAAACGATCTCCATTGACTGCGAAGCATGCAAATGCGTGTATAACAGCAATTATAAGTGTCATGCGCAGAGCGTGGATATCGGAGGCAGCAACGCCTGCCATTGCAAAGAAACGGAATGCGATACGTTCCGTATGGAAAAATGAAGTTTTGTTGACAGCCTGACGGCGGCGTTTGCAAATTCGATTTACGGGACGCATGACGAACCGTTTTGACAGGGCTGTGTGCAAGACGTATGAGGACGGCGATCGGCTGGCTTGAAAAGGAATATGGCTAACGGGAAGGGGCGCTCTGATTTTAGGGACGCTCCTTCTTTTTCTTTTTTATGCCGTTAGCACTTGCAGGCGGAGTTTTGTTTCGTTAAAATAAAGACAGCGTTATCTGACTGATCACGATACCGTCACATTTTGGGCGGCGGCAGGACTTTAGGATAAAGGATACTGGAAAATATGCTGTTTAATTCGTACATATTTATTTTTTTATTTCTGCCTCTTACCCTGCTCGGCTGGTATGGGCTGAACCGGCTCCGGTTTTACCGGTGCGCACAGGCGTTTTTGATCGGCATGTCGTTATGGTTCTATGCGTATTTCAATGTGAGTTATCTGCTGGTCATTCTGTTTAGCTGCGCTGTCAACTATCTGCTTAGTGCAGCTTTGGCGGGGGCAGAGAAGCGTACGGGAACGCGGGCGGACAGGCGCGCAGGAACACAGGCGGGCGAGGCACAGAGCAGCACCGGACAAGGTGAGGCTTCATCCAACACGCGGTGCGAGAGAAAGCTTGACGGTGCTGCCGGAAAGGTCGGAACGGATTCACTTGCGCGGCATAGAAAGCTGATACGGGTTTTGGGCTGTGTTTTTAATTTGGGGATACTCGGTTATTTCAAATATGCTGATTTCTTCATTGAAAATATCAACGCTGCGTTTTCTGCAGACTTTCCTCTGCGGCATATCCTGCTGCCGCTTGGCATCAGCTTCTTTACATTCCAGCAGCTTTCCTTTGTGCTTGACAGATGCCGCGGAGACGCGGGGCATTACGGCTTTGTGGATTATCTGACGTTCGTCACGTTCTTTCCGCAGCTCATCGCCGGTCCGATCGTGCTGCACAGCGAGCTGATTCCGCAATTTCAGGACCGGGAAAAAAGGAATTTCCATGCAGACAGCTTTGCGCGCGGAATTGCTTATTTTGTGATCGGATTGTCCAAAAAGGTACTACTTGCGGATATGCTTGCCAAGCCTGCGGACTTTGGCTTTGCGCACATAGACGGCTTGGATTCCGTATCGCTGGCGCTTTCGGCACTTGCGTATATGCTGCAGCTCTATTTTGATTTCAGCGGCTATTGTGATATGGCGGTCGGTCTTGGAAAAATGTTCGGTGTGGAACTGCCGCACAATTTTGATTCCCCGTATCAGGCGGTGTCCGTCCGTGATTTTTGGAAAAAATGGCACATCACGCTCGGCCGCTTTTTCACGACATATGTCTATATTCCCCTTGGCGGAAGCAGACGCGGAAAGCTTAGGACCATGTGTAATACCATGATCGTTTTTTTGCTTAGCGGACTGTGGCACGGTGCGAATTGGACGTTTGTGGTGTGGGGTATGCTTCACGGGATCGCGGTGACCGCCAATATCTTATTCCCTGTTTCTGAGAAAGACGGCAAAAGGCATGTGCTCAGCCGTGTTGTGACGTTTTTATTTACCTGTTTGACGTTTATTATTTTCCGGAGCGATTCACTGGAGGGAGCGTTTCAATATCTGAAGGGGCTGTTTTCGATGCGGTATTTCCACAGCCTCAAAGCGGTTGCGGAAGCAGTGGAGGTGCCGGAGCTTTATATTGTAGAAAAAGTATTGTCGATGCGGGCGCCGCAATATGTGACAATGCTGCACATGGCGGAGCTGTTTTTATTATTAGTGGTCGGGGTTATTTTGATCACAAGAAAAAATGCACGGAAAAGGATCGAAGGGCGCGTGCTTACCGGAAGTTTTGCGGCGGCGCTCGCGGTCTTGTTTGCATGGTCGGTTATTTCGCTGTCGGGTGTGAGTACATTTTTGTATTTCAATTTTTAATGAGGGATATTCGCCTATCGACGCCTGAGTGACTTGTTATTTTGAGGGGCGGAATGCTTGGTATTTTGAAGGGTAGAATTTTCTATTCAGGCAGTATTGCAAGCAAAGCCTGCGATATGCATGGGGATTAAAATGGAAGCAAAGAAATTTATCAGGACATTTTTCATATGGGCGGGTGGACTGCTTTTGGCGGCCGCGGCAGCCGTGGCTGTCATGGATCCGTTTTACCATTATCACGCACCGATCGGAGGCATGAAAGCGGTCGTTTCCAAAGCCGAATATCAATGCATCGGAACCGTGCGTAATTTTGAGTATGACAGCATTGTGCTCGGTTCATCGGTGGCGGAGAATTATAACAACCGCTGGTTTGATGAGGCATTCGGCGGCAGGACGATCAAGGGGATCAAGAGTGGCGCCGCGACGGTCGATCTGGTTTACTATATGAACGAGGCGTTTGCATCGCGGGAACTGGCCAATGTCTATTATTGTCTTGACATTGCCGCGCTTTTCGCGGATGCGGAGAAAGCTTTTCCCGATGCTTCCCTGCCGCTGTATCTGTATAATCATAATCCGTTTGACGATGTGAAGTATTTGTGGAATAAGACTGTGATCTTTGAGCATATTCCCTACGAACTGGCGGCGGGGCTTGACGCCGGGTTTGACGAGGGCGCTTCCTATAACTGGGCGCAGTATAAGACATTTTCCGCAGAGGGAACGCTTTCTCATTACGACCGCCCTAAAACCGTATCAATTATGGACGCGGCGGAGGCGAATGCGGCGGAAATTGATGCCAACTTAGCGCTGATCAGCGAGGTGGTGCGTGCGCACCCTGAAACGACGTTCCGCTTTATTTTTTCACCTTACTCGATGCTTTGGTGGGACGAGGCATACCGGAACGGGGAGAGCGACGGATATTTGTATGCCGTGAAGCGGGCGGCGGAGGTGCTGCTGCACTTTGATAATGTGGAGATTTTCTATTTTCAGAATGATGCGGAAACCATTACCGATCTTGACAATTATATGGATCCGATTCATTTTGCTGAGGAGATCAATCATGAGATCGTGCGCAGGATGCGGGCGGGAGAATATCGTCTAACGATGGAAAATCTGAATGAGACGCTTGAGGAGATGGCGGCGCTGATCAAGGATATTGAGGAGCGGTACTGCGACGGGATTTTTGGCGGGTAAGAAAGCCTGAAAGTTCCTTTCATATTTTTATTGACGATAAGATAGAGAAGGTTTGCAGAGTGAACAGATTAAAAATGGACAGGTGGAAACAAAAACTATGGACGAACTCCTGGCAATGGAGGATTAGTCTATGAAAACTTCACATTTCTAAAAAACTATTGACAAGCAAAAAAATTCCTTATAATATTTTATTGTAAAATTTTGAGTGGACTTTTCCGGATTGTTATGTCATCTTTTTGCCACACAGTTATCAGTTTGATAACTGTGTGGCTTTTTGTTGTTATAATTCGGAAGATGTTTATCAAATTTTGGAGGATATATGATGGACGAAAAATTTATGAAAGAAAAACCTGTATTGCCGTTAATTTTATCGATGTCACTTCCTATGGTACTCTCAATGTTGGTAAATTCTTTATATAACATTGTAGATAGCTTTTTTATAGCCAAAATTAGTGAGGACGCTATTACGGCATTGTCATTAGTCTTTCCTGTTCAGAATTTTATCAATGCCGTTGCTATTGGCTTTGCCATAGGAATTAACGCAGCAATAGCTTTT
The DNA here is from genome assembly GCA_003979345.1 of Lachnospiraceae bacterium. Taxonomy (GTDB): domain Bacteria; phylum Bacillota; class Clostridia; order Lachnospirales; family Lachnospiraceae; genus DLAJ01. The sequence goes on from RYVZ01000012.1 coordinate 57,778, forward strand.
TATTTGGGTACAGAAGATTATTCAAGGGCAAATATGGCAGCCACACAAGGCATGGTATTTGCTGTTATACATAGTATAGTTATTACAGTTAGTGTAATCTCTATTATTCCAACTTTTTTAAGAGTATTTACATCATCAGAACCCGTTATTGATTTCGGTATACGATATTCTGTTATAGCCTTTTCTTTTACTTTTATCATTATTCTAGGCGGAACATTTGAAAAAATATTCCAAGCCGTAGGTAATATGAAAGTAACTATGATAAGTATGATGTGTGGGTGTATCGCAAATATTATCCTAGACCCGGTGCTTATTTTTGGGATTGGTTTTTTCCCTGCAATGGGAATAGAGGGAGCAGCATTAGCAACCGGCATTGGACAGACAATAACGCTTGCTATCTATTTAGTTATCTACTTTGTGCGCCCTATTCGTATTCGCATTAGCAGACAGTTTCTTTCTTTTGATAAAAAAACAGCTTCCAAACTGTATTTTGTTGGTATCCCCGCAACTTTAAATATGGCTTTGCCATCTGTTTTAATTTCAGCACTAAATTCCATTCTGTCCTCATATTCAGAGGTATATATTTTAATTTTAGGAATTTATTATAAATTGCAGACTTTCCTATATCTTCCTGCTAATGGTATCATTCAGGGAATGCGCCCTTTAATCGGTTATAATTATGGAGCTGGTGAACAAAAGCGTGTTAAGGAAATTTATAATATTGTTCTTTGCATGAGTAGCGTAATTATGGTTTTAGGCACTATTATATGTTTGCTTATTCCCGGTCAACTAATAAACCTGTTTACTCATGTGCCGGAAACAATTCATACCGGGGAAATTGCACTCCGTATTATTAGTGCAGGCTTTCTTGTTTCGGCTATTTCTGTAACTTCATCAGGTGCGTTAGAGGGATTAGGAAAGGGTATGCCGTCATTAATTATCTCTCTATGCCGTTATATTATCATTATCATTCCGTCCGCATTTTTGTTTAGCAAACTTTTTGGCGCAATCGGCGTATGGAATGCTTTTTGGGTGGCTGAATTTATTACAGCAATTATTTCATTTTTTATTTATCACAGAACACGTTAAATGATAGAAAACCTTTTATTAGAAAGTCCGTTTTTCTTATTAACAGAAGTTTGATTACCTCAAAAAACAAAAATCCCAAAACCCCGGTAAAATCAAGGGTTTCAGGATTCATTAAAGTAGCGAGAGGGGGATTTGAACCCTCGACACCGCGGGTATGAACCGCGTGCTCTAGCCAACTGAGCTATCTCGCCATAGAATATGGGACCTATAGGGCTCGAACCTATGACCCTCTGTTTGTAAGACAGATGCTCTCCCAGCTGAGCTAAGATCCCATATGAATGATATAGATTAGAAATCTGTATGCAGATCTTCGATCTGTATGCAGACCTCTGATCCGCATTGCAGTTTTGTATTTGCAGATAGCGATTGTCAGATAAGATTTCTACAGGACTGTAGGGGAATCTTCCTTACAAAAGCCGCATACAAACGCCTGACTGCATTGCCTAGTATACAATCATGGCGGGTGCTTGTCAAGCACTTTTTTGAAAATCCCTGATACCCCATCCCTGATCCCTTTACTTTTTGAAAATCCTTCATTTTACAATCCCGTAATTTCAAAAGTATTTGCCGGAATTCTTTTCTAATTCTCCGCACCTGCGACAAGAAGCTGTTCCACGATTTCGGTATAACCCGCCTCTGATGCATAGTATAGCGCGCTGTGCTGGTCGTTATCCACGGCGTTGACATTTGCGCCCGATTCGATGAGCATGGCGGTAAAGTCGTTTTTGGCGTTCCGCGCTGCCAGGATCAACGGAGTCTGACCGTCGAATGCTTTCTGATCAATGCCCGCGCCGGCTGTAAGGAGCGCTTTTCCGGTAAAGAGATCGCCGTTTATCGCAGCGATGTGCAGAGGATAGACACCGTCGTGGTTTGCAATATCCGTTTTCGCACCGGCGGAAAGGAGCAGCTCTGCGATCATTAAGTTGGATTTGCGGACAGTCAGCAACAGGGGCGATTCGCCGTCGTCGTTTAACTTGTTGACGCTTTCGGGGTCTTTTTCCAAAAGAACTTTGACAACCTCGCTCTGATCGTTCCAGCATGCGTGGTGAAGCGGCGTATTGCCATAGGAATCGGCGTGGTCTTCTTTCGATGCAGAGAGCGCTGTTACCAGTTCCCGCAGTCCGGCAGCAGTCGCGTAGTCGATTGCCATACGGTTTGAGTTATCCTTGATCGAAATATCAATATCCGGATGCTGAATCAGCTTTAGGGCAGCATCCGTCTTGCCTTTCTGCGCGAGCACCATCAACGGGGTCACGCCGTTATTGTCGGTGCAGTTTACATCCGCACCGTTCTCGGTCAGCATGGAAATGATCTGCGCATTGCCGCTGTCTGCCGCAAAATGCAGCGGCATGCGGTTTTTCTGATTGGCGAGGTTGACGTCTGCGCCGTTCTCTATCAGCAGCTTTACCAGATCACGTGAACTTTTTAAGCAGGCATAGATCAGCGGCGTGTTACCGGTCTCGTCACGCTTATTGACGTCTATGCCGCCGCGTTTCAGGAAGGTCAGTACCACGCTTTTTTGATTATTTTTGCATGCCTGTAAGAACATATTGTCTAACTGCATAATGAATCTCCTTGTCTTGGTAGTATGGTCAATATGGTATGTAGGAGCAAAAGCGTCGCTGCCGTTGGTCATGCATCCATCATCATTTCGATCGCATCCGAAAAACCGCGTCCAGCAGCAAGATCCATCGCAGTCTCGCCTTTGTTATTTTGGATCGCGGCATCGGCGCCGGAACGCAACAGATAGCGTACAACCTTTTCGTTGCTGTTTTTGCATGCCAAAAGAAGAGGTGTGTTGCCGTCGCTGTCCTGAACGTTTAATTCTGCGCCAGCCTTGATCAGTGCTTTATCCGAGTCTCCGATCGCAAGCACAGCCAGATGAAGGGGGCGCTTACCGTCGTTGCCTGTGGCTTCGATATTGGCTCCGCACTCGATCAGCTTCAGCGTGATCGAAAGATTATCATAAGCATCCGCCTTGTCAAAGCTGTCCCGGCTGTCGGTCAGGGAACGAAGCAGAACCGTGTAGCCTGCGGAGTCGGTAAGTTCGTATTCTTTTAACATTGAAAGGATCTCGCATTTCCGGTCGAATATGGGATGATTAAACTGCCGCTGCTGGAAAAAACGGAACGGATAGCGGATCAGGGAAAAGATCGGCGGGTTGCCCTTGGCGTCGCAAAGCGTTTCGTCCGCACCTGCTTCAAGCAGCATTTTGGCGATCTCTACATTTCCGTGACGGCATGCCAGTGCAAGCGGAGTCACACCGTCCATTTTCAGCCAGTAGCTGTTGCCGCCGACAGGAGATGTGCCCTGGATATTGACATCGGAGCCGCTGTCTATGAGTGCGCGGGTCAGCCGTATGTGATTGTGCATGGCGGCATACATCAGCGGCGAAATGCCGAACCGGTCTGTCTTATCTAAAAGAGAAAGATCGTAGTGCTTTGCGAGATAAACTGCTGTTTCGAGTTCTTCTTCCGTGCCGCTGTCATTCGGGCTTTGTTCTCTCCATACATTTTTGGGCAGATAATCGGAGTCCTTATATTCTTTTTTTGCCGCGAGCAGCAAAGCGTTATCACCGTCGCTTGTTTCGGAGTAGATATCCGCGCCGAGTTCCACGAGCTTTCCAATGACTGCGGGAGAGACCCAGTCTGTTACCGCCTTTAAGATCAGGCAGTCTTTTTTGAGCAGCTTTGTGTTGATATCAAAGCCCTTTGAGATCAGATATTCCACGAATTTGGTATCCGTTTTTTCCGTACGCAGGGAACGAAGGGCGAGTTCGACGACCGCTTCGAGATCGTCGTCATCATAAAAATCGATTTCATTCAGGTGTTCTTCCATGATCGGAATCGCACCATAGCATTCAGCGGGATCGCCGCCCCTGAAAAAGCACATTTCCAACTGCTGTTTGAGTGCATGATCCATAGTTAGCCTCCATGCTACGACTGTATTTTAGGAGTAGCGAATGGCTTAAGTTTTGGCGTAGCTCAAAACTTTTCTCCTGTCCGGCTTTTATTTGGTAAAAGCTGCGCCGGTCCACGGTGCTGTATGTGAAAATACTAGCACTTTGAGAGTGCGAAGTCAAGGAAGCGGGGGCTTTCAGGACGGGAACCTCAGGGTTGAAAAGTTTTTGCTTTACATTTCATGCTAAACATATTATAATAAAATTGTTTTAGAGAACGGAATAATTGTTTTATGGAAATGCGCAGATATAGTTCATTGGTAGAACACCAGCTTCCCAAGCTGGGGAGGCGGGTTCGATTCCCGTTATCTGCTTCACGGCAAAAGAGCCGGAAAACCGCAGGGGACATTGCAGAGTCAGCGGTTTTCCGGCTCTTTTGTGTCTAATTTTATAACGTGTGTTTATATGCTAAAACGCTAAATTTTGCAATTTTTTGTCATGAAATTTGTCACGAAAAAGGTTAAGAAAAAAGAGTTCTTTGCAGTTTTTCCGCAGCGTCCCTCTTTGCACGTTCCTCTTTGTCCAACATCGAGTGCCGATAGACGGTCTTCATGATATGATCAGTTTCCCATCCGCCGAGACGGAGGATGTCAGCGTCGGGAACGCCGAGTGAGGACATCCGGCTTGCGAAGTAATGGCGGAGCTTGTGAATAGAAAAGCGGGGGATGCCAAGTTTATCCTGCGTGTCGAACAGAAAACATGTGATCCGGTTAGGATGCCCTTTGTATACATATCCCTGATCCCTGATCTTCTCGGCAATATCTTCCGGTATGATGATCTCCCTTGTACTTGCGGTGGTCTTTGTGGTCTTGACCAGCCAGTTCTTATTTTCATCCTGTACCTTTGCCTTGTTGATTCTGATGACATCGCCGTCAATATCATCTATGGTAAGGGCACATATCTCTGATCGGCGCATCCCATAGCAGGCTAATATAATTGGTATTTCATATTCCGTCCCCTTTGAATGCTGTAGTATAAGTTTAACGTCCTCATCAGAGGGGATATAAGGCTCATTTTTGAGCTTTTGAGGCAAGGTGGTAGAAAGTCTAAGGTGAGGGCAAAAAGTGCCTAGAATCGCAGATATGAAGCCGTGGTGGTTACGTACGGTCTTTGGACTGTGATTTTTCGCCATCCGGTTGATTTCTTCTTGCACATCTAAGGCGGTAATGTCGTGGATGTTCTGGGATAAGAATGCATCGGTGATTTGGCGCAGGATGGTCTTGTAGCCCTTTATCGTACTGGGCGAAAGAACGTTGCGCTTGGATTCGATGTAATCTTCAGCAGCACGTTCAAAGGTCATGGCAGTATGCTTGTCAGACGCATTTTCGAGAAGATCAGCCATTGCGAGCATGGCTTCCTTTTGCGTGGGCTTAGAGTCAAATGTGACAGAATATACCTTGCCTTTGTACATTTTGCGGACTCGGTAGGAGCCGGAAGGGAGTTTTTCGATTTTCATATGCGTTACCTCATGCTTATTCAAGGTTTTTTCGTTGTTCCCGTTCAAGCTGTTGTATGCTTTTTTCAGGTGTGGGCAAATCTTCCGGCATTGTGCCACCGAGTCTTTGAATCGTGTTTCTGACTTCCGCCCCGACTTCATAATGTGCTTGATTTGCTTTAGATTTTCCCTGAATATTCTCGCGCCGTAATTTAGATTCTGTCTGGGTAGCACGGAAGAGGTTTGCAGCGAGTTCCTCATATCCCATATGATCTAATATCTTTTGACTCTTTTTTAGACCTTTTCGTTCGTGGATTTCTTTTGCACCTAATCCGCCATATAATCCTTTATAACCATAATTTTGAAAAACAGCGTAGTCTTTGGCAGTTTCAACACCGGAATCTTTAGCGGCGGCAACAAGCATTTTATTGTGTTCAATCATTTCATGACGGATAGCGAGACGTTTTGCGTCTTCATCCAATTCGTCAAAGTGTTCAATAAGTTCCTGCTGTCTAGTTTTGATTGCAAAGTAGGATTGTCCGAGAGCAATAACTTTTTTTCGTGGATCGCCATTTTGAACGATCAAATAGCAAGCGTAGCGAGAAAGTTGCATGTCTCCTATCTCTTTAACACCGCCATTAGGCATGGGGGATGTTTTGCCAACGTTGGCAAAATGTTCAATTATAGTATTTCCGCTGTTTTTACAGGAATCTTTTGCTTTTTCTATCACTTCGCAAAATCTGCGCCATTGTTTGTACTCCAATGCAATTTGCATTTCTCTTGCATACCAAAATTCTTCACCATACTCATTAACATGCCGTATAGATTCAAAGAGCGATTCGGTGTAGTTTGCTTTCTCTTCATGCGAGAGTGCTTTAGAAAGAACTCGTTCTGATAAAGCTTGCAGTTGTTCCTCAAATTCTTTTTCATTCATATGCATTATCCTCCTAAAAAATGGTAACAAAAAGACCCCGTATCGCTACGAGATCCTAAGCGACAGGACAGTAGCTATAACTCAATGGTCGTACTGGAAGCAGATCCTTTGAAGTCATCTACAAACTTATGTGCGGATTTCATAGCAGATCCGATCTCAAAGCCAATATATTTTACATCAGGTGACTGGTAAGTGATGATCAGATAGTTATGTACTTCATCTTTGAGCTTCTTCTTTTTGGCACGTCCGCCGATTACTGCGCCAAGCGTACCAAAAAGATATGCGCCTGCGATCGCGCCGCCGGTGCTGGAAACGTATTGTTCCTGAAGCTCTCTTTCTGTTTTAATGCTGATGTCCGTGATCTTCGACTTTTCAAGCTCAAAGTTCATAGCACCGGAAGAAAATGAAAATCTGTCATCTGTAGATGTGATCGTACAGACCATATTTTCGGCAATAGGAAGACCATTTACATGCGTCATGGTGCATGTATTGATTGCGTTTTCCTGCTGGGCAATCCATTCGGACCTTTTTTCGGCACGCTGCTGTTTCTTCTCAATACTTTTTTCGCTTGGTTTGCGCAGAAACAGGAGGCAGGCGATGCCGGCGGCAAGAGTCAAAATGATATATTCGGTTTTGTGGGAATCTGCGACGAAGAGAATGATTCCGCCAAAGCAGATAATTCCAGCCCAGACAGCGAGTATGGTTTTTGCAAGAGATCGTTTTGTTTTCATTTTAGTACATCCTTTCGCATAGGGTTTATAGGTTAAAAAATCAATACTTTACAGTAAATTTAGTGAAAAATCTTTCATTCCTGAAGTGAAAAGTTCAATTATTGAACTTTCCGTTGCGACGTCGCAACGGCATGCTACCCGCTTACTGGTATCTGCTGACAACTTGAATCAAGCGCTCTTTATATAAATATAGGTCATTAAGAGAGTCCAAGTAAATACGCTCAAAGGATTTATCCTCGTTTGGAATAAACAGTTGCATACGCTTACGATCCAAATTTAAGCGGCAAATTGGTTTGCGGTTATTATCCTTATAGAGGATGCCAAAGTAGCTTTCAGTGTCACGGTAAACTACGTCTTGCACATCTACGCAGCCGGCAAGAAGTCCGCGGACAATATAAAATGACTGCAGCTCTTCCTCCGTTGTAATTATTTTTGAGGAATCTTCTGATAGACCGTCTTCCGGTACCTGATCATTTGCTTGCCCTGAATCGCTGTTTTTTGCATTTTCTGTGTTAAGAGCGGAAGAAATTTTTTGATTCAGCAATTCGTTTATAAACGAGTTAAAGGACTTTTTGATTATGGGATTGAACTTTTCTATTACTTTTTGGTTCTTTTGACCGTCATAGATGGAGCTTAAAACAAATTTCACAAAATCATCAGACGGATTATCAAGCTCTGATTTCAATAAGTCTTTAATAAGGTTTGTGTATTTGAGTTCGGATGCCGTGCTAAAGATGCTGTCCTTATCAAATTCAACCTTACAAAACTTTTTAAGAGAGGGGATTAAGGAATCCTTAATATTTTCAAGATCAAGCTCCATAAAGGGGGTCAGATCCATTTTATTAGATTCGTCTAAATCGGTATAAAATCTGTAGATAAGTCCGTTTGTAAGGATTCCGAATTTGGCGGTTGTGGTGCCAAAGTACCGAAAAAGTTGTGAAGAATGCTTATCAAGAGTATCAGTACATGACTTACACTCAATTAAAATGACGGGTTCGCCGTTGATAATAATGGCATAATCGACACGTTCTCCCTTTTTTATACCAACATCTGCGGTATATTCAGGACAAAATTCAGTTGGATTAAATACGTCATAACCAAGGAACTGAAAAAAGGGTATAACCATAGACATCTTAGTTGCTTCCTCAGTCGCAATGTTGTTTTTGATAGTCGAAACTCTTTCAGATAATTGAACCAAATCTTCACTGAATCCCATAAATGAATCCTCCTTTTGTATAAAATTGTTAAGATTTACAGTTTATCGACGACACGCCCCATGCAGTTTGATTCTTCTGTGAGCTTGATGTTCCCGTATTCTTTGTTTAGCGAAATTAGTTCGCCGTGTCCAAGCTTTTTTACATATGCTTGTCCACCTACATTAAATATTCCAATCTCACCAATGTCAACTTCACAGGACGGCTCAATCAGGAGCATATCTCCGTCGGAGTATGTAGGTTCCATGCTGTGTCCGTTGACCTTTACGGCATAGGCAGCACGTTTGTATTTGGGATCGTTCGGTATCGTGATACGTTCAGGATAGACATCATCAAATATGACTTGTCCGGTACCGGCAGATACGCTGTGATAATACTCAATTAGGCGCCTCGTGCTGCTGGTAGATGGAAGTTCTACGATGGTAGAAGCAGATTGCTTTAATTGATTTGCGATAGAGTATTCTCTATCAAGAATTGTATCAACGACCGTAGCCCCGTCAGGAGAATATTCGGATATCAAGCGATATTTTTCTATACGATCATATTCTGATTTCTTCAAAGGATAAGATTCTGTTTTTTCCCTGTCATCAGTTAGTCCTAGTAAATAATCACAGGATACATTAAAAAAATCAGACATCTGTTTCAAAAATGTATGCCCGGCTTCGCGTTCATCTGTTTCATAATTTCTAAGCGTAGTTTCTGGAATGTTTAATTTTTCTGCAAAACTTTTTCGAGTCGTATATCCATTCTCTTTTCTTAGTTGAGTTAATCGATCACCAAAAGTCACATCAGCACACCTCCTAATGCTGATTATATGTAATATATTACAAACTGTCAATATCAAAAAACCCAAAATGAGCAAAAAATTACAACAAAAGCATTGACAAAATCTCAATACGGGATTATCGTATAAGAAAAAAGCCCGTTTTGAGCAGAAAGGAGAGAAGAATGCTTACTAATATTGAAGCTGAAAGAGTCCGTTATCGTCTATCTAAAGAGGATTTAGCAAAGAAACTTAATGTATCGGTTAAAACCTATTATAACTGGATTAACGAGGAAACGGATGCACCTATATCAAAGCTTGTCATTATGGCAAGGATGTTCGGGACAAAAGTAGATTATCTGATAGAGGGCATGTCGGGAGTCCCAGAAAATATTGAATGTTTGAAAGGAGAAAAACGATCATGAGTAAAAAAGAACAGATTATTGAAAAAATGGACAAATTGATTGAGACATTATCTAAAAACAAAAAAGAGCAGACACGGGAAGAAATGCAGCGGAACATACGTGCGGCAAGTAATGAAAAAATACTCCGCCGGCAGATTGAAATGCTGACAGAGTATTCAAGAACGTTCGGTGTGGATAGCGCGCCGGAAGCAAATGCAGCGATTGCTTCATTGTATAGAGCTTTAGCCGAAGCTAAATGTCTCTTCTTTGTGAGAGTCTTTGTAGCGCTTCTCGGACTCGGCTACTTGATTAAGCGTTTCCTGATAAAGAGAATATAGCTCATCAATAGATAAGGACTTTGTGTCCTGATTCATGAGGTGTAATAAGGTGACGTTTTCAACATGGTTGCTCATAAGAAATGCTCCTTTTCTATTTTGTAGTTATGAAAGATATTACCATAATAAGAAAAATATTACAATGGCAAACAAGACGAAAGGGGAAGAAAAGAGTAGGAGAATGAAGATAAGAGAAATACAAAACTGGATTCAAGAAGATTATTTGAGTGGAAGGATGCTGTTGCCAAGAGTAATGTGCATTATTTCAATCATTATCAGCATTATTTCCATTGTTATTTCAGTAATGCTAATATGCTCGCGGTGAGGAGTTGTAGACAGAGGGAAATGCATAGGAGGCACTAAGGATGTTGTTAACAGATGAGGGTTTAGACCTGATAGAGCATCAAGCTGATAAGATGAAAAACGTCAAACTGATGTTACAGATTCAGACACTTAGGGAAATACGAGAGTTAAAGAGATTACTGAAAGCACATAAGGATTCCGGTAATAGCAGCAATTCATACAATGATGCAGATTGTAAAGAAGGAGAGGATGGAAATATGGAAAAGTTGGACAAGACAATAGAGGTGCTTTGTGATCGGGTCAAAGTAGCAAGTGATAATGCGAGAATTTGTGACGTGGCAGAGTTGACAAAAGCTCTAGCTGATTTAGTAACAGCTAGAGCTAACATGGAGTTGTCTATTCGCTTTGCTCAAAGCGGTGGAAGCGCTGATGATCGCAAGAGACGGGATGATGCAGAAGATGACAGTTGGATGCCGGAGAAAGTAGTTACTGAGCTGACGGATAAAGTCAATCTTGCGACAGGCACAATCCTTCGTACTCTGTAACGGCAAAATTACTACTTCTATAGATAGTGCGGCGTGTAAGAAGGGAGGTAAATAAAGATGATGGGTACTGACAAGATAAATTCGATCATTGAAACCATGCAGGGGATCACTTATTTAGAGTGGCAAAAATTGAAGCATGTGATTGATGTGAGGTTTGCGAGCGAGGCTGCCAAAAGGAGCAATGAGATCACCATGGAAAGCCCCGCTGACATTATGGATTCATACAGGCAGTTATTCTGAAACTGTCTTAGAAGGTATAGGAGAGGACGGAGGCAATGTCATACATTTGTTCCGCAATTAGTGTTATTATTGGCAGTTTTATCGGACATATGCTTTACGATATCTGCAAGGTACATAAATCCCATATGGGGAGGAAAAGGGAGCATGGAAAGAGTAAAAAGTGATCTTGAAAAAGAGATAGCCGCAATCTTCAAAGAACATGTGGAAGAAGACAGGCAAGGTGACGTTGCGGGCGTTATTGATGGAGTTATTGGAAGTTGTTTTCGGCAGTTGGAGACGGGGAACCGGTCGGAAAAATACCCATCGCTCGGATATACACAGAAAGCAGAAAACAAGGAAAGGGCAGCAAATATCATCGACGGTTTCTTATGGGCTATGGATGCTGCCGGGATGATAAGTAAGGAAAAGAGATCAGAAATGCAGGATCAGCTTCTAGCATTACAGTTTTCCAAGCAGGGCGATGAAGTGGCAACTTGAACGTAAGTGATATGCAGATGGAAGGGAGGGATCAGAGTGCCGAGGGTATCAATCAACAAGAAAAAATATCTTATGACGGACCTGCGCGAGTGGATAATCGGAAGAATGGACACGCTCGGTAAGAATCAGGCATACATGGGTGCGGCGCTCGGAATCTCCCAGCCGGCATTTGGGAAACGCCTGCATGAAGCAAAATTCACAAATGAGCAGTTATACATAATATTCCGGGAGTTAGAAGCAACAGATGAAAACATTCTGCGTTTAATGCGATTGTGAAAAACTTTCATGTTGCGTCCAAAATGGAAAAAAGTTCTTTCATACTATGATATATAAAACATATTAGGGAAGAGACTTAAAGAAGGAAAAATAGAATATCCAATATCGAAATTGACCCTGTTCTGAGCGCTGCCGTATCAGACGGCGTTCAGAACAGGGTCAATTATCAGCGACGGCGTTTTACAAGACATTTAGCAGGTGGAGCAAAAAAACCAAAGACAAGAAATATAGCCAATATTGGACTGGTTTTTGATAGCCCTACAAAAAACATCCACATAGCATGCAAAGAATCCTGTATTAACGCAGACATGTCAATAATATTTGCGATCATTTAGACGACACCTCCTTTCAAATAGATTGTAATTTTATGATACCACATGGACAACTAGACATAAAGCTTTTTATAAAAATTTTAGAAAGTATACGAAAAGGAAAATCGAAATGGAACAAATTCATCTTAAGCTGACAGGAAGGAGTGGAAAACATGCCCTATATACATAGCGAAATGATACCCGAAGGGACAGCATATTATCATGCGAAAAGGAGAAAAAGGCGGACAAAAATAATCAGGAACCGCATGAATTATCAAAGGAAGCTGCGCCGGACCGCGATAACAAGGCGCGTCATCCTTCTCTTATGCATTGCCGCGGCTGCGGGTGCGATTATTGGCGGAATGATTGGCTACGCCACAGGAAAGTACGCGGCATGCACGGAAAAAGAGACGGGACAGGCTTATAACGGAATGACAATCGAAACAGAAAACACAGAACGGGAGGGAAAAACAGGATGATTCAGGCAATAAATCAAGAGGCGCATATGAGACTGAAATGCGCGGGGGAAGAATTGCGGCAGATCGCAAAGACAGCATGCGCAGAGGTACATAAGACAGCGCAGATTGTCATACAGAGCGACCGCAGCAGGAAGCAGAAGGAATGCATCGGGCAACTTAACGGCATGCTCGGAACAATCAGAAAGAAAACGGACATAGATGGGATCACGCTTATGGCAGGCGTTGCGCTTGGGTATGCAAATGCGATGTGGCATTTGGAACTGATGTCGGAAAAGGAAATGGATGATGTAGCCGGCGTGATCGAAACGGAAGCCGGGAATGCGATTCGCAGAGTGGAGATGAGATCACAATGCGGGGTGAGACCATGCAGGAAACAGGGGGAATGATCCCATGAGGACGGCGAAAGAGATACGGGAAGAGATATTCCGGCAGGCGGAAGTATTTGGTGAACATTACAGAGAAAAGAACTGGGCGCAGGCAAAATATGCATATGACGCTGCGCGTATGATGTCAGTATTTGCTGCGCTGGACGAGGACGACAGGATAAAGCTGTTCGGCAGCCGGGCGTACCGGGACGACGACGAGCAGCCGACAGAGGGATTATTCAACGAAGGGGAGGTGGAGAAGGTGTATCTGGAATGTATCAGGGCGAATCAGACACGGGAATTCAGCAGGTATCCGGGGGCACCGTAAACAAAAAAAACAGTCCGCGGGGGAAACCGCGGACCGGTGACCGAAGCCACATCTCATATACATTTATATTATACGGGCAGAGGTCGGAAAAGTCAAGGAAAAAAGGGAGTTTCGGGCTCCCTTGTGTTCTTGCTAAAACTATTATCCATAGGACAGGGAGAGAATATGCCATACATCATTGAAACGTGTGTGGCAGGAAAAACGTTCGAAGTATGTAAATATTATTCCTACAGGTTCCATGTTAAGGGAGAAAAACGGAGTGGAAAAGAGATCCCGACCTCAGAGGCACAGAAGCGGGTAAACCAGCGCAAGGCAGCCAAGGACTTAAGACGGCTGATGAATGCAAACTTTGAAGACGGGGACCTGCTTGTGAGGCTTGATTTTTTCAGAGAGAATGCGCCGCCGGGAAGCAGGCAGATGCAGGCAATGATAAAGAAGGCCATCAGGAAGATGCGGACGGAGTTCAGAAAGATCGGAAAGGATCTCAGGTATATCTATGTCAAGGAAATCGGCAGACGCGGCGGAAGACATATCCATATGATGATGTCAAAGTGCGATACGGATCTGCTGATGCGGTGCTGGCCATACGGTGGGATTCATGTGGATCCGCTGATCTCAAACGGACAGTACCGGAAGATTGCGGAGTATTTCATCAAATATGCCGTTAAGACGGAAGAAACCGAGGGTGAGCTGATCGGAAAGCGGTGGTACGCATCAAGGAATCTGATCCGACCGGTAGTGAGAAAGAAGATCCTGAAGGAGAATAAGTTCCGGAAACGAGTGAGGGAGAAGAAAGGCTATTATCTGGAAAAAGAATCTCTCAAGGAAGGAATATCAGAACGGACAGGCTTCGAATATTTTTCCTACACACTGATCAAAGGGAAGCAGCATGTGAGAGGAGAATGAATGTGGATATCGTAAACATCTATACATACACGGGCGCAACGGGACCGCGCAGGCAGAATGCCGCATTCACATACGTTATTGAGACAGATACGGTAAAAGGTCCTGCAACATTATCGAAAACAGAATATGAGGAAGACATCACGGAGAATCAGGCAGAGCTCCGGGTACTGCTCGCGGCGCTGCACAGGCTGCGAAGACCGTGCATGGTCAATATCTATACGGATTCGTGGTATGTCGCGGCGGGGTATGAGAAGAAGTGGGTGGAGCGCTGGAAAGAAAACGGATGGAAAAACGCAAAAGGCGAGCCCGCAGCGAACAGGGAGGAATGGCAGGAAATGGCGGAATTACTAGGTACGCACGTCTTTCAGTTCTTTGTGGGCGTAAAGCATTCCTACTATGCGTGGATGCAGGCGGAGACGCAGAAAAGGAGGGAGTCATATGTATGAGCGTTTTGGAGAATTTGACAGTGCAGAAGAGATCAACGAGACGGCGGTCAGCCTGAGACGGGAAGGAGACAGGGAAAGCCTGAATGTACTGGCGGCGGAAAACGGGATAGACAGCGACGTTGTTGAGGTATTCTGGCAGGGTGAGATGCTTTACCTGTGTGATGAGATGTCGGCAGCGATCGGTAAGATCGATGTAGAGGCAAAAGAAGTCAGGTGCGCGGAGATCATGGAGGACTGGGTGCAGTATATAAAGGCGCAGTGTTTTGAAAAGCCGGAGGTAGCGCGGTCAGTCAGAAAGAAAGGAAAGAGCCTTGCGGGGTGCATCGCAGATTTATTGAAATGGAGCTTCCAGCATCAGGTGGAGGTTGATGAGGGCATCATGAAGGCAGCAGGCGTGACTGCGGGGAGATGTACGCTTGGCATACCGGGCATGGCAACGGCAAAACAGATCATCACGGCATATTATCTTGGAAAGAAGGTGCAGAAGTGAAGCGGAAATCCATTGAGAAGATCCCGTATATGGGACTGCGGAAAGTGAAGCGGGGAAAAGCCGTGGAATATGTGGCGGTAACCGGAACCTATGAGATTGGCGGGAAAGACCATCTGTTTATCGAGGTATACAGAAACAGCCGGAAATGCAAGACGGTGCCGAAAGTGCGGATCGTGCTTACAAAGAATGACTTTGGAACCTTCTTTCCGGAAGGCGGTGTGTGGAGCACGGAAAAAGTCGATATTGGCAGCTACATAAACAGTTTCCTGATCTGGCGTAGGGGCGAAAACAAAGTCAGGTCAAGGGATGCTATGGATCACGAAAGAAATATCATGCAGTCTGATCAGGATCTGCAGATATTGAAGAAGTTTACGGATAGAAGCGAGTTTGTGGATGACGGAAGATGGTGGGATCATATACAAGCATGGCAGGACGGTATCACTCATGCAAGGAATCGTGCGCAGCGGGACAGAAAAAGAGAGAGAAGGGAACGGGCGCTGAAAGACCGGATAGAGAACACGCCGGTGCTTCCGGAAAAAGAAATTTTGGAGTATGCAGATCAGGAGCTGTTTGGCAGCAGGCACTATTTGTATTACAGAAAACATAAAAGCAGGGCGGAACTGGCGTGTACCAAATGCGGCGGCGTCGTGGATGCACGGTGGAAAGAAGGAATGTCTTATGAATCCCAGTTTGAACGGATGATAGAGGAACCAAAACGCGGATTTACCGGAAAATGTCCGCTTTGCAATGAGATGGCGGAATATCTGCCTGCCGGACATGTGAAAGAGGGAAATAGTCAAAAAATCCATCTGTTTATCGGGCAGAAATATAAGGATGGCATCGTGATACGGTATTTGGAGGTCGAGAAGGAGTATCATCTCGATGTGACAGAGGATAATGGACGGGAAAAGCTGCACGGTGCTTATGAAGAGCTGTCGGGGATTGAGATCGCAAGGGCATATTTCGAACAGGGTAAGAAATTGCAGATAGATTATCATAAACATAATCCGTGGAAGGGTGAGGATTTCTGGGACGATTGCAATCTATACGGCAATGCCAATATCAATGTAAAAGCAGGGGTGGTCATGCCGGAGACCTATACCAATATGCAAGGAACTTTTCTGCAATACAGCGCAATGGAAGAGTACCAAAAGGTAGCAGGCGACATAAATCCGATTAACTATTTGGAAAGGTACATACATACCCCGCAGATCGAAATGCTGGTTAAAATCGGGCTTACAGGGGTTGTGGACGAGCTGATGAAATATCATTACGGGATTGTGGCGGATGAAAACGCACAAGATGCAGGCACGTTTCTCGGTATCAGGAAAGAACGGGTAAAGCAGCTGATTAGCCATCACGGAAAATTGAATATGCTGGATGTGATGCAGTGTGAAAAACGATTCGGGGCGAACCTGACGGAAGGACAGATTGAGAAGCTTGCAATATTGGATATCAAACGGTTGGGTCAGATACGGGAGTACATGAGTATACAGAAGTTCCTGAACAGGGTGGAGAAATATGCAGGCGTGGAAATCTGTGAAGAACTGTGCGGAAGGGCACATAACAGGATCCAAAATGTAGCAGGTGAATATCTCGATTATCTATCGATGCGGCGGAATCTGGGATATGACATGCAGAATACGGTTTACCTGTTTCCGCGGGATTTGGAAAAGGCTCATGACAAGATGGTGGCGGAAACGGCTGAGAAAGCGGATGAAACAAAGATCATGCGTGTCAATAGAGAATATACGCTGATCAGGAAGAATTACAGGAAACTTCGCAGGAAGTTTTACTATGAAGATGAAGACTATCTGATACGGCCGGCAAGGGATGCGGGAGAGATCGTATCAGAGGGCAGAATCCTTCATCACTGCGTGGGCGGTGCCGATTATTTGAACAAGCATAACGAGGGTATCAGCACGATCCTGTTTTTACGTAAAAAGGAGAATCCGGATGTTCCGTATATCACGGTCGAGATCGGAAATAACGGAAATATCATCCAATGGTACGGAAGATGTGACAAAAAGCCTGATAAAGACCGGATGCAGAGGTGGATTGACGCCTATGAGAACAGGCTGAAATACGGTGCCGCGGCAGCAGGTGACGGGATGCTGATGGTTACGGCTTAGGAGAGGGAAAACAAGAAGGGAGCAGAAATGGAAGAATATACACAGATCACGCTTGATGAATGGATGCAGTGGCGGGAGGACATCAGAAAGAAGCTGGCGGAGACGGCGGGGAACTTCGTGCATATCGGTTACAGGCTGAAACAGATCCGCGATTCGGGGATGTATGATGGGGCGGCTGACATATTCGGATTTGCGGAGAAAGAATATGGACTGAGTGCAAGCACCGTATCACGGTTTATTGCGATCAATGAAAAATACAGTGAGGGCGGAAACTCCTTGGAGCTGAAAGAGGAATATAAGGGATTTTCTTCTTCCAAACTGGCGGAAATGCTGACATTACCGGACAGCGAGATACAGCTGATCACGGAAAAGACGACGATCAGGGAGATCCGGGAGCTAAAGAGCTTTAACAGAGAGGAAAAGGCGGAATATGAAGAGAGCGGAAATGCCGGGGAAGCCGATAAAGACTGGGTCGGGCAGGCTGTCGGGGAACCACGTCAGGGCAGCGCTGATACACCGCTTGGAATGTGCCTGATCGACTTTTTCCGGGATAAAAAAGAGACGTTGAACCGTGTGATGGAATGTCTGAGGCTGGAAGAGCCGGATTATAAAGAAATGGCGGAGCTGATGGCGCCGACAGGACAGACATCCCACCGCAAAGGCATCGTATTTCTGTTCTTTTATGACTGGATCATGGGTGTAAAGTATAAGCTGATGACGGAGCCAGAACCGGTTTCCATGACATGGCAGGATTTCTTGGAGATCGTCCGCGACATTTTCAGCGGGTGCGCCGATGAAGATGTGTGGACGGACTTCTACGGGGATGATGAGGCAAGTTCTGTTGCGACGTCGCAACAGGAAGAAGGTGAGCCAGAAGCGGATGGAGGGAAACAGCAGGCTTCGGACCAGACAGGTGAAGAAGACGGTGAAACGGCTGCAGATCCCGAAACTACTAGTACGGAGGGGCTGTCAGACGAAAGCGTGGAAGACGCGGCAGCAGGACAGGACGATGCGGAGACGGAACAGACGGTTACGGACAGGGCGCCTGATGAGGACAGGCATGAAAAGCGCAGTATTGCTGAACAGAAGAAGGAGCAGAAAACGGATACCGACACAGAAGAAGAGGAGAAAAAACAAGCTGAAACCCTGCACACCCTGAAAATGCTTGAAGGCTATTACATCTATCTCTTTGATGACGAAAGAGAGATCTTAAAGCGTATGTTGGAAGATTGTAAGCGTCGTAAACGCGAATATGGCTTTGACGATGTCGGGTCGACGTTATAAAGGAGGCGGACACTATGACACATGAGCAGGCGATAAAGATAAACAAACGGAGAGGGAATATTTTTCCAATCTGGTATATTGAGCAATTTGCGGAAGAATGGGATGCGCTGGTCTCTAAATTAAAAGCGTGCGGAGCGGATTTGTCGAAGATCGCACTTGTCAGGTGCGAGGATGAAAAATAGAAGGTTATTCCGGAAGGAGAAGACATTGCAATGAAAAGCATCATGCAGAAGAAAGACGGCAGGTGTTATCTGTGTATGCTGCTTCACGGGGATGACGGGATAAAGACCATACAGGAGCACCACGTCATCTATGGGACGGCGAACAGGAAACTTTCAGAGCGTTACGGCTTAAAAGTATATTTGTGCCTGTACCATCATGAAGAGGGACCGGAGGCGGTACATAAGAACGCGGCATTGTCGCAGATGTTAAAAGCAAAAGCTCAGAGGGCATTTGGGGAGCGGTTTCCGGATAAGCAGTGGATGTCCATATTCGGGAAAAATTACGATACGAGCGGGAATGGGAACGGTCAGGAGACGTCCGGCCGGCAGCAGGACCCGCAGTCAGGATTTATCATGTTGGGAATGGACAGTGAAATATAAGATCAAACAGATTGGAGGAGAAGGGGATTTGTGCGCACAAAAAATCATGATTTACTCCAAACTGAGGGATGACATATCAGGAATTTTTGAAAAGCAAGATTGAGATTGCAAAAGACAGCGGGTTTCAGGTAAATGCGGATGAGATCAATCCGGCATTAAAGCCGCATCAGAGGGATGCGGTCATGTGGGCGCTGCGTGGCGGCAGGCGGGCACTGTTCGAGAGCTTCGGACTCGGAAAGACCGTGCAGGAAATAGAGTTCTGCCATCAGGCGGTACGGAAATTTGGCGGGAAGGCGCTGATTGTCTGTCCGCTTGGAGTGAAGCAGGAATTTACCCACGATGCGGTCGCACTGCTCGGCTATGACAAGCCGGAATATGTCCGGAACATGGACGAGGTAAAAGCCTGCGAAACCGGAATCATGCTCACAAACTATGAGCGCGTGCGTGACGGAGATATCGAGCCGTCCTGCTTTACGGCGACGTCTCTTGACGAGGCAAGCGTGCTGCGCAGCTTCGGAAGCAAGACGTATCAGACGTTTCTTGATAAATTCAGGGGAGTGCCATACAAACTGGTCGCGACAGCGACGCCGTCGCCGAACAGGTACAAAGAACTGATCCATTATGCCGGATATCTGGAAGTGATGGATACCGGACAGGCATTGACAAGGTTTTTCCAAAGGGACAGTACGAAAGCGAACAACATGACGCTCTATCCGAACATGGAAGAGGAGTTCTGGCTGTGGGTGAGCAGCTGGGCGCTGTTCATCACAAAGCCGTCCGACGTGAATCCGGCATATTCCGACGAAGGATATGTACTGCCGCCGCTTGACGTCAGATGGCATGAACTGCCCGTCAGCTACGGCGCCGCGGTTGACAGGGACGGGCAGATGAGCCTGTTTAACGAGGCGGCAGCAGGATTAAAGGAAGCCGCACAGGTCAAGCGGGAAAGCATAGACGTGCGTGTGGCAAAGATGCGGGAGATCGTGGAAGCCTCGCCGGATGATCACTATATCTTATGGCACGATCTGGAAGCGGAACGTCATGCAGTCAAAAAGGCACTGCCGGAAACAGTTGATATCTACGGTTCGCAGGATTACGAACTCAGGGAAAAGCGCGTGATCGATTTTTCGGAGGGCAGGACAAGACTGTTTGCAACAAAAAAAGAATTATCCGGCTCCGGCTGTAACTTTCAGCGGCACTGCCACAGGGAGATCTTTGTTGGCATTGATTATGAGTTTAACGATTTTATACAGGCAATACACCGCTGCTACCGCTTTTTGCAGAAAGAGCCGGTCATCATTGACATCATCTACATGGAAAATGAGCGCGCGATCAAAGACGCCCTGCTAGAAAAATGGAAGGACCATGACCATATGGTCGCTAAGATGATTGAAATCGTGAAAAAGTACGGATTATCGGGCGCGGGAAAACAATATGACCTGCAAAGAAAGATGGGAGTTGAGACAGTGAAAATACAGGGAAACCGATACACTGCGGTCAATGACGACTGCGTGGAAGAAACAAGAAGGATGGAGAGTGATAGCATCGACCTGATCCACACATCCATCCCGTTCGGCAACCACTATGAATATTCCGCCAACTATAACGACTTTGGACACAATCAAAACACGCAGCGCTTCTTTGAACAGATGGACTTCCTGACACCGGAACTGCTAAGGGTATTGAAACCGGGCAGGGTGGCGGCGATCCATGTAAAGGACAGGGTGTTATTCGGCAATGCGACAGGCACGGGCATGCCGACGATCGAACCGTTCCATGCCCTGTGCATCAGCCATTACATGAAACACGGCTTCCAGTATTTCGGGATGATCACCGTTGTTACCGATGTGGTCAGGGAAAACAATCAGACCTACCGTCTCGGATGGACCGAACAGTGCAAGGATGGTTCGAAAATGGGCGTTGGCTGTCCGGAATATATTCTTTTGTTCCGCAAGCTGCCGACAGACAGGACAACGGCATATGCGGACGTGCCGGTGACAAAGTCCAAGGAGGAATATACAAGGGCGCAGTGGCAGATCGACGCGCACGGATACTGGAGGAGCAGCGGGGACAGGCTGATCGCTAAAGGCGAGCTGGAGAGCATTTCGACCGACAACCTGCAGAACGTATACAGACAGTATAGCCGTGAGAATGTCTATGACTACAAAGAGCACGTGGAACTGGCGAAAAGATTGGACAAAAACGGAAAGCTTCCGGCTGTCTTCATGGTAGTTGCACCGGGAAGCTGGAACCGGCTTGAAGTGTGGGACGACATTAACCGCATGAAAACCCTAAATACCACGCAGAGCCGCCGCAGGGCACAGATGCATGTATGTCCTTTGCAGATCGACATTGTAGAGCGTATCATCAACCGCTATTCGAATGAAGGCGATACGGTGTTCGATCCGTTCGGCGGACTGATGACGGTGCCAATGACAGCGGTGAAGATGGGAAGAAAAGGTTACGGGATCGAGTTGAACGCTGATTATTACCGGGACGGGGTCGGATATCTGCAGGCTGCTGAACAGGAGATTGAAGCGCCGACACTGTTTGATTTTATAGGAATGGGAAAGGGCAAGATGGCATGAGGAAATCAATGCTGGTTTTTGATACGCCCCAAGGATGCGCAATGTGTCCGGCATTTCAGGAGGATCCTGATGCCAATCCAAACTTTACCTATTTTTGTGGAGCGGCAGGCAGATATATGGGCTATCGGGAGTGCTACGATGTGCCAAATTGGGAACCAACGAAGCCGGACTGGTGCCCGATTGTGGAAGTGCCATAAAGCAGGAGCTCGGTAGCAGGACAGACGGTAACTATTATCCACTTGTTTATGCAATATATCACGGAAAAAATAATGGCGTAGTTATCCTGCGCATGGAAGGAGAGTGAACCAAATGTTAATATTGCCAATCAAGAAAAAATGGTTTGATATGATTCTTTTTGGCGAAAAGCAAGAGGAATATCGGGAGATTAAGCCGTATTACATCACAAGGTTTTCAAGAGCGTTTGGCTTTATAAATTGCGCCACCTTTGCTGCAGACACAGAAAAATTTATAAACCAACTAAGAGATATTGGTGTTGGCGGTTCAATTTTTATATGTTTCCGCAATGGATACAATAAAAACTCCCCATCATTCGTTGCGAAATGTTCCTTATCAATCGGCACAGGAAATGAAGAATGGGGAGCAGAACGGGGAAAGGAATATTTTGTATTGACAGTAAAAGAGATATTAAACACATGATACAGATCGAAATGTTAAAGTAGTTTATGGGAGAATACTTGAAATTGAATGAAAAAGGAGCAGAACTTAAGACAGAGCGGGGGATGCTAAATGGGAAGAACTGAGGTGGTATTGATGGATAATGTAAAAAAGTACCTGAATCAATTGCAGAAGATAGATATCATGATAAAGCAGCGGCAGCAGGAGAGGGATGAGCTCCGGGATATGCTGGGAAGCATAGGGAGCTTTGACTATTCGAAAGACCGCGTGCAGACCAGTCCGTCCGGAGATGCTCAATATGCGAAGACCGTAGAAAGGATTGCTGACATAGAAGCGGAGGTTAGTAACCTGATCACTGACTATGCAAGCAGGAAGAACATAGTAATCAGTCAGATACAGGCGCTTGAAGATCCTAAATATGTCAAAATACTATATAAACGTTATGTAGAATTCAAAATGCTAAGAAAAATCGCCTCTGAAATGGGCTATACATATCAGTATATCATATTACTTCACGGGAATGCGCTGAAAGATTTCGGGGAAAAAATCGAAATTTTATAAAAGATTCAATATACTTTCAATATTTGTTCGTGTTATAGTAGTAGCATAAAAAAATCAGCCAAAGCATCCAGCTTTTCGGGCTGATTTTTCATTTTACAGCGAAAGGAGTGTTGCCGGATGGCGAAATTAACGGAAAAACAGCAGCGCTTTGTGGAAGAATACCTGATCGACCTGAACGCAACACAAGCGGCTGTGCGCGCAGGATATTCGGCAAAAACAGCTGATCAGCAGGGATCTCGGATGTTGGCAAATGTCAAGGTTCAGCAGGAGATCGGCGAACGGATGGCGGAGCGCAGCAGGAGGATCGGTGTCAATCAGGACAGGGTCGTCGTAGAGCTGTCAAAGATCGCGTTCGTTAAGATGACGGATATTGTGGATGAGCAGGGGAAGATCAAGGACGGCGCATCGGATGATGATCTTGCCTGCATCGAATCTGTGAAATATAAAGAGTCGTCAGGGGATTCCGGTGGGAGTGTCGAACGTGAAGTGAAGCTGTCATCAAAGCTGAAAGCGTTGGAATTACTGGGTAAGCACTTAGGGATGTGGAATAGTAAACTCGATGTCAATATTACGCAGCCTGTGGTGATCACTGGTGAGACTGAGCTTGAAGATTAGGCGGTAACTGCCTATGGTAAAACAGCGAATATCATCCCAGCATGTATTCGGGTATCAGCGGTTTATCCTATATCCGGAAGATTATCAAACAAAGCATTCTGCCGACGGGAAAGTGCGAATGAGGCTGCCAGAGATCGTCGGAAAAGGGTATGGTACGTTTTGGCGGTGGAAGGGCAGATATAGGGTAGTAAAAGGCAGCAGGGCATCCAAAAAATCAAAGACAACGGCATTGTGGTACATCACCAATATGATGAAATATCCCGATGCAAATACGCTTGTTGTAAGAAAGACATTCCGGACCCTGAAGGATTCCTGTTTTACAGAGTTGAAGTGGGCGATACACAGGCTCGGAGTTGATGCGTTCTGGGACATCAAAGAGTCGCCGCTTGAAATGACTTATAACCCGACAGGACAGAAGATATATTTCAGGGGACTTGACGATCCACTGAAAGTTACCAGTATTACGGTTGAAACAGGCTGCCTGTGCTGGATGTGGATCGAGGAAGCATATGAGATCAGCGCAGAAGCGGATTTTGATATGCTCAACGAGTCAATCCGTGGTGCCGTGCCGGAAGGATCAGGACTGTTTAAGCAGATCACGCTGACGCTGAACCCGTGGAATGAGCACCACTGGATCAAGAAGCGTTTTTTTGATACCACGGATGATGAAACCCTTGCCATGACCACGAATTATAAGTGTAACGAGTGGTTAGATGCCGCAGACCGGAGAGCGTTCGAAAAAATGAAGCAGCAGAATCCGAGGCGCTATCAGGTAGCGGGTCTTGGCGACTGGGGGATTGTTGACGGTCTGATCTATGAGAACTGGGAAGAAAAACCGTTCAGTATTGACGAGGTCAAGGCAATCAAAGGCATCAAATCTGTGTTTGGCTTGGATTTCGGATATACAAACGATCCGAGTGCGTTGTTTTGCGGCTTTATAGACCAGTCGTCTAAGACGATCTGGGTCTTTGATGAAATGTACCGTCCCGGCATGAGCAACGAGACGATCGCTGCGGAGATATCCCGGATGGGGTATGCCAAGGAAAGGATAACGGCGGACTCGGCGGAACCAAAGAGCATCGACCGTCTGAGGAAATTAGGGCTGAAAGGAATCAGAAAAGCCCGAAAAGGAAAAGACAGTGTTAAAAACGGCATTGACTTTCTATCCGATTATCATATCATCATTCATCCGAGGTGTGTGAACTTTCTGATGGAGATTGCCAACTATGTGTGGGACAGGGATAAAACGGGAAAGAAGCTGGTGAATGTCCCGGTGGATGACTTTAACCACCTGATGGATGCGATGCGATACGCGGTAGAGAGTGTTGCGAAAGGTGATACATTTAGCTTTGAGTGACTGGGGCGCAAAGGTCTGCGTGATCTGCGTTCTGAGGGAGTTTCTTCGGAGACTCCCTTTTATGTTGGCGGAAGGGGGATAATCCGGTGTTTGGAAGTCTTTTGGATATATTGACATCAAAGGTAAGCAGTTTCATCCTTCAGGGCGCATGCTCCAAAATGAATGATTTGGAGTTCCTTGAAAAAAAAATTGCCAAGTGGAAGAATTCGCCGCAAAGGATGATGCAGTTAAAAGGGCATCTGTATTATAACGGGGATCACGACATCCTGAAACGAAAACGAACAATGATCGGAGAAGACGGGAAGCTGCAGGTGGTGGAGAATCTTCCAAACAACCGAATCGTTGACAACCAATATGCAAAGATGGTGAATCAGAAGGCGAACTATCTGTTTGGACAGCCTTTTGCAATCGAATGTAAAAATAAGCAGTATGCAGAGCAGCTAAAGAAAGTGTTTAACAAGCGTTTCATGAGGACGCTGAAAAACAGTGCGAAGGCGGCATATAACGGCGGTATTGCGTGGCTGTATCCCTATTACACGGAGACGGAAGAATTTGCATTCCGCATCTTTCCCGGATATGAGATACTGCCGTTTTGGAAAGACAGCGAGCACACGGCGCTTGAATTTGCGGTCAGACTGTATATCGTCATGGGGTATGAGGGTACGACACCGGCGATTATAGAGAAAGTGGAAATCTATAGCCCGGACGGGGTTCATAAGTTCCTGCTTGACCGTGGGAAGCTGCTTCCGGATGTTGTGAACGAGGATGAGACAGACTGCTGCCATGTGGTTATCAAAGATACAGGCGGGAAGGTACAGGGACTCAATTGGTCCCGCATTCCGCTGATACCACTAAAAAGCAGCGAATCAGAGCAGCCTTTGCTGAAACGGGTAAAGTCACTGCAGGACGGTATTAACGTGATGCTGTCCGACTTTGAAAACAATATGCAGGAAGATGCCCGAAACACGATCCTTGTTTTGAAAAACTATGACGGAACGAATCTGGGAGAGTTCAGGAAGAACCTTGCGACATATGGCGTGGTCAAAGTGCGTTATGATGATTCCTCAAAAGGCGGGGTGGAGACGCTTGAGATCACCGTGAATGCAGAAAATTATAAGACTATCGTGGAGATCTTCAAAAAAGCCCTGATAGAGAACGCGATGGGATATGACGCGAAAGATGACAGGCTTTCCGGCAATCCGAATCAGATGAACATCCAGTCGATGTATTCCGACATTGATATTGATGCGAATGATACGGAGACGGAATATCAGGCGGCATTCGAAGAAATCCTGTGGTTTGTGAATGCGCACCTTGCCAATACAGGGCAGGGGAACTTTGAGGGAGAAGACGTGACGATCATTTTCAACCGCGACATGCTGATGAATGAGGCGGAAGCGATTCAGAACTGCGTGGCATCTGTCGGGCTTCTTTCAGATGAAACTGTGATCGGGCAGCATCCGTGGGTTGACAATCCCAAGGATGAGATTGAGCGGTTAGGGAAACAGAAGCAAAAGGAGCAGGAAGAGTTTGAAAACCAATATGACCCTTTTACAAGGAAAGGGTAGCAGGATTCTGATCCGGACAGTCATGGCGGTGGTATGAATGAAAAGTAGCGCATATTGGAGGCGGCGGTTCGAACTGATCGAGCAGTCACAGCACCAAAAAGGAGCGGCGTGTTATGCAAATATTGAGCGGCAGTACCGGCAGGCACAGAGGGAGCTTGAGGGTCAGATTGACGTATGGTATCAGCGGTTCGCGGATAACAACAATGTGACGATGCAGGAAGCGCGACGGATGCTGACGGCAAGAGAACTGGAAGAATTAAAGTGGGATGTCCGCGATTACATAAAATACGGCGAAGAAAACGCGATAAACCAGCAGTGGATGCAGCAGCTTGAGAACGCATCGGCAAGATACCATATCAGCAGATTAGAGGCGCTAAAGCTCCAAATGCAGCAGCAGGTGGAGGCGTTATTTGGAAGGCAGGCTGACAGCATTGACTCTGCCATGCGCGATATTTACGAGTCAGGGTACTATCATACCGCGTTTGAGATACAAAGAGGCGTTGGCGTCGGATGGACCTTTGCGACACTGGACGAAAGGAAGATTTCGAAGGTGATCAACAGTCCTTGGGCGCCGGACGGTAAGAACTTTTCGGAAAGAATATGGAGCAGCCGTCAGAGACTGGTCAATGAACTGAATACAGAACTGGTTCGTAATATCATACTGGGACAGGATCCGCAGAAAGCAATTGATGCGATAGCAAAAAAACTGAACGTATCAAAGAACAACGCCGGACGGCTGGTCATGACGGAAGAAGCGTTTTTCAGCAGCGCGGCACAAAAGGATTGCTTTACTGAGCTGGATGTGGAGATGTTTGAGGTCTTTGCGACCTTGGACTCGCTTACATCCGATATATGCCGGAATATGGACAGGAAAGTCTTTCCTATGTCGCAATGGGAGGTCGGCGTTACGGCGCCGCCGTTTCATGTGCGGTGCAGGACGACCACGCTGCCGGCATTTGGGGATGAATTTGACAATATAGGGCAGCGTGCCGCGAGGGGAGAGGATGGCAAGAACTACTATGTACCGGGAAACATGACCTATAAAGAAT
Organism: Lachnospiraceae bacterium; assembly: GCA_003979345.1. Taxonomy (GTDB): domain Bacteria; phylum Bacillota; class Clostridia; order Lachnospirales; family Lachnospiraceae; genus DLAJ01. The sequence continues at coordinate 85,200 of RYVZ01000012.1, forward strand.
GGCAGCAGGCGTTTGTCGACGGGGATACATCCGGATTGCAGAAAGCAGGTAGGTGTGATACTGCCAATTTCACGGATATTACAAATGAATGGACCAAAAGCAGGGGAACAAAAGGGAGTGTTATCGAAAGGCTGGCGTATACGGTTAATGGCACGACATACGAAGTGGATGGGAGACATGTTATACTTCATCCAACAAGCCAAGAAACAGCGGTTGCAAATGCCTTAAGCACAAAATACGGGAAGACGGTTGAAATTGTGCCGCAGATACTGTATCCACAGGGGATTCAGACGCCGGATTATCTGATTGATGGAAATAGGTTTGAACTACGATGGACAAGGGCATAAAGATGTAATAGCCTGACGGTATGCCCGGTCGTCAGATTTTCCACTCAATTTGCAGCTTCTCGCTGGTGGCGCGAATGACGGTAATCATCAAATCCACCACCTGCTGCTTGTCCTCAAAGCTGACATTCTCCCAATCGTCCAGGTAGTTGGAAATCGTGTCAATCTGCTCCGGGGACACCGCCTCGGCGGTCAGCTTGGCAATTTCACTGGCAAGGGTCTGACGGCGGCTGTCCAATTCCTCAATCTTGGCGTTGGCGTAGGAGATCAGCACCGGGGTCGCGCCTGTCAGCGTGTCCAGCAGCTTTTCAATCTCGCTTTCCACCTGGGCCAGCTCCATCTGTTTTGCCGTCAGTTTCGGGCTGGCGGTTCTTTTCTTTTTGCGGCCCGTCAGCGTCTTGTAGTCCTCCAGCTTCTTCACCATCTGCTGGTATACTACCGCCTCTAAATCGCGGAGACGGATTGTACCGCAGCCAGAACAAAACTTGCTGTCAGCGTGTTTCGTACAGCGCAGATAGAGATACCCGCAGGAGTGGGCCGACATCAGAGCATAGCCACATTTGCCGCACTTGATTTTCCCCGCCATCCAGGTGTTGCGGGCTTTCCTGGCCGGTTGATAGGTCTGGTTCGCCATCATCTTCTTGCGAACTCTAAGCCACAAATCAGACGGGATAAAGCCCTCGCTGGGGGCCAGCACCAGCGTCTGGCCTTCCAAGTGCGTGTGCTTATTCTCGGTGCTGTCCTTGCTCCGGTAGTAGTAACATCCGTTTGTCCCTACGAAGTCGGCGGCATCGTTGTAGATGTTCGTCCCTTGGCTCTTGAAAAACTCGTAAATATCCAAGTCAGCCATGGTGTAAATGGGATTACGAAGCATGATGCTGATGGTCGCCCTGGAAAACGGTTTGCCGAAGTATGTCCGCATCCCCTGCTCGGTAAGCTGTCGGGTGATGTCGTGAAGCGACACCTGGGGGTCAATATACATCTCGTACATCTTACGCACGAACGCCGCTTCTGTCGGCTCAATCACCAGCTTCTTGGTATGGATGCCGTCAATGATGATAGGCTCCGTCCGAAATCCATAAGGCGCTCGTCCTCCCATTTTGAAACCTCGCTGACACCGGGCATACCATGCGTCCTGCACTCGCTTCTGGATGGTTTCACGCTCTAACTGTGCGAACACAATGCAGATGTTCAGCATCGCCCGGCCCATCGGTGTGGACGTGTCGAACTTCTCTGTGGAAGAAATAAATTCCACGTTGTA
>RYVZ01000059.1 GCA_003979345.1 Lachnospiraceae bacterium
AATGATCGCATCCGAACCGTTTGCAATCTGCCAGTCAATATTCTTCGCAAACTGCTCATAATTTACCTCTCCGTTTTCGTGAAAAGGTGTGACGATCGCGACACCCGCGCCTTGAAAAATAGCCATTTTAATCTCCTTCCTGTTTTCCTGTACGGAAAAATAGGGCTTTTCGCTCAAAATCTTTCATCATGGAAACTAAAAAAGAATCTGCACATGCAGCGCCGATTCTTTCTGAAAACCCGACATGTGATAGCGCCCCATCCGTTACAGATGACAGTCATACAGTTCTTCACTGCATACCCAAGATTCGACCCTCAGGAGATCTCCTCTTTCGGCGTTTTCCCCTTTTGGATCCCCTTTCACCGCGCCTGACGCGTCAGAAATCTTACTAATGAAAAACGCAACCTCTACCCGTTCCCTATGTAAATTTATATGACAAGTGCAGCAAGACCATGCGTACCTATGCCGTCCTGCGCCTTCTCCAAATTCAAAAATAATCATAGCACTCATGCACTATCCTGTCAATGCATGATTGCTATGATTATTCTGTGCTAAAAAACCTTAAACCTCATCGGTTCGATCGTAAACACTTCATTCGCTACAATACACGTCTCTTCATGTAAACGGATTCCCGTCAAGATAATAGACTGCTCTTCTGATTTTGTCTCAAGGATTGCCCGGAGTTCCTGCGCATCAATAATATGATTATCGATCAGTCCTAATACCTCATCCAAAACAAGCAGATCGCACTCACCGGTCGTCAGAACTTTTTTGGCAAAATTAAGGCCATTCCGGATATTCTGGACCTCTTCCTGCTTCTCCTGTTCACTTAAACCTTCAAAGTTCTTATCGGACTTTTCAAAACGAAACACCTTGATTTCAGGTTCCAGGCGCCTGATAAATTCCGAATCTTCCAAATTTTTAAGAAATTGTATCACGACCGCCTGTTTTCCCTCTCCGGCCGCAACAACGGCATGACCGAGGGCAGCTGCACTTTTCCCGTGCCCTTCCCCGCAATAAATCTGGATCTGTCCGTCCTGCATAAAAGATTCCTCCGCTTTTGTGCCAATTTTCCGCTATCATAGCACATTCCCGATTTGAATGCAAGCAAGGAAACTTCCTTAACTTTCTTCGCCGTCCAAAAGCTCCAGCTTGCTGACAGAAACCTCATAGGCGATCCGTTTCTCCACCTCTTCTTCCGATAATTTCTTCATATATTCACGGCTTTGAATCCTTCCCCAGACCGCACATTGCATTCCCACCTTAAAACCTGAAGCATATCGCGCATTCCTTCCCCAGCAGATGCAGGGTATGTAATCCGACTTTCCGTACGGTCTGTTCACGGCGAGCAGAAGATCCGCGATCTCCCTGCCGAGCGGCGTTTTCCTGTAAATCGGCTCTTTACAGATATATCCGTCCAAAAAGATCTGATTTGTCTTGGAATTTTCTCCTGCATACCGCTCAAATTCCTCTTCCTCCAGAAATTCAAGTTCACGTACAAATACGGACAGCACCAGACGATTACGATGCTCTTCATGGCGGTTATACGAACGAAACTGCCCTGTCACGCTGATAAAGCGTCCGACATAATCCCCGCTCATATCGATCAGCCTCTCTGAAACCATAAGCGGAATGATGTCGCAGGAGTCAGAAAGCCGCATGACCTGCGCTTCTGCCATGAAAAAGCCCTCACCAAAGATTTCATGACTGTACTCAAAATTGCTTATGATCTGTCCGATCACCATCACCTGATTGTTCTCAATTACCTTATCCGTCATACCTTGTTCTCCCTTCTTACATTAAGAATTTTTTCCCTGTAATGTACTACATTATATGATGACATCTTCTATGATATAACAAAATTCTCCTCTTGTGTTGTGTAATTTATCGCGCAGGCTTGTGCCGGAATGCTCCTTTTATCTGTCCGTGACCTTTTATCTGTCTGTGATTTGCAATTGTTCTTTTGCAGTGCTATACTATATGCGCTTCATATGTTTGAAAAGAAAGGTACGGTATTTTATGAAACAGATTCGTGAAGATGTCAGAAACGTCGCTATCATCGCACATGTTGACCATGGAAAAACAACATTGGTAGACGAACTCTTAAAGCAAAGCGGCGTATTCCGCGAAAATCAGGAGGTTGCCGAACGCGTGATGGATTCCAATGCGATCGAGCGCGAGCGAGGCATCACCATCCTCTCCAAAAATACGGCTGTCACTTACAAGGGAACCAAGATCAATATCATTGACACGCCAGGACATGCCGATTTCGGCGGAGAAGTCGAGCGCGTCCTCAAAATGGTAAACGGCGTCATCCTCGTCGTAGACGCATTTGAGGGCCCGATGCCCCAAACCAAGTTCGTATTAAAAAAAGCACTGGAATTAAATCTTGCAGTCATTGTCTGCATCAACAAATGCGACCGCCCCGAAGCGCGTCCGGAAGATGTTGTGGATGAAGTTTTGGAGCTGTTTTTGGATCTGGACGCCAATGACGAACAGTTAGACTGTCCCTTTGTGTTTGCCTCCGCAAAATCAGGCACGGCAACCTTAAATCTGACGGTCAAAAATAAAGATATGACGCCGCTGTTTGACACGATCCTCTCCCATATTCCCGCCCCAGAGGGCGATCCCGACGCCGGAACGCAGATTCTGATCAGCACGATCGGCTATAATGAGTATGTCGGCAGGATCGGCGTGGGCAAAGTGGACAACGGCACCGTAAAAGTCAATCAGGAAGTCGTTATCGTCAATCACCATGAACCGGACAAGTTCAAAAAAGTAAAAGTAAGCAAACTTTATGAATTTGACGGATTAAATAAAGTAGAGGTGGCAAGCGCAGGCGTCGGCTCCATTGTTGCCCTCTCCGGCATTGCCGACCTTCATATCGGGGATACGCTCTGCTCTCCTGATGCCCCGACGCCCATTCCGTTCCAAAAGATCAGCGAGCCGACGATCGCCATGCATTTTATCGTAAACGACTCACCGCTTGCGGGTCAGGAAGGAAAATATGTCACAAGCCGTCATATAAAGGACCGCCTGATGCGCGAGTTAAATACGGACGTCTCACTGCGCGTCGAAGAAACTGATTCAACGGATTCCTTTAAGGTATCCGGACGCGGCGAACTGCATTTGTCTGTTTTAATTGAAAATATGAGACGCGAGGGCTATGAGTTTGCCGTCAGCAAAGCCGAGGTTCTGTATCAAACCGATGAAAACGGTAAAAAGCTGGAGCCGATGGAACTTGCCTATATTGACGTGCCGGAAGAGTTTTCAGGCGCTGTCATCCAGAAATTAAGCGAACGCAAAGGCGAACTTCTCAATATGAGTCAGGCAACCGGCAGCTATACTCGTTTGGAATTTTCCATACCGTCCCGCGGTCTGATCGGCTACCGCGGCGAGTTCATGACTGACACAAAGGGGAACGGCATCATGAACACAATCTTTAACGGCTATGGACCTTTTAAGGGCGATATCCAATACCGTAAGCTCGGCTCCCTCATTGCTTTTGAGGCTGGCGAAGCGATCACTTACGGTCTGTTTAACGCACAAGAACGCGGAACACTCTTTATCGGACCGGGTGAAAAAGTCTATTCCGGCATGGTCGTCGGTCAGACCGGAAAAGCGGAGGATATCGAAGTCAATGTCTGCAAGACCAAGCACCTGACAAACACGCGTTCCTCCAGTGCGGACGATGCGCTGCGCCTTGTGCCGAAGCGCATCTTAAGTCTAGAACAATGTTTGGAATTTATCGATACGGACGAGCTTTTGGAAGTCACACCGAAAAGTCTGCGCATCCGAAAGAAGATCCTTGATCCGACGCTCAGAAAGCGCGCGGCTTTCAAAAAATAGCGGCTGTGTACAAAATACGTTCCAGCTTCTTCATAACAACTTTCCCCGCGGCAGCCTCCGTCATATCGGCACAAAGCCGCTCAACCGATTCCTCCGGTACTAAAAGGGTCAGTCTCACGTCTTCCGCATAAACTGCATCCTGCGGCACGATTCCCTGCTGTCCGAGCAGATGCAGCACTTTACCGATCGTATGGTAGTCCGTCGTGACAAGAAGCTGCACACCGGCAATTCTTCTGCCGGTCGTGCAGGCTTTTAATCCCTCCTGCACTGCCTGCGTATAGG
>RYVZ01000039.1:0-1765 GCA_003979345.1 Lachnospiraceae bacterium
ATCATCGACACGGACAATTCCCATCTGTTTGCCGCGATCGGCTCTGCCATGAATGCAAAGGATGAGGTGTTTTTTTCTATGGAAGAAATGGTCGCAAAGCTCTCCTCCGATATTAAAATGGAGTTTGAGGTTGAGCGTATGGAACCGTTGTTTTCTTCCGAAGCCGAATACGACGCTTTTCGTGCGCGTCACGACAGCCACTGTGTACGGACATCGGAATTGAAACAATACCGCGGCAACTGTTTTCTCGGCATCGACGCAGGTTCGACTACGACGAAGGTCGCGCTGATCAGCGAATCCGGCGACCTCTTATATTCATTTTACAGCAACAATAACGGCAGTCCGTTGAAAACGGCAATCACCTCCATTCAGGAGATCTATTCCCTTCTTCCGAAGGGCGCCCGTATCGTCCGCTCCTGTTCCACCGGTTACGGGGAAGCGCTGATCAAAGCCGCGTTTTTGTTGGATGACGGCGAGGTCGAAACCGTTGCGCATTACTATGCCGCCGCCTTCTTTGATCCGCAGGTGGATTGTATCTTAGATATCGGCGGTCAGGATATGAAATGCATCAAGATCAAAAATCAGACCGTGGACAGCGTGCAGTTAAACGAGGCGTGCTCCTCAGGCTGCGGCTCTTTCATTGAGACCTTTGCGAAATCCCTGAATTACAGCGTACAGGACTTTGCAAAAGCCGCGCTGTTCGCAGAGCATCCGATCGACCTCGGCACGCGCTGTACCGTGTTCATGAATTCTAAGGTCAAACAGGCTCAGAAGGAAGGCGCATCCGTGTCCGATATCTCAGCGGGGCTTGCCTATTCCGTCATTAAAAACGCATTATTCAAGGTCATCAAAGTATCCGACGCTTCCGAACTCGGCAGCCATATCGTCGTACAGGGCGGAACGTTTTATAACGACGCCGTTCTGCGAAGCTTTGAAAGTATCGCGGGCTGCGAAGCGATCCGCCCCGATATTGCGGGGATCATGGGCGCGTTCGGTGCGGCGCTTGTCGCGCGGGAACGTTTTATGGGGACCTGCGGCTACCAGACCACGATGCTTACGATCGAACAGATCAATGCGTTGGAATTTACGACAAGCATGGCAAAATGCAAAGGCTGCACGAACAACTGCCGCCTGACCATCAACCGTTTTTCGGGCGGCAGACAATATATTTCAGGCAATCGCTGCGAGCGCGGACTCGGAAAGCAGAAAAACGAACACAATGTACCGAATCTGTACGAATACAAGCTTTCCCGCATCTTCGGATATGAATCTCTTGCGCCGGGCGTTGCCGCACGCGGCACTGTCGGTATTCCGCGTGTATTGAATATGTACGAAAACTATCCGTTCTGGCATACGTTTTTTACAAAATTGGGATACCGAGTCATACTCTCCCCGAACTCTAACCGCAAGATTTACGAGCTCGGCATCGAATCGATCCCGAGTGAATCCGAATGTTACCCGGCGAAGCTCGTTCACGGCCATATCATGTGGCTGATCCATCAGGATGTGGATTTCATTTTTTATCCGGCCCTGTTCTATGAACGCAATGAATTCGGAGACGCCAACAACCACTATAACTGCCCGATCGTCACCTCTTATTCTGAGAATATCAAGAATAATGTCGAGGAGATCGGACGGGGTGAAGTCGTTTTCCGCAATCCGTTCATGGCATTTACAAGCGAGGAAACCATTTCCTCCCAGCTCATTAAAGAATTTACGGAGCTGACACCCGCCGAGATCAAAAGCGCCGTTCACGACGCATGGG
>RYVZ01000039.1:1775-26158 GCA_003979345.1 Lachnospiraceae bacterium
GGAAACCGTGAAACAGGCGCTTGTCCGGGAGTTCTCAGACCTTCCCGAGGAAGAGATCCAGGCGGCGGTGGATCTGGCGTGGGCCGAACAGGATGCCGCCAGGGAGGATATCCGAAAGAAAGGGGAAGAAGTCCTTGGATGGATAGAAGAACATCAGACGCGGGGAATCGTTCTCGCGGGACGCCCCTATCACATTGACCCGGAGATCAACCACGGTATTCCGGAGCTGATCACCTCCTATGACATTGCCGTTTTGACAGAAGATTCCATTTCCCATTTGGCAAAGCCGGAGCGTCCGCTTATCGTATCGGACCAGTGGATGTATCATTCCCGTCTGTATGCGGCGGCAAGCTATGTCAAAGCTGTTGATAATTTAGACCTGATTCAGCTCAACTCGTTCGGCTGCGGCTTAGACGCCGTGACAACGGATCAGGTCAATGATATTCTTTCCGGTTCCGGTAAGATTTATACCTGCCTGAAGATCGACGAGGTCAACAATCTCGGCGCGGCAAGAATCCGGATCCGCTCGCTGCTCTCTGCGATCCGTGTCAGAGAGTCGAAACATCAGAAACGCGAAATCCATTCTTCCGCCATGAATCGTGTTCTTTTTACGGAAGAAATGCGAAAAGATTACACGATTCTGTGCCCGCAGATGTCGCCGATCCATTTCGGATTATTACAGGCCGCATTCAGACAATGCGGTTACCATTTGGAAGTAATGGACAACGACGGGAAACAGGCCGTCAACGTCGGCTTAAAATATGTCAATAACGATGCCTGCTATCCGTCCCTGATGGTCGTCGGTCAGATCATGTCCGCGGTTCTTTCGGGAAAATATGATACGCACAAGCTTGCATTCGTGATGTCCCAGACCGGGGGCGGCTGCCGCGCGACCAACTATATCGGCTTTATCCGGCGCGCACTTGCCAAAGCAGGTTACAGCTATATTCCGGTCATCTCCATCAATCTCTCAAAACTGGAGAGCAATCCGGGATTTAAGATCAATGCAGAAATGCTGATGCGTGCAGTCTATGCCGTCACGCTCGGCGATCTGTTCATGCGCTGCGTCTACCGGATGCGCCCCTACGAGGCCACGCCCGGTTCCGTCGATGCGCTGCACCGCGAATGGGAAGCGCGCTGTGAAAAACTGATCACGGCAAAGCACATTTCCTACCGTAAGTTTAAGAACATGTGCCGCGAGATCGTTCACGATTTCGACAATATTCCGATTACCGATGTGAAAAAACCCCGTGTCGGCGTCGTCGGCGAGATTCTCGTCAAATTTATGCCTGCCGCCAATAATCACCTTGTGGAACTGTTGGAGGCCGAGGGCGCCGAAGCCGTCGTTCCCGATCTGATGGATTTTATGCTCTACTGCTTCTATAATCAGATCTATAAGTCGGAGAACCTCGGTACCAGTAAGCGTTCCGCTAAGCTTGCGAAGCTCGGCATCTGGGCGATCCAGCACTTTAGGGGAACCGCGGCGAAAGCGCTTTCGGACAGTAAACATTTTTCACCGCCCGCCAATATTTACGATACGGTAAAAAATGCACAGACCATTGTTTCGATCGGCAATCAGACCGGGGAAGGTTGGTTCCTGACCGGAGAAATGTTAGAGTTGATCCACGACAACACGCCGAATATCGTCTGCACGCAGCCGTTTGCCTGCCTGCCGAACCATGTTGTCGGCAAGGGAGTGATCAAAGAAATCCGGCGCCGGTATCCCGAATCGAATATTGTTGCGATCGACTATGATCCGGGCGCCAGTGAAGTCAATCAGTTAAACCGGATCAAACTGATGCTCTCAACGGCACAGAAGAATCTGACAAAAAACGCCTTAGAAAAGGCTGCACCAGAAGTTTCTGCCGATTCCGAAACAAAGCAGGAAGTTTCCTGACAGATCATACGGGTAAAACTTTCTCTGCATGGAGTTGCATATAAAAAGGGAAGCGCTTCTATAAGATAAAGCGCCTCCCTTTTTATACAATATCTGTATGCAGCACTGTCTGCATTCAGCCGCATAAACCGCTTTCCTGCGGCTGTTCTTCCTCTTTTTGTTCTTTCTCCCGAATAAACCCTTTCGTCTTCCACCTGCCCGACTGCCAGCGCAGAAACATACAGACCGCGCGTACGCATTCGTCGCTTGCTAGTCCGATATAGGCTCCCACCGCCAGAAGATTCAGCCGAATCCCGAAAAACCATGTTCCTCCTACCATACACAGATAAGTAAATACGACTGCGACGATCGTGGTATAGAGCGCATCCCCGCTTGTCTTTAACGCCTGCCCGAAAACAAGATTGCTTACACGCCCCACTTCAAGAATAATGTCGATCGCCAAAAGCTTTCCCACCAATGCGATCATGGCGGCATCCTCCGTAAACAGCCGGAGCAGCAGTTTCGCGCTTAGCGCAAAAAGGGTTTCCAATCCCGCTGCAATGCAGATCCCGATCACGGCCGCCTTTTTCGTTCCCTTGTCGCAGGCTTCATAATCCTTACGTCCAATCCGCCATCCGGTCATGATCGCGTTTGCCTGCGCAAGCGCCGCGCCCGCACAATAGGCAAAATTCGTGATCTGCGCCGTATATGCCCTCGCCGTCACGTTCATCCCGGCTTCATCCATCTGATTTAAGAATCGGACGGTCAGTGTCATCGCCACATTATAAAACGCGGTCTCCATCGCGGAAGGCAGCCCGACTTTAATGATCTGCGCCAATACCTCCCGGTTTTTAAGCCGTTCCGGATCTTCCCCCGCCCTGATCAGTTTTTTGGAAACGATCATGACAATGATGAGATTGAGCGCTTTTGACAAAACCGTAGCGGCAGCAACACCCGCCACACCTGCATGAAATCCAAACAGGAAAATCGCATTGAGTGCAAGATTCGCAATATTGGCGGTCACCGTGGCGATCAAAGGCGGTTTTGTATGACCGAACGCCCTTAAGTAACTTGAAAAAACCGGGATCAGCGCATTTAAGAAACAGGCGCCGCCCACGATCCGCAGATAGGTTTTGGCATATTCCATAAGTACCGGCGCCACTCCTACCAGTTTCAGGACATGCCCTGAGAAGAAAAATAAGAACAGGGAAAGAACCGCGCCGATTCCCAGATTGAACACCGCGCCAAGCCGTCTTGCCTGGTAAGCCACGCCGACTCTTTTTGCTCCTATGTATTGTGTCATAACGGCGATCATACCTGTTGACACAATATGAAACATGATGATAAAAATGCCGATATAAGTATTCGCCGTGCCGACTGCTCCGACCGCGTTGTCCCCCACTGTTGAAAGCATGATCGTATCAACCATTCCCGCCAGCATATAGCACAGTGTTTCTAACGCGATCGGTACGGATAATTTTGCAAATGATTTCATAACAGGATGCGTCACCGTCTTTCTAACTGTTTGTATTCAGATAATCTTTGATTTTATAATGAAAACCTTGGATTTTCAAATGAAATCAATGATTTCATTTGAACCCTGACCGTATTCTAAGGAAACCGGCACCGTCATTCCACCAGCACAGCCGCCTCATAATCCCCCAGACTGCCCGAAAAGCACTGACCGTCCAAAAGATTCTTCAATCCTTTCCGTTCGGGAACCTCTGCCGTTTTGTTCCGTCCATTGAACAATAACCAGATACTCTGACCGTCCATCTGTCTTTTGATCCCGATCACGCCTTTCTCGTCAAGCGCAAATTGCTCCGTAACCGTTCCTTTTGTCAGCACGGGGTATTCATGACGGAGCCGGATCAACGTCTGGTAAAACAAAAGCATATCTTTGTTCTGCCTGTTTTCATCCCAAAGCATGCCGCGCCTGCAGTCGGGGTCGTGCCCGCCCTCCAAGGCAGTCTCGTCGCCGTAATAAATCATTGGCATCCCGGGTAAAAGAAGCAGCAATGCCGCCGCCAGCATCTGCTTTTTTAATTGATACTGCGCGCTGTGCAGAAACCGTTCGGTATCATGACTGTCGATCAGATTCCAAAGATATCCTTCCAGCTTCCGGTGCAGATTCCCCTTTAGGAATCCCATTCTTGCCAAAAAGCCGGAAGCATTCAGCGTTTCCGCTGCTACAAAATCCAATACAGCCTGATAAAACGGATAGTTCATGACGCTGTCCCACTCGTCACCTTCCAGAAAATCCCCCGCAAAATGCCAAATCTCTCCGACGATCAGAGCATCTTTTTTGACAGACTTGATCTCCTTTCGAAACCGCTTCCAAAACACATGGTCGATCTCATCTCCGACATCCAGGCGCCACCCGTCGATATCACACTCTCTGATCCAGTAAGAAGCCACGTCGATCACAAAATCCGCCGTCTCCTTATTTTGCAGGTTCAGCTTCGGCATATAACCGGCATAGGCAAATGTCTTATAACTTGGCTTTTTTCCCCACTCCATCACAAGCGGAAACTCTTTGATGTAATACCAGTCCAGATACGCCGACTGTTCTTTTTTTTCCATAATATCCCGGAATGCAAAAAAGTGAATGGATGTGTGGTTAAATACACCGTCCAGAATCACATACATGCCGCGTTCATGTGCTTTTTTCACAAGCTCTTTTAAGTCTTCTTTGTCGCCAAATGAAGGATCAACCTTATAATAATCGTCAATATTGTATTTGTGGCTGGAATCCGACTGAAAGATCGGCGTCATATAAAGAATATCCACGCCAAGCTCTTTGATATAATCTAAACGGTTGATGATTCCGCGCAGGGAACCTTTTAAGTCCGCTTTATGATCGATCGGCGCCTGATACCAGACTTCCTCCGGCACTTCTTTATCCGTGGCAAAACGGGACGGAAAGATCTGATAAACCACTTTATTCTCCGCCCATTCAGGCAGTTCGAAAAGTTCTTCTTCCCTGAGTGTCTGCGGACAGTCGAACATCCGCTCGATATCGGTGATGCATTCGTCAAAAAATTCATGATTGCCATAATAGGTAATATTTCCGTAAATATCTTCGATTTCAAAAAAGTACCGGAGGCAGACCACGTCTATTTCGATAACCGTTTCGTAATAATCACGCAGATCATCGCTGCCGGCTTTTTCCATGACGTACTCGCGCCTTGTATCGATCATCTTGAGCGGAAGATATTTATCCCGCACATGAAGGATCACATTTTCCGCATCGTTCCTTTTGGTCTCAAGACGGATAAGAAAACGTCCTTTTCCCATAGCATAGCAATACCTCTTATCCGCAAAATGTCTGATCGCCGCATATTCCATATCAGTCACCGCTCCTTCCTGAACCTTCTTTTGCCATTTTTACTTTTTTGTTTCCTTCTTTTGCTGTTGCTCTATCTTGCTATTGCTCTTCTTATTTGTTACGCTTCTTATGTTATTTTTCTTCTTTCGCTTCTCTTCATTTGCTTTTCTTCTTTCGCTTTTCTTCTTTTGCTTCTCTTCTTTCGCTTTCCTTCTTTCGCTTTCCTTCTTTCGCTTTCCTTACTTGCATTGTACTATGGCATTTGCTATAATTCTTGGATAATATTCTTTTATTTTTAACACAATCCTCTTTTTTACAGGCAAAAAAGTCTATGAATGCAGTAATCTTAAATACATTCACCTTAGCTTAGGAGCATGAACGAATGGAACAATCCCCTTTACATGAAACCAAAATCCACGGTATCCCCAGTTTTCCATACAGTGTTTATCACGGAAATATCCCGGAGTGGTTCCTTTCCTTCCCGTTGCACTGGCACGACCATTTCGAACTGATCTACTGCGCCGTAGGACAGATTCAGGTCACATTGTGGGGCACGGCATACGTTCTGCGCGCCGACGATCTGATCGTGATCCTGCCGCATGCCGTTCATTCCATTGAACAGTATGGCACCGGCGCCGGGGAATATTATAATATCATGTTTCATCCGTCGCTGTTTCAGGGTTCCGAAAGCGATCCCTGTTTTGAAAAATATGTTCTTCCTTTTTTGAACAGTGAAAAGAGCATGGACTGCTTTCAGCCCAAAGGCTCTCCGTTTCACCAAACCGTGATGCCCTGCATCCGTTTTCTGATTGAGCACCGCAAGGACAGCTATTCGAACAAAGAACTTTTGATCAAATCCAACTTATTCTTTTTACTGCACTCCATCAATCAATGCAGCGCCGATACCGCCGACGCCGACCATTCCGTGCATCTGTCCTACAGCCGCTTAAAAAACGTGCTTTACCATGTGCAGAAGTCTTATGACCACAACATTTCCATACAGGATGCCGCCGCACAATGCGGCTTCTCGGAAAGTCATTTTATGAAATTGTTTAAGGAACTGACCGGCATGAGCTTCAACGCATATCTGGTAGATTACCGGTTGGATCTGGCGGCAAAGCAATTGTCAGAAACAGATTTGAAAGTCATTGATATTGCAGAGAACTGCGGGTTTCACAACCATTCTTATTTCACACGGGCTTTTCATAAAAAATACAGGAAAACACCGCGCGCATATAGAAAGGCTGCGCGGTCCGGAACTCATTAGCTCCGACCTCGCAGCCACTTGTCATGTATCTCATTCGTTTTCTATCTGCGTTACCATTTCCCGTAAATATTTTAACGCCTTCTCCTGCCCTTCCAGTTCCCTCTCATTGCAATAGACCGGATCGTGATAGCCCTCGATCGCGATATCCCTCTGATATCCTCCGCGCTTTAACAGTACTACTATTTTTCTCCAATCCGTATCTCCCATTCCCGGAAACCGGTGCTCACAATAATGCGAACCAAACCAAATACCATATGTTCTGACTGCATCCCAATCGACAGAAGCATCCTTCCCATGAACATGAAATATTTTCGGCAGCCATATGTTCAACTGCGCGATCGGATCGATCAATTGTTCCACCTGATGACTTGGTTCCCACTCTAAGCCTAAATGACTGCTCGGCACCTCAGCAAACATCATTTCCCACGCCCGCGGACTAAAACCGATATTGCAGGTTGCGCTATACCAATGCCCATACATATGCGCATTCTCAATCCCGATCCTGACATCATATGCTTCTGCAATCTCTGTCAACTCAGAGAAATGTTTTCGAAACACAGGCATCGCGTCTTCCACGCTTTTTCCCGGAATCGCTCCGGCAAAAGTACCTACGAAATCAGTTCCAAGATCGTGTGCTTTTTTGATACAATATACCAGTTCCTGCCGTGCGCTCTCTTTTATCAATGGATTACAATATAGTCCGATTCCGGAAATGGTAACGTCCGAATCCCCGATGATCTCCCATATCTTCGGTTTCAGCATGTCAAAATCCGTTTCCAAAATCGAGTCGTTATAATATAATTCTACGGTGTCAAATCCCATGGAAACGGCATTTCTCAGGTCTTGCAGCAAGTGTGTACCTCTGATGCAGGTTCCTATCTTTATTTTCGTTTTCTCTTCCATAAGTGCCCCGAAAATTTCCTCTATACAACTTACCGCACAAAATTCGTGCTGACACGCGGCTCCTTTTCGGGAAGTCCGTATTTCTCTTTCCCCAATGCAATGCTTTTCATCAAAAAGCTCATGTTCGCCGCAAGCGTACGCATCATCTGCATGCCTTCCGCATCCTGCCGTGCCTCGTCCGCGTTGTTTCCGTGGATGCCGTTCCAATACTGCCCCGATGCGACCGGCATGCCGCAGATCGTAAAATATTTATTCAGCTCGTCAAAGGTCGCCGTCAGACCGCCCCGTCTTGCCGACGCCACGGCTGCACCGACCTTCATGGTCTTGTCAAAATGCGTGCTGTAAAACAAGCGGTCAAGAAACGCGATCAGCGTGGCGTTCGCCGATGCATAATACACCGGACTGCCTATCACGAGCCCGTCGCATGCTTCAAATTTCGGCGCGATCGCATTGACCGCATCATCAAATACACATTGCCCTTTATTCTTGCATGTGTTACATGCTATACAGCCTCGAATATCCTGATTGCCGATATGGATCAGCTCAGTCTCTATTCCCTCTTTTTGAAAAATCTGCTCCATCTCATGAAGCGCCGTATAGGTGCTTCCCGCCTTATGCGGGCTTCCGTTGATCAAAAGTACATTCATCATTATTCTCCTTTGCGCGCTTCCTTTACTCTGCATATTTCATGAGCGCGTCTACGATATCGGGATAGACAAAGTAGCCTCCCCTGCGATAATAGAGTCCGAAATTCTCACCGTCTCCGGTAAACGCATTGTTGTCCCACCAAAGGCAGGTGATGCCTCTCGCCCTTGCCGCGGCAATATAATATGCCGCATAATCGACGCGGTCCTGCGTGTTTCCGTCTTTGTCGCGCGCACCGAACTCGCCGATCACGACCGGGAGCCCCTGACTGATAAAGCGGTCGTACAATTTGTCCATAAAGTAATCGATATCATTCGTGGATCCCGTCTGACTTGCATCAAAATTTGATTTGCTCCCGGACTCACCCGGCCCCTGAAGCGCAAAGTTATACGGGGTATACGCATGTACGGACACGATGATCCTGTTCTCGACCCCTCCCGGATCCTGGGGGATCACGAAATCTCTGTGCAGCGCGCCGTCAGGAGAAGCATCGTATCCCGGCACCATCAGATATCGCGCCGCATTATTTCCGCCGCCCTCGCGCACGGTATTGACAAAGATCTGGTTCAGTGTATTGATGCACGCGATCGCATCCATACATTCTTCGCTGTTATTATCGATCCACCATTCATAATTGCTGCCGACCAGACGCGGTTCATTCATTCCTTCAAAGATCAAGTGCTCATCGTATTCCGCAAACCGCGCGGAAAGCTGCGTCCAGATCGCCTGAATGAAACGGACGGACTGCTCAAGATGTTCCGTATCGGGAAACAGGCAGTCTTCGCGATTATCGTGGTGAATGTTCAAAATGATGTACATTCCGTTATCGATCCCATAATCGACGACTTCCTGCACACGGTCAAGCCAGATTTCCGAAATCGTAAATTCGTCATCCACAAAATGTCCGTGCCACGTTACAGGCACGCGCATCGTATTGAACCCCGCCTCTGCAATATCGTCGATCATACCTTTTGTCGTCTCAATCGATACCCAGCATGTCTCACTGTCAAGCTCGTTCGTATAACCCCCCTCAAGAAATGCATCTAACGTATTTCCAAGCGACCAGCCGATCTTCATGTCCCGCACAAATTGAAGCGCCTCATTGTCCGGTATCTCATATCCGGCAATGCTGACCTCCGGGATCACATAAGCCGGTTCCTCGTCCTGTCCGTCATCGTCATTTTCTCTGTCGCTTCCGTCATCCTGCACATTCGAACCGATATCTCCGCCGTTCTGTGTATCGGCGTCATTGCCCTGCGTATCCGCATCACTTCCACTCTGATCATTCTCATTTTCCTGCACGTCAGTTCCGGTCGTCCGGTCATCCCCCTGAACGCCGTCTCCTCCGGCACCGCACCCGCTCATGAGAAACAATGCCATCAGCATGATCAGAAGAATCATTGCGGCAGTCAGTACATTCCCCCTTGATGTACGCCGGAGTATCCCCCGGAGCGACGTCACAAAATCCGGTTTTTGCATCCCATTCTTCCTGCACGGCCGGCTTTTTGCCTGTACCGGCTCCACTGCGCTGCCGCGCACACGATAATCACGCGGCGCAAGAACACCCTGCGAGCCTGATTTCCCCCCTTCCGCCATCGCAGCCTGACGCACCGCACGCTGTGCCGCACTGTGTGATAACATCCAGTCAATCTGTGCCATTCTCTTTTTTGTCATTCCGCTCATTATTCATCCCTCGTTCCTTTTTATGATCTGTTTGTACTGCTGAAACTTGTACAGCCATACACCTAACAGTTTCATCTTATGCGCATTCCGCTTCGCCCACGCTCTCTTTTGCAATATGCTGCTCCAAAATATCCCGCGCCTGCTCGATCGTCACACCCGACTCTTCCAGCAATCCGGCAATTTCCTCGATCTCCTTTACGCGCTTTTCCTGTTTTAACGCTTCCAATTCTTTGTTTTCGGACTGAAGCCGCACCTTGAGGCTCTGTATCAGTTCTTCTTTTTCCCTGATCTTGTCCCCGATCGTTTTTCTTGGTCCTCTTGACATCCCGCACCTCCTGCTGCATTTTAATCTTCCGGCTGCCGCCTGCAGCCGCTCCGATAAGAACGGCCGGAAGGCAAAATGCCTCCCGCCGCCATTCTATCTTCTTTATATTATATGAACAAGCCCTTCGGAAAAGAACCATCACATTCTACAAAACCGCACCTTGTTTCCTGCCGTTCTTCCCGGTCATCCAGGTAAACACCAAAAGTCCCAAAAGGAGGAGTACCGGAAATACCACTCCCGAAAGAATCCCCGTCTCCAGGCTTCCTCCATTTCTTCCGGAAACCATGCCAACAAGCGTCGGACCCGCAGAACATCCCAAATCCCCTGCGAGCGCTAACAGCGCAAACAAAGCCGTGCCTCCCTTTTTCATAGACGCAGAGGCAATACTGAACGTCCCCGGCCACAAAATTCCGACCGACAGTCCGCACAGCCCACACCCGATCAGCCCGATCACCGGATTCGGCACAAGCGCGATCAGGCAATAAGAGCTCAGACACAGAATACCGCTTGCATACATAAAGCGTTTCAGATCAATACGGTCTCCTGCCTTTCCGTAGACGGCTCTTGCAATGCCCATCAATGCCGCAAACATCATCGGTCCCGCCAGATCGCCCGCCATTTTATTGACATGCAGTCCCTGTTCGGCAAACGCGGACGCCCATTGACTCACCGACTGTTCGCAGGCTCCCGCACACATCATAAGAAGCATAAGAACCCAAAACAGCTTCACACTCATCAGTTCTTTCACGCTCATCCCTTTTTTGTCATCCTCCATCAAAGGAGCGATCGGTACATTTAGGAACACCAGCGCATTGCATATCGGTATAACAGACCAGAGAATCGTCAGCCATTTCCAGTGTTCAATTCCAATGGTATAAAAAAACAAGGTAGAGAACAGTACGACTCCCACATGTCCCCAACAGTAAAAAGAGTGAAGAAGGCTCATCGCCTTTTCTTTATGATCAAAAGGGCATGCCTCCACGATCGGACTGACAAGCACTTCCAATAACCCACCGCCCACCGCATAAACCAATACCGCAGCGAGCAGTCCGTAAAACGGGTCTAAGCAGACTTCCGGAAGTATCGTTAAAAGAAGAAGCCCCGCCGCTGCAAACATCTGTGCAGTTACGGCACTGGCACGATACCCGATCCGTTCGATCAAACCAATAGATAAAAAATCAACCAAAAGCTGCAGACCAAAATTGACGGTCACAAGCATCGTAATGCGGGATATAGAAACACCATACTGCGAGTGAAACGTCAAAAACAAAAGCGGCGCGAAGTTATTCACGATCGCCTGAACGATATATGCCGTAAAGCAGGCACACATCGTCCGATTGTAATTGCTGCTTTCCATTCCTGCCTCCTGATGCCATGGATGAAAGATCTATCTGATATTAACTTTGTTCTAAAACCAACGCCAGCTTCGGACAAAATGCGGCGCACTTACCGCATCTGATACATTTTTCATCATCAACAACAGGCGCATGAAAGCCTTCCTGCGACAGCGCCCCTATCGGACAGATGTTAACCGACGGACAGCGATGATTCTGCGGACAGTTCTCTACGATCACTTTCAACTTCTTTTCCATTCTTTTTCCTCCTTATTTGACGCATGATCTGTATAAAAACAATTTATGCAATGACCTTTGATTGGTGAAATGAATGCTCAACGATCCGTCTCTTTCCGGCGGATCGTCTTCAGCTTCTCCTCCATCGTATTTCCGATCCGTTTCGTCTGCTCCATATGCGCCTGCCTGAATCCCTCGCTCCGCGACGCGATCTCCTCACGCAATTCTCTTGAGGAGAGCAGCGCACAGCCCTCGCCGCGGATGATGATCTGTTCCAACCCGTCCGACGTCGCCACCGTGATCCGCAGCGCTTTGGCATGTTCATGTGCAAATTTTTCGATATATTGATCCGCGGTTTCCGCCTCCCTCGTAAAAACCACACAGATATTATGATACTCCAACACTTCCTCCGCATGCCCCTGAACACGATATGCGTCAAACACCACGATGACTTCTAAACCGCACATCGCCTGGTAATTGCACAGGATATCCAGCAGTTTTCCACGTGCCGCGTCCACATTTGCCTCCGCAAGTTCCCTCAGATCTTCCCATGCAAAAATAACATTATAACCGTCCACGAGCAAGTATTCTTTTTTCTGCGTCTGCTGCGCGTTCCGCGTTTCCGTGCGGTATTTTGTCGTCCCGGCACCGGGAGCAGGTACATGATCCGCCGTTTCTTCCTTCCCGCCGTCATAGCGCCTGCTCCATACCTTTCGTTCAGTTACATCCGCTTTCCGGTTTGCGCCTCCGCTCCGCCTGATGATCGCATCGATCTCCTCAGTGCCAAGCGTGCGTTCCTCAGACACCTTCACAAAATCGGACGCGTTAAGACCGGCCGCTGCGTTCGTATAAAGACCGGCTCCATCCTCATAAGAGGTCTCTCTGCCTCTATCTGACAAAGCATCAACCGGCACAAACCCGTTATCCTCCTGCATAGGATTTTCCCTGCCATCCTGCAATTTCGGAACCGGTACAGCCTCCACATGCATATAATCGCGCACTTCATCCCACGGAACATAAAATCCAGCGCCATGCGCGCAGAAAACGGAACCGGTCGGATTCTCGATATCAGTCTCCGGATCGTATCCTCTTTTCAGAACGACTTCCTCCGCATTGTGACAGGGCTCATAGCCATGCAGGGTAAGACTGATCCTGCCGCGTCCTTTCGTGAACGCAGCAAACTCCACGGCATAATCTGCCATCTCCGATACCGGGACGATTCCTTCAAGCGTCATCCCATCGTCTTTTTCACACGAAAACGGCGCTCCGAACCGTGCATGCCTCTGTTCCATATCGGTCATGATCCTGCCGATCTGCTGTGCCGAAACCGTGATTCGGAACTGATAATACGGCTCGAGCAGGATACACCGAGCGCTCCTTAACCCCTGTCGAACAGCCCGGTACGTCGCCTGCCGGAAATCACCGCCCTCCGTATGTTTCAAATGCGCGCGGCCTGAGACCAGCGTGATCTTTATATCCGTGACCGGTGACCCCGTAAGTACGCCGATATGCTCTTTTTCCTCTAGATGCTTAAGAATCAACCGCTGCCAATTCCGTTCGAGTATCTCCTCACTACAGGCGCTTGCAAAAACAAGTCCGCTCCCGGGCTCCCCCGGTTCCATCAGCAGATGCACCTCCGCATAATGCCTGAGCGGTTCATAATGTCCGATTCCCTCAACCGCCCCAGCGAGCGTTTCCCGATACAAGATCCTTCCCGCACCGAACTGTACCGCTACGTCAAATCGCTGCGAGATCAGCCTTTGAAGCACTTCAATCTGAACTTCTCCCATGAGCTGCACATGGATCTCCGAAAGCCGATCGTCAAAGCAGACGTGAAGCAGCGGTTCCTCCTCCTCAAGCTGGGAAAGAAGCGGCATAAACTGTGCCGCTGCCACGTCGTCCGGCAGGATCAGCCGATAGGTCAGCACCGGAACAAAGAACGGCCTCACTCCCGTCGTCTCTCCGCCCAGCCCTTCTCCCGCCGCAGTAGCGCTCAACCCCGTAACCGCACAGACCTCTCCTGCCTCAACAAACGCCGCAGTCTCGTAACGTGCACCCGAATACAACCGGATCTGATTCACTTTCTCACTGTGCGGCGTTTCTCCGTTTTGATATGTCACAAGATCGCGTACAGATAAAGTACCGCCTGTTATTTTGACCCATGTCAGCCGGTTCCCCTGCGCGTCCCTGCTGATCTTATAGATTCTGGCAGAAAATTCGTTTTTGTGATAGGACGGCTCCGGTGCAAACCGCTCCAGCGCGACAAGCAATTCACAGACGCCCTCCATACGCAGCGCAGATCCGAAAAAGCACGGAAACAGTTCACGCGACGCAATAAGCGCGGCAATCTGATCATCCCGAAGCTCTCCGTCCGCCAAATATTGTTCCAACGCCCGTTCGGAGCATAATGCTGCCTGCTCGTGAAACGCCTGCGTCCCCTGCGCGCTGAAATCCACGCATCCCGCCGAAAGCTTTTCCGTCAGTTCTCCCATAAGCTCCCCTGCCGCGGGAGATTCCAAATCCGTTTTATTCACAAACAGGAACGTTGGGATCCGGTATCGGGCAAGGAGACGCCACAAAGTCTCCGTATGACCCTGAATTCCGTCCGGCGCACTGACCACAAGGATCGCGGCATCCAAAATCTGCAGCGCCCGCTCCGTTTCCGCCGAGAAATCCACATGCCCCGGCGTATCGACAAGAGTCAGTTTGAGGTTGGGAGTCTGGATCAAAGCCTGCTTGGAAAAAATCGTAATGCCGCGCTCTCGCTCCAGTTCAAAGTGATCCAGAAATGCATTCTGCTTATCAACCCTTCCGGCCGTTTTGATCATTCCGCCGGAATAAAGCAGCGCTTCGGACAAAGTTGTTTTTCCCGAATCCACATGCGCAAGGATTCCGCATACCAGCTTTTTCATAAATCACCTAATATTCCCGAAATGCCATCCTGCCGGAACCTCTCTTTGTAATAGCCGAGTTCGTTCTGAATGAGGCTGTCGATCACTTCCATGCCGAGCAGCTCCACAGGCGCCTTATCGTCAGTCAGCAGATGTTCCCCTGCTTCATAGCAAACAAGGCGGCCGCCCACTTCTTCCATCAGCGCGCGCAGCGCATCGTCCGTCACAACGGCTCCGTTTTCCGAAAGCAGCGCCGGCATATCGGCATGACAGGATGCAAACAGCTCCCGGTTCGTCGTTCCCGGTACGTCCACCGTATAAACATTCGGAAAAACAGCAGCGATCGTATCTGCCAGATACGCGTTGATACTGCTAACGCTGCTGTCATGCATATTCATATTGACGACCATCACACCGTCTTCGTTCAAATGTTCCTTCACCAACGTAAAAAATTCGATCGATGACATTTGAAAAGGTATCGTGATATCCTGATAGGCATCCACCATGATCACGTCATAACATTCGTCAGTTGCCCGCAAATATGCGCGGCCGTCATAATTGACCGTATGCACGTCCTCCGGCACGTCAAAATAACGTTCCGACAGTTCCGTGATCTTTTCGTCGATCTCCACGCCAACGATTTCCATGTCCGGGATCCCCATACCTTCCCGGTAAGCAAGACACTGCCTCGCATATGTTCCGGTTCCCATGCCGAGAACGAGCATTTGTAGCTGCCCGTCGTAAGGATAGCCCGGGCTCATGAACGGCGCCGCCATCGCATAGTCGTAATACATGCCGGTCAGCTCCTTTTCTTTCATCGTCACCGACTGCACGCCGAACAGTACATTGGTGGAAAGGATCACGCTGTTGCCCGTATCTTTCACCTGCAAATAGTTATAAACAGATTCTCCTTCGTAAACAAGACCGGACTCCCAGAATGCAAAGCTTGTAGAATGTCCGCCGATCAGGCAGGCGATAAAAAGCAGGATCGGAAGCACCGTCCCTGTAAACTTCCTGCTTGTGGTAAAAAAATAGATCAGGGCAAGGGTCAAAAGAATGCCGCCGAAAATAAAAAACGTGACCGCCGTACCGACAGCCGGAATCGTTACAAAAGTCGGAAGAAACGTACCAATAATGCTTCCGACCGTATTGTATGCGCCCAGCGTTCCGACAACTTTTCCGCTGTCATCCAGACTGTCCACAGTGTATTTGACCAGCGACGGCGTCACTGTTCCAAGCAGGAACAATGGAAATACAAAAATGACCATGCACGCAAGAAACGCCGCTATGATCAGAAAATTAGTATTGATCGTAACCACCAACAGTCCCGCGATCCCTAAAATAATATATTTTCCGACTACCGGTATCGCCGCGATCCATATGGCTGCGACTAAAATCCGCCGATACAGCCTCACGGGTTCCGGGTGCTTGTCCGCACTGCGTCCGCCATAAATATTGCCGAGCGCCATCGCGATCATGATCGTTCCGATAATGATCGTCCAGACAATCTGCGAAGAACTGAAATACGGCGCAAGAAGCCTGCTCGCTCCAAGCTCCACCGCCATCACGGACATGCCCGCAAAAAATTCGGTCAGATATAAATACGCCTTATATCGTAAAATTCCCTTCTTGTTCCGTTCCGCTTCCATACCGTTTCCTTTCCGTTCTGCCCGGCGTCACGCGTTTCGTTGATACGTGGACGCGCTTTTTGCAGAAACACCCGGTTCGTCGTATCCGCCAATAAAAAACTGCTTTATGTTAAAATGGTCTTTTCCCATTATAACACAAAGCAGCCTTTCGTCCTACGCTTTTTATGGATTCAATAAGAATTTATATGATATTTTTCTTCAAAGTCACTGCTCATAAGCGGTTTTGAATAATAATAGCCCTGAAAAATATCGTCGATCTCAATTCAAACCCGTAATTCCTTAACAGCTCCAACAAAATAAGCTGTCGGCTGAGCCCTTCCATGATCGCCGTCTCGGTAATCTCCAGTTTCAGATTTCGTGGATCGATCCCATATTTTTGGACCAGACCCGTAAACGTCTTATAAATGTCCACATTATAAAAATCCTTCGGTAGTATATTAACTGGCAGATGTAGATGTCCCATCCCCTGTTCTTTCCATCGTTTTAACTGCACACATTCAGGCAGATCCCCAGACTGTTACTATTTTACCATTCATACGGCGTCTGTTGGTAAACGTAGTAATTCAGCCAGTTACTGTAAAGAATATTGCAATGTGCCCTCCACTGAAGGTTGGGTCTTAAAGACGGATCATCCTTAGGATAATAATTTTTCGGCACCGTGATCGGAAGCCCCCTCTCCAGATCACGCCGGTATTCCTTATCCAGTGTCACACGGTCATATTCCGGATGCCCCATCATAAAAATCTGTCCGCCCTGTTCGGCTATCAACAGATAGATTCCCGCCTCGTCGGACTCTGCCAGAATCGTAAGCTCCCTGCAATTACGCACGTCTCCTGCATGGATCTCGGTATGTCTGGAATGCGGCGCCATAAACACATCGTCAAATCCTCTGACAAGCGGAATCTTCCGGTTCATGACATGATGTGGATAAATGCCGAACAATTTATTGTCCAGCAGATGTTTTTGTATCCCATAATGATGATAAAGCCCTGCCTGAGCCCCCCAGCAGATATGAAGCGTGCTCGTTACATGGGTCTTCGTCCAGTCCATGATATGGCAGAGTTCCTCCCAGTAATCCACTTCCTCATACTCCATCTGCTCTACCGGCGCTCCGGTAATGATAAACCCGTCAAAATTGCGATTCTCGATCGTATCAAATGTCGTGTAAAACTGGTTCAGATGACTTTGCGGCGTATTCTGCGCAATATGCGTCCGCACATTGATAAATGTCACATCCACCTGCAGCGGCGTGTTAGAAAACGCGCGCAGCAGCTGCAGCTCTGTATCTTCCTTTAATGGCATCAGGTTCAGGATCCCCACCTGCAGCGGCCGGATATCCTGATGGCTCGCACGATTCTCATCCATGACAAAAATATTCTCGTTTTCCAGTATTTCCTTTGCCGGTAATTTGCTTTGTGTCTTAATCGGCATGATCGCCGCCCGCCTTTCTGCCTTCCTTCGCGCCTGCCGCACTGCTACTGCTTCCTGCTGCTAAATTTCTGCTACCAATGTTACGCCGCAGCCAATCCCCAAAGCGGTCTTACGCGTCCCTGCTCTTTATTCTTCTCTTTCACTCATAAAACCTAATATAGCACGCTTCTTAAGAATCCGCAAGCATTCCGAGCAGTTCCGCTTCCGACAGGACAGGAATGCCAAGCTCCTTTGCCTTAGTCAGCTTGGAACCGGCCGCCTCGCCCGCCAGTACATAAGTCGTCTTTTTCGACACGGAACCCGTCACTTTTCCGCCATGCTTCTCGATCAACTCCTGCGCCTGTTTCCGCTCCATGGTCGGCAGCGTTCCGGTAATGACAAATGTCTGGTCGAGCAGACGCAAACTGCCTCCTTCTTCTTTTGCAGATTCCATATTTACTCCCGCCGCCTTAAAACGTTCGATCATACGCCTGTTTGCTTCTTTCGCAAAAAAATCAAGAATACTCTGCGCCGTCGCCGGTCCCACGTCAGGAACAGCCGTCAGCGTCTCAAAGTCAGCCCCCATCAATGTATCCATATCCGCAAACTGTCTCATAATGCCTTTCGCCGTCGTCTTTCCGACATTATCGATGCCGAGGCCGGTCAAAAGCTGATCGACACTGTTTTTCTTTGATTCCTCAATCGCTTTTAAGATACGATCCGTGTTTTTTTCCTTTCCGACCAGTTTTCGTTCGATCAGTTCGTCCCGCTTATCTTTTAAGTAATAGATGTCGGTATAGTCATGCAGATATCCTTCCCCGATCAGAACTTTCACATAAGATTCTCCAAGTGCCTTGATATCCATTGCATCCCTTCCTGCAAAATAAGCAATCGTGCGAAGAATCTGTGCCGGACAGGAAGGATTGGTACATTTATAGTCCGCCGTATCGCTCTCCTGAACGATCTCCTGTCCGCAGACCGGGCAGACACGCGGAATCTGAAAGATACTGCCCGTGGAACGCACGACTTCCTTAACACGCGGTATGATCTCACCCGATTTATAGACAAGCACCGAAGCCCCTATGTCGATTCCAAGTTTGTCAATATAGTCCTGATTATGCAGCGTTGCGCGCGACACCCATGTGCCGCAAAGCCTTACAGGTTCCTGAAAGATGGCTGTCGGTGCGATTTTTCCGGTCCTGCCGACCGTCAGCTCAATTTCTCCGACTACGGCCTCTTTTTCCTCCGGCGGATATTTATAAGCGATATGCCCGGCCGAATATTTGCTTCCCGCCGGAAAATCGCTCCGGTATGCGATCTGCTCGATTTTTACGACCGCTCCGTCTATATCATAGGCATATTCGCCTCGCGCTTCCCCGATCTCATCGATCGCGGAAAGGATCTCGTCATCTGTTTTGCACAGACGGTGCGGAACGACCGCAACCCCCGCCTGTTCCAGCCGCGTAAGCGCCTGCGTGTGCGCCTGTATGAGCAGATCACTTTCCGAACCGCCCGACGCGTCCTGCACATTGAACACAAACATCCGAAGCCCGCGTTTCGCCGTGACAGCCGGATCAAGCTGGCGCAGCGTACCAGCCGCTAAATTTCTCGGATTAGCGGCAGGCGGTTTCCCTGCCTGTTCCAGTTCCTCATTATAGTGCTCGAAATCCGCATGCGTCATATATACCTCGCCGCGCAGCTCCACATATCCGTCCAGTCCAATCTGTTCCATGACATCGGGTATCACGCGCGCATTTAGGGTCACATCTTCCCCGACCAGCCCATTCCCCCGTGTCTCCGCAAGCGTCAGCGCGCCGTTTTCATAACGCAGCGTCATGGAAAGTCCGTCGATCTTGTGCTCCACCGAAAAAAGCACGTCATCATGTAGCTTTCGCACCTCATGCACCCATGCAAGCACTTCCTCTTTTGAAAAGACATCCTGTATGCTGAGCATCGGCACGCGGTGCGCCACACTGACGCCCGATTCCCGTTTCACCGCACCGCCCACTTTCCCGGTAGGGCTCTCGTCCGAGCGCCACTCGGGATGTGCTTTTTCCAGTTCCCGCAGCTCTAAATTAAGCATATCAAATTCATAATCAGAAATATCGGATGCATTTTCCTCATGATACTGTTGATTGTATTGATTCACAAGCGATACAAGCTCCTCATAGCGCTCTTTCGTCTGTTCGCCTTTACTTGTTCTCCCACTCATGCTTTCCTGTCTCCGTTTCTGCCCGCTCCGCCCATTCTGTCTGTTTTTCCCTGTCTGTACGTTCCGGCACCCTTATCCGTCCTGTCAGGTCTGGCTGTTCTCTCCCTGTCCCCTGCTCTGTTTGTCTTTCCTGCTGTCTGTGCCCTGTCGATCTTCGTGCCTGAAACCGTACGCGTAAGCCCTGCCTGTCTGTACAGTTCAAAAAGCTCCTCCCCCTCCAATGCTCGGTACGCTCCCGGGCGAAGACTTCCCAGCGTAATATTCAGTACGCGGACGCGCCGTATCGCCACGACATGATAACCAATCTGATGAAACATTCTGCGTATCTGGCGGTTTAATCCCTGCGTCAAGATCACACGGTAAGTATATTTTCCAACCTGATCGATCACACAGGGTCTTGTATGCTGTTTCAGTTCTTTCAGATACATGCCGTCCGCCATGGTTCGGATATGCACGTCGGACACTTCTTTATTCACTCTGACAAGATATTCTTTTTCATGACGGTTAGAACCCTGCATCATCGCGTGGATCAGATCCCCGTCATTTGTCATCAGTATCAGACCCTCGGAGTCTTTGTCGAGCCTGCCCGCATATGTGACGCGGACAGGGTATTTCAGTGCTTCCGTGATCGTCTTCTCCGCATGACGGTCTTTTTCCGTACAGGTGACGCCCAACGGTTTATAATAGGCAAGAACAACGCTTTGTTCTTGCTTTTGTACTACTTTTCCGTTTACGGCAACCTCGACGCCATCGTGCACCGACGCGCCAAGCCCCGCCGTCTTTCCATTGATCGTGACTCTTCCCTCAGCAATCAGCTTATCCGCTTCCCTGCGCGAACATACGCCGCTCTCTGCCAAATATTTATTCAGCCGCATTTGATTTTGTATTGGCATGATTCCACACTCCCCCGATACCGCCCGACGGTCAGACTGCGCCGCATGACCAACACTCTGACCGGTATCCTGATTCCATCTTGTTTCTGTTTGTATCTTATTTCTGTCTCTATCCTGTTTCGGTCCCTATTCCTGCTTCGATCCCTATTCCTGCTTCGATCCCTATTTCTGTTTCCAGCCCTATTTCTGTTTCCAGCCCTGTCTTGTTTCGGCTTCTGCCTAAAATAATAATCTTACATTATCCCATGATCCGAAGCCCTTTCGGATAATGATTTTTGATCTGTCCGCCGCTCGCTTTGCCCCAGCCGAGCGCATAACCCTCATAGGTCATCAGCACCCATCCGCGCAGGCCGGGGTCAGCCATGATCGTCCCGCCCCTTATGTAGCGCTCCGCTTCAACAAAAGAAAGCGCCCGGCTCTGCACGACATCTTTATCGCACAGCGCACGTGCCAGTGCATGCGCCGGTTCGAAACGTTCCTTTTTATGTTCACCAAGATGCAATCCCGCACGTTCCACTTTTAGATTGCCAAAATCGCGCATATCGGGCGGCACCAGATAAAGCTGACTGCCAAATGTGACCACAACGCCTTCGGGTACATTCAAGAGCGATCCGCGCGCAAACTGTTCCCAAAGCGCAAGACTGTCTTTCTTTTTTGTCTGCCGCACCTGCGGATAGGAACTGTCATCTGCATAACGAATACTCCCCTGCACAGACTTTTTTTCTTTTCGCTTATACAGACCTGCCACAAAATGTCCTTCTCCGTTCAGCTTATGCGGAAACAGGCGCCGGCAGTGCTCCAAATGCATCCCGGCAGCTTCTGACGACATATCAAAATCCGGTACGCCTCCATAGGAAGCCGCCCACTCAGGACGCCCATGTTCCATCCCCTCATAAAAAGGAAGTTCCGCAAGCTCATACTCGGGATGATTTCTTAAAAAGCGCACGATCACGCCTTCATCTTCCATCGGCGCAAATGTACAGGTCGCATAGACTAACATTCCTCCCGGTATCAGCATCCGGTCCGCGCACTCCAAAATAGAAAGCTGACGCTCCGCACATCGTATCACCCGCTCCTCGCTCCATTCGGCACGGGCGTTCTCGTCTTTTCGAAACATTCCCTCGCCGGAACAGGGCGAATCCACCAGAATCCTGTGAAAAAAACACGGAAAATATTCAGCAAGCATTGACGGCTCCTCATTACAGACGACGCAATTTCGAATACCGAAACGCTCCACATTTTGAGAAAGGATCCTTGCGCGGGCAGGAACGATTTCGTTGGACACCAAAAGTCCGTTCCCATGAAGCTTTCCCGCAATCTGCGTCGTTTTTCCGCCCGGCGCCGCACATAGATCCAGAATACGCTCTCCCTGCTGCGGCGCGAGCGCCCCGACTGCGGACATCGCGCTTGGATCCTGTATATAGTATGCCCCCGCCTCATGAAGCACATGCTTCCCCGGATGTAAACCGCGCCTGCATTCATATCCCTCGTCCGCCCACGGGATCCCGGAGAGCAAAAACTCTCCCGCTGACCGTTCAAACTGCTCCCTGTCCGTTTTTAACGGATTATAGCGAAGCCCGTAAGCGCTCTCTTTTTCATAACTCTCCATAAAAGAAGAAAACTCCGCGCCAAGCATTCCCTGCATACGCGAAACAAAAGCCGGCGGAAGCGGTTGTTTTTGTATCCCTCCTCCATACTGCTTTTGATATCTGCCCTGTTCATGTCCCTGTTTTGGACTACTCTGCTTCTCATTTTTGTTCTGCATCTTTGATTTTACCTTATGCCGGATCTCTTTTCCATGGATGCCGCTCCAAGACACCCATTTGATATAGCTGCCTAATCTGTTCGTCCAATGTTTTGTCCGGTTTATACGCACGCAGCATCTTTAACAGGTGCTCAGCCGCCGCATCCGCAAAAGAAAATTTTTCGTGGGATATAAGCGCCTCTTCCAGCCGCTGCGCAAGTGTCCCGTCTCCCCACTCCGGCGCCGGAATACCCGACAAACCATATAGCAGTCCGACTCCATATGCACATTCATAATTGCTGATCATGATTCCGTCCCCTGCCAGACATTTGATGATGACAGCCTGCTTTGCCAATATTGGTACCATCCTGCCCCCTCCGCTCCCGTCTTCTCAGCCTGCGTCTGATTTGCACCGGTTCCGCCGTCTTGTTGGATACCAATGCTTTCAGACCGTACAGCTTTCCTTGTCCAGCGTTATTTCATGGAAGCGCATGCTTTTTCTGTTTCCTCATCGTCCGGCAGATCCACATAAACCACTTCATGCCCCACTGCCGGCAAGAACAACGTTAACATATCCTGAGTTTTCATGCGGATACTGGACGTATTCATACACGGATGACAGCCAAACCATTCCTCCTTTAACAGATCACGGTCGACCAAAAGCTGCACCCGCCGCTCCGTATCGTTCATCAGCCCCATCACACTGACGCTCCCCGGCGTAATATCAAGAAACCGTTCCATCGCATCCGCCCCTGCAAAGGACAGCCGTGCGCTTCCGATCTGCGCAGACAGGTCTTTTGTGTGAAATTTCTTTTCCCCCGGTAGAAGCAGCAGATAAAACTGTGTCTGCTGACGGTTGCATAAAAAAAGATTCTTACAAATATGAATGCCAAGCGCTCTGTCAACACCATGGCACGCCTCGATCGTCATCATTTCCTCGTGGTCGATGCGGTCGTAAGAAATGCCGAGTTCATCCAGCAGGTCATAAACCCGCAGCTCCTTATCTTTTCTTCCGCCGATTACGTTCTGCACCGGTCTTCCATGATAAATCTGATAAGTACCCATTACCGTTATCCTTCCACAATGGCAGTCGTCGCGCTCGTGCCAAGCCTGCTCGCCCCCGCATCAAGCATCGCCTGCGCGGTCTTGGTATCACGAATACCTCCCGAAGCTTTGACTCCGATATGCTCTCCGACTGTTTTTCTCATTAACGCCACATCGTGTGCTGTTGCGCCTCCTGTCGAAAAACCGGTCGAGGTCTTGACAAAATCAGCACCCGCTTTCACCGCAAGCTCACAGGCACGTACTTTTTCCTCCTCGGTCAACAGGCATGTCTCAATGATGACTTTTAAGATTGCCTTGCCACTGCATGATTTTTTGACCGACGAAATATCGGAAAGCACTGTCTCATCATCCCGGTCTTTTAACGCACCGACGTTTATGACCATGTCAATCTCCTGCGCGCCGTCTTCCACGGCTGCCTCCGTCTCTGCACATTTTGCCCTCGTGCTCATCTGCCCGAGCGGAAAACCGACGACCGTGCAGGTCTTGACGCCGGTTCCTGCAAGCTGCTGTGCCACAAACGCGGTATAGTAACTGTTGACACATACTGAGGCAAAACCGTACTCCCCTGCCTCCCTGCATACTTTCATGATCTGTTCTTTCGTTGCATCCGCCTTTAACAGCGTGTGATCAAAGTATTTTGGATCCATCTTTTCTATCTCCCGTCTGATTCGTGATCTTCATCCGCCGCCCGCCGAATGCATATACGCATTCTTCTCTTTAATGGGCGCAAGAAAAACAAATGCCGCTGCGCGCCGCTTGTTTTTCTTGCGCCCATTATATCATATTTTTCTCAAAGAAAAAAGACTGCCCGGTCCTTCGATGCCAAACCATCTTCAAACTGCCTCTTTATATAAACAAAAGCCGATAAACGGTGATTTTCCACTTGTCCATCGGCTCTGGTTCTGTCTCTTATACACATCT
>RYVZ01000060.1 GCA_003979345.1 Lachnospiraceae bacterium
GATTTTTGCCGCTTTGACGAATACATCCTGTTTTACGGCGTCGTTGGAGACAGGCTGATCTATAGTACGGCAATATATCCGGAGGCAAAAATGGGATGGGTGGCTTTGTCAGATGTCAAAAACCTCACCGAACAGGGCATTCATATCGGGTATTCATTTGGAAAGTACAATGATCCGCTCTTTAATCAAACCAATTAGCAGGGACAGGCTTCCTGTTTTTTTAAGAAGCGGACGGGCGGTCGGGAGGAAAGAAATGGCGCAGCATCAATTAGAGCTGGTGAATCTTACAAAATCGTATAAGGGAAAACTCGCGCTGGATCACTTTTCCTATCGGTTCGAAACGGGAATTTACGGTCTGCTCGGCTCGAACGGCGCGGGAAAATCAACGCTGATGAATATCATTACCCGGAATCTGAAATGCGACGGGGGGCAGATCTTTTTTGATAGGGCGGAAGCGGGAAAGTTAAAGCAGACCTATCTCTCCCACATCGGATATATGCCGCAGCAGCAGTCGGTGTATGAGAAGCTGACACTACAGCGGTTCATGTATTATATGGCAGCATTGAAAGGAATGACAAAAAAGCAGGCGGCGGAGCAGATCCCGCAGCTTTTGGACAGGGTCGGGCTGTGGGAGGACCGGGGCAGATATATGGGGGGCTTTTCCGGCGGAATGAAGCAGAGGGCGCTGATCGCGCAGGCGCTGTTAGGCGATCCGGATCTGATCATTCTCGATGAGCCGACGGCGGGACTTGATCCGCTGCAGAGAATGGCAGTGCGGGAAATGATCAGGGAGCTTGCGGAAAATAAGATCGTGCTTATTTCCACCCACGTGATCGCGGATATCGAGCCGATTGCAAAAGAGATCCTGATGATCAGGGACGGAAAGCTCATAAAAACGCTGTCCCTTCTGACGGACAGACTGGAAGGGGAGAGTCTGGAAGACATGTATATCCGGCTGTTTCAATAAGAAACAGCGTCGTTGGGGGTCGATATGGTTAAAAATGAATGGATCAAATTGTGTGGAAACCGGACTTTATTGCTTTTTATGATCCTGATGTTATTGTTTAACGGTCTGTATTATAAGTGGTCGCTGGATGTGCACGCTGATATTCAGAATCAGGAACCATCTGCATCCGCGTATCGTCAGTTTACGGGAGAACTTTTAACGCTCTCTGCTTCCGATGAGGAAAAGCTGAGGTTTGTTTCGGACAGTCTGACGGAAATGTCCGAAATCATGGAGAGGCAGTTACGGTCGGAGATGGGGATGATCCATAACAATGATGCGGAGTCTCATCTGCTGAGCGCGCTTTATCAGGAGATAGAGGACGAATTGAGCCGCGTCACGGGCTATCGCGATCAGATCGACACCATTCTTCAAAATGTGGACGTACAGATGCGCAGGCTGGAGTTTGGAAATTACGGCGCATTGGAGAGACACTTTTTAGAGAGCAGGCTTACGAAAACGCGGGAGATCTATGGGGGGCTCGCGGACGTGGAACCTGTCTTTTATCCGTCCCGCGGCATCCGGGCGCTTGTGGACGATCCGGTGACGGACTGCTGCTGTCTGTTCATTTTGCTGTTCGCAGTGTTCCAGCTTCTGACAGCGGAGAGGCAGAATGAGCTGATCATCTTGTCTAAGACGACCAGACGCGGAAGGGGCGCGCACGGGACTGCCAAGGCTGCGGCGCTTGCGATTCTATGCGCGGTTGTAACGGTGGTGATGATTGCGGAAAGCATTCTTGTGATCGGCAGCATATATCCGTTTGCGTCGCTCATGCATCCCGCGCAATCCGTATTTCCCTACTGTGCGCTGCGGATCAGCCTTTTGGGGTATTTATGTATTTACACGTTGATCAAAATGCTTTTTTACCTGATGTGCACGGCGGTCTTTTATGTGATCTGCTGTCTGTTCCGGAAAGTGGTCTTCGTTTTTTTTATGTTGGCAGGGACGGTCGGGCTGACGGTTTTCCTGTATCTGAGCATTTCGGAGGTTTCATGGCTGGCGCCGTTAAAGACGATGAATCCGATCGCGTTCGGACAGGCGGGGGCGTTGCTGGAGCGTTTTCAATGTGCAAATGTGTTTGGTCTGGCTGTTAACAAGCTGGTTTTGTATCCTTGTCTTTGCGCTGCGCTGGCGCTTGCCTTTTTTGCCGCAGGTATCAGGGCATTTGCACTGGCGTATGAGAAGCATGCGGTGTCTGACCGGTTTTCTTTTTTAGAAAAAAAGAAAAAGGGTCATGTGGGAATCCTGCGCCATGAGTGCTATAAAGCACTGGTCGCTCAAAGGATCCTGATTGTTCTGGCGGTCGCGGGGATTTTTGCCTATGCGTTAAATACGCCTTTCGGGGAGAAACGCATGTCCCTCAGCGAACTTTTCTACAATCAGTATTCGGAGGAAGTGAAGGGAGCATATACGGATAAGACCGATGAATTTATCCGGCAGAATCAGGAGATCGTTACTGCATGGATGAGAGAGCCGGGTGTGGAAGAGTGGCAGCAGATTACTTACCGTGCGATGTCGGAAGCGCTCACGCAGATGTCGCAATATACGCAGTATTTAGCTGCTCATGAAAACAGTTACTACATATATAATGAGGGATTTACGGCAGTCACGGGCGGAAATGAGGGGGTAAACCGTCAGAATATCATGGTTTCCATGGTGCTGTATGCGTTTGCCGCCGTGTGTTTTGTACTGACGATGTCGATCGATGACCAGCACGGGGAAAACCGTCTGATCCATTCGACGGTAAAGGGACGAAACGCATATATTCGGTCGAAAGTGTTGGTCGGGATGCTTATTGCTGCTGTTTTATTCGGTATGTTTTGGCTGCCGCCGCTAAAAGGCACCCTGCGTATCTGGGGGACGGAATTTATGTTTGCGCCGGCTTACAGTTTGGAGCATTTGGACGGGGTGTGGGGAAGCATTTCTATTTTTGCTTATATATGTCTCCGGTATCTGGGGAAATATATGATGCTTCTTGGCATTATGATCGTTTCTTATCTGATCGAGCACAAGGTTAAGAGCAGCGTAGCGGCGATCGTCTGGGTATGCGCCATCGTCGAGATTCCTCTTGTGGTGATGCTTCTAAATTGAAAGAAGTCACTTAGGAGACGATATTGGCTAGAATCCACATGCAAAATGCAGGGATTCCCGGATTTAAACGATCTTAAACGAAATGATCTTTCTTTTGATAATAAGTGCATATCACTCTTGTATCGGCCCTCGTCTTTGATATGTGTAAAGCAGGAACATGCATGGATATACATAGAAAAAATCATATATTGAATAAATCAGGGGAAATCGTAAAAAATCTTAAAAAAATAAGAAATTTGCTGTTGACATGATACGCGATATTTGCTAATATAAATTTTGCGCTCGGTCTGAGCAAACGTTTGGAGAGGTATCGAAGTGGTCATAACGAGGCGGTCTTGAAAACCGTTTGTCCGCAAGGGCGCATGGGTTCGAATCCCATCCTCTCCGTTGGAGACGATTCTTCAAGGGAGATGTTCTGAAGGTTCGTCCCGAACAATAACATGCCGCTTACGACGGCAAATACAAAGAAGGATTTCCGTTTGGAGATTCTTTGTGATTCAGGTAGATGGAGAAGTACCCAAGCTGGCTGAAGGGACACCCCTGGAAAGGGTGCAGGTCGTTAATAGCGGCGCGAGGGTTCAAATCCCTCCTTCTCCGTTGCGGAGAGCAATCGCTTTTCGCATGTGTTCTTGCCAGAAAAAGAAATACGAAGTATTTCTTTAGGAAGTTTTGGCAGAAATTAAATGTTTCAGGGAACAATCTGTTTCCCTGAACAGTATGTTCCTTTGAACAACATGTTCCTTTGGAACAAAGCACCTTGACAAATAAACAGTAATGCAACCCTGAAAATTCCAAAAGAGATTTTCAGAGAGTTCAAAAAGAACGACCTAAGGACAGTAAAACGGACCGGAAG
>RYVZ01000013.1 GCA_003979345.1 Lachnospiraceae bacterium
GATAATATGAAATTGTAACTACATTATATCTAATGATCAGAGGTTTTGGCTATGAGAAAGATAAAGACGTTGTCTTTTGTATTTCGTTATTTGTAGCATTGTTATTAAGTTCAATGGAGATTCATGCGGAGGAATCAGATATATCGTTTACAAACGAACAGTATTCCGCACTATACGAGATACTTTCCTATGTGGAGATACAAAAATATGAAATAGGATTGTCCGGTGTTGATTTTAACGAGCTTTGCATAGGAAAACCAATACAGACATATTGCTATTTAGAAAATGGATTTGAAGAACTTAGGAACATGTATCCTCTTACATATCGTGGGGAGTTGGTTTTGTGGGTGATTGATGCAGAAGGTAAATATCAGGTTACAACTGGGCTTACGCGGGAGATCAATGAGATGGTTAGTATAGATACCGAGTTTGCATTGATATATGATAGAAGCAACAGTTACATATATAGCGATGGTAAATTTGCATTGTTAGGTAGTTTTGGCGATGAGGTTCATACACGTGCCGTTCTGAATCCTGATAATATTTCGAATATTGAACTGCGGACGAGCGCACTTTCAGATGCGACAGACTTGAATTTTGAAAATGCAAAAGAGACACGTGATGCAGTTTATTTTAGTTGTAATGTAGGTTATATTTCGCAAAAACCTTATAAAAACCTATGCTGGGCAGCTACGATTGCGTCAATTACAAATTATTGCACTGGAACATCTTTCAGCATGGCGGATATAGCGGCAAATGAATTCGGATATGTTAAGGATGAGTCAATAGACACAGCTAAGGCAAACAATATTTTGGCAAGATATGGCGTAAAATACGAATATAAAAATATACCATCGTCACATAATGTTATATTATCCAATATACAGGCAAATTATCCAATTTACGGATGTTTCGTGCAGTCTGGCACAAGGAGCGGGCATGCCGTTGTTGTTTATGGTATCAATG
Organism: Lachnospiraceae bacterium; assembly: GCA_003979345.1. GTDB lineage: Bacteria > Bacillota > Clostridia > Lachnospirales > Lachnospiraceae > DLAJ01. Next base: position 967 of record RYVZ01000013.1, read on the forward strand.
TTGTAGGAGACTATTTATCTTTAATGGATCCGGCAAATGGTTTTACATCTGCGACTCATAACGGCAGGCAGTATTTATTTGTAAGTGCCAGTACGGGTATTACTTATGAACTATATAATGCCAATTGCCATAGTTGGTGATATTTATGAAAAAAGCAAACGCAGAACAAGTAAACAAAAAGAAACGATATGTTCAAAGAATACTCCTATGCATCTGCATCATTAGTCTTCCTGTGCTGCTTTGGGTCTGGTATCACGCGGTCACGCCGCAGGACAGATATTTTATCCGGTTAGAAGAGGCGGATTTGAAACATATATTCATTTATAACGGCAGGACAGGGCGTTCGGAAATAGAGCTTGGGGGAGACGACCGGCAGGCGGTAGCAGAGCAGCTTTTACAGGTCACGCTAAAAGGCGGATGGCGTACCGAAGGAATGGACAGCAGAGGTCAGATGTACCATATTGTGCTTACGGACGGAAGGGAATTTGATTTCGGAGTTACATCATTTATGGAGCAGGGAACGGACGGAATGTTTCAGTCTTTTCCGCATTATGTGATAGACGGAATACGCATGTATAACGTACCTCAAAAAGAGGAAGGGCTTTCGGAGCAGATCAAAAAACGGTATGCAGAACTGATGAGCCGGCTCTATCCGGCTTAAAATATATTTGAACGGTGCAGGATCGTTTTTTTATTCAATTAAAAGAATCAGACATAGAAGAAGTGCTTCTGTATGGATATCGAACCTTGGAAGTGCCGGTGGAATTAGCGGGCGGGGAACGGCAAAAGGTCATAGAGCAGCTTTTGGAGGTCAGGCTGATAGGAGGCTGGACTGTTTTAGATGTACTGAATGGCGGAACCACGATGATGTACCATATTGTGCTCACGGACGGAAGGGAATTTGATTTCTGTGCGCTTCTTTATCATAAGACGCGACCAAATGGAACGCTTCGCTCATACCCGTACTTTATCATCAATGGGATACGGGCGTATGAAGCGTCCAAAAGTGATATGGAATTGGTAGAACAGATAGATGCTTACTGGAAGAAATTATCAGATCAGTATTTTAAGTAACAGTTCGAAGGGCTGTTCGAAGATTCAACTTGTGCAAATTTTGCACAGGGTTTCCTCATTATGTTTTGGCCCATAAAACGTGCCGGCATTTTCAGCGTGGCGGGCGACTCTTGACAGAAAATGCCGCGAAAGTATATGATGATTTAGTAAATGGGATTTGAAATCAATTCATTCAGACAGGTCGATATTATTTTGAACTGTCGGTTATTATGGGATACAGACAGAGAGGAGAGGTGCTTCATGAGAGTGTTTCTGACAAGCTCCCCAGGCGGATCTTATAAGGATGAATTTGGTGTGCACATACCGTGCGAACTGGATCAATCAAATGGATTTGTAATGAAGCTGAAAGAGTATTGGCCGAATGAGGCGACAGGCCTGATCGTTGCGGCTTATCCGGAAGATGCGGTGATCAATGACAGTCTGCGGAGTCAGATTCCTGAGTCGTTTTGGATGTCCGGACTGCCTTTCAGCAATTTAGAGGTCTGTGATGCGCGAAATGAGGGGCAGGTCCGGCAGCTTGTAAATGAGAGCAATGTGATCATTTTAACAGGCGGGCATGTGCCGACGCAGAATGAGTTTTTTTGGCGGATTCGCCTGAATGAAGTTTTGCATGACTATCAGGGTATCGTGATCGGCATTTCTGCCGGAAGCATGAACAGTGCAAGGATTGTTTATGCACAGCCCGAAGAGGAGGGAGAGGCGGTCGATCCGCGCTATAAGCGCTATCTGGACGGGTTGGGACTGACTGATGTACGGATACTACCGCATTATCAGTATTATAAGGGATTGACGTTGGATGGGAAACGGGTGTTTGAGGATATCTGCATTCCCGACAGCCGCATCAGATCATTTTACGCGTTGGTGGACGGTTCCTATGTGTTTATTGATAAGGACGGCACCACGATGCTGTATGGGGAAGCATATCTTTTGGAGGATGGTTTTGAAAAGAAGGTCTGCGAGCGCAATCAAAAAATGAGGATCCTAAATTGAGGGTCTGTTCAGCGTTCATCCAAAATCGACAACAGTTCATAAACGCGGGTTTTTGTCAACTCCGCAGCCTTTGTATTTCTTAAGAGCGGCTCTAAGGAGCCTCCTTCCGCCTCAGCGCCTGCCGCTTCAACAGCCTGTTCTTTTTCAGAGATCCATGTAAGTTGTTCATCGGTGAGCGTGCGCATCGTCTCGCTGTCGACGGCTCTTTTTAAGTCGTCCCACAGAATATTTAACATAGAATCCCACAATTCGTATAATTCTGCCGATTTCACATTCAAGTCGCCCTGACTAAGCGAGGCGTCATGCTGCATGCTGTCCTCGATCAATGCTGCCTGCTCTTCAATATAGGAAATATTATTTTTTAAGCTGTCCGCCAACGCATAACTGGAAAATCCCTCCGCTTCCGCTTCATTATATAACCCGTAATAGGGAAGCTCCGTGTCCGTCGTGTTTTCAAGATAATAGTATCCGACCCATGAGCGGTAGCCCTCGGGAAGCTCCGCAAGCGGCGCGCCCGGCAGATAGATGAAAAGCGTCTCAGCCTCATCCAAGCCGTACGGAGTGGTATATTGATAGAGGATATCGTCTTTCGTCTCGCTTGTACCGGGTTCCTCTTTGTAGGTCATGGACAGGATCCGCATCGAATAGGTATAGTCGTTTACTTTTTCGGGCTGGGAGAACTGCCCGTTGAAGGTACACTGATAGGTCGTACCGATGTCTCCATCCATATACAGTCCGGCAAAGCTGCCGTCCGGACGGATCGAGAGCCTTGTCGCCCAGCCGCCGGCGCCGCTGGCAAACCAAAATTCTAGGTATTTCAAATCAGAAAAAGGAAGGGTGGAATTAACAGAAGCCTGGTCTGTATCTGTTTCACCCCCGCCCGCATTCGGAAAATTCATATCCTGCCCGGTAATATCTTCGACAATAATCGGAGTGACAGTGTTTCCCGGTTCTTCCTGCGTACGGTTTCCGCAGCCGCATACGGAACAAGTCAGGCTTCCGGCAATCATCAGGATTATCCATCTTTTCTTCATATCTGTGTTTCCTCTCTGAAAAGGATTCTAAGTAAATATTTTGATCTCATCGTATTTTCTTATATAAAGGTAGACGTTTGGAGATGCAAGGAAGTTTCATGAAACCCATGTGTATTAAAAGAAAAAAATAATGTCAGGACTATTGACAATTTTGTCTATTCACGATAGACTTAAAGTGTCTACTGATAATAGACAGCAGGGGACGGAGAGAACGCTCCGGTGATGAAAACAAAGAAAAGAGGGGGGAGAGGATGACGGACTATAAGCTTGGCGCTGTGGAATCGAGGTTCGCGGACATTGTTTGGGAACATGAACCGTTATCAACAGCAGAACTGATAAAGCTGTGCGGCGGGGAATTGCAATGGAAGCGGACAACGACCTATACGGTATTAAAAAAACTGTGTGAACATGGCATATTTCAGATGAAGGACAGTATCGTGACTGCATTGATCTCGAAGGAAGAATATGATAGCACGCAGAGCGAACGGTTTGTCCGTGAGACCTTTGACGGATCGCTGCCGGCTTTTATTGCCGCATTTACAAAAAAGAAGTCGCTAAGTGCCGAAGAGATTGCAGAGATCCGCAGGATGATCGATCCCGGGGAGGAGGGGTAATATGGAGATCGTCTTTCTTCGTGTACTGAATATGAGTATCACCGCGAGTTTTTTATTAGCAGTGGTGATTGTTCTGCGCTTTGCCCTAAAAAAGAAATGTCCGAAATGGATCTTTTGTGTGTTGTGGGCGCTTGCCGCAGTCCGGCTTGTCTGCCCGTTCACGGTGGAAAGCCCCTTTAGCCTTATCCCGGACAGACAGATTGTGACAGAGCAGGGATTTTGGGTGACAGAGGAGAGGGGAGCACGCGACAGGGTGCAGGGAGCGCCGGGTTTTAACGCAGAACCGGACGAGACGGAAGCGGACGAAACGGGCGGGGATGGACCTTCGGGATCACTGGAAGGAAACACCGCGGGAAATGCCGCAGGAAACGCAGCGGCCAACGAAAAGAGCGGGGGGCTGCCTGTTCATGTGCTTGGCGCTATCTGGCTTTGCGGCGTGGCAGTTTTTGTCGGTTACGCGGCGAGCAGCTATGGAAGACTGCGCAGGCGTACGGCAGCTTCAGCTGCAATCGGGAAACGGGTGCGGGAGAGCGATGATATATGCACACCTTTTGTCTTAGGGGTGATCAGACCACATATCTATCTGCCGTCCGATCTTGATCCGACGCAGGCTGAGTACGTGCTTGCCCATGAGCGGATGCACTTAAAGCGGCATGATCATTGGTGGAAGCCGCTTGGCTTTATGATTCTGTCCGTTCATTGGTTCAACCCTATATGCTGGCTTTCCTATATCCTGTTCTGCCGGGATATTGAACTCGCATGTGATGAAGGCGTGGTAAGAGAAAAGAATGAGCAATATAAAAAGTCTTATGCAGAGGCGCTGCTTGCCTGTAGTGTCGGGCAAAGAGGCGTAAACGCGTGTCCGCTGGCATTTGGCGAAACGGATGTAAAGGAAAGGGTAGGTAATGTTATGAATTATAAAAAACCGGCTTTTTGGGTGATATTGACCGCGATTGCGGCGTGCATCGTCGTTGCCGTATGTTTTCTGACTAACCCGCAGAAGAAAGAGGAACAAGCGCAAAACATAACGGATTCAGAAAACACAGACGGGCGGATAGACGTTGTGAGAACGGATTCCGGCGGAGAAAACGGGGAACCGGAGACTGTGCAGAACGGTGCGGGACAGGATTCCGCGGAGAATGGGCAGGGCGCAGGAAACGGAACGCGGGAGCCTGTTGGGGACGAACAGGAAAACGGAAATGGAGCACAGGGCGGTCAGGGCAAGGCGGAGGAGGATATTCCCGGCATCGTTTGGGAGCAGGCGCAGCAATATGTACAGGCGGCATTCGATCAGGCAGAGGTGAATTATCAAAATGCGGTGCCTGCCAGTAATGCCTACACGGAGTGGCGGATTCAGGGCGTGGAACACTGCTATACCTATGATAATATAGCGGGGATGATGTGTGAAATTTACAGGCTTAACTATGAATTTTTGGCGGAGGTACCGGAAGAGGTCGTGCTTGCCGGCGGCATGCAGATTTCGGAGGACGGATGGGTCGTGCCTGAGTCGCCGAACAGCCAGTATCTTGTTTTTCGCAGAGACGGGGATGCGCTGACGTTCTTTTGCAGTATGTATGAGAATGACTGTATGCCGGGTGACGAGTTGTTTACCTCTGATTTGATCAATTATTGCTTTGAGCTTGGCATGTATGACGAGAGTGAGGGGTTTAATCCGAATGGTGAAGAACTGATCAGACGGTTTAAGGAAGTGGATATTCAGACACTGCATGCCATACCGTTTACGCAGGATATCGCAGGCAATGCTGCGGGATATTCCATAAATGGCGACGAAGAGGCGGAAAAGAGGTACGGGGAGACAATCTTGTGCCTCGGTGAACTGCCGGAGCACGGGATCCGGCTGTATGGATACAATGACGAGACCTATTGGCGTCAGGGGGTTGCGGTTGAGATCGGTGATGATATTTTCTATTTTGACTGGGGATATATGACTCCGAGGAGCCAGTTCCCGAATCTGTATTGGAATGAAGAGAAGCAGCAGCTTCAGATTACGCTTCCTATTTATACAGGAACAAGCTTTGCCGCACAGAAGCTGATCGTACTGCAATATGATAAAAATGGCGGGCTGCAGCCTTATGATTTCAGGCTGGAAGACTTTACGCCCATGATCAATGAGATTCTCGGTTACCAATTTGAGGAAGAGAGCGGAACGCTGACATTATTGGATCAGCGAACGAAAGAAGAAGCGGGTATTGCACGGCTTCCGGGAGAAGCAGTGTATGGAATCTGGTCAGGAGATATTTCAGAATTTGTGCTTGGCGATACGATTCGCTTCCGCGTGACGCCCGGGTACCTGACAGATGCTGCTTCACCGCAGTATGACAATATGCCGGCAGTGGAGTTTGAAGTGGAAATTCTGGAATCGGAACAAGGACTATCATTTTCCATAGGCGGGCTGTACTAGAGGAAAGAACGGTCTTGACAAAGAGGTCTATATGTTATAAACCGGCGGTTCCCTGCCGCGCTTCCTGACAGCGTTTTGCAGCGGCAGGAAAATGACCGCAGAGGAAGTGCTGGAAATGCAGCGGCTGATCGACGATGCGGACGACTGACCCGCATGAGAATCAGGCAGGGAGGTGAGGAATATACGATGACCTACGCATATCCGGTTGAGGGGCAGTGGTTTTGCAGCAGCGACTACGGATGCCGCCTGCACCCGGCACAAATGAGGACGTTGTTCCATTCGGGTATGGATTTTGCCGTCAAAAAAGGCACTCCGGTCCTTGCGACAGCGTGATCGTGGAAGCCGGCGATATGGTTGCGTGCGGACAACAAATCGCAACAGTCGGCAATACAGGAAAAAGTACCGGTGCGCATCTGCATTTTGGGGTGAGCTGGCAGGGGGCTTTTATTCAGCCGAGATTTTTGGAAAGAGGGGAGAGGTAGTTATCTTCCCTCTTTTCTATTGTGATATTTTACTTCCATAAAAGTCAGAATATCATTTTGATCACGTTCGTCCAGTTGTGAGTAATAAAATATGATCTGCTTTTCATGGGGGGTCAAATTTGAAAGACGTTTTTTATTGTCAGGTTTTGATACATAATCGAGATAGGTTGGCAACAAATCGGTGTTTGATATCATAGGGTTATCGCTCTTTATAGTTTTGTCTGCAGGCAATGTTTGATCCGAAAGCAACATATCAACGGAAACGTGGTACAACTTTGCAAGAGTATAAAGGGACTCCGGCGGAGGCGTGATCCGTCCGGTTTCGTAGTGCGAATAGGTCTGTCTGCTGATGTTAAGCTTCTCTGCAACGTATGCCTGTGAGTATTCATAGACAGAGCGCAATTCTTTTAGGTTTTCTGACAAGTTATGGTTCATAAAAAATCCTCAAAGACGGTTAAAAAGAAATGTAGTATAAGTCTGCACGTGCTGTTAGTCTGCACATTTATGGAAAGATTCTACAACATTTTTACAAAAATTACTTGAAAAGCTATTATAGATAGCCTATAATGCAGATAAAGCTATTAAAAATAGCACATGTTCATACCGCGAGGGGTACCGCGGTATTGGAAAAAGGAGGAGAAGAAAACATGAAGAAGACAAGACTTCAAAAGGTATTGGCAACGGCGCTCGCAGTGACGACGATTGCCGGAATGACATTGACTGTAGGTGCATCCGACAGTGCGCCTGCGGCATCCAGTGCTGAGTCCGCATCCGCGGCTGCGGAGCAGGTGGTTGCGGCAGCTGTGCCGTCTACTAGTGCAGTCACCGTTGCAGGGCAAAAGATCGTGACAACTGTAGAAGGCGCATATCTGGCAAAAACGGTTGACGGTGTGGCAGTCATGACGCCGGCTGCTGACATCAAGAGCGCTTACGGTCTGACAGCAAGCCAGAAATTGTATGCAATGGTCATGGATACGGATCAGGCAAAGAGCTACAATGCCATGGCAAGCTTAACGGCAGCTGCAGCCGCACTGAACGCTACAATGGGACCGGTATTAAATATTGATCTTGGTTATAAAGAGAACGGCAAGTATACCGGTCTGCCTTCCGACGGTGCGGAAATCATGATGACGATTGCAATTCCGGAATCATTTCAGGATGCGTCTGCAAGTTATGCGGTCGTTGTGGTACGTACAGGCGGTGTGATCACGGTGCTTCCGGATCTGGATGGGAATGTGGAGACGATCACGTTTAATATGACAAACGGCGGCTGTTATGCGCTTGTGAAGTTCTAATTGAACGGAAAGACGGACCGCCGGATATTCTTTTATTCGGCGGCAGTGTTTCTTTTTTTGGCGCTTTCCTTTGGAAGCGGGATCACGAGAATTTACGGGTTTACGTTGTTCCCGGATGAATTTGGTTATTGGGCGCCGGCGGCGTCTGCCGTGGGATATGACTGGTCCGGCGTGATGGCACATGGATCTTACTATTCGTTTGGATACGGTGTGCTTCTTGCGCCGATCCTTTTGCTCTGCGATCATGCGATATGGGCATATCGGATTGCACTTTGCGTGAACGCGCTTTTGCTGGCGGCAGCATTTGTACTGTTACACGGGGTCGTCAAAAAGCTGGTACCCGGTGCGGCACCGGCACAGCGTGTGCTGAGTGCAGGTATTGCGGCCTGCTATCCGCCGTGGCTGCTCTACCGGAATATGACGATGGCGGAGATCCTTCTCGTGTTCTGCTTTGCACTGGTGTGCCGTTTGCTGCTGTGGTACATAGAGCGCCCTTCATTTGGGCGGTTTGCGGCGGCAGGAATTAGTGCGGTCTATTTATATACGGTGCATATGAGAAGCGTTCCGGTTCTTTTGAGCTGTGTCGGGTGTATGGTATTTATCTGGCTATACGATATGCGGAGGCTGGCGCGTCCCCGGACTGCGGGACGTTTGAAATGCACCGGATCGCGCCGGGTGCGCGCAATGGCACGGTTGATCGGCGCTTTGGCAGTCACGGCTGCGACAGTTGTGGCAGCAGCATACATCAAGAGACGGATACAGGCATCGGTATACGGGGAAGCTGACAGGGCAATGCTGTCCGTCAATGATTATGGCGGTCAGATAAGCAGGATCAGGGAAATTTTTACATGGAAGGGTTTTTCGGAGCTGATATTTAGCCTTGTTGGAAAGCTCTATTATCTTTCCCTTTCGAGCTTCGGGCTTTTTTTTGCGGGCGTATGGTTTTTTCTGAAAAAATTAGCGGACAAAATCGCGGGTGTCCGTGAGCGGATTTTCGCGTTATTTTATCTTTTCTCAGCGACAGGAGAAATTTTGGTATGCGCGGTCTATACAAAAGGTTACGGACGGATCGACGGTCTGTGCTACGGGCGCTATGATGAGCTGATATTGCCGGTGCTGATGGCGGTTGGCTGTTTTGCCGTCATACAGATGAGACATCCGCTTCGCTATGCGGCGGCGGTGATCTTGAGCGGATTTCCGGTAACGGCGATGATGGAGGCGGTTATCCGGAGCAGACAGCTTACGGATATCAACGGAGGCTATTTTATTTCGGGACTCTCTTATCTGCTTCGCTATGGATCGTTTGAGCCGGAAAATTATTTTTGGAAAGCGTATGCGCTTGCGGCGGTTTTCATTGTGCTGGTGATAATGGTTTTGCTGCTTGTACGCAGACGCGGAAATTTTACATGGCTGCTGCTCGTGTGGATCGGCGTGGAAACTCTTTTGGGAATGAGTCTGAACGAGAGCATGGTGTACAGGCAGAGCCGTGTGCGCTATCAGGACCTGCGCATGGCGGAGCTGCTCAGGGAATTAGGCGGAGAGACCACGGTGGAGGAGAAAGCTTCGGAGACGGCAGCAGGAGACGGCAGCGAAGGGCGGGACTGTGCGGCGGAAGGAGAGAACGTCGTACCGGAGCGCAGAATCGTATGCTATGGTGGAGCGGATTCAGGCTGCTATGCGGCGGTCGTGCAGTTCGAGCTGCGGGATAGGACCATTTTCTTTTTTTCACCGGAAGAAGCAGACAGGCTTACAGAACATGATCTGGTAATGGTTTGTGAAAAAGAAGACCGGAGTGTGCTCACGGAGCTTTATACAGAGCACAGGGTCTATGGGATTTTTCACTTGTACTATAACGAGTGATGAGGAACGGGATATGAAATTAATCATACAGATTCCGTGCTATAACGAGGCAGAAACGTTAGAAATTGCATTAAACGAGCTGCCTGCGGAGCTCGACGGAATTGATGAAATCGAATATCTGATCATTGACGACGGGAGCAGGGATGATACGGTCGCGGTCGCGAAGGCATGGGGCGTGCATCATGTTGTCAGCTTCAAGCAGAACAAGGGACTTGCCAAAGGGTTTATGGCGGGACTTGATGAAGCGCTCAGGCAGGGCGCGGATATCATCGTCAATACGGACGCGGATAATCAGTACTGCGCGGAGGACATCGGAGCGCTGATCGAGCCGATCCTTACCGGACAGGCGGATTATGTGATCGGAGCGCGGCCAATCGATGCGACGGAGCATTTTTCTTTTATTAAGAAGAAATTACAGCATTTCGGGAGCTGGGTCGTAAGAAAAGCCTCCAATACGGATATTCCTGATGCGCCGAGCGGATTTCGGGCGATGACGCGAGAGGCTGCGATGCGCATGAACGTCGTGAACGATTATACCTATACGCTGGAGACAATCGTGCAGGCGGGGCGTGAGCGGATTCCGATCACGAGTGTGCCGGTGCGGACGAATGCGGAGCTGCGTCCGTCGAGACTGTTTCACAGCATCTGGAGCTATGTCAAAAAATCCATGCTCACGATCATCCGCGCTTATATTATGTATAAACCGCTGAAGTGTTTTTCGTATCTTGCATCGCTGCCAATGCTTATAGGGCTGATCTATGCGGCGCGGTTTATTACGTTTTATTTCAAGGGAACCGGATCGGGTCATGTGCAGTCGCTGATTCTCGGATGCACGCTTATTATTTTAGGTTTTTTAACTTTTATGATCGGATTGATGGCGGATGTGATCTCGGCAAACCGGAAGATATTGGAGGACGCGCAGTATCACGCAAGGCGCGCGGAGTATGAGGCGATCCGGCGCGAAAGACAGAGGGAAGCGGATCCCGACAGGGCTGTGAAGGGCGCAGTGACGCGCTTTCAGAGGCAGCACTTTGCAGTGGAGCAGGAAAGGACGTCACTTCAGTTATGAAAGGCGAAAGGATTTTCTTGATAGGGGCATTGTTATGAGAGGTAAATGGTGCTTTGCAGTTTTGCAGAGGAATATCATAAGGATCGTCAGGTCGGCTGCGCCGGCATTTCTTGCCGGAATCCTGTTTTTCATGTGCGGCAGCCGGACGTATGCGTTGGAATTGAAAGAAGAATCGGAGAAGCCGGAGGCGTATCAGCTTTTATATCTGAATACGGATACGTTTTTATATGAAGAAGCGAGGGAGTCTTCCGCAGTACTGCGCGAATTAAAAAAGCAGGAGATCGTGGTGCCGGTGGAGTACGGCATTCCGTGGGTGAAGGTATCGATTGGAGAACTCACGGGATATGTAAAGAGCGAATATGTGCAGGCGGAAAGTCCTGATCCTGCCGTTTCGCGGGAGCTTGCAGAACAGGAAGCCTATAACACGGAATTGATCGACGAAATGGATCGTCTTTTGGCGGAACAGAAACGGTCGCGGATTTTTGGCATCATCATTATCTGTATCATCGTTGGGATCTTTGCGGCGGGAATTGCGAGTACGGTTGTTGGAAAAAAGAACGCGGGAAAAGAAGTGCGGAAAGAACAACGAAAAAATAGTGAAAAGAGTGGAGATAACGGAGGCGGGGGAATGGGAAATTTGGCAAAGTGAGTCGTTATCAGTCCTCAAACAGCCGGTTAGCAGCGAATCGGAATCATGTACAAAATCACCAAATTTTTGGTAAGCCACTGCCGTTTTAAGCGGGCTTAAAATCTTCGGCAGGCTGAAAAATAGAAAAATAACGGTACCTTGACAATTTCATACTTTACATGAGGAGACAAGGAAGACATGGAAGCCTGCATAAAATCAGGATTTGCGGACAGGCGGGGGAACCTACAGGATTTTGATTACGAGAAGTTTATCTAATTTTGTGAAATGTGACGGTTGCCGCGTTTGGTGTTGTGTGCTAGATTGAAGGTAGAATTTATGCTTAAAGTGATTTATTCTGAAATACATTCGGGAATTTATTTCGGGATTCATTCCTGCGCAGCCGCAGATCTGCGGATTCCTGTGCAATCAAAGGTTCGGTCGAACCTCGTTTTATTCGGAACGGTATCAGCTTGCGATACGATGCGCATTTGATCGGATGCCCGTTTTGGACGATTCCGGCTTTTCGCCAAACATTCAACAACTTAACAGGGGAAGGACGGGTGGAAGCGGGGACGGTTTCTCCCGTCGGTAATACGGGAGGAAAACATTTGAAAAAGAGCAATAAAGAAGAAACACAGCAATTGGCGGTTCGCGGCGCGAAGCAGCGTGACATCCGGGCAAAGGACATTTTCGGCAATCCGGAGCTGTGCGCGCAATTTTTGCGGGACTATGCGGATATTCCGATTTTGAAGCATGTACAGCCGCAGGATATTGAAGAAGCGGAGCTGCGCCATCATTTTTTTGAGGAAGCGGAACTGAATTCCGATAATGTGAAACGGATCAGGGTGAAGGATGCGGAGGTTTCGGGGGAGCTTACGGAACTCTATGTCGTGGCGCTGATCGAGCACAAAAGCTATATCGATCATGACGTGGCGATGCAGCTTTTGCGTTACATGGTCTGCATTTGGTATGATTGGGCAAAAGAAGCAAAGAATCCGTCCGAACACCGGAAAAAAGAGTTCAGATATCCGCCGGTCATCCCGATTGTCTATTATGAGGGGAAACAGGAATGGACAGCTGGGCTACGGCTTTGTGACAGGGTTTTGCTGGGTGAATTATTTCAGGAATTTATACCGGATTTTACATATCGGATTGTGGAGAACCGGAAGTATACGCAGGAGGAATTGCTGCTGAAAGAAGATGAAATGTCGCTGCTGATGCTGTTAAATCAGATACAGACGGCGGAAGACATCAGCATTTTGAAGGCGCTTCCGGCAGAGCGGTTAAACAGGATCATCCGGCATTCGAGTGAAGCGGTGTTAAACGAGGTGCTTAGAGCGGTGCAGGGATTATGCCGCCAGCTAAATCTGACGGAGTCCGAAACGGCGGAATATACGCAGAGGGTAAAGGAGCGGAATATGGGTTATCTGTGGGAAAATGCAGAAGATATGGATATTCAGGCGGAGAGACGGAACACGGCGGAGGCGAGGAAAGAACTGGCAGAGGCAAAGAAAGAATTGGCGGAGACAGAGAAAAATGCGGAAGAAATGCAGAAAAAGTTACACAATATGTACCGTGTTCTGATTCAAGCTTATCGTCTGCAGGGTTTTGACCGTGAGACTGTCAGGAAACGTATTATCAATGAGACTGAAATAGAAAATGCCGCAGCAAGTGAACTGCTGGATCAGTATTGGGACGAGCCGAAGACAGCAGAGTGATAAGTCAAATTATTTGAAACAGAAGAATCCTGAAAGTGAATATCATATAATAAAATAGAAGAGTAGGAACGGGACGTTTTTTTAGGGAGATCCTGATGTAAAGTATGCGATTGTCATAGTTTATGTCGGGATTTTTTTGTGTGGAAAGGTGAGACAGTTAACCTAAGAAAAGAAAGGAAAGAGGCGGGAAACAAATCAACATGAAAATAGTATTGATTGGTCCGGTATACCCATATAAAGGAGGAATTGCGCACTATACGGGAATGTTATTTCGGACGCTTGAGAAAAAACATGAAGTGTCTATGATTTCATATAAATTGCAATATCCAAGGTTTTTATTTAGGAAACAACAGAAAGATTTCAGTAGTGATTTGTTTAAGGTTGAACCTTGCAAATATCTTATCAATACTATGAATCCGTTTAATATTGTGCGAGTAGGGCAAAAAATAAAAAAAATAGAGCCGGATTTGGTGATCATACAGTGGTGGCATCCCTATTTTGCGCCTTGTTATAGGCTATTAGAAATATCCATCGGAAAAAAGATTCAAAAGATGTTTATCTGCCATAATGTGTTTCCGCATGAGCGATTTCCGATGGATCGTTTTTTAACAAAGCTTGTTTTGAAGCATGGCGATTCTTTTATTGTACATTCGGAAAGCGATGCAGAAGATCTCCTGACGATTAAGCCTAAAGCAAAATACAAGAATAATCCGCACCCGACTTATAATATGTTTCGTATAAAAAATATGTCAAAGGATCAGGCAAGGGAAGAACTGGGAATTTCGGAAAGTGAAAAGGTACTTCTGTTTTTTGGATTTGTAAGGGAGTATAAGGGGCTGAAATATTTACTGCGGGCAATGCCAATGATCCGAAGCAAGATGTCAGATGTAAGACTCATGGTAGTCGGTACATTTGGAGAGGATAAAGAGGATTATATTGAAATAATCAATGAATGTCAAATCAGTGAGTGTGTTGACATTGTTGACGGATATACACCGGACAATGAGGTTGAAAAGTACTTTACGGCATGTGATTTAGTGGTCTGTCCGTATGAATCCGCAACACAGAGTGGTATTGTGCAGATTGCGTACGGATTTGAAAAACCAGTAATTGCAACGAATGTCGGCGGTTTACCGGATGTGGTAACGGATGGAAAGACGGGATTTATCATAGAGCCTCGAAATTCAGGTGCACTGGCGGAGGCGGTTGAGAAATATTATAGGGAGAATCAAGAGGCGGTATTTGCGGAGTGTGTTAAAGAGGAAGCCTATCGATTTTCGTGGGATAGGATGGTGGAAGCTATTATGAGCCTTGGGAAAGATGGGAGCAGTAATAAATAGGTATAAACATTATTTGCCATCTGATTTTTTGGCGATGATAATACCTTTTCTTCAAAAACCACATAATTAAGAAAATGTTTCTAACGGGGGAAGATAGCAATGCGATAAAAGTACTTGGACCTTTTTAGTATGTAAAGGAAGAGATAAAAAAAAAGAACAAAAAAGTAGGAAAAAGATGTAGTGACAGCAGGAAAGTGCAAAATACTGTCAGACAAGGAGAATGAACAAGAATGGAAACAAAAGAGGAATTGATTAGTATCATAATTCCCATATATAATCTAGCAGAATATATACGAGATTGTCTAGATAGTGTACTGAAACAAACCTATAAAAATATAGAAATCTTATTAATAGATGACGGATCGACGGACGATACGGTTATGATCTGTAGAGAATACGAAAGAAAAGATAGCAGAATTCGTATTATCTGCAAGGAGCATGAGGGATTGTCTGCCGGAAGAAATGAGGGAAACAGAGAAGCAAAAGGAGAATATATTGCCCATATTGATGGCGATGATATATTGTCACCCACATATATCGCCTATCTTTATCGGCTGGTCGTGAAATATGATGCCGACATTTCCATGTGCAATTATATTCCGGTTTTGGAGGGGCAAAAGATTCCCCCCAAAAAAGCAGGAAACCGTAACGATAAAATTAAGGTGATGACAAAAGAGCAGGCGTTAGAGACGCTATTCTATCAAAAGTATTTCATTACTGCAACATGGGCGAAGCTGTTTAAAAGAAAGTTGTTTTCAAATGTAGAATTTCCTTACGGAAAATTGGCAGAAGATATGGGGAGTACATATAAATTGATACACCATTCGGGAAAAGTAGTGTATGGCTCTAAAATACAATATTATTACCGGCTAAGGGCAGGCAGCATCATACATGCTTTGTCCATTCAAAAAGGAAAGGATTATATAGAGCAGTCGGAGGATATGGTGAAATTTATAGAAAAAAAATACCCGCAGCTGGCAAGGGCTGCTTATTGCAGATGCTTTAGTTCCTATATGCAGGTTTTGTCAACTGTTGCCTTTTCCGAAATCTATGATGCGTCGCAAAAAGAAATAAGAGACAATATAAAAAAATACAGAAAAAGTGTTTTAGTTAATAGAAAAGCAAGGCTGGTAAACCGAGGCTGTGCGTTTGTATCGTACTTTGGTATATGGGCATTGCGGTTAGGGCTGATGACACTGAATTAGGAACGATAAATGAAAAAAGTATTGTTGATTGGCAGCTTGGATGCACATGGCGGCGTCGGGCACATGATTTTTGAGTATTGCAAAAATATAAATAAAAAAAATATTTGCTTTGATTTCCTTTATTATGAGGATATTGCAAATGAGGAAAAAGATTTAATAGCTTCCTATCAAGGGTCATTTTATAAAGTGCCTAGATATACCAGGCACCCAATTCAATTCTATAAAAAAATCAAAAAGTTTTTCCATGTGCATGAATATGATATTGTCCATATACATGCCAGTACAGCGATGCTGATTATGTATGCGTTGCCGGTTTGGAGGGCAGAAAAAACTAAAATTTTTTATCAGAGTCATAGCGATTGTGTGGAGGGAATTGTAAATAAAATAATGCATTTTATCACTAGGCATTTGGTAGCGAGATATGCAAATGCGCTCATGGCGGTTTCTCAAGCGGCGTCGCGTTTCATGTACGGCAGAAAAGGAGTGGGGAAAACAATCATTCTGAGAAACGGGATAGACATCAAAAAATATGAGTTTAGTGAAGAAAAACGAAAAAGAATGAGAAAGAATTTGGGCATAACGGATACTTTTGTGTTAGGACATGTGGGACGTTTTACGTATCAAAAAAACCATCCTTTTATCATTTCGGTATTTGAACAAATACAAAGGGAAAACGAAAACGTAAGACTGCTATTGGTGGGAACTGGGGAGGATGAAGATAAAATAAGGCGGTTGGTACGGGAAAAAAATTTGACGCAGAAGGTTATTTTTTATGGGGTCAGTGATTGTGTGGAAGAGCTTTTATGTGCCATGGATTGTTTCGTTTTTCCGTCACGTTGTGAGGGATTGGGAATTGTTGCACTAGAGGCGCAGGCAAACGGACTTCCGGTGGTGGCTTCTTCACGCGTACCAGAGGAAGTAAATGTAACGGAATTGTATCGTTCGCTAAGCTTATCCGATGATTCGGCAAAAGTCTGGGCAAAAGCAATTCTTGATTTTCAAGAGGAAAAAACCGACAGGCGGTTAAGATACAAAGAGCTGGCAGAAAGCGGATACGATATAAAAGAGGCAGCGGGCAGGCTGGAAAGAATTTATCGGAAAGCTTGATGTTTCAATGGAGAAATGACATGAAGATAGGGATTATGACATTTCATAGGGCGGCTAACTATGGCGCGGTTCTGCAGGCATATGCTCTTCAATTTTATTTGTCGGGAATGGGAAATGAGTTAGAAGTTATGGATTATAGGTGTGAAGAAATAGAGCATACGCACGCTCCTTTTTACATGCTTTATGTAAAGGGATGGAAAAATAAAGTAAAACAGTTTCTACGGCTGCCGATAAGGATAAGAAAAAGAAGACTTTTTGATAACTTTTTAGAAACAAAAATGCCATTGAGTATAAAAGCAGATAAAAAGCATGTCGAGGTTTTGTTACAGAGAAAATATGATGCAGTAATTGCCGGAAGTGATCAAATATGGAATCTCAGCCTGACTGGAGGAGACATGGCGTATCTGTTGGACTTTGTACCGGAAAATATTTTGAAAGTAAGCTATGCGGCGAGCTTTGGAATGGATAGGCTTGATGAAAAAAATGCGGCATTATACAAAAAGTATCTGAACAGCTTTGATAAACTGTCTGTTCGCGAGCAGCAGGGAAGCCACATTATCATGGAATTGTGCGGTAAAGAAGCAGAAATTACGGCAGATCCTACGTTTTTACTGCAAAAACAGGATTGGGAGCGCTTTATGGTAGTACCTCCATATCGAGATTACATTTTGTTGTATATGATAAGGTACAGCGATATGCTGCTTCGCAGGGCACAGAGGCTGGCTGAGAAAATGGGAAAGCAACTGGTATTTATCAGTGACAGCATGAAAAGAAAAAAGGGAGTCAGGTATGTAAGGTCTGCCACACTGGAGGAATGGATCGGTTTATTTTATCATGCAGCATGTGTAGTGACAAATTCTTTTCACGGGACAGCTTTCTCCATTCATTTCAACAAAAAAATGATAGTGGAGCTGGCAAATCAAGAGCCGGGAAAGAATGCAAGAATTACCAGCTTATTGGATAAGCTTAACATAAAATATAACTGCAGGGACAATATTATTGATTTAAGCAGGGATATGGACTGGGAGGCAGTAAACGCTGCATTGGCTGAATGGAGAGAAAGCAGCCGCCGTTTTTTACAATTTACTGACAAAAGAAAGGAAAGTATATGAAGAAGGTTGTACTGATGGTTGGGGGGTGCCGGTATAACAGGGGTTCGGAAGCAATGGTGCGGGGGTGCATAAAAACCCTGCGCGCACGAAACCCGGATATCCAGCTCATTTTATCCTCGCGGGATGATAATACGGGGCATTCGCTACACATAGAAGGTGTTGATAAGTATGTCAGATGGTTTACTTATGATCGGAACCATAAATTACTCCGGTATTCTGTTGGCGTGTTGCGGTATTTTTTGCATATGAAGCAGTGGACCAATTGGATAAACCATTCTGTATTGCTGAATGAGTGCAGGGCTGCTGACTTGATTATCATTATCGGAGGGGATAACTACGACAGGGCGTACGATGCGTTTGCCGATATGCATTCCTTTCACAAAACGTTGAAGAAGATCACAAAAGGGAAAATGGTTTTTTTAAACTGTTCACTGAACCCTAAGGAAGTAGACAATGCAATTATAAAAGACTTACAGCTTTTTAATAAGGTGACTGCAAGAGAGCGAATTACTTATGCAAAGCTGAAAAAATTTTTGCCGGAGGATAAGCTGGAATATTACCCGGATATTGCTTTTGCGATGAGGTCAAAGCAAACAAAGCTGCCGGCATGCTTTTTGGCAGGAGATGTCGTCGGCGTCAATTTAAGTCCATTGATTCTAAAGGCTGCTTATACAAATAATGCAGCAATGGTAGTGCAGGAATATCATAAAATTATAGAATATACGGTAAAAGAGCTGGGCAAACAGGTGATTTTGATTCCACATGTTATGAATCATGCGGATTTGTCGGTTCTTAAAAAGATTTTTGAAAGCTATCAGGAGAATGACAAGGTATTTTTGCTTGATAATGAAGGACTGACATCGCCAGAGATAAAATATATTATTTCCCACTGCTATATGTATTTGGGAGCAAGAACCCATTCCACGATTGCTGCGTACAGTAGCTGCGTCCCCACGTTGGTGCTGGGATACTCTGTAAAGTCAGTTGGAATTGCGAGAGATATTTTTGGAACGGAAGAGGGATATGTAGTGCCGGTGCAGTCAGTAACGGAGCCCAATAAGCTTTTTGAGGCGTTTAAAAGTTTTGCAGAAGAGAGAGAACAGATACTGGATATACTGAAGTCCGTTATGCCCGGATATGTGAAAAAGGCAGAGGCTTACAGTGATTTCTTTTATAGAGTGACAAATGATCAAAACGTTAAGGGTAAATGAGAAAAAATGTACAGGCTGCGGGGCATGTCAGAATATATGCCCGAAGGATTGCATTATGTTGGAGGAAAACAGCGAAGGATTTCGCTATCCTCGGATTGATGCAAGAAAATGCACGGATTGTGGACTGTGTGAGAAGACCTGTCCGATTGGGAAAACAGCAGGCAGCCGTAACCGGTTTGCGCTCCCCAAAGCGTATGCTGCCTACAGTAAAGAGGAAAAGGTACGTGCGAAAAGCATGACGGCGGGAATTGCTTATTTGTGTGGCAGATATGTGATATTACAGGGAGGTGTGGTCTTTGGTGTGGTCGGAGACGTGCTCCATAAGGTGGAACATAAAAAGGCGGAGACGCTGGAAGAATTGTCACCGATGAGGGGATCAAAATATCTTCAAAGTGACACCGGATATATATACAGGGAAGTAAAAGCAGAGCTTTTGGCAGGAAAAACAGTGTTGTTTACGGGGACACCGTGTCAGGCATCCGGATTATATGGATATTTAGGAAAAGAATACGACAATCTATATACACTGGACTTAATTTGCCATGGGGTGCCTTCCGGAGTGGTACTGAAAAAGCATATTGCAGAATTAGAAGAGGAAAAGGGCAGCAAAGTCACTGCATTTTACAGAGACAAGGAAATGGGATGGAATCCGGCCTGCTTCTCCTATGTGTTTGCAGATGGAAGCAAAATTACACAGAGAGGACATGACAATTCTTACAATCGTTGCTTTATCACAAATATGATTACTAGAAAATCTTGCCAGAACTGTGATTATGCGAAAATCCCGCGTGTTGCAGATTTGTCAGTCGGAGATTACCTGCAGGGAGACAAGGGCAGCATACACGATAAAGGGAATAAGGGTCTTTCTCTTGTTACAGTAAATTCGGCGAAGGGTTCTGTGCTGTTAGCACAAATCATGCCGCAGATTTATGCGGCAGAATACCCGTTGGAAGAAGTGGCAAAGGAAAGCGAGCATCTTGCAAAACCGCCAAAGCTCAATATATACAGGCGCACCTATTTCTGCCTGATAAAAAAACATTCTTTTACAGGTGTGAACAGTATTATGCTTCCTCATGGGGTACTACATAAAGCGCTGCGGCGGCTGTATGGTGTACTGTGCTATGTTTATGAATTTTTTAAGAAGGATAGTTTGATACAGTAGATGGAGATGGGGATGTATTCCAAAAATGCAGTGAGCAACGCATTGACAAATATATTGGGGCAGATATTGATTTTGGTATTGAATTTTATAGCTAGGAAAATATTTTTATGGATTTTAGATGCAAATTATCTAGGGATTTCAGGCTTGTTTTCCAGTGTTATTACCATGCTGTCTTTGGCAGAGCTGGGAATGGGAACTGCGATTACCTTCAGCCTGTATAAGCCGCTTGCGGATAATAATGATGAAATAATACTTGCGCTTATGCGTTTATACCAAAAGGCATACCGTTTTATAGGGATTTTTATTTTGGCAGCCGGCATAGCCATCACGCCGCTTGTCATGTATATGACGGAGGTGGAGGTCGAGATACCGCATTTGAGATGGATTTATATTCTTTTTGTTGTGAATACATCCGTGTCATATTTTTATTCCTATAACAGAACGTTAATTATTGCTGATCAGAAAGAATACCGGCTTGCCGTGATTGATTATGCGGGTAAATTGACTTTAGCTGTTTTGCAGACGGCAGTTCTTATCTTGACAAAGAATTATATCCTGTATCTGCTTATGCAGATTGCGGTGACTTTTGCGCAAAATTATCTGGTGTACCGTAAGGTCATAAAGCTGTACCCTGTTTTGCGGTATACTGGCGGCGGACAGATACCGAAAGTGATACTGGAAGAAATAAAGAAAAACACGCTTGCTATGATGCTGTACAAGCTGGCTGTGGTGATTGTGTCCGGAACGGACAATCTGATTATTTCCAAGAGTTTGGGAACGATATGGGTTGGCTTGTATTCCAATTATTCCATGGTGATACTTAGCGTACAGACAATCTGCTCCAAAATGATAAGCTCCGTCACGGCAAGCATAGGCAGTATTGTAGCTACAGGCGATAAGGAGCGTTCCTATCAGGCATATGAGATCATGCAATATATCTGTTTTGTGGTATATGGCATATGTACAGTTGTCATTTTTGTGCTGATTAATCCTTTTGTGGAATTGTTTTTGGGAAGAGAATACCTCATTTCTAATAGTACAATAGCCATCGTGCTGGTTAATTTTTATTTGCTGGGTATGCAGGGTGCATCTGCTTCTCTGCGGGATGCGCAGGGTATATTTTGGCAGGGAAAGCTGCGTCCTCTTGCGCAGGGAATTTTGAATCTTGTAATTTCCATGCTTTTGGTCATTTTCATGAAAAATCTAACAGCGGTTTTTCTAGGAACAGTTATTAGCAGGGTTATGACGGTAACTTGGTTTGACCCTTATGTGGTTCATAAATATGGGTTTCAGGATTTGAATAAAATAAAAACCTTTGTGCGAAAATATCTGAAATACGGAGGAATTGTGATTTTGTCAGGTGCGGCGGCTTTTTTTAGTGCAAATGCCTGTACGGTGCAGTCAATCTCAGGATTTATTGCAAAAGGAATTACATCTGCTTTGGTATCGGGCGGGTTTATTTTTTTATGTACATTCCGGACACCGGAGTTTCGTTTTCTGATAAGGAAAACAGGACAATTATGGAGGAGCTTTCATGAAAAATAAAGTGCAGAAAATAGATTATGTTCTAGTATTTTTTCTGCCGCTTATAATTCGTATTTTTGGTTTTATTTGGAATGGCAGGTTGAGGCTGATTGCGGATGAAATGGGTATGCTGGTGCCTGCGGCAAGTCTTGCTGGAAGGAACTGGACCGGTATTGCGCAGCTTTATGATTATTATGGATTTGGCTATGCAATGTTACTGATTCCTATATTTTTATTGACAAAGAATCCGTATGTCATATACTGGTCGGTTATGGTGACAGGGGCGGTGCTTCTGAGTTTTTCTGCAATGATTAGCTATCATATACTTACAAAGTATTTTGGCATAGAAAACCGCATATATGTGATCATGGTTTCAACGGCATGCTCTATGTTGGCACTGACAGATATGCGCTACATCAACAACGAGCCCATGCTTGTCTTGTCCTGTTGGGTGCTTTTGTGGCTTATATTGCTATTGGTAAAGCATAATAACAATAACAGGCAGAGGATAAAGTATACCATATTGGTAATTCTGCTTTTGACATACACGTTGACCGTGCATAGCCGCCTGATGGTACTGTGGCTTGCGTTTGCTTTGCTGGTGGTGCTTTACTATATTTTTTATAAAAAAGCTTTGATATCACTTAAAATAGGGATTCCGCTCGGTATCTGCCTTTTTGTGGCTGTCCTGAAAGTAATTTCCTTTGTACAGACCTGCTTTTGGGTAGCGGATGAAAACGGATATCTGCACAATTCTATTGGTTCAACGTCAGGCGGTATGGTTTCAAGGCTTGTGAATCTGCTGCAATCGACAAAAAGTTGGAATGCAGTATTTAACATTGCGATGGGAAATATATATACTAGCATTTTTTGTACGGCAGGAATCATATGCTTCTGCGGAATACTTTTATACAAATTTTTAAAAGCACACTTTGTTCAACAGGATTCCTTTTTGGAAAAGATAAAGCCAAACAAAAGCGTTAACAAAATGATAGAGGTGGGAAGCATTTTTTATGGAATAGTTTTCTTCATAACACTAGCGGGACTTATGGTTCATTGGGGAGAGCTGGCAGCTAAAGGACAGGCACTGGGATATGGAGCGAATACAAGTGCGACAAAAATATTTGTTTATATTCGGTATTATTCCTGCTATCTTTCGATAGTCCTGTTGCTTTTTTTTGCGTTTGTTTATTACAATAGGAATTTATGGCAGAGATATATGGCTTACATATGGCTTGTCTTTGCTTTTATCCATAGCTACTGGTTTCTCGGCATTGTCCCTTATATTCAGAGCTCCAGTGTGGGACTTACTGTTTTTGGTCCGTATGGGGGTTACACGCTGAATCACGGGGTGACATCTATAAATCTGTATTTGATTTGCGGAGCATTGTTGTCTGTGCTGTTTGCTGGTGTAAGTGCTTGTTATAAAAAGGGAAAAATATTTGCGCCTATTATTTTTATGTTATTGATGCTTGTGCACAGATACTGGTATCTTGGCGCTTTTTTGAACGAGACAAACGATCACAAAGCAAATGCCGGATATTATTTTGTGGAACGGATGGAAACTAAGGTAGAGTTGCCTTCTGTATTCTATTTAAGGCTGGTAAAAACGAATTGTTTGGCGTATCAGTTTTTTCTCAATGATTATGCGATGGTACAAACAGAAGATTTTCCCATAGAATTGGAATCCGGTATTGTGATCACTTCTGTGATAAAAGAACAGGAGCAGCGATATGAGGCAGGGTTTCGCTGTATCTATTTAGACGAAAACGAATACATGTGGGTGAAGGGTGAAGATTTACAGCAGCAAATGCTCGAAAAAGGAGTTTTATTTCTAGAGATACAAGATTTGAAAAAGACAGAATAGGAGAATGGATAGAAGAATATGAGAATAACGGCGCTCATTGGGGGCAAAAAGGGGAGCGTTTTGGAGCAGGGGAGCTTTGAGATGAAATTCAGAAAAATAATCCACAGGATAAATATCTGCAAGAGAATTAGTTATAAGATGTAACGGATGGGTAACGAACCATGATACTGTTTTTGGATTTATGGATTACTATAGTTTTGGCAGGAATTAAGTATAGAGGCGGAGAAGAGAACTTGGCGCTCTCAAAAAATGTTATAGCATTAAGAAGCATTTACGCCAGAAAAATTATACTTGGTTATATAGGAATAGCAACAGAATCAATAGTGATATATCCAAATAGGAAAGCAGCAACAAATGAAGAAATTGATAGATTGGTGTGAAGTATATCAGGTTTATGGGCTGAAAGATGGGGTAGCAGCACCAGCATTAAAATTCGAATGTGACGGTGAAAAGGGGATTGTGGCTGACAGATAGGTTAATGAGCATATCACAATTGCTATATGTGCAGCTGATTCTGCTAATGTCTATTTACGGGGAAACAATATTATGAAAACTTGTACAAAAGAATTTCGAATAAGAGACTATGTGGAAATTTTTGAAAAATCTTTGAATTATATGATAGGTACTATTTTCTCGGCTGTTGCTGCAGGAGGGTTTTGGTATATTTCAGATTCAAATTGTCAGGCAACATTTCTGCAACTACTTCGAAAGATCCATGATAATCCAAGAAAGCCATTATGTCTCGTGATAGCACTGTTATCTGCAATGCCATATTATTTTTACTATACATTAAAGGATAATACGAATTGGAATACATATGGCAAAAGTAGCGATAAAGAAAGTCTGGTTAGAATCGGCACATTATATGAGATTTGTGCTATGAGTATTTTTTATTTGTTGCTTCAAGGGGATGTAAGATATTCGGCTGTAAAGCTCACAATATCATTTATAAGCACAGTCTTAATTGCCATATATATTGTTCTTTCGATAAGAGAAAAAAGAAAAGGCGAGCGTATTAGATATTTTTTAGTTGTCATTATATTGGGAATTATATTTTATGCAATATTGTTTGTCAATAGCCTGTATAAGTGGAGACAAAATTATGATATTCAGGATTATTCATTAATTATTTTCATGATATTGTGCCTTATAAACACCATAATTAATCTTGTCTATTTGGAAAAGTGGGATTCATGTGCAGAAATAGGGATTATTTCTAATAGAATAAAAATAATAATTCCAACCATTTCGATTTCTATATTTCCAGCATCCCTTGTTTATTGCTTTTTTCGCATGAATAGACCGTGGGCTATGTTGGTCGTGGCATTGGTCATAACAGCATATGAAGTAGTGATTTCTTGCATAAAGCTATATGATGAGAGAATCAAGATCAGGGTTTGCGTGATTGCATTTGTAATGTTTGTAGCTACGATTCCGTGTATTGTATATTGTAATAAAGCATTGCCACATGATCTAAGCTTGAATTGGCTTGTTCTGGTTGGAATCGGAATCTATATGGCGGCAATAAAATATGGGGGGTATATTCTTAAATTTCTATTTGGTGGGATAGAAAAAGCAAAGTCTGAAGAAAAAATTACGAATACCATGATATGGTATAGAAATAGTATTTTAGGCAGTATAATTTTTGCAATGAATATTGTTTTTATTAATAAGCGATATTGGGGTGTGCTTTTAACAATGATAGCATGTGCGCTGATATCGGAACGATTTATTTCGCGAAATGCATTTGATGGCTTTCCTAAGAAAGATAGGGAAGGAATTGATAAAATATATGTCAAAGGAAAGATTGGAGAATTTTTAGCAATCATATTGCCGCCGGCTGTGCTTTTGATAGAAAACATACGTGATTTCAGTTGGAGACGTTGTAGGGAAAATAATATAGAATTATCTACATATTCAATGACTGTGATTGTTTTAATATGTTTGGTAATGGTAAATCGATATATTCTATCTAAAATGAAAAGTTCGAAACAATTAGAGAAATTACCAAATCCAAATTGGAAGCAGGCAATAAAAGATTTTCATAATATAAGATTAATAAGCGGACAACGGTTATCTGATAAAAATGTCAGCGGATTTTGGATGATCGTTATACCGTGGAACGTTTATATTTTACTAACTATGGTGTTGTGGGTAAAAAATCAAGCACTCATGGAAAACCAATTGGTGGAACTATGCTTATTACTTTTAGTTTTGGGAGGTGATTGGATGATTTTATCGCGGAAGTTACTTGACAGGTATATTGAAAAAATGGGCGAAGGGAAGGAAGTTGTGCAATTTTTGAGAGTATTTCGGCAGGAATGGAGGAAATGTCTGCAGGGATTAGTACCGTTTCGAGAGAAGGATGCTGAACAATTTCGAATAGGAAATCGTTTAAGACCGATTCTGTATTTTATGGGAAGTTGTTATCATTGTTATGATCAGCAGAAAAAGGAGGATTATCATAAAATTGCAAAAGCGGCTTGTAGCATTGAATTAATTCATAAGTCGTCCGTAATATTTGATGATTATATTGATCAAGATTATGTTCGCAATGGAAAGGCGGCGTTTCATGATCAATACCCCGATGTCAGGGTGTTGATTCTGCTAGGTAACGCAATGCTGGCTAAGGCACAAGAGAACTTTGTGGAATGCAGAAGTGATTTTGTGTGCAGCGATTTAGGTTTTTTGGAAAATGAAAAGAGACTATCAAAAATCATATATCACTTGTGCGAGGGCTGCTATCAGGAATTGTCAATGGCGGATTATGATGAACAGAATTTGGAAGAACTTAATAGCATTATTTATCGAGAGACGGTGTCATTGATTAAGGATAGTATAGGCTTGGGCTATCGTTGTTTTCATCCGGAGTATGCGAACATAGAATGCGAAAATATTGAGAAATTAGGAGAGAATTTTGGATATATTTTTCAATATCTAAACGACTTGGAACCGTTTAGTCAAATAAAGTCTTATAAAAAACACAAGGGAAGTATAAAAAATTTTGACTTTGGAAGAAAGAATTTAGCTCTATACATGTTATATCATTCTATTTCGGATAAGGAGAAAGATATCATTCGCAAAGAAAAGGATGAAAGTAGATACCATAAAATTGTGAAGCTTTATATGCATTATGATATTGAAAAAAGGGCGTTGAACTGTATAGAAGAAAAAGTAAATGAAATGGAAAGTTTGTTAGTTACATTAAAAACCGGAAATGAGGAGTGGGTTAAAGCGTTCAAAATATTATTTAATTATGCATTAAAGGAAAAGGGATGGGGAGAAAAAGTAAAAAATATACCATAAAAGAAATTATTTTGCTTTGACATATTTTACTACAGAAATAGATTGCCCCGCAAAGAAAAACAGTCAATCATAACTTTTACATTTCCCGCGGAGCACAACGCAATCTATCTGCATTGTGCTCCGTAGCAGAGGGTATATGGCACCGCTTTCACCAAAGGGAGTTGCGGGCATATCTCGAAACCATTGCTTTTTGATAGTAGTGGATGTGTGATGGCTTGGTAAAATCAGGTAGTACTATTGCCGATGGTTAATATCTTTCATAAAAGCGATCATGCGGACAAGCTGTTCTTTGCTCATATGATGCATTTCTTCGACTGCAATTGCAATCTCCACTGGGAGTGGTTCTCCTATATTGAAATACTCGTAAGGTGTGATTTGGAGATATTCGCAGATGTCGAAAAAAGTGTTCATACCGGGAAGCGTCTTTTCATTTTCGATTTTGTTGATGTAACTTGCGCAAAAACCGATTGAAAGACTCATATCACGCGCAGAAATATTTTTGGTCATTCGAAGCTGTGTGAGACGGTTGCAGAATTGCTTCTTATATGTGTGATTGTTCATAATGTACCGACCTTTCTATAATTTTGTAGTATCGATAAAAAAATATATTGCTACTTAATTATAGGATATCAGGTATATAGAACTGGATATTTATATGAAAACTCTTCATTTTTTATCTGGGATTGGGAGAATAGATAACGCCATTTTGATGGGATCAGGCAGAGGAAGCGCCGGTTTAATCGGCGCTTCCTAAGGTTTTTGCCTGCTCTGCTTCGAATTATTCGAGGCTTGCTTTAAGAGCGTTGCTTTTAGCTTCAAGGGCAGCCGCGCGCTGCTGAAGCTCGACCTCGTACTGCTGTATTTGGTTTTCGCGCTGTTGACATTCTGCCTCCCGTTGCTGAAATTCAGCTTCCCGTTGCTGCTGTTCAGCTTCCCGTTGCTGTTGTTCAGCTTCCCGTTGCTGTTGTGTAGCTTCCCGTTGCTGCTGTTCAGCTTCCCGTTGCTGTTGTGCGGCTTCACGCTGCTGCTGTGCGGCTTCACGTTGCTGACATTCTGCCTCCCGTTTTTGTATTCGTTTCTCGCGCCGCTGCATCAGTGCGTCCCGCCGCTGCGCCAGCTCCTTCCGGCGCTTCTCGATGGCCTCGTATTCCCACTGACGCCGGATCTGATCGGCAAGGTCTTTGTTCTCAAGAACGATATAAAGGGCGTCTGATACGGTTTTGAATAATGTGTCTTTTTCTGCTAACATTTGAAACTCCTCCCATGTCGTGGCGCGGAACGCGGCAGCCCAGAGGTCGAGCCCCTGCTGTCTGTCCGCATCGGTTGCAAGCCCCGCCTGCGTCAGGTCCAATATGGAGAGGCGGAACTTTGGTGTATAGATGCTGTGTGAGTGCTGCTCCGTCATGTAATAATGGCTGTAAAACTGTTTCGGCATCCCGGCAGGGCTGAAACACAAGATACCGATGTGATGCGTGGGAAATGCGGTCTTATAGTCCGCACCCTTTGGTACATTGTCAAAACTGCGGCACAGATAGGTCAGGGAGCGCTCCGGCCAGTTGTGTTCGTTGCGGATCTGCATTTCCAGATTCAGGATCTTATTGTGCTTAAGGATCAGCCTCATATCAAGAGCCGCGTCCTTATCATGGACGGTCGTACCGGGTTCGGCGGCATTGGTGATAAGAACGGAGCGGATGGAATCCGGCTGCAGGCCGAGCAGGCTGCAAAGTAATGTGCGCAGGATGTCTTCGTTTCTTTGCAGGACAACCTTAAAGAGATAGTCGTTGGTAAGGGTAAAGGCAAGCTTTCCAGTCCGTCTCTCCAATGGAACAAAAAGACCAGGTGACTGAAGTGTGATAAAAGATGAGCGGGACATAAACGTCCTCCTTTCGGGATGTGAAAAAAGAATGGTCAGAATGAAACATCAAAGAATGGCATGCGCCATGAAAGATAAGGTAAGAGCGGTGTTGTCCTATGGCAGGATGTGCTCTTTTGATGGTATAACCATAGCAGATGGCTGTTGGGTTTGCAAGTAAAAAATGAACGCCCTGTTTTGTGCAAAATTATGAGGGAAAATTTTATGACAAGCGAAAGTAAAATCATGGCACTTTCTTATTTAATGATAACGATGCTTCTCCCGCTTGCGGGGGATTTGATAAGTCCTCGAATTTTAGCGGCCGTAATTGTGGCGGGGGGACTTGTTGCGGGATTTGCCGTTGGGAGAAGGAAGCGTATGTTCGTACCGATGCGTTTTCATCAGGAATTTTGGATGCTTGCGGCGGCGGTGTTTTTATTTGGCATGGTACCGCTCTGTGAAAGGGGTATTTTGGGTGAATCCGGTGATGGAAGTATTTTTGCATATTTGGGATTGTCTGCGATGTTTTATTATGTCATGCGCGGACAGGATGCGATCAGGATGGCGCAGTTTGACTTTGTTTTTTATGCGGGGAGTGCGATTCTGCTGCTCTATCTGGTCTCGTATGCGATTTCGGCGGATATGGTACTTCTGCCGCTCTGCGTGCTTTCTGATAAAACGATGACGGATGCTGTCGGGATCATCAATGCGATGATCGCCGCATGGGGATTTTGCAGGGAAAAAGACCGCGTGCGGCGTATGATGTATTGCGCGGGCGGAGTGATCGCATTTTTGGTTGTTGCGCTGAATGATACGCCCGGTATGATGCTTTTGCTGCTTGCGGGAATCTATGCGCTTGTGCTGACGGTTCCGCCAGTAAAGGAATACATAAAACGCGCATTATCCCTGTTTATTGGGGCGACGTTTCTTGCATGCAATTTGTCACTGATTCTGGATTACACGAAGGTTTTTAAGTTGGACGGGCTTTCATATTCTTTACAGGGAAGCGCCATTGCCGAGCTGCTTTTGAGCGGTTTTACACTTTATGCAGTGAGTACGTGGGACAAGCTGAAAGAAAAAGGTGAGTTACATAAAAAAGGATTGACCATGCTGCAAAAGAAATTAGAAAAACGGGTGTTTCTTTGGGGAAAACTTTTTCTGGTATTTCTGATCTTTTGCGGCATTCATCTGTGGGTCGGTTTGGATCGTTTTATGGTTCTTTTTTTTGAAGAAAGATGGGCGGGCATGCAGGAGGGGATGATCGTTTCCGTGCTCGTGAAGTGGGTTGAAAGGATGAGCAGCGCGCTCAGCGGTTTATGGAAGGGTAGTCTGCCTGCGCTCTGTTATCGTGCAGGGGGCGTAGCCGGATTGCTTCTTGGAACCTTTGTCGTCATTTGGGCTTTATGGCAGATACGGAGCGTATGGCGGGCGGGGAAAAATATGCGGCTGCTCCTGATTATCAGTGGCGAAATATCTGCACTTTTATTTATGGCGCCTGTATGTGTGGAACTGCTTCCTTTTTACGCGGTGTGGATTGATCTTCTGATCTGCGGTCTGCAGCCGAAAGCGGAAAAGAAACCGGAACGGCTGGAAGCGGAAACGGGATAGTATGAGTAAATATGATTTATTTTATAGTGATAGAAGGAATAATTACCATTTTTTAGGAAAATCTTTATTTAGATTGTACAAAAATCTTAAAAAGATAGGAATTTTCTTGCCATTCAAATTGTAAAATGGTATACTATAAAAAATAGAACACACGTTCGATATTAAAAAGATGTTTAGCAGGATTGTTTGAAAAACAAGTTTGAAAATACCCGCACGAAGTGGTTTAGGAGAGCATAATATAAAATAGGAGGACACTGATCATGGTAGATATATTAGATGCTGCGCGCTATTTGGTGTTTTTGTCCTATGGTAGAAAAAGATATTCTCTAACTCCGCTGAAACAGCAGAAGTTATTATATTTGGCACAGGGATGGAGTTTTGTTTGGGATGACAAGGCGGCGTTTGCAGAAGAGTTTGAAGCATGGCAGTACGGACCGGTTAATGAGAAGGTTTATGAGGCGTTTAGGGGATATGGACGCTCTGAAATTTTGGAATATGAGGGGATTAGTTTACTTGGGGATTGTGACGTAAAGGATACATTGGAAGCGGTTTGGAACGAATACGGGGGGAAGACCGCATATGAGCTTGTAGAGTTAACGCATCAACAGACCCCGTGGAAGTATGCATATTCTCATGGAATAGCAATCACAAATAACAGCATAAAAGATTATTTTCAGTCAACTTTTTCATAAGTTGGCTGAACTTTTTAAGGGGGGGGAACCAATGGGGCTGGCGTTAAAAGGAATGGAAATTGAAAATTTTAAGTCCTATACCCAGAGACAGTTTATCCGTTTTTCAGGCCTGTCAGTACTTCTTGGGGCAAATGTTAACAATTTGCAGATGACAAAATATTATATGCATTATGATTGAGAGCTGAACCGGAAAGCGTCAGAATTGCTGAACGATTTGTCACATATGCTGGTTTCACAGAAAATCGCGGTTGCGGCTACAGATAAACTGGTTAGCGTAGAATCAATCAAAGAGTTTTATGTGCGCCTGTTAAACAAAGACTCGGATAGTACGGTAGAGAAAAGGATACTATCAAGAGAGAAACAGAAATTGGGTATTGATGAGCTAGTGTCGCCAAAAGAGAGAGTGGTGAAAATTTTTAAGGAGTAAAAGAGAATGGTGAAATCCATACCGTCGATATTGTATCGGCAGAAATGGGGGATCATCATAATCACGTCCAGGCGAATGGTAAAAAGTTTACCACGTTGAATGAGCTCTCGCTTAAGAACAAGATGGTATTGAACTTGCTGCAAGAATTAGGGATGTTCAAAATCATCTTTGGACGTTTTTCCAGTAAAGGTGTAAAAGCAGCGGGAACGATGAAAATCCAATGCGTTGAGAAGACCAACGAAACGGATATTGTTAAAGTTAAATTTAATTCAGAAGCAGAGATGCAGATCGTAACGGATTTATACTTCCCTCAGGGAATTGGTCAATTACTATATGAATATTTTCAGGAAGAACAGATGACATATCAGAATGTGAGCGGGCTGGTGGAGAAAATCAGATAATAGGTCTTTACTTTTCTGCATGAATCATATAAAATACGGGTATATTAGGTTTCAGTCCGGCGCCGCATCAACGCGGAGGTTTCAGAGCGTATCATGAGCGCGGACAGGAAAGAAAGACAAAGCGATGACAAAGAGTGTACGGGCAGTACCCGGCGAGGCATTTTCCGCAAGGGGAGTGCGAATAGAAGTGGTAACACGGACTTTAACAGGTTCGTCTTCTGACTGGGGTGGAAGACGGGCTTTTTTGTTACATTGCGGCGTCATAAGGAGGAACAGCATGGATAAGGGAAAGTACTATATTACAACAGCAATTGCTTATACGTCGGGGAAACCGCATATTGGCAACAGCTATGAAATTGTTTTGGCTGACAGCATTGCCAGATTTAAGAGAAAGGACGGCTATGATGTTTTCTTTCAGACCGGGACTGATGAGCACGGGCAGAAAATTGAATTAAAAGCGAAAGAGGCGGGTGTAACGCCGAAAGCATTTGTGGATGAGGTGGCGGGTGAAATCCGTGAAATTTGCGACAGCCTGAATACTTCCTATGATAAATTCATTCGTACGACCGACGAGAACCACGAGCGCCAGGTGCAAAAGATATTCAAACGTCTTTATGATCAGGGCGATATTTATAAAGGTTCTTATGAAGGTTTGTATTGTACGCCCTGTGAATCATTCTGGACCGAATCGCAGCTTGTGGACGGTAAATGTCCGGACTGTGGGCGTGAGGTAAAGCCGGCGAAAGAAGAAGCATATTTTTTCAGAATGAGTAAATACGCTGACAAACTGATTGCGCATATTGAGGCGCATCCGGAATTTATACAGCCCGTGTCCCGCAAAAACGAAATGATGAATAATTTTCTGAAACCGGGACTTCAGGATTTGTGTGTGTCAAGAACGTCATTTACATGGGGGATACCGGTTGATTTTGATGACAAGCATGTCGTTTATGTATGGCTGGATGCGCTTTCTAACTATATTACCGGAATTGGTTATGATGCAGAGGGGAAGGGTACGGAGCAGTATCAGAAATTGTGGCCGGCGGATCTCCATTTAATAGGAAAGGATATTATACGTTTTCACACCATTTACTGGCCGATTTTCCTTATGGCGCTCGGCGAGCCTCTTCCGAAGCAGATATTCGGACATCCGTGGCTGCTTCAGGGCGATGGGAAAATGAGCAAGTCAAAAGGCAATGTGATTTATGCGGAGGATTTGATTCAATTTTTCGGCGTGGATGCCGTACGCTATTTTGTATTGCATGAAATGCCGTTTGAAAATGACGGCGTGATCACATGGGATCTAATGGTGGAGCGGCTCAATTCCGACCTCGCAAATACGCTCGGGAATCTGGTAAACCGGACGATTTCGATGAGCAATAAATATTTTGGCGGCATTATGACCGACAGCGGTATAGGCGTGGATGAGGGTGTACAGGACGTGGACGATGAACTTCGCCGCATGGCAGCCGGCACATACGGACGTGTGCTGAAAAAGATGGAAGAGCTTCGAGTTGCCGACGCGATCACTGAAATATTTGCGCTATTTAAGAGGTGTAATAAATATATCGATGAGACGATGCCGTGGGCGCTCGCGAAGGATGAGGCAAAAAAAGCCCGCCTGCAGACCGTGCTCTACAATTTGGCAGAGGGTATTTTGATCGGTGCGTCGCTTTTAGAGCCGTTTATGCCGGAGACGGCGGCTAAGATCGCGAAGCAGTTTAGTACATCGCTTCGCCCGTTCGATTCGCTTGAGAAATTTGGGTTGTACCCTTCTGGAACGAAAGTGACAGAGACGCCGGAAATTCTGTTTGCCCGCCAGGACTTAAAGGAGGTCATGGAGCGCGTCGATGCAATGGCTGCTGAACGGAAGGCGGCAGCAGGAACACAGGACAGCGGAGATAATATGCAGGCAGGCGAACCGAAGCAGAAAGAGGATGCCAATGACCGGACAGGGAAGGCTGGCAGCGATGCAGGCTGCCACGCCGGACAGGGCATTGACATCGAGCCAAAGCCGGAAATCACATATGAAGATTTTGCAAAGCTGCAATTTCAGGTTGGTGAGATCATAGCCTGTGAGGAGGTTCCAAAGAGTAAAAAACTGCTTTGCTCAAAGGTGAAGATCGGTTCGGAAGTAAAGCAGATCGTATCGGGCATCAAGCAGCATTATACGGCGCAGGAAATGGTCGGGAAAAAAGTGATGGTATTGGTAAACCTAAAGCCGGCAACGTTGGCAGGGGTCGTATCGGAAGGCATGCTGTTATGCGCGGAGGACGCGGAGGGAAAGCTTGCGCTGGTATCGCCGGAGAAGCCGATGCCGTCGGGGGCGGAAATCTGTTAGGAGGTGGAAGGGATGTCAAAAAAAGAGGACATTTTTTATGATTCACGGGATGGAAAGACGAGAATACACGGCATCATCTGGAAGCCGGACTGCATGACGGGGGAGCACCCGCGAAAACCGCGCTGTGTTCTTCAGATCGTGCATGGCATGGAAGAGTATGTGGACCGGTATGACGAGTTTGCACGTTATATGAATGAACATGACATCTGTGTCATCGGAGAGGATCATTTGGGACACGGGCAGTCTGTGAAGGACCCGAAAGATCTTGGCTATTTTTGTGCAGGCGATGCGGCGACGGTAGTCGTGCGCGATGTACACCGGTTAAAAAAGATCGTGCAGGAGCAGCTTCCTGACGTACCGTTTTTGATCGTGGGACACAGTATGGGATCGTTTATCGTCAGAAATTATATCTGCCGTTATGGTACGGGTATTTCCGGAGCGGTGATCATGGGTACCGGATCAAAACCGGCGGTCGTACTCGGTGCCGGAAAGATCCTGACCAGGATCATGGCTATTTTTAAGGGATGGCATTATAAAAGCGCGTTCATTCAGAAAATGGGCTTTTCCGGTTATGGGAAGCGGATCAAGAATCCCCAGAGCAAAAGTGACTGGATCTGTGCAAATGCGGAAACGGTAAAGCGTTTTGATGCGGACCCGCTGTGCGGTTTCGGGTTTACGTTGAATGGCTTTCATACGCTGTTTACGCTGATTTCGCGCTGTCAGTCCCCGCTTTATCTCAAACGGATCCCGAAACGTCTGCCGCTGTTTTTTGTGTCAGGGGAAGAAGATCCTGTCGGCGATTATGGGAAAGGTGTCCGCAGGGCGTATCATACCTATCAATTGAGGGGCATGGCGAATATGGACATCAAGTTCTATAAAAACGACCGGCATGAGCTTTTGAATGAGGCGGACAGGAAAACGGTCTCCGCGGATATTTACCAATGGGTTGAAAAGGTGCTTGGTGCTAAGCGTTGAAAGAACAAAAGGTTTTTTGGTCAAAGGAGGAGAGGAAACGGTGATTTGATCAGCGCTTTCCTAAAAACGGAATCCCAAAAGGGGCAGTGCGGAGTGTACTGCCTCTCTTGTAATTTGAAATATACGCCGATATGGTCTGCGGACGCGTTTATCTGCATGACCGTTTGAAGAAATTTGTTTTCTTAATTGAAAAGTTTATGAATAATATGGAGCAACGGATACATAATGGTTATTGATTGGATACAGAAAGCTTAGATGGAGGATCAGGATGAAAATCGCATTTTACAGTACAAAACCATATGACCGCGTCTGGTTTGAGCCGATGGGAAAGGACTATGGTTTTGATATTCATTTTATTGAGATGCCGTGCAATGAAGACACGATTTTTTTGGCGAAGGGATATGATGCGATCTGCATTTTTGTGAATGATTATGTAAACGCAGGAATGATCGACAGATTGTATGAGATGAAGGTGAAGGCGATTCTTCTGCGCAGCGCGGGCTTTAATCATGTGGATGTTAAGGCGGCAGAGGATAAGATCACGATTTTGCGTGTCCCAAGCTATTCGCCGGAGGCTGTCGCGGAATTTGCAATGGCGATGTTTTTGACGGTAAATCGTTTTACACATAAAGCGTATACACGGACAAGAGATTTTAATATGA
Organism: Lachnospiraceae bacterium; assembly: GCA_003979345.1. Taxonomy (GTDB): domain Bacteria; phylum Bacillota; class Clostridia; order Lachnospirales; family Lachnospiraceae; genus DLAJ01. The sequence goes on from RYVZ01000013.1 coordinate 36,945, forward strand.
ACATCAATGGTTTTATGGGAAAGGATATGTTTCACAAGGTGGCGGGTGTCATCGGGACCGGTAAGATCGGACAGGCGATGATCCGTATTTTCAACGGCTTTTCCATGCATGTGATCGCGTATGATCCGTATCCGAACCACACGCTGGACGTGGAGTATGTTTCTTTGGAGGAGCTTTTGCGCCAGTCAGATTTCATTTCCCTGCACTGTCCTCTTACACAGCAGACACAGCATCTGATTGACCGGAAAGCGATCGAACAGATGAAAGAGGGCGTTTATCTGGTGAACACATCGCGCGGTGCCCTGATCGATACCGAGGCAGTGATCGACGGACTGATCAGCCGTAAGATCGGAGGGCTTGGACTTGATGTTTACGAGGAAGAGGAAGGCGTATTTTACGAGGATTGCTCAAACGAGATCATGACGGATGAGAACCTTGCCAGACTCACAACGTTTCCGAATGTGCTGATCACGTCGCATATGGGATTTTTTACGAGAGAAGCAATGCAGGCGATCGCGCAGGTCACATTGGAAAATGCGTATGCGCTGGAAAACGGGCTGCCGCTTGTCAATCAGGTTGGAAAATGTATGGAATGATGCTTCTCGCTGTGCGCATGATCCAATTTAGAAACAGATCATGTGCTGTGAGCTTAGAATGTTGATCTTAGAATCAAATCGTCTCTTGCGCTTGTCGTCATGTTTCGGTATACTGTTTGTATAAGGCAGTGAAATGCAAAGGGAATGGAAGCGCATGGGAATGACGGACAACTTTGAATATCGTACCGCACATCCGGATGAGTGGCAGGATGCGATGGGGCTCGCCTGGCGGGTATTCCTCAAATTTGTCGCGCCGGGATACTCCGGGGAGGGAATTAGCAGTTTTCGTGACTTTTTGACCGATAATGAGCTGTATCATATGTTTACGGCGGGAAGCTACCGGCTGTTCTGCGCATTTGACGCCGGCAGGATGGTTGGTATGATCACGCTGCGCGGCGGTCAGCACATTTCACTTTTGTTTGTGGATGAGAATTATCAGCACCGTGGTATCGGGGCGGCGCTGATTCAGGCAGCAGGGCAGTTCGTCTGCGGAAGATCGGGCTGCAGGCTGACTGTAAATGCGGCACCGGATGCGGTGGGCTTTTATCATAAGGTCGGTTTTTTGGATACGGATACCGAGCGGCTTGCCGACGGGATCCGGTATGTGCCGATGGAATTCTTTTTGTAATAAGGCAGTTGGAGAAGATGGACATCAGTAAGGGTTTTTGGCAGGGAGATCTGCGCTGTGCGCAAGCCCCGGAATATTGGAAGGAGCAGGTATATCATTATGGAATACATCAAGAGCAAAGATATGTGCATTCTGATTCGGGATACTCTGGCATTGATTGATAAAAGAATCGTTGAGCATGGCAGCAGGACTGCGTATATCTTAAGCTGCATGCTTGCGTGCCGGGGCGGATATGAACAGTACGAGATTGCGGATCTGGCTATTTTGGCTGTATTGCATGATTTTGGCGCTTATAAGACCGATAATGTTCATGAGATGATGCGCGTAGAGCTTCAGGATCCGATGCCGCATTCGATTTACGGGTATCTTTTTTTCAGATACCTTTCGCCGCATCCGGAGTATGCGAGAATCCTGCTATACCATCATTTGGATTATAACCAGACACAGGATATCAAAGACGATTACATAGAGCTTGCAAGGCACTTAAACCTTGCGGAAAAAGTGGAGATCTATCATTCGGCGCTGGAGAATGATTTTTCAGCGGCAATGTTATCCAAAGATATCGGTACCCGTTATGGAGAAGATTCTTTTCAACTGCTGGAAAAGGCAATCAAAGAGTATGATATGATCGCAAAATTAACGGATGGGAGTTATGCGGCAGAGCTGGATAAAATTCTTGACTATGTTCTTTTGAGCGATGAAGAGAAAGTCGGTTATCTGAATATGCTGATGTACTGCATCGGGTTCCGCAGTGAGTATGCCGTGATCGATTCCGTGACCTGTATCTGCGTCTGCAAGGAGATCGGAAAACTGTGTGGATTGAGGGATGAGGAGCAGGAACTTCTCTATTATAGTGCGCTGCTTCACGATATTGGCATGCTGTCAGTCCCAAGAAAGATCATACAGGCAAAGGATCATTTGGAAGCGGAACAGTTGAGCATCCTTCAGCGGCATGTGCAGTGCGCGCGGGAGATTCTGCTTGGGCGTATCAATCAGGATGTTGTGGATATTGTTTATGCACATCATGAGCGTCTGGACGGAAGCGGCTATCCGGTCGGTAAGAAAACGGGACCCATGAATCAGCTTCAGCGTATTTTGCAGATCGCGGATGTGGTTACCGGTCTGACAAATGAATGGTCGTATGATACAGTGAGGCGGAAAGACGGAACACTCCGTCAGATCAAAGACGAGGCGATCACGCTCGAACATAACACGCAGAATGAAGCGGTCATCATGCATCCGGATACGAAGGATGATGCGATCAATGCGCTCAGACAGGCAACAAAAGAAAAAACGATCAGAGTACTTGAGGAAGAGGCAAAGTGCGGAAAGCTGGACCGGCGGATCGTGGATGGATTCATCAAAGCATATGACATGATCATGTTAAAGGTGCGCAGGGAATCGAAGGAGATTTTGCGCATGCATACAAAACTGCACCGGCAGTATCGGCTTGTGTACCATAAGATCAAGAAATGAGGCTTTCATGAAGAATTTTTTCAAAATGGAGGGGAAGTTTTTTAATATCCTGTCTAAGATCGCGGATCTGCTTTGGCTGAATCTGCTGACGATCCTCTGCTGCGTTCCCGTAATAACGGCAGGCGCGTCGATCACTGCCATGTACAGCGTGACGCTTGCAATGGTAAAAAACGAGGAGGGATATCTTACAAAAAGTTTTTTTAAGGCATTTGCGGCAAATTTTCGTCAGGCGACTGCGATGTGGGCTGTCATTTTGGCAGGTACACTTGTGATACTGGCGGATGTGCATATTATTGGTAATTATGCACCGCAGTTTAAGATATGGCTGTTAGTTCCCATGTGTTTTATTGTGATCGTGCTTTTGGCATTGTTTTTGTACGTGTTTCCTCTGCAGGCGTATTTCAGGAATACGATACGGGGGACGATGGGTAACGCATTAAAGCTGTCCGTGGCACACCTTCCGTATACGGTCGTCTTTTTAATCCTGCAGGCGATGCCTGTGATCGTGATCTACTATGTGACGAATATTGGATTTCTTGTTGCGCTGGGATGGGGATTTGCAGGAATTGGATACCTTTGCTCGTTTGCTTATCACGGAATCTTTCGTAAGTATGAGGTGCAGGAGGATTTGGATATTACGAGGGAAGAGATGGAGTAGATTGGACAAAGTAGCCAATAAAGAAGTTGGATTCTTGGCTAAAGTGCTTAAGAATAGTACGAAAATAATCTTTTATGAGCACATTTTACAAAGAGAAGGAAAATCTTTGTGTAATAGTGGCATAGTCAAAAAAGGGGTTTTTCGCTATACTATGAATAGTTTCAAAGGAGGGTGAACCTCACCTATATCAAGAAGATGGAGGCATGAAGATGGCAAGTTTATCATTAAAAGACATCTGCAAGGTATATCCGAACGGCTTTGAAGCTGTTAAGAATTTTAACCTTGAGATTGCAGATCAGGAATTTATTATTTTCGTTGGACCTTCCGGATGTGGTAAGTCCACGACGCTTCGTATGATCGCCGGCTTGGAGGACATCAGTTCCGGTGAACTGAGAATCGGCGACAGAGTTGTCAATGATGTGGAGCCGAAGGACAGAGATATTGCGATGGTATTCCAGAACTACGCATTGTATCCTCATATGTCCGTATATGACAACATGGCATTCGGTTTGAAGCTGAGAAAAGTACCGAAGGATGAGATCGACAAGATGGTGAAGGAAGCAGCGAAGATCCTTGACCTGACCGCATTGCTTGACCGTAAGCCGAAGGCTCTTTCCGGTGGTCAGAGACAGCGTGTTGCGATGGGACGTGCAATTGTCCGTAATCCGAAGGTATTCCTCATGGATGAGCCGCTTTCCAACTTGGACGCAAAACTGCGTGTGCAGATGCGTATCGAGATTGCGAAGCTGCATCAGAGACTGGGCACCACGATCATCTATGTAACGCATGACCAGACCGAGGCTATGACGCTTGGTACGAGAATCGTTGTTATGAAGGATGGTGTCATTCAGCAGGTTGATACGCCGCAGAATCTGTACGAGAAACCGCAGAACCTTTTCGTTGCAGGATTCATGGGTTCCCCGCAGATGAACTTCCTTGACGCAGTCGTTGAAGTAAACGGCGATGTTGCTTCCTTGAAGGTAGCAGGACATACGATTCCGCTTCCGCCTGCTAAGTCCAAGAAAGTGATTGATGGCGGCTACGATGGCAAGACTGTTACATTTGGTATCCGTCCTGAGGACGTATATGATTCCGAGATGATGATCGAGGCAGCACCGAATGCGGTGTTTGAGTCCACGATCAAGGTTTACGAGCTTCTTGGTGCCGAAGTATTCTTATACTTTGACTTGGAGGAGTTCCCGATGACGGCCCGCGTTGATCCCAGATCGACAGCAAGACCGGGTGATGTTGTGAAGTTCGCGATCGACGTTGAGAAGATCCACGTATTTGACAAAGAGACAGAAATGATCATCACCAACTAATCATAGGGTAAATAGTAGGAGAGAGATACTTTCGGGTATCTCTCCTTTACTGTGGGGGCATGACTTGATGGCGTTTGTATACAGAAACAGGTATCGTATCGTGAAGAAGCTCAATAATAAATAAGAAGTGGCGTGAGACCTTGGTCAAAGGCGGCGTGGTGATTGTCGCGATTGGGTGTCTTATTTATATTATATAGAAAGAGCAAAGATCGCTCAGAACAAAAAGGATCCGCCATTGTAGTATGTATTGTTGCAGAAAATGGAATTTCCGTTTTTGTACAGGAAGATCCTTTAGCGGAGTATAAAGAAGAATTGGAGGTGTTGAATGAGCGGTTAGGCAGGGCTTATGGGTTATATCCAACAGGAGATGATATATATGAAGACAATAGAATAATATTCTGTATAGCAAAAATAGATGCTTGGAGATTATAATGATAACAAATCAGATCATTCAGACCAGTATTGATGAACTGCATGCGCTGACAAAGGTTGATTTTGTGGTATATGAGACTAATGGGGAGCGGATCGCAGCAACGGATGGGGACATTATAGTGGATGCAGCGATTCTTTCCGCGTTTCTTGCATCGCCGGCGGATTCCCAGATCATTGGTGACAGCCATTTACTAAAAATCGTGGACGATGGGGAGATCGCCTATGTTTTGGTTGCAAAGGGAAACAGCACAGACACTTATATTATGGGGAAAATTGCGGTCAGTCAGATCAGAAATCTGATGATCGCATATAAAGAACGCTTTGACCGCAATAACTTTTTCCAAAATTTGCTGTTGGACAATTTATTGCTTGTTGATATTTTTAACCGCGCCAAAAAACTTCATATTGAAATTGAAGCAGTACGGACGGTCTTTCTGATAGAAATTCAGTCCGACAAAAATTCTGAGACAAGTGAAACATTGCGCGGTCTGTTCAGCACACAGTCGGGTGATTATGTCACTTCGGTGGACGCAAATAATATCGTTTTGATCAAGGCGTTGGACCTGGAAGATCAGGCAGGACAGATGGAGACGATCGCATCTACGATCGTTGATATGATGAATACCGAGGCGATGGCAAATGTCAGGGTTGCTTATGGGAATCCGGTGTTGAACTTAAAGGATGTTTCTAAATCCTATAAGGAAGCGCGGATGGCGATGGATGTCGGAAAAATATTTTATGTGGAGCGAAAAGTAGTTTCTTATGCGACGCTTGGCATCGGGCGTCTGATCTACCAGCTTCCGGTCAGCCTGTGCCAGATTTTTGTTAAGGAGATTTTTGGCGATCAGATTCCGGAGGAATTAGATGAGGAGACATTGACGACGATCCATAAATTTTTTGAGAATAATCTCAATGTATCGGAGACATCGAGGCAGCTTTTTGTTCACCGGAATACGCTGGTATACCGCATTGAGAAGCTGCAAAAGGCGACAGGGCTTGATATCCGTGTGTTTGACGATGCGATGACTTTAGAGATCGCGTTAATGGTCGTAAACTATATGCGTTATCTGGAATCCATGGGATAACAGAAATTGTGCTCATAAAACAAAGGCATCGCTCATAGAATGTTAATAGTTCTGTGGGGGGTGCTTTTTATGTATGAACAAAAAATATGTTATATCGACTTATATAGAAATGGTGTAAAATGCGGAAATATGGGACATGTACGCATGGAGTGGGATCAGGATCACTACCGCTTCGCGGCGAATCTGTGCCATATGGACAGACAGACGCTTGTAACGGTAGTATTGGAGCGCACGGGCGGGCGGCCGCGTACAACTATCCGGAATATTGCAATCATTCATGGAAAAGGAAGTGCACAGTCTGACTGGATGACATTGGATGGGAATGAGGAGCAGCTGCTTTTTCAGGCGTCGGGAGAAGTTTATGGTATCTGTCGTCTGCCGGGGATGCGGGTTATGTCCGGCGGGGAAGGAACAGGAAACGGTGAAGGTGCGAAACCGGAGCAGGCGGATTCCGGGTATGCCGGGGGCGAGAAGCTACTTGATGAATCGGACTCCGTCAGCGCCGGAACGGACGGAGGAGCGGACTCCGTCGATGGCAGGACAGATAGAGAAGTGATGTCCGTCAGCGCCGGAACGGATGGAGGAGTGGAGTCCGTCAGCGCCAAAACGGATGGAGGAGCGGGCTTTGTCAATGTCAGAGCGGATAAAGAAGTGAGGTCCGTTAGTGCCGGGGCGGATAAAGGAGTAGGCTCTGCCAATGTCAGGATGGATGAAGGGGCGGATCTTATCAGGAACAAGACAGATGCGGGGGAGAAATCGGCGTTTATTGACAGTCTGAAAGAGAATGAGAGCATCACAATGTCCCAAGCGGTCGTGGACAAAGGATCGTGGGTTTTACGGGAAGAGCGGTCTGGATCGGCACAGGCAGCGGCAATGGAAGAAAATATGACAAGACGCATTCAGGCTGAAGCGGAAAAAGCGAAAGAGGTGCAAGAAACACAGGAGCTGCCTGTCCGCAGCTGCCCGCAGAGCATGGAAAAACGCAGAAGGAAGGAACGGCATGTAACGGCGCTCTCTGATGATAAATGGAAACAGTTGTGCAGTATATATCCGAATGTGCATCCGATCGGGGATGAGGTGGACTTTTTGGAAATTACGCCAGCAGATTTCGTGATCCTGCGCCAGGAGTATCAGAATCTTGTCCGAAACAGCTTTTTGCTGCATGGTTATTATAATTATGATCACATTTTGCTGGGCAAATATCCTGATAAGTATTATATCGGCGTACCGGGAATCATGCACGAGCAGGAGCGGATTGCGGCGGCGATGTTTGGGTTTGTCGGTTTTGAACGCGCAAATGCGCCGGAGGAGCAAAAGGATAACCGGGATCAGTTTGGCTATTATATGATGGAGGTTGGGATATAGGCATTGCGGAATGAGGATCAATAGGTATATAATTATATCAGGTTTTGGATAAGCTAAAGATATGGAGTCGATGTGATGGAGCTGGATACGAAATATATGCGCGCAGCGCTCAGAGAGGCAAAAAAAGCGTATGCGCTTGGAGAAGTACCGATCGGCTGCGTCATTGTCCGTGACAGGAAGATCATTGCCAGAGGTTATAACCGGCGGAATACGGATAAGAGTACACTTTCCCATGCAGAGCTTACGGCGATCAGGAAGGCAAGCCGCAAGGCAGGGGACTGGAGGCTGGAGGATTGTACGCTTTATGTTACATTAGAGCCGTGTCAGATGTGCGCCGGAGCAATCGTGCAGGCGCGTATCCCGCGTGTAGTCATGGCGTGCATGAACCCCAAGGCCGGATGTGCGGGGTCTGTTTTGAATATTTTGGACATGCCGGAATTTAATCATCAGGTAGAAGTGACACGGGGCGTTTTGGAGCAGGAATGCAGTGCCATTCTGACACAATTTTTCAAGGAGCTTCGTGTCCGTAACAGAGTGGAGAAAAGACAGGGTAACGGGACGGAGAAAAGTCAAGGCAACGGGACGGAGAAAAGTCAAGGCAACGGGACGGAGAAAAGTCAGGGCAACGGGACGGAGAAAAGTCAGGGCAATGGGATGTAGCAACGCCGGGGTAATGGGGCGGAAAAGTGCCGCGGTATTGACAAATGAGCGTAAAACCGATATACTTTCAATGCGATGCTTCTGATGAAGCCCGTATAGCTGCCCTTGATAAGTGGCGTTGACGTTTTGGTCCTGCGCAATGAGAACTGCGAATCGTGTCAGGTTGGGAACAAAGCAGCACTAAGCAGATACCCTCATGTGCCGTAGGAGCGCCGGGGCTGAGCTAACTGTCAAGGTAACGTATGCGGGTTTCATCAGGGGCATTTTTAACTTACGAGGGGGAAGACCATGAAGGTATTTTTGAACGATCTGAAAAAAAACTGGATTGCGCATCTTATTTTTATTTTGGCATTCCTGCTGTGCCTCTGTGTTTATCCGCTTGAATGGATTGGAAGCAGCGAGTATGTGAGTGCGAGCACGGATGAGCAGCTAAAGCCGTATATCAGATTGGATAATGAGACCCTGTTTACAGGAACATTTAAGCCTTCTCATGAGCATCTTGACACGATTAGTATCAAGTTTAATACAAAAGAAACTCAAATCGTTGACGGGACACTGTTGTTTTTATTATATGATCCCGAGGGTGAGGTTATCGCGCAGCAGACGGTGGGCTGTACGGAAATAAAGAATAATGACTATCAGGAATTTGAGATCAATGCGGAATTAGAGACTTCGGAGGAATACCAATATACATTGGAGACTTTTGACAGCTCGGAAGGCGTACCGTTTATTATGGGCGGATCGGATGCGATTGGTCCGAGAGAATCCGGGGAGTTTACGTTTTCAGAGGAAGAAGAGCTGGAAAAGCGAATTCCGGTGCGATATACGTATACCGTTGCTGCCGCGGGGAAAACGGTGCTTGTATATGATATTTGTATTTTGACAGGGGCGCTTTTGCTGTTGTTTGCCACACGCAGAAAAGATCAGGGAATGGCGGTTCTGCCAGATGGGGGTATCTACCGTTATGTATGTTTTCTCGCAATCTGCGTCATGTTGATCTTTATAGCAGATGAGAGCAAAAAGCCGCTTAGAATTGACGGATGCAATTTGAAACATGATGTCGGTGCGGCAGAATGGGAATATCTTGTGATTGGAGACGGTTCCGGGTATAGCGGGGCATGGGCGTCCATGGACACCTATATGCTGAATGCGGGCGATTATTATATCGGGGCGGCTTATTCGGTACAGGAAGGGACGAATAAACTGGTCGTTATTGATAATGGCAAGGTGATCGTAGAGAGATATCTTCCAAGATCACAAGATTATATCGAAATTCCGTTTACTTTAGAACATGACAGTCAGGAGGTCGTGATACAATACTGGTATGGCGGAGAGGGCTATTTCTATGCCCATTCGCTTTCCCTGCATTCAAAGACAGGTTTTTATCAGGATGCGGGATATTACGCGGTCATGCTGTGCCTGATCTCCTCGGCAGTTGCAGGATATATCCTTTTTCAAAGAAAACGTATGATGAGAATGTCTGCGGTGGAGAAGGAGGCGGCAAAGAAGAAATCTGCTGTTGCGGTCATTTTAACGATGATCAGTCTGTTTTCTTTTTTACCATATCTGCATGGGGGACTTCCGTGGGGCGACGATCTCTGCTATCATCTGATCCGGATCGAGGGCATCAAGGACGGCATGCGTGACGGTCAGTTTCCTGTTATCCTATATCCGGAAGGAATGCGGGGATATGGGTACTTAAACTGTATGTATCCCTATCTGTTCCTGTATATTCCTGCGATCATCCGCTTATTTGGGGTTTCTTTGGCGGCATCTTATAAAACACTCATATTTTTATTTGGTTTTCTGACAGCGTTTATTACCTATCATTGTACAAAATCCATGTATCCTTCCGTGAAGGCGGCATTGACTGCTGCGCTTTTGTATACCTGCTGCGCATACCGGTATACAAATATCTATGCGCGCGGAGCGGTCGGAGAAGCGTTGGCGATGACGTTTCTGCCGCTGCTGGCCGCGGGGCTTTATCATGTGCTTGCGGGAGATCGTAAAAAGTGGTGGATGCTTGCGCTTGGCATGACAGGATTGCTGCAGACGCATATATTGAGCGTGGCGCTCGGAGGAGCATTATGCGTGATTGCGGGTATCCTGTTTTTGTCCCGTGTATGGAAGGAGAGGCGGTTTATTGAGATCGGAAAGGCGGCGCTGATGACGGTGCTGTTAAATCTGTGGTTTTTGGTACCGTTTTTGCACTATTACAGTGAAGGCGATTTGTGGACAAGTACGCTAAATTACAGTACTTACAGCGAATGGTCGGTAAAGCTTTCTGGAATCGCGGGGGCAAATATAGCGGGTGATTACCGTTCACTGTCATTGGGGATTCCGGTGGTCTGTTGTGCAGGAATCGCGATTTTCTGGCTTTTGACGAGGGGATGTACGGAGCAGACGGAGGAGGACAGGGATCGCAGACGCTTTCTCAAGATCCTTACCGTGTTGGGATTTGTCTGCATCTTCCTATTATCGGGACAGTTTGGCGCGTGGGAGTTTATGAAGCTTCCGGTCTTTGAGAGCTTGTTCAGTACGATCCAGTTTCCGTGGAGATTGTTTGGATTGTCAAGTGTATTTTTCATTATGGCGGGATGTATCGCGTTATTCGACTGCCCGTATCTGTCGCGTTATGCACGGAGCACGGCAGTGGCATTATGTGCGGTTTGTATGGTCACGGCAGTTCGATACAAAGAGGATGATTTTGCATACAAAGAGTATACCGATCTTTATACGGAGGGGCATCAAAGCAAGGTGATCGGCGTGCCGAAAGGTGCGAAAACGATCGTATATCCGTATGAATGGCGCAGGGAAGGTTTGACGGATGATGTGTTGATCGCCGAAGCGATCCGCGTGACGGATACGGACGAGGTGACGGTGAGTAGTTACTGGCGCAGTGGGACAACGACCTCGATTTCTTACCGGTCGGATTCGGACAGTGAAACGATCGTGCTGCCGGTACAGTTTTATGATGGATATCACGCGGAGGATGAGGAAGGCAGAACGGTTGAAATTGAACCGAGCGAGGATCAGCTGGTGTCGTTTACGGTCAACGGGGATGGCAGAAAGCACACGGTAAGAATTTCGTTTCGTCAGAATCCGGCGTTTATCATAGCTACGGTGGTTTCCATACTTGCGGCAGTATTTTATGCCTGCCGGTATCCGGTGAGGGTGGTTGTCTGCCGCTTGCAGCGCAGAACAAAGAAGGTGCAGAGCGCAAACTTGGAAGGAGAGCAGGATGCAGCCGATATCTGAAAAAAAGAAAATTATTTTTTTATCAGTCATTGCGCTTGTGATCACGGGGCTTTATATATCTCTTTGCTTTAATCAGAATATCTGGACCGATGAGGCGTTTACGATCGATCTGTTAAATCGTCAGCAGACGTTTGGAGAAATCGCATCATACACGGCGACTGATGTGCATCCGCCCCTGTATTATTTTATTCTGAAATGTTTTACGGAAGTATTTGGGGTGCATTTCTGGCTCATAAAGCTGCTCTCGGTTTTGCCTGTGCTGTTGCTGTTCCTGCTTGATATGATCTGGGTAAGAAAGCGGTTTGGCGCGCGGACGGCGTGCCTGTTCCTGCTTCTTTTCGCCGCAGTTCCGTCCACGATGGAATATGCAGTACAGATGCGGATGTACGCGTGGTGCATGTTGTTTGTGACGGGGTGTGCCTGTGCGGCTTGGGATGCCTTTGTGCGGGAAAAGAACGGGAGTTTTATCTGGATGGGTGTATGCGGTGTCTGTGCGGCATACTCGCATTATTTTGCTTTTGTTGCGATATTGTGGATGTATGGATTTCTGTTTTTGGCATTTGTGTTCCGCAGGAGTGGGAAAGCGCTGTTAAAATGGCTTATGATGGCGGTGCTTTCGGCGGCCGCGTATCTTCCGTGGATGAAGTATTTTCTGTATCAGATCAGAGGGGTATCAAACAGCTATTGGATACCTGAGATCACGTCCGCAGTCATACGTGATTATTTTCGCTGGATCTTTGAGACGGATTATCCGGCAGTCACAGCACTTTGCCAGATTTTGTTTGCAGCCGGTATCATTGGACTGGCCGGCCTTATGATCGCACACCGGGGAAAACGCGGACGTGATTACGCGGCGCTGTTTTCTCTGCTCATACCGATACTGGTCGTCGCGACCGGAGTGGTTCTTTCTAAACTGATACGTCCGATTTTTATCATTCGCTATCTGATGCCTGCCGTTCCGCTGCTCTGCTTGTCTGCGGCGCTTGTGTTTGCAAACCTTTCCGGCAGGGTATGTGCCGTGCTTGCCGCAGCGCTTGTAAGTCTGCTTGCGCTTGATTACCGGACTGAATATTTCGTGGAGTATCGATCGACCGATACGGACGCGACGCTTGCGCTGCTTCATGAAAATATGGGGGAAAACGATATCATACTATATAATTATAAGTTGTACGATTTTATCTATCAGTGTTATTTTGATGATGAACAGCTTGTGTATATGGAAGATATGGATTTTGCGTCAGATTATGACCGGATATGGTTTTTGTGCACGGTATACAATCCAATGCCAAACGCACAGGTACTTGCGGATAACGGTTGGAGTATTTCATATGTAGGCGATTATGGAATTGAGCAAAATGAGTTTTGGATCTATGTGATGAGCAGGGAGTAAATATGAAAAGAGAATGGAGAACGGACCGGACAAAACTGCTTATCATGGCTGTAGCAGGGGTCGCGGGTGTTGCAGCGGCGGTGTATCTGTGTATGTCGCCGCAGTTTCGAAGACAGGAAATTCATAAATGTGCAACAACGAATGAGAACTGGCAGACGGGACCGCTCACGGAGACTGCGAAAGCTGTTCAGGAGTTTGTGCCGCAGGAATCCGAACTGATGCAGATCGCCGTCTGGGTGAACCGGCAGGATGACAGCGCGTCGGAGGGAATGCTCAGGCTGACGGTCTATGACGGGCAGGGCGTAAGCCTTGCGGTCTGTGAACGACCCGTAGCGGAACTTACAACAAACAATTGGGAATGGTTTGACGTTGGGACAGAATTGAACGTCGGACAGACTTATTATTTTTCGATGGAAGCGACAGGCGGCGAAGTGCGGCCGACAGCCGTGTATCGTCCAATGCATCTTGACCGGATAGAGGAGAACGTTCGGTTCTTATACGGCGGGGAGCCGGTCGAGGGTGGTTCTGCGGCGTGTCAGTACCGATACCGTCTGCCGCTTACCGTTTGGGAGGGAGTTATTTATTTTATGTTTTGTCTGTTTTTTGCTTTTGCGGCAGGAGAACTGGTGTGCCGCATCGTGTATAAGGAATCGGACCGGGGGAGAAAGATTTGATCTGTGAAATCGGGGGATAGTCGGATGGAGATTGCAGTGCTGCTGGGCGGAGCAGGTTTTGACAGCCAAAAGAGAACGATCAACGGTATCTTGGAGAGCGCCATTCAGGATGAGGGAAATGTTTATATTTTTGCCGGAGAGGGTTGGAGTTATCGGGAACGCTCCAGCTATGAAGAAGGGGAATATAATATTTACCGACTTGTTGATTTTTCAAAATATGACGGTGTGATCGTCAATCTGGACACGATTCATGATGAGAAGGTGGTAGAGGAGATCATGTGCGGAATCCGGGAGGCAGATGTCCCCTGTGTTTCGCTAAATATAGAATGGGAAGGCGCCATCTGCATTAAGATGGAAAATCATAAGGGCATTGCGGCGTTATTAGAGCACTTGATTAACGTGCATCAGGTGAAGACGGTTTCCTATGTATCGGGACCATGCGATAATCAGGACGCCAAGGAGCGGCTGGATGCGTTTCGGAAAACAATGGACCGGTGCAGACTGTTGTGGGGAGAGGAGGATATTTTATACGGCGATTATACATATGAGAGCGGAATGGCGGCAGCGGGAGAGCTGCTTCGGCATCATGAAAAACTGCCGGATGCAGTGATGGCGGCGAACGATGAAATGGCAATAGGAATCATTTTATCATTGCGGGAACATGGTATCCGGGTGCCGGAGGATGTTATGGTGACAGGCTACGATGACAGCACTACAGCCATGGTCAACTATCCCCGTCTTACAACGGTAAAACGGGGTGAGAGCATCGCTGCAGGAAAAGCATATCAGATATTAAAAAAGATGGCAGAAGGGAAGACCGTGCAGAGTGACAGAATTGTAGAGGGCATCCCGATCTTCGGGGCTTCCTGCGGCTGCAACAGGACGCACGATTATACGCATGCGATGTTGCAGGAGAAGTATGTCAGAAAAGTTGTGGAAACGGACTCCTATTTGAAGCTGATCAAAAACTCGGCAGCGGAGTTTACCGGATTGGAAACGTTTGAGGACTTTGTGCGTGTCGCGAAAGACTACATCCGGCAAATTGACCCGGAGGCGTTTTATCTTTGTATGTGCGGCAGTATTGACGACTATTACGATGAGCTTGAGCGGATGGCAGAGGGGCAGGAGCGGGGAAGGAATGCATTTGTGTACCGTGAGGATATTTGGATCCCGCTTGCATACGAGAGCGGCGAGTTTCGAAGTTATGAAAAATTTCCAAAAAATGAAGTCCTTCCGGCAGAATGTAAAAAGGGGGTAAAGGGAAGTTTCTATGTTGTGATGCCCCTGCACTATCAGAAATATTGTTTCGGGTATTGTGTGGTCAAAAATTATCGTCCGGCAATCGAGGATCGTTTTTTTCAACAATTTGTATTAAATCTGAACAATGCGCTTGAAACCGTGCGCAGGCAGGATACGATGAGGTCCATGCTGGGAAGATTAAACCGCATGTGGGTGCTGGATGAATTGACGGGAGTTCATAACCGGGCAGGACTTCGTAAGTTTGGTCCGAGGGTACTTGAGGAAGCATGCCGGAAGGAAGTGTCTGCAGCAGCTATTTTTGTGGATGTGGACGGATTGAAAAGCGTGAATGATAAGTATGGACATGAAGAAGGTGATGCACTGATCAGGGCGATTGCAGGCATATTGGAACAGACAAGACGACATGGACAGCTTCTGGTGCGTTATGGCGGAGATGAGTTTGTCATGCTTGTGATCGGCTATCATGAGCAGGAGATTCAAGACTATATTGCCAGTATCCATGCGTCAATAAAAAAATATAATCAAATTTACCATAGAAGCTGGCTGCTGGATGCGAGTATCGGATATTATTTGAAGCAGAAAGCGGAGCCGGACGATCTGAATCGGATGATCGAACTTGCGGATCAGGATATGTACCGTGTAAAGCGGGGAAAGAAGAAGTCGGGCGGGGAAGCCGGGCTGCACCGGCAGGGGATATCAGCGCCGGGCGAAGTGGGAGTGCATCGCCAAGAATAAAAAACTCTATAGATAAAAAGGAGGGTACAGGTATGGCAAACAGATTTGTGTTAAACGAAACATCCTATCATGGGGCAGGGGCGATCCGGGAAATTCCGGCGGAGGCAAAAGCGCGGGGATTTCATAAGGCGCTTATTTGCAGCGGACCGAACCTGTTAAAGTTCGGTGTGACTAAAAAGGTAACGGACTTATTGGATGAGGCGGGGCTTCCCTATGAAATTTTTTCGGACATCAAGGAAAACCCGACGATTGAAAACGTGCAAAGCGGAGTGGAAGCATTCAAAAAAGCAGGAGCGGATTATATCATTGCGATTGGCGGAGGTTCACCCATTGATACGGCAAAGGGAATCGGTATTGTGATCGCGAATCCGGAATTTGCCGATGTGCGAAGCCTTGAGGGCGTTGCACCGACGAAGCATCCGGCTGTGCCGGTCTTTGCGGTTCCGACGACGGCGGGTACGGCGGCGGAGGTCACGATCAATTATGTGATCACGGATACGGAAAAGAAACGTAAAATGGTATGTGTTGATGTGCATGATATTCCGGCCGTTGCATTTGTTGATCCCGAGATGATGGCGACGATGCCGAAGGGACTGACGGCGGCGACGGGCATGGACGCGCTGACGCATGCGATCGAGGGATACATTACGGGTGCGGCATGGGAGCTGTCCGATATGTTCCACTTAAAAGCAATTGAGATTATTGCAAGAAGTCTGCGCGGAGCCGTTGACAATACGCCGGAGGGCAGGGAAGGAATGGCGCTCGGACAATATATCGCGGGTATGGGCTTCTCCAACGTGGGACTCGGCATCGTACATTCGATGGCGCATCCGCTGGGCGCAGTCTATGATACGCCGCATGGTGTTGCGAATGCGATCATCCTTCCGACTGTCATGGAGTACAATGCGGAAGCGACGGGAGAGAAATACCGCGAGATCGCAAGAGCAATGGGTGTTCAGGGAGTCGATGCCATGTCCGCCCAGGAATACCGCAAGGCAGCAGTTGACGCGGTGCGTCAGCTTTCGAAGGACGTTGGCATTCCTGCAGACTTAAAGGAAATTGTAAAGAGGGAGGATATTCCGTTTCTTGCGCAGTCGGCGTATGACGATGCGTGCAGACCGGGCAATCCGAAGGAGACGAGCGTTGAGGATATCACGAAGCTGTATGAGTCCTTAATGTAATGGTCTATGGGAAACGCTGACGGGATCGGTGTATTACGTGAGCATTCAAAAAGCGGCATGGCTGCGGCGCGTTGCATAGCTGCGGCCATGCTATTCCATTTTATGGATAAGAAAAGGGAATCAACAGACTGGGGCGCTTACATGAACGAACAGATTTTGGTAGTGGATGATGAAAAAGAGATAGCTGATTTGTTGGAGGTATACCTGACGAACGACGGTTACCAGGTACACAAATTTTATAATGGTGCGGATGCTCTTTCATGGATGGAGGAAAATGAACCCGCACTGGCAGTATTAGATGTCATGCTGCCCGATACGGATGGATTTCAGATTTGCCGGAAGATCCGGGAGAAATTTTTTTTCCCGATCATCATGCTGACGGCAAAAGTGGAGGACGGCGATAAGATCATGGGTTTAACGATTGGGGCGGACGATTATATTACGAAGCCGTTTAATCCGCTGGAGGTTGTGGCGAGAGTGAAAACGCAGCTTCGGCGTTACACGCGGTATAATAGTACGGCGGCAAAGCAGGAGGAAAGATGTCATGCATATGATATTCGGGGACTGCTCATCAATAAGGATCATCATAAATGCAGCCTGTTCGGGAAGGATATTCAGCTGACGCCGATCGAATTTTCTATTCTATGGTATCTGTGTGAACATCAGGGGTGCGTTGTCTCATCGGAGGAACTGTTCGAAGCGGTATGGGGAGAGCAATATTTCAACAGTAATAATACGGTCATGGCACATATCGGCAGGCTGCGTGAGAAAATGAAGGAGCCTGCAAAAAATCCGAAGTTTATCAAAACCGTGTGGGGAGTGGGATATACGATTGAAAAGTAAAGGGATTCGCCAAAGATCAATAAGAAATCGGGATTTCAGACATTTTAGGAATAAAATTTTTCTGCGCACGGTATGCATGTTTTTCATTGCGTGCGTCGGTTTTTATCTGCTTTATACGCTTATTTTTTCGGGAAACTTTGCCGACTGGATGGTCGGGGCATATCAGAGCCTGTTTCGTTTGGATTATGACGGCGCATATAACTTGTATCAATACACATTCCGCAATCATACGGATGTGTATATGATCGTAGCGGTAGTAGGTATGTTTTTGGTCATGTTCCGGATTTATCTGAACTGGTTTACCGACTATTTTGATGAGATTGGCAGAGGTCTGGACCGGCTGCTCCAGGAGCAGGCGGAGGAAATTTCGCTGTCACCGGAACTGCTTCCGCTGGAGCGGAAGCTGAACATGGCAAAGCATACGGTCGAGGCCCGGAAAGAGGATATTTTGTCGACCGAGAAGCGCAAAAATGATTTGATCATGTATCTTGCGCATGACTTAAAGACGCCGCTTGCGTCCGTGATCGGTTATCTGAATCTGCTGCATGATGAAAAAGAAATTTCCGGGGACGTGCGGGATAAATATGTTTCAATCGCGCTTGACAAGGCAGGGAGGCTGGAAGAACTTATCAACGAATTTTTTGAGATCGCGCGGTTTAATCTGTCCGATATTTCCTTACAATATAGCAGAATTAGTCTCACGCGTCTGCTGGAGCAGTTATTATATGAGTTTAATCCGATGTTGAAGGAAAAGGAGCTGACGGGGAAACTCGACATGGATGCAGAAATCATGCTTCAATGCGACGCGGATAAAATTCAAAGAGTATTTGATAATCTGCTTCGGAATGCGGTCATGTATAGCCGTGAGGGTGGAGAAATCGTTATTCAGGTCAGACAATGTCCCGCGGGCGATACGGCGGGTTGCGGGAAGCGGAATCCGCAGGGAGACGAAATCCGCGGGGACGCGGAAAGTGGAATCCGCAGGGAGGCGGAAAGCGAAATCCTGAGCGGGGCGGAAGCAAAAGTTCCGATGGCAGCGGTGAGCGTCATCAATGCAGGGGATTCGATTCCGGAGGAAAAACTGGAACGTATTTTTGAGCAGTTTTACCGGCTTGACAGTGCCCGCGGCACAAAGAACGGCGGCGCGGGCCTGGGGCTGGCGATCGCGAAACAGATCGTTACATTACATGGAGGGAATATCCGTGCGCAGAGTGGAGAGGGACGGACATGCTTTACCGTGACACTTCCAGTGAAGCCGTGAACTCTTTTTTAACTGACCGGGAAATCAAAATATTGATCGGGATACGGCTCGTCCTTCAACAGATAATGCCACCATTCATTTTCGTAAGGTAAAAAACCGCTTTGTTCCATGATGGATGAAAGCAGTTCACGATGCCGTGCTTCGCTGACGGTGACCGCGTCGGAAGTATGATGGGAACGCTCGTCCATAAAATCGAATCCGCTTCCCATCGGGAGCATGTCGCCCGTATTCAGATCATAAATAGTAAGATCGATCGCGCTCCCGCGGCTGTGGCTTGACCTTGCGGCAACGTAACCTTTTTCGATCATTTCACTGCGCTCGATATGAGGGTAATGTTTTTGCTTTGTCCGCCCGTCCTCGGGCTGTGCGGACCATCTAAGAAAGCAGTCCACTGCACGCTGGGGGCGGTAGCCGTCCCATAAAAGCAGACCGTATCCGAGGCTTGCAGCTTCTTGTTCGGCTTTTTGAAGGGCACCCGCAAGTTCCAGTGTACCGACGATGCGGTTTACCGCGTAACCGTCTACCGGGCGTCCGGTGAAATTGTCCCATGTCGCATATTTTGCGTCCCAACGGATATGGGGCACCAATTCGTCAATAAAGATAAATCCTTTTTCCATAAGTTTCTCCGACTCCTTTCAACATTTGTTACTTATTGGCAATTATCTGTTCATTCTCTGTGAGATGTTTTGTAGCAGATTCTATAGGCGAGGGCGTTTTGCTTTTTGCTAACGCAGACGCGATCAGGCAGTCTATCACATCGGAAACGGGGATGCCGGCGGCTTTCATCATGCGTGGATAGCGGCTGTATGATGTAAATCCCGGCATGGTATTGACCTCGTTTAAGACGATGCTGCCGTCCTTTTGTAAAAACAGATCAACGCGTGCAAGACCTTTACAGCTGAGCGCCCGGTAAATCGTTTTTGCGGTCTCTTTCACTTCCTGCTGCTTCTCGTAAGGAATGTCTGCGGGAACCGTGAAGCTTGCATTTTCCGAGCCGTTTTCGGGGTCATTTTCCTGATGAATGCGGAAAATACCATGGGAGAGTGTGATCTGGTCGACTTCGCCGGCGATCAGGCTGCCGTCTTTTTCCAGTAAGGCGCAGCCCACCTCCGTTCCGCAGATCGCTTCTTCAATCAGGATCTTATCGTCATAGAGGAGCGCTGCTTCAATGGCGGACTGCAGCCCGCTTTCATCCGTAACCTTATTGACGCCGAAAGAAGAGCCGGAGCGCGCCGGTTTTACAAATACCGGGTATGGGAGTATTGCTTCCGCATCGGCACGGGCGCCGTGCAGGATCTGAAATTTGGGGACTCGGACGCCAGCCTGCCGTACTGCCAGATAAGCAAGGGATTTATCCATGCAGAGAGCGGATCCGGGTATGTCGCAGCCGACATACGGAATGCCTGATAATTCCAAAAGTCCCTGCATAGCGCCATCCTCCCCCTGCCTGCCGTGTAGGACCGGGAATACTACGTCAACGGGAAGTGTGCGACAGGCTCCCTCCTCAAAAAGGATCAGGCCGTGTACACTTTTATCGGGTGAAATGCCTGCGGGTATGCAGTTATTCTGTTCCCATGCCGGACCGGGCCGGTCGCACTTAAACCATTTACCTGAGCGGGTGATGCCGATATAGACCGGCTCATATTTTGCGCAATCAACAGATGCGGCAATCTGCTGTGCAGATTTGACGGAAATGTCATGTTCTTCCGAGCATCCGCCAAATAATATGGCGATTTTGAGTTTAGTCATTGTTCTGTCTCCTTTCGAAATTCAAACAATTCATCAGTGTTTTTTCTACCGTATCATAGAGGACGCGGTCGGTATAGTAAGCGGTATGCGGTGTGATGATCACATTCTGCAGCGCTGATAATTTGGTTACATAGGCATGATCAGGACAGTCCTGTGTGTGATCGCAATAGAAGATTTCCTGTTCGTCTTCTAGCACATCTAAGGCCGCTCCGCCAAGATCGCCGTTTTCCAGTGCTGAGATCAGCGCCGGTGTATTTATGAGAGCTCCGCGTCCGGTGTTGATCAGAAAAGCGCCCCGCTTCATGAGATGAAACTGCTCTTCGTCCATCATATGATAGGTTTCTGTAGTGAGGGGGACATGGAGCGTGACGATATCGCTTTCTTTCAGCAGGCGGCACAGGGGGATGCAGTCTGCAATGCTGCCCGGATCGCAGAGCAATATCCGGCAGCCAAATCCGGTAAGGCGTTCTTTTACGGCACGTCCGATACGCCCGAAGCCTACAATGCCGACGGTCATATCATGTAATTCCTTTCCGCGTTCTGCATTTAAGCGGAAGTCGTTATGCACGGTACGAAGCAGAACGGGACGTATGCCGCGTATTGCCATGAGCATGAGCATCACTGTGTAATCAGCGACGCCGCCGGGCAGATATGGAGTATTTTGAACGAAAATTCCAAGGCGCGCGGCAGTGCCGGTGTCGATATGATCATATCCGATGCTGCGGGTGCAGATGCAGGATACCCCTGTGCGATGCAGTGCATGCAGATCGGAGGCGGTAATCCGCGATTTATGGCTGATGCTGATGCAGCGGCTCCACAGATTTGGGTTTCTGGTATATTGTTCTATCGGGGATTCTGTGAAAATCGTTTCTATGCCAAAACGGGGCGAAAGCGTCCGAAATGCATGGATTTCTTTATCCTCGCAGTCAAAAACCGTGAGTCGCATGTGATTTACCCTCCTTGTTGTTTTACGATCACTGGTTAAGTTTGTGAATCGGTAAAAGTATTGTAACAGGGAGTAAGTCAAAATGTATCCGTTTATATGTACAGGTTTTTCACGTTTTTCTTTGGGAAATCTTACGATTTTCATACGAAAGTGGAAAGTGTGAAAGGAGAAAAGATTTTCTAAGGTTGAAAAGAACACAACCATAGAAAATGAAAAAGCATGAAGTCTCTGTAAACCTGTTTTACGAGACATCATGCTTTATGTTAAAAAAAGAAAAGAGGGAATCCTTCATGAAGCAGGGAAAAGAATCATCGAATTCTGAATCAGTCCCAACGCCCGATCGTGTCGGATTTCAACGAAATATTGCTGCACACCGGACATGCGCTCTTGGAGAGCCTTGCGATGGGCTTTATTTTTTGTCCGCAGGCGGGGCATGGACCGATAAAGGTGCTGTCGGATTCTGTCAGCGTCAGTACCGGGATGCTGACAATCCCGTGACAGCGGCTGCAGCGTGCGGGACGGAATGAAAATGTGAATAAAGAAAGAGGATCCTGCTTTGCCGAAAGCGCAATCTCCGTTTGCTGCTCTGGTGAAAAAATGCCGGCGACGGAATCAAGGCTCCCGTGCATCAGACCGTTGCCGGTACGGCATTCCCAGCCGGTATGACAGGAATCACAACGAATATTGACGATTTCACCCATCTGCGATGCACCTCCTGTATTCCGATTATCCGATGAGGCTCAACAGCATGCTGGGCTGTTGGTTTGCCTGAGCCAGCATGGACTGCCCGGCTTGTAACAGGATCTGTTTGTTTGTAAAACGAACCATTTCAGTTGCCATATCCGTATCGCGAATCCTGGACTCTGCAGCAGTTGTATTTTCCACAACATTGTCAAGATTTGCGATCGTGTGCTCCAGACGGTTCTGCGCAGCACCGTAGTAACTGCGAACGGAGCTGACATAGCCGATTGCCTGTTGGAAGATCTCAATGGATTCGCGGGCAGCATTCTGTGTTGTCATACTGGTGTTTTCTATGCCAAGTGCTTTGGAATCCATCTGGTAAAGGTTCAATTTCATGTAGTGTTCTGCAGCAGCACCAATATGCAGGGTCACGTTTGCACCGCCGCTTTCCAGATCCACAAACACTTTGGAAGGATCGATTTGGAATGGTGCGACTGTTGCGGTATCTCCGAGAATATCCGTACCGCCGGTTGCAAGCGAGGGCGTGATCACGGAACCCGCACCGCCTAAGGAGGCGACGGAAAGCTTTCTCACAAAATCGACCAAATCTGCATTTCCGTTGCTGAACAGGGAATTAAGCTGACTTTCGGTCAATCCGGTATTGTCTTTTAAGGCAGCACCAAAGCTTTTTCCGTTTAAGATATCCGATAATATGTTATCCATACCGGCCGCAATATTTGCGCCTGTTACTGCGCCTTTCCCGTTTGCCAGGTAACCTGCATATGCGGCAGCCAAATAACCGTGTCCGTAGGGTCTGCCTGATACGGTGTAAGATTTCAGATACTTGGAAATATTGGCGTCCGCACTGGTATCATTTTCATCGGCAAGACCTTTTGCAATATTTTGCAGGCCGTTGTTCCATCCGGTCGGGAAGCCGCCCCCCGCAAGCTGCGCGGTTCCTTCCACGAACCAATTAGGAAGGGAGCCCGGTTTGCCGTTCATCTGTTTCGGCATGGTATACTGCATGACGGAATGCATGAGCTCATGCGCCAGCGTAGACTCCAAAACTTCCGCTTTTGAGCCGGTGCCAAGCGCATCTTTATCATTAAAATCGGTAGCATCTACCTTAAGCAGCATGGATGTGACCTGACCGCTGTTGGTTTTATATGTATATTGTGCATAGGCTAAAGTACTGCCCGGACCATCCACGAATGATACGTCCAAAGCCATGTTGATCGTATTAGAGCCGACTGCGTTTTTCAAGCTAGGAAACGCGTCTAAAATCTGTGTGACAGCGTTCGGGACGAACTCGTTTGCAATCTTATCGGCAAGCACGCTGCCGGTAGAGACTGCGCCGTCAGCACCGCGGGCAGCAGCGCCGGCATTTTCAAGACGTCCGATGGAAAATGTATTGTCAGTCAGATTATAGGAGAACTCATAGTGATAAGTTTCCATAACCGATGCGGATCTTGGAGAGAGTCCGTTATCGGGGAAAAGCTTTAGTGTATTAAATTCCGTACTTTGTGCCGTACGGTCGATTTCGTCTTTTAATTCCGTCAGCTCTTTATCAATTGCCGTGCGGTCCGCCTCGGTCAGCGTTCCGTTCGAAGCCTTGATCGCCAGCTCGTTAGAGCGCTGCAGCATGTCATGTACTTCCGTAAGAGCACCTTCTGCGATCTGCACTAAAGAAATCCCGTCCTGTGCGTTTGCAGATGCCTGCGTCAGACCGCGGATCTGACTGCGCATTTTTTCTGAAATCGTCAGACCTGCTGCATCATCTGCGGCACGATTGATGCGGTAGCCGGAGGAAAGCCGTTCCGTGGACACTTTTACACCGTTTGTCGTAATACCGAGCTGCCTGTTGGAATTTATAGCAGCTAAATTATGTTGTACGGAAAACATAGGCAATCTCCTTTCTTGCGGATATCATGACATAATCGCAGGGTGATATAAATTATATCGGGTTGGTATATGATAAATTTTATAGTTTGGTGAAAGAAATCGAAATATTTTCGAAAAAATAAAAAAGAAGTTTCAGGTAGCAGGCATAGGTTTTTCTGTGTTACAATAAATATATTCTATTATATCATAGCTGTCAATATTAGTAATATTTTGCAGTGCCGGACTCAACATAAAACTCTACATAGAAAGGCGCAGACTCTTGAGGGATAATCGTTCGAAACTGATAGAAAAATCAAAAGAGACCTTGAAGGCGGTTTTACCGATCATTATGATCGTGCTGCTGCTCAGTTTTACCGTTGCACCCATTTCTCCGGAAATTTTGATGGAGTTTCTGATTGGGGCAGTCATGCTGATTGTGGGGATGCTGTTTTTTTCTATCGGGGCTGAGATGGCGATGACGCCGATGGGGGAACGTGTGGGTACGACCATGACGAAAAGCCGGAACCTTGCGGTGATGGTCTTTGTCAGTTTTGCACTGGGTTTTGTCATTACGATCTCCGAGCCGGACTTGCAGGTGCTGGCGCAGCAGGTACCCTCGGTGCCGAACGCCGTATTGATCTTAGCGGTGGCGGCGGGCGTCGGAATTCTTTTGGTGTTCGCGCTGCTGCGTATGCTGCTGCGGGTCGCGCTGCCGCCGATGCTGCTGCTCTTTTATGCAGTGGTGTTTGCGCTGGCTGCTTTTGTTCCGAAGGACTTTCTTGCAGTTGCATTTGATTCGGGAGGCGTGACGACCGGTCCGATGACGGTTCCGTTCATCATGGCGTTTGGCGTTGGTATTTCTGCGATCCGAAGCGATAAGCATGCGGCGGAGGACAGTTTCGGTCTTGTGTCGTTATGCTCTGTGGGCCCGATCATTGCCGTTCTGATACTGGGCATGATCTACCATCCGCAATCGACGGAATACCTGTCGGACGCGATACCGGAGATCACGGATACGGTTCAGCTTGGCAGGCTGTTTGCGAAAGGCATACCTGTTTATCTTCGTGAAATGGCGCTTTCCCTGCTTCCCATTGTGTTATTTTTTGGGGCGTTCCAATTGATCTCACGCGATATCAAGAAAAAAACGCTGATCAAGATTCTGATCGGACTCGTGTATACCTATGTGGGACTTGTGCTTTTTCTGACCGGCGTCAATGTCGGATTCATGCCTGCCGGAAACTATCTGGGACAGGTGATTGCAGGGCTTCCCTATGCATGGATCATCATACCGATCGGCATGGTGATCGGCTATTTCATCGTTCAGGCGGAGCCGGCGGTATTTGTGCTCACGAAGCAGGTGGAGGAGATCACCTCAGGAGCTATTTCGGCGATGGCGATGGAGAGAAGTCTTTCCGTCGGTGTTGCGGTTTCGATCGGGCTGGCAATGATACGTGTGCTTACGGGGATTTCCATTATGTGGTTTATCGTGCCGGGGTATGCGATTGCCCTGTTTCTGACTTTTTTTGTCCCGAAAATATTTACTTCCATCGCGTTTGACTCGGGCGGCGTGGCGTCCGGTCCGATGACGGCGACGTTTCTGCTGCCGTTTGCAATGGGGGCATGCAACGCGGTGGGAGGCAATATCATTACGGATGCATTCGGTGTGGTCGCGATGGTCGCGATGACGCCGCTGATCACGATTCAGTCGCTCGGACTGATCTATCGTATGAAAGAGGGACGTCTCCAGAAAGAAGCGGGCGGCTATGCGTCGATCGAGCAATACGGGGATATGGATATTATTGAATTATAGTGGAGAGAACGGATGGGAAAATTATGCCTGATGACAACGATTGTCAGCAGAAAACAGTTAAAAAAATATCTTCGCCTGTATCAGGAGGAACTACTTCAGGTGATGTTCATTACGCTGGGTGCCGGCACTGCATCGGGTGATATTTTGGATTATCTGGGACTGGAATCGACAGAAAAAGCGGTCCTGTTTCATGTGCTGGAGGAAAGCGTCTGGGAGAGAACAAAAAAGAACCTTCGGGTTAAGCTCCAGATTGACGCGCCGGGAGAGGGGATTGCCTTTGTGGTGCCGCTTAGCAGCATCGGTGGAAAAAAGACCCTGCAATTTTTAACGGGAAATCAGAACTTTCAGATAGAGGAGGAATCTGCGTTGAAGGACACAATGCATGAGCTGATCGTGGTCATTGCAAATCAGGGATATACGGAGCTGGCGATGGACGCCGCCAGAGGAGCCGGCGCATATGGCGGAACTGTGATCCACGCCAAGGGCACCGGCATGGAACAGGCGGAAAAATTCATGGGCGTGTCCCTTGCCTCTGAGAAAGAAATTATTTTTATCGTAGCAAAAAGCGAGCAAAAGAACGATATTATGAAAGCGGTCATGGAGCAGGCGGGTTTGCAGTCCAAGGCAAAGTCGATCGTTTTTTCGCTGCCGGTCACGGACACGGCGGGGCTGCGCCTGATGGAAGAATAAGCGTTGGATTGCTTCTGGTGCAGATCCGGGAGCATACTGTGCCATATCAGTTCGCAGATGGATGCTTACAGCTCCCGGTCTGCGGCGAGCAGATTGATCATGGCAATAATCTGCGTCTGCGCATCAAGGACGGTTTCTACCCGGACTCTGCCGATGCGTTTGATCTCTTCGTCAAGATTCAGGTGAGGGAGCAAACGACCGAGCAGCGCATGGATGTCAGGAGAGGCACCCATGCAGGCGGCGGCAATGGTTTCGCAATCGAACTGATCAAGGACTTCTGTGAGCCTGTTGTCGGAAAGTGTAGACAGCTGCTCAAAATCATTGATCTTTTCGGAGGACATTTTAGGCTCCAATATGTCGTTGATCGTCATTTCATATAACTTTGAAAGTTTCAATAACACGTCCAAGTCAGGGACTGCTTCTCCGGTTTCCCATTTTGAGACTGCCTGTCTGGAAAGATAACATTTTTCCGCAAGATCGTCCTGCGTATATTGATGACTTTTTCGCAGGTATTGTAGATGCTTTGCAACTAACAGGGTGTTCATATCGGGTTCTCCTTCTAATATAAAGTTTATTTGGGCAATTGCGAAACATACAAATAAAGTATTTGGATCGTGCAAAATATACGATTCAATGCAGGCACGTTTTCGCTGCCCTTTGCATGATCTATCTTATCATAGGCCTAAAAGGAATAAAAGAATCCGGCGGGTGCTAAAAAGCAAACGGGAGTTGCTTTTGAACAGGAATGCGGAAGCGGTAAACCAGGCTGATGGATATGATTGGCGGAGGCACGGCGAAATATAAGTTGAAATAAGACAAAAGGAAGGTTCCCATTTATGCAGCAAAGCCGGTTATTTCGGATTCTTTATTATCTGCTCGATCAGGGACATGCAACCGCGCCGGAATTGGCAGAAAAATTTGAAGTGTCGGTCCGGACGATTTATCGGGATATTGAAGCGTTAAGCGGGGCGGGTATTCCTGTCTATACGGAAACGGGACGGGACGGCGGGATTCGGCTGATGGAGCATTTTACGCTGGATAAAGCGGTATTGTCCGACGAGGAAAAACAGAATATTCTCGCCGCACTCCAAAGTTTGCGTGCGACGCAGAACCTTTATCAGGAAAATACGGTTCAGAAGCTGTCGGCATTGTTTCATTTGGATACGGAGGACTGGCTTGAAATAGATTTTTCAAGATGGGGGGAAAAGAAGGGGGATCATGAGAAATTTGAATTGTTGAAAATGGCGGTTCTTCAGCACAGGAAGGTGAAAATTTCATATGCCGGCACAAACGGCACCGTTACGGAGCGGATCGTTTTGCCGTTAAAGCTGATCTATAAAGCAAAGGCATGGTATGTCAAAGCGTTCTGTCAAAAAGCGCAGGAAGGGCGTATCTTTAAGTTAAACCGTATTTTAGAGTTTGAGGTTATAAAAGAAGAAGCGCAGGGAATGGAGGTTCATGCAAAGCAGGCTCAGGGGGGATGGGAAAGCAGTCATAATGCAAAGTGTGAGCGAAAACAGGAAGCTGGTAGTTCTGATGTGGAAAGAGGCAGGAGTGAAATTGCAGAAGGATGTGATGATGCAGAACGGCGGACGAAGGGCAGGAGCGGAGCCGTTAAAGGCTGTTATGGACCGGAACAGCAGCGGACGGCAACGCCGGGACCGGGCGACTGCCGTATCACGCTCCGCTTTCCGAAAGAAATGGCATACCGCGTCTATGATGAGTTTGACCCAACACAGGTCACGCATCATGAGGACGGCACACTGACAGCATCGGCGGAAATGCCCGTGGATGCGTGGCTGACCGGATTTCTGTTATCGTTTGGCGCTCAGGTTGATGTGATCGAACCTGCGTTTCTAAAGGAAGAATTGGCGCGGCAGGCAAAATCAATTTATGAAAAAAATAAACCATGACAGAGGATGTCAGGGTTTCGCTGATAAACTGAGGTTGTCAAATAACAAAGCAGCCGGAAAAATCGCAGCACTTTGAAAGCTGCCGGGCGCTTTATTATATCTGGACAATTTATAATTGCCCGAATACTTCAAAGACAGAAAGGATGAATGACCATGTCAAGACCGACAACAAAAACAGAATTGCTAAACGCAGGCGCCGAAAACTATGAAAAATTAAATAAAATGATCAGCGAAATGACGAAAAAGGAGTTGGAGACGCCCTTTGATTTTTCGAACAGTCTGTCCAAAAAAGAAGCGCACTGGAAGCGGGACAAGAATTTGCGTGATGTATTGGTACATTTGTATGAGTGGCATCAGCTTCTGCTAAACTGGGTGGATGCCAACCACCTGAACAGACAGGAGGGAAAACCGGATGAGAACAAAGCGGACGAATCCGGGGCGCCGGTCAAGATTACCGCTCGCGGAAAAAAGGATAACGCGTTTGCACCGCTTCTGCCGCCGCCCTATAATTGGAAGAATTATGGCGAAATGAATATGGAATTATGGCGGAAGCATCAGGATACAAGTCTCGAGGATGCCAAAGCGATGCTGCAAAAATCCCATGAAGAAACGATGCGGCTTGCGGAGTCCTTTTCAAATGAGGAACTGTTTTCAAGAGACGCATTCCCGTGGACGGGGGGAAATGCGCTTGGCTCTTATTTTGCGGCAAACATGTCAAGTCATTATGACTGGGCGATGAAAAAATTAAAAGCACATAAGAAAAACTGCCAGTTATAGAACAGAGCGTTGACGGCACCCTCTGTCGCTATCCGGCTTGTGCCGCAAGGTATTCAGCTTTCAGTATGGAATACCACTTTTCATCCACTATGCCCTGATTATTATGGCCGGCGCTGCGCAGAGTACCCTCGTAAGTCATGCCGATCTTTTGCATGACTCTGCCGGAATTCGGATTGTTGGTGTCATGATACGCCGCGATCCGGTTTAACCCGACTTCTTCAAACAGATACTTTACGACGGCGCGTCCGGCTTCGGGCATGAGCCCGCGTCCCCACCATCTGCTTCCTATACAGTAACCGATATCGGCGGATAACACATTTTCCTTGATGGAAATAACGGAAATGTTACCGATTAACTCATGCGTTTCTTTTAATTCCATGCCCCAGTGGTAGTAATCGGGACTGTTATAACTGTCGATCCAGCCGCCAATGACCCGCTTGGTAACGTCTGCATTGGGGTGCGTCGGCCAGGTCAGAAATTTTGTGACCGCGTCTTCGCAGGCCCAATTGTGGTACATTTCTTCTGCGTCCTCCGTGACCATTCTCCTTAAGAGTAAACGGTCTGTTTCCAGTTTTTTTGTCCCCTGATGCTGCATGGCGTTCCTCCCTGTAAGATGATGATAAACATATAAAGTGGAAATTTTAAGAAGAGTGTTTTTGATATATATTTTTATATCAAAGACACTTTTCTGTCAAGTAGATAAGACTCCAAACAGATGTTATAATGAGGATAAGCTTCTATTTGGAATCTGGGAGGTCTTTTGGATGGACAGGGAGTTGTTAGAACAAATCAACGGTGTCTATTACCGTTTGGAAAGAAAACAGGGAGAGATCGTTCAAGCCTTGCTTCACAGAATTTTTGAAACAGAATCCGGCTGGTATAACGGACATTATCATAAAAGCGCCCAAGGGCACTGGTACAGAGAATCCTATCCGATCCCGGTAGTCGGCGTGAAAGGCTTTTGCGATATTGAGATTGAATTTGATAAAATTTCTGTATCCGCGAAGTTAAAGCGGGATGCTGCTTTGGCATATTCTTATGAGAAGTTTTTTGGATATGAATTTGAAGTTTACGGTGTGGAAGATTATCTTGCGGACTTTTATCACGCAGGGCAGACTGTGCAGGAAATGAAAGAGAATATTCGCGCCTGTGATGAAAAGGAAATCGGATTTTCATTTTATTTTCC
Organism: Lachnospiraceae bacterium; assembly: GCA_003979345.1. Classification (GTDB taxonomy): domain Bacteria; phylum Bacillota; class Clostridia; order Lachnospirales; family Lachnospiraceae; genus DLAJ01. The sequence continues at coordinate 67,402 of RYVZ01000013.1, forward strand.
CTTTGATCTTGAGGGAAAGCGGCTGTTTGAATTTGTGAAGCTGCTTCGGAGCGAGGGGTTTTACTACTAATGGTCTGCCGGGGCGTAAGCTGATGGCAGAGCTCATTCTGATGAACAGAAGTTACAAATGGGAAAAAAGAAAATGGCGGAGGCTGACAATGACGAAAAATAAAGGGATAACCGGTATCATATGTGTCTGCGTGTTACTGCTCATGACGGGGTGCGGAGCAGGGGAAGAGAATGGGACGACCCCGGAACATGTGCCGGAGAGCGCGTTTGTTGACGATCAGGAGCAGGGGGGATCAGTGCAGGAGCCCTCACAGGAACCGGCAGAGGATTCAGCGCGGGACTTGTCACAGGAACCGGCAGGAGAAACGGTGGGAGAATCTGCACAGGATTCGTCACAGGAACCGGCAGAGGACTCAGCGCAGGAGTCATCACGGGAGCCGTCACGGGAATCGCCGCAGACACCGGAGCAGGAACCTGAGGTTGAAAACGAGTTTTATCAAAAGCTGATCTATGGGGTCAGGAAATGCATTGCGGGTGAAGAGGTAGAACTGCCCGAAGAATATGATTTCAGCGTTATAATCCATATGTGGCCCGACAGCGATACCCTTGGGTATTTTATTGAGGATATTGACGGAAATGGAACAGAAGAACTGATCTTTGGAGAAAATTGGGGAAAGGATCTTTCGGTCGTCTATAATATTTATACAATTTCCGCAGGGGAGCTGGTCCGCGTTACTGACGGCTGGGACAGAAACCAATATTATCTTTGTGAGAATGGAATGATCGCAAACGAAGGCAGCAGTAGTGCCGCCGAGTCCTGTTATGCGTATTTTACATTCGATGGTTCGGAGCTTCACTTTGTGGAATCCGTCATCTATGACGGATATAAAGATCCTGAAAATCCGTGGTTTTATTCAACAGAATCAGCATATGACGCGGAATACGCTGAGCCGGTCAGCGAAGAGCGGGCGAGGGAGACCATGGGTCGGTATGTTTACAAAAAGCTGACGTTTATTCCGTTTGCTCCGCAGGACTGACAGTCCGTGAAGGACTGTCAGCGAGCGGCATCCCTACTGATAAGCGGATATCGTGCGGATTCACTCCGGCGTTCTTTGAGAATGTCTTGTGCGGTCGATCATAAACAGCACGGCGGCGCACAGGAAAGTGACACTCAGATCGAGCGCGTCCCATCCGTCAAGAACCGGAGTGGCAAGAATACCGGCAAGAATGAGATTGATGATCAGGTGCAGCGGGATCGCCAACAGAAACGCGATCGCTGCGGCGAGCAGCCTGCGCGATTTTAGTTTTCGAAATACGGTATAGACGCACCACAGATAAACAATGGAAGGCAGCGCGGTTTTTATACCGATCGATGCGACCAGATTGTTTCCGCCGACGATTTTGCCGAGCGTATATAAGTACGGAATGATAAATGCACTGACGGATAGTAAAAGACCAAATATGCCGCTGCCGTTATAACCGCATTTGAGAATAGGTGCGAAAATGAGCAGTGTAAAAATGACGGAACTAATCACATACCGCGACCATGTGAGGGCGCCGGAAATTGCCAGATCGCAGATGATGCATACGATCATGCCGACGAGGAGCGTGCAGGAAAAAGAGACCGACAAAATATTTTGTATGGAGATTATTTTCTTATTAACGGAAGTTTCCGCATAACTGATCGCCTGATCGACACCGTCGCCGTGATCGCCGGATGATGCCGTATGTTTTTGCCCGTTTAAGAGTTCGCCTGTCGTCACGCCGAGAATTTCGGCAAGAGGCGATAAGAGAGAAATGTCGGGGCAGCTCAAACCACGTTCCCATTTGGAAACGGCTTTGTCGGTAATGTGAAGTTGTTCCGCTAATTCTTTCTGGGTCATATTTTTTTCTTTTCGTAATTCAACAATGAATTGTCCGATTTTGTTTTCATCCATTTTGGGAGCCTCCTTTTGATCGTCTTTTTGGTTTTATTGTATATGTACCGTCCTTTTTCTGCAACCGACCGTTGGTTTAGCGGAGCCGCGGATCGCTTGTTTCTGTGTACGATGAAGAGCGGTGAGTTGATAAATGAGCGGTATTAGTGTATAATAGAAATTACGATGCGTAATAGGAATTTGGGGTCGGACGGTTCAGAATGAAGAAACGCGGGGGGTAAGAATGGATATTCAATTTGCGAAAATAAAATTAGTGATCTGGGATATGGACGGTACTTTTTGGCAGGGGATTTTGAGTGAGGGTCGTGTAACGATGCTTGAACGAAATATCGAGACTGTGAAAAAATTGACCGATGCAGGGATCGTGAATGCCATCTGTTCTAAGAATGATAAAGAGAGCGTTTTTTCTGAACTATGTGGAGCTAATATGGCAGAGTATTTTGTGTTTCCCTCTGTGGACTGGACTCCAAAGGGACCAAGGATTCACGAGATGCTGTCGGATATGGGCCTTCGGGCAGAAAATACATTGTTTTTGGATGATGAGGACTTAAACAGGCAGGAAGCTGTTTTTTATAATCCGGGACTGATGACCGGCGGAGCGGCAGAGTTGGATTTGCTGGCACAATATGCGGATCAGCTTTCCGCTGATGACAGGGAACATTCCCGGTTGGAACGGTATCGGATCTTGGAGGCAAAACGGGACGAAAAAAAAGAATTCGGTTCGAATGAAGAGTTCCTTCGTAAAAGCAATATCCGTGTAGAAATGAAGACAGACTGTATAAATCATTTGGAACGCATATATGAGCTTGTGATGCGGACCAATCAGCTAAATTTCACAAAGATCCGTAGTTCTATGGAAGAACTGAAGGAACTTGTGCAAGATCCGGAGTATCAGTGCGGATATGTTTCTGTCAGAGATAAGTATGGAGAATATGGCATTGTCGGATTTTACGCAGAGAAGAATCACAAGCTGGTTCACTTTCTATTTTCATGCAGAACGATCGGCATGGGTGTAGAACAGTTTGTTTATGCAAAATTGGGATACCCCGATTACGAGAAATCGGGCGAAACCGCCGGGGAGCTAAGCGGAAACGGATTTCCCGACTGGATCAATCAGGCGGACTGTGATGTGAAAGAGGAGGAAAGACAGCAGATTAGTCATAAGGGGGAGAAACATAGGATTTTGTTTAAGGGACCCTGCGATCTGGATGCTATTTTCTCCTTCATTGAGCCGGGAGACGGCATTGATTGTGAATTTACTTATGTTTCTCCGCAGAGTGGTACGGTTATAGAACAAGTAAACCATACGGCACATATCGTACAGGCACATACCTTATCTGCGGAGCAGAAGCAGGAGATTGCAGCGGAACTGCCGTTCGGTGATGAAAAAATGTATTCCGACCTGATTTATCAACACCCCTATGATGTTGTTTTTATCAGTATCTTGCAGGATGTGAATTTGGGGATGTACCGCAGAAAAGAGACCGGTGAGATCGTTGCTTTTGCGCAGGGCTGCTATCCCCTGACCGATCGTGCAAACTGGGAGGGATATATTGAAGGAAAGATCTATACGGCACAATGCGGACTGACAAGGGAATTTTTGGAGGAGTTTTCTGAGAAATATGAATTTGCAGGCATCTTGACACCGGAGCAGACAGTAGAAAACATATTGAAGATCAGGGAGTATTTGAGACCGGATACCTATTTGGTCGTGATGCTTGGGACAGAAACGGAATATCTGAAAAACAAGAATCCGGCATGGACGGGGAAAAATCTGGTCTATAAGGAAATCAACGGTCGTATTAAGAATCTGTGCAAAGAACGGGAAAATATGGACTATATTGACGTGAACCGATATATCAGAGGGCAGGAAAGCTTTTATGACCATTATAACCATTTTGTGGTTTCGGTATATTATGAAATGGCAAAAGATATTGTGAACCTGATCCGCGGCAAGACCGGACAGGCGGTGGAACAGAAAACGGCAGCTTATGTATGGAAACGGAAAGGTAAGGAATTCCTGAAGCGGGTCTGTTCCGTTTTGCGGCCGAAATGAATAAAAAGCATCCCGGTGTGCGCTGATGAAGAAGTGACGCACGGGGAGCTTTTTATTATAACGTTATAACGGAGATGGAGGGATTTGAACCCTCGCGCCGGTTACCCGACCTACCGCATTTCGAGTGCGGACCCTTCAGCCACTTGGGTACATCTCCAATCAGGCGAGACCTGCTTCACTCATTATATCATGAAAATCCAAAGCGTCAATAAAAAATTAGCCCAATCAATTAGTCGGCTCTTTTATTATGCTTCAAAATAAGGTATACTAAGAGACGTGAGAAGATTTTCCAATCTAGGCATATCGCAGGCAGGACTTGCGATATGCATGGAGACTAGGCTGAAAAATAGATCTGATGACCTTATTTTTCAACCGGTAATTTAAGACTCTGACATGGAGGAATCGTGTAAGAATGGAGGAAGCGGGATGAAAAGAATCGGAATGTTGACAAGCGGCGGTGACTGTCAGGCGTTGAACGCAGCGATGCGCGGCGTAGTGAAGGCGCTGGTAAATGCGGCGGAAGAAGTGGAGATTTACGGTTTTTTAGAGGGATATAAGGGATTGATCTACGGAAATTACAGAATGCTGACAGGGGCGGATTTTTCGGGCATTCTGACAAAGGGAGGCACGATCTTAGGCAGCAGCAGGACGCCGTTTAAGACAATCCGCGAACCGGATGAAAACGGTCTTGATAAAGTGGAGGAAATGAAACATAATTATTACAAGCTGAACTTAAACTGCCTTGTTATTCTGGGAGGAAACGGCACGCATAAGACGGCGAATCTTTTACGTGAGGAAGGATTAAATGTCATTACGCTTCCGAAGACGATCGACAATGATCTTTGGGGAACGGATATGACGTTTGGCTTCCAGAGTGCGGTCAATATCGCGACCGACTGCATCGACTGTATTCATACGACCGCTGCATCACACGGACGAGTGTTCATTGTCGAGGTCATGGGGCATAAGGTCGGGTGGCTGACACTGAACGCAGGTATTGCAGGGGGCGCTGATATCATTCTCATTCCCGAAATTCCATATGATATTGATAAGATCGTAGAAGCGATCGATAGACGTTCTAAACGAGGAAGTAAGTTTACAATACTGGCTGTCGCGGAGGGTGCGATTTCTAAAGAGGATGCGAAGTTATCCAAAAAGGATTATAAAGAAAAACTCAAGAATTATAAATATCCGAGCGTATCTTACGAGCTTGCGGAGCAGATCAAAGATAAAACAGGGCAGGATGTACGGGTGACTGTTCCGGGTCATACGCAGCGGGGCGGAAGTCCGTGCCCGTACGACCGTGTATTTGCGTCAAGGCTCGGCTCTGAGGCGGGTAAGCTCATTCTGGAGGGAGAATATGGATTCATGGTCGGGATTAAGAACCGTGAGATCATAAAGGTGCCGCTTGAGGATGTGGCTGGCAAATTAAAAATGGTATCGCCCGATGCGACCATTGTGCAAGAAGCAAAAATGCTGGGTATCAGTTTCGGTGATTGAACATGTCATATGTGGCGCTTTATAGAAAATTCCGTCCTGACAGCTTTGAGAGCGTGAAAGGTCAGGATCATATTGTAACAACGCTGCGCAATCAGATCGAGTCGGAGCGTATTGGTCATGCGTATCTTTTTTGCGGAACGCGTGGAACGGGAAAGACAACAGTTGCTAAGATTTTTGCACGAGCAGTCAACTGTGAGCATCCGGCGAACGGCAGTCCGTGCGGGGAGTGCGATGTCTGCAGAGCGATCGCGGCGGGTGTGAGCATGAATGTTATTGAGATCGACGCGGCATCCAATAATGGTGTGGATAATATTCGCCAGATCGTAGATGAGGTCGCATATTCTCCGACAGAGGGACGCTACAAAGTCTATATTATAGATGAAGTACATATGCTGTCCATCGGCGCGTTTAACGCGCTTCTGAAAACATTGGAAGAGCCGCCCTCCTATGTGATCTTTATTTTGGCGACGACAGAGGCGCATAAAATACCGATCACGATCTTGTCGCGGTGCCAGCGCTATGATTTTAGGCGCATCAGCATTGATACGATTGCCGGCAGGCTCGGCGAGATCATGGAAAAAGAGCAGGTGGTTGTGGAAGAAAAGGCTTTGCGCTATGTGGCAAAGGCGGCGGACGGCTCGATGCGCGACGCGCTGAGTCTGTTAGACCAATGCATTGCGTTTCACTTTGGGGATGAGCTGACCTATGATAAGGTGCTCGATGTGCTCGGGGCGGTAGATACGGGCGTCTTTTCAAGGCTGCTTTGCAGTGTGCTCGACCGGAACGTTGCGGAGTGCATCGCGCTGCTTGACGAGATTGTGATCCAGGGTCGCGAGCTGACGCAGTTTGTGACGGATTTTACATGGTACCTGCGTAATCTGCTGCTTGTCAAAACATCGGATCATGTCGAAGATGTGATCGATATGTCGTCGGAAAATCTGCAGCTTTTGCAGCAGGAGGCCGGACGTATTGAAGCGGACGGAATCATCCGCTATATCCGCATTTTTTCAGAGCTTTCGGGACAATTGAAATATGCGGCACAGAAGCGTGTGCTTACGGAGGTGGCGCTCATAAAACTGTGCCGCCCGCAAATGGAAGCAAAACAGGACACGGTGCTTGACCGTATCCGGGCAATCGAACAGCGGCTTGAAACTGGCGATTTTTTACCGGCGGCAGGCGCTTTTGGAGTCGGATCTGGCGCCCCGGGGCCTCAAGGCAGTTTCGCCGGAGCGGGTACGGTGCAGGGCGGCGCGGGTGGACTGGCGGCAGCTTTTGCCTCAGCTGCGCCGCAGGTAAAACAGGAGCTGCCGAAGGCGCTTTCCGAGGATGTCAAAAAAGCAGTCAGTAACTGGCAGGCGATCGCGGGCAGGGCGCCCCAGCCGATGCGCCTTTATCTGCAAAATGCAAAGCTCAGTCTTGGCGCTGACGATCAGTTAGTGATCGTGCTGCCTGACGGTATTATGTCGGATTATTTTACACAGGAAAAAGAACATCATGAACAGTTAGAAGCGCTCATTTCAGGGTACCTTGGAAAGCAGATGACGGTCCTTATTCAGGTGCTGAAAGAAGATGACCGCTTTACGGATCATTATGTGGATTTATCGTCCCTGATCAACATGGAGATCGAGGAGGAAGACGAGCCGGAGCCGGATATTTTTTAGAATAACGGTGAAAGCGGTAACTATTGTTAGTGATATAAAGAAAGTATGGAAGATTAAAACCTTCGACTGCGGTATTTGTGTCTGTGTGCTGCAAAGCCATAAATGGCAAACCTATCATAGCAAAGCCATAAACGGCTTGACACAAACCCGTTCAAACACAGGAAGCAGCGCAGAAAAGAGGATAAACATGGCGAAACGTGGTGGATTTGGCGGCGGCATGGGGATGCCGGGCAATATGAACAATCTGATGAAGCAGGCGCAGCGGATGCAGCGTCAGATGGAAGAGAACCAGAAAGAGATGGAGACGAAGGAGTTTACAGGGACATCGGGCGGCGGCGCGGTCAAGATCACCGTGACCGGGAAAAAAGAATTCAGCAAGGTGGAGCTGTCGAAAGAGGCGGTCGATCCCGATGATGTGGAAATGCTTCAGGATATGATACTGGCAGCGGCGAACGACGCACTGCGCCAGGTAGAGGAGGCAAGCTCGGCAATGATGAGTAAGATGACCGGAGGTCTTCCGTTCTAATGGACATGTACAGCGGACATATCAATCGTTTAATTGAAGAACTGGCATCGCTGCCCGGCGTAGGTGCAAAATCGGCACAGCGGCTGGCGTTCCACATTATTAATATGCCGCAGCAGCGCGTGGAAAGGCTGACGGATGCAATTACCGCAGCGAAAGCGAATGTACGTTATTGTAAAGAATGCTTTACGCTGACTGATGAAGAAATCTGTCCGGTGTGCGCAAATGTAAAGCGGGATCACAGGACGATCATGGTGGTTGAAAATGTCAGGGATCTGGCGGCATATGAGAAAACAGGAAAGTATGAGGGTATTTATCATGTGCTCCATGGGGCAATCTCACCGATGCTGGGCATTGGTCCGGGCGATATTAAATTAAAGGAACTGATCGCACGGCTTGAAGGGGATGTAGGAGAGGTCATTATCGCGACTAATTCCAGCCTGGAGGGAGAGACGACGGCAATGTATATCCGTAAGCTGATCAAGCCTGCGGGTATTCGCGTAACGCGGATCGCAAGCGGGGTCCCGGTCGGCGGTGACTTAGAGTATATTGATGAAGTGACGCTTTTGCGGGCGCTGGAAGGGCGCACGGAGTTGTGATACAGAGACGGAGCGCGGTGTAAATCTTCTGCGTGCAGACCGTTGATCATGCGGCGCAGGAGGAAGACCCAGAGAAAAGGAGAGGGACTATGGCAGTAACAAAGAGGCTGTTTGATACACTTGAAGATGGCAGGGCGGTTGAGCTGTACAGCATGTCAAATCAGAACGGCATGTGTGTGGAAGTCATGACTTATGGTGCAAATATCGTGAATCTTTTTTTGCCGGACAAAGACAAAAGAAAAACAGATATCACGATGGGATATGATACGATTGAGCCTTATACGGTGAATATGGATAATTTTGGCGCGACGATCGGACCAAACTGTAACCGGATCGGAAACGCTTCTTTTTTGCTGGAAGGAAAGAAGATCCAGATGGCGGTGAATGACGGCGCCAATAATCTGCACAGCGATGGGAAACTTGGTATGTCGAAAAAGATATGGGATGCGCAGGCGACGGAGGACAGCGTGATCTTTACGGTGGGCGTGGAGGACGGGGATGTCGGACTGCCCGGCAATAAAGTCGTCCGGCTGACGTATACATTGACGGATGAGAACGAGTTGAAACTGCATTATGAGGGAAAGTCCGATCAGAATACGATCATAAATTTGACAAACCATGCCTATTTTAATCTGTCAGGGCACGCGGCGGGGAGTATCCATGACGCTGTTTTGTGGGTAAACGCTTCGCATTTTACAGAGGTGAGAGCCGGGGGTATTCCGACGGGAAAGATTCTGCCGGTCAAGGGGACCGCGCTTGACTTTACCGTGCCAAAACCGATCGGGCGCGACATAGACGGGGACGATCCGCAGACAAAGCTTGTCGGTGGATATGATCATAACTGGGTGCTTGATGATTGGGACGGACAGGTGCGTCTGGCGGCGCGGCTGACGGATGAAAAGTCGAAACGCCGGATGGAAGTGTATACAAATCTTCCGGGCATTCAGATTTACGCAGGGAATTTTATAGGAAAGCAGGCTGCGAAGGACGGCGCTGAATACGGTCCCAGAATGGGAATCGCAATGGAGACACAGTTTTTCCCGGATGCGCCAAATCACGATAATTTTCCGAGCACGGTATTTGGTCCTGAAAGGCAGTACGACTCCACGACGATTTATAAGTTCCTTTTTTAAGTATTGAAATGTTGTAAATGTAAAATTATCCGAATGTCAAAAAGCGCGGTGCATTACAAAAGCATCGCGCTTTTTGACATTTTTTGCGCCGTGATAGCGGTATAGTTTTTCTATGGAAGTGAAGGACAGGATCAAAACAAGAGGAGAGGAAAACGATGGATGCTACATGGACGGTACCAAAGAATATCAGACAAATCGGGGAGGCACATGCACATTATGCTGTTTACATAGAGGATTATGTCTCAACTTATATCAAGCAGGTAGTGCGGCTCTCGGATGGAGGCATCCGGCAGGGCGCTCTTGTAGGGAAGGTTTATCCGGAAGAGGAAAAAACCGTGTTTGTGATTCAGGGAATCGTGACGGATAAAGAATTATACCGGACAAGCAGCCAGCTTTTTTCCGGGCAGGGGAAAGAAGCGCTGCAGGAACAATGCAGCCGTTTTTTTTCGGAACTGGATATCATCGGGCGGGTAGTATTTGAAGCGGGAAGCAGTGGGATGGAGACTGTAAGGAGGGACATGTATTCGAATAATACGGGGGCGGGACAGATTCTTCTGCATGTTGACAGTGCGGATGGAACGCAGGAATTCTGTATTGGCAGTCAGGGAGCCGTTGAGTTGATCGAGAGTTACTATATTTATTATGAACGCAATGAGGCGATGCAGAATTATTTGATCGCATATAATGAGGAGACCCGCCGCAAGGTCGAGGAAGTGCATGATATTATCAGTGGACAGGCAAGAGCCGCGATGGGAGAGGTTCATATGCCCAAAGTAAGGATGCAGAAAGATACACTGCTTATCTGCACGACGTGTGCGCTGCTCATCTGCGTCACTCTGCTTGGAATCATCAATATTAATCAATATCAAAAAATGTGTCAAATGGAAACATCTTTTAATAATGTGATCGCAAGGCTTGGCTTTGGTGACGATGAGGCTGTTCCGGCGGGAGCAGATCCGGTATCTCAGGATCAACCGGGAGAGATCATTGTGTCAGATATTACACCGGAGGATGGATTGTTTGAGGGACTTCCTGTCTATGTTTCGGATGCAGGACAAGGAGAAGGAGAGCCGGGAGACAGTCTGGGCGGACAGAAAGATAAGGAAAATGAAAGCAACGGCTCCGGAAATGACATGGCAGGAAATGAGGAAGGCCAGGAGGTGCAGGACACAGGTGAAAACGCAGACAATGCGTTAGAGCATGATGCGGACGTTAACGGTGCAACAGAGCAAAATGAGGTCGATGGAGGTACAACAGAACAGGATCCGGATGGTAGCGACACAACGCAGGAAGAGGATGCAGACGGAGGTGCGGTGACAAATGAAGATGATCATGCCGGACGGGATGCAGGCGAAAGCGAGGGACAGAATGAGGAAGAAAATGGAATTGCAGGAGACGGCAACGCTGATGCGCAGCAAGAGGAAGATGGAGAAAATGCGTTAGTGATGGGGGAAAACGGAGGGAACGTTGAAGGCTATCGCGAATATATCGTGCAGAGAGGAGATACGCTTACGTCCATTAGTATACTGTTTTATCAGGACAGGAGAATGATAAAAAGAATCTGCGAGCTGAATGGGATTGAGAATGCTGATAATATCGTAGTGGGGCAAAAAATTTTACTGCCATAATGCCGGATTTGTGTTATTCTAATAAAAAGTGAGGAATAACCATGTCGGAAATACGAAAGTTTCGGAGGAAAAATGAATATAAAAAGCCGACAGTGCGACAGGTAGTGACGGAGCAGAAGGAAAGTAGTGCATTTGGCAGTACTGAAAGGCGGACGAGTGATCTGTTTACTAAAATATGGAGGCACAGGCTGACAGTTTTTTACCGTGTCGTGCTTGTTTTGGTGGTGATCGCAGCGATTGTTGCCATTTGGATCATCCGTTTCAATAATAAAGTGTATACGGGATATACCGTATCTGCGGAGGAAACCTGGACGGATAACAGCAGTCTTGATATTTTAGAATATAATGGTAATATATTGACTTATAGCAAGGATGGTGCTGTCTGTACGGATCTGCACGGGAGAACGCTTTGGAACCAGTCCTATGAAATGCAGAACCCGCTTGTTACAATTTGCGGAGATTACGTTGCGATCGGCGATTATAATGGTACATCCGTTTTTGTCATGAACTCTTCGGGGCCGCAGGGAACGATCGATACAAGAATGCCAATTCGTGCGATTGACATATCGAATAAGGGAACGGTACTTGTAGTCCTTGATGATGCGCCTAATACGTGGCTTTACCTGTATAGTAAAGAGGGAGCGATTTTGTGGAATTGCAAAAGCACGATGTCGATCAATGGTTATCCGCTGAAAGCCAGTGTGTCGGACAATAGCATGATGATTGGGGTTTCCTATTTATACATAGACAGCGGGGCGATAAGCTCTAAGGTTGCATTTTACAATCTGGACGAAGTGGGCGATAATTATCAGGATACGCTTGTGAGCGTGTTTAATTATAATAATGCCATCGTTCCGATGCTTTACTTTATGAACGAGGAAGATTCTTTTGCTGTTGCTGACAACCGGTTGATGCTCTATAGCGGAAGACAGATTCCCACCAGCACAAAGGAGATCATTCTTTCGGAAGAAGTACGTGCGGTTTTTTACAGCAGCAAGTATGTAGGACTTGTATTTCTAAATATGCGGGGAGATGTCAAGTATCGGCTGGATGTGTATAATACGTCAGGTGAGCTGGTACATTCTTTTGAACTTGATCAGGAATACAAAGAAATTTTGTTTTATGATGATTTCGTATATGTTTATAATGAAAGTGAATGTTTGATCTATCAGGTAAAGGGAAAGCTGAAGTTCGAAGGAGAGTTTGACATTCCGGCACAGCTTCTGCTTCCGACTACGGCAAGGGATAAACTGGTGTTGGTCAGCAGAAATAGGATTCAAAATATTCGATTGAACTAGGGACACGAAAAATATTATGGTAACGCAGCGTGCCGGTAGAACAGCGGCAGGGGTATCAGCCAAATTTGTAAAAAGAGCAGATGGGAGTCTCAGGGCAGAAAGCGGAAGTAATACGTCAGAAAGCAAAGGTACATCGGAGGAAAGGACACATCATGAATGAGGTATGGGCGGCGGTCGCATTAATATTGTTGGTATTTGCGTTTAAGGGACATTGTAAGGGACTTACGGGAGAGATCGCATCACTGATTTCTATTGCGTTATCCGTTCTTGGTCTGGCAGTGATCGTGCGCGCGGTAGGCAGTTATTTTGACCATAATAATAATGGTGTTGTTCAGGCAATTGTTTTTTTTGTGGCGCTGGCATTTCTTTCACAGATTTTGAGACTGATATTCAGCTCAATGAAGTTTATTACCAGAATTCCTGTTATTCATGGTATCAACAGTTTTGTCGGGATGATCGCAGGACTTGCCGAAGGGGTTGTGATCGTATGGGCGTTGTTCATTGTGATCGCCAAATACGACATTGCGGGCAGGAGCGCCGAATGGCTGATGATGATACAGAATGATGCATATTTATCCAAGTTGAGCGAATTGAATCCATTTGCACACTTTTTTGGTATTTAGAATTTAGAGACTCATAAAAATCCTGTAAAAATCCTCAAAAAAGATGTTGACAAGCAGAAGAGAGAGTGCTACTATATCACTGTTGCGGCTCGGCCGGAACAAAGCACCTTGACAAATAAACAGTAATGCAACCCTGAAAATTCCAAAAAAGATTTTCAGAGAGTTCAAAAAGAACGACCTAAGGACAGTAAAACGGACCGGAAGGGAAGCCTGAAGCGGAGGGAACGAAGCGGAAGGAGTACCGGAAGGGAAAGAAAGCCAGAGAAGACTGGCAGGATCAAGAGGGACTTTGAAAGGACAAAAGTTTTTTTGAAGAGAAGAAGGGAAACGAAGAGGGAAACGTTGGTTTTACCATTCGCGGAAAAATTTTCGGAGAAAAAAATTTGAAAACGAGAGTTCGATCCTGGCTCAGGATGAACGCTGGCGGCGTGCTTAACACATGCAAGTCGAACGGACTTATATTGAAACCTAGTGATATATAAGTTAGTGGCGGACGGGTGAGTAACGCGTGGAGAACCTGCCCTGCACAGGGGGATAACACTTAGAAATAGGTGCTAAGACCGCATAAGCGCACGGGACCGCATGGTACAGTGTGAAAAATGGAAACATGGTGCAGGATGGCTCCGCGTCTGATTAGCTGGTTGGCGGGGTAACGGCCCACCAAGGCGACGATCAGTAGCCGGCCTGAGAGGGTGACCGGCCACATTGGGACTGAGACACGGCCCAAACTCCTACGGGAGGCAGCAGTGGGGAATATTGGACAATGGGGGAAACCCTGATCCAGCGACGCCGCGTGAGTGAAGAAGTATTTCGGTATGTAAAGCTCTATCAGCAGGGAAGAAGAAATGACGGTACCTGACTAAGAAGCCCCGGCTAACTACGTGCCAGCAGCCGCGGTAATACGTAGGGGGCAAGCGTTATCCGGATTTACTGGGTGTAAAGGGAGCGTAGACGGTAAGGCAAGTCAGATGTGAAAGCCCGGGGCTCAACCGCGGGACTGCATTTGAAACTGTCCTACTGGAGTGCAGGAGAGGTAAGTGGAATTCCTAGTGTAGCGGTGAAATGCGTAGATATTAGGAGGAACACCAGTGGCGAAGGCGGCTTACTGGACTGTAACTGACGTTGAGGCTCGAAAGCGTGGGGAGCAAACAGGATTAGATACCCTGGTAGTCCACGCC
>RYVZ01000061.1 GCA_003979345.1 Lachnospiraceae bacterium
TGACAGATCAAGGTCTCCGAACAAAATGCGCAGATCGCCCTTCGCCAAGACCGGAGTTCAAATACAATTACGACGAGGTCAATCATCTGACGATCTACCAGTTTCATCAAAGCTTTGAGCAAATCAAATTAAACATCCTTTTTGATCATACAATGACCGGCGTATATGCCGGAACGGTAGACACATCCAAGATCAAAGACCGGTCATGCTTATCATGGATCCCTATGCATTCCTAAAATCAATCAGGCGCCTCCCGTGCCTTTTGATCAAACAATCATTTTTTCATTCAAAGGAGGAAACAACAATGGCAGTAGACGTAAGTAAGTTAATCATTACCGAGGTCGCACAGATCACGGCGTTTAATAACGCCGGCGAATTGGAGTTTATCATGGACGAGGTTCAGAACGGCTCCATCAAGAACAGTCAGGAGAAATCCGACATTACGGGAAGAAACGGACGTAAGATTGCTTCCCTGAAAAAGAACAAAGCCGTAACCGTCTCCGCGACGAACGGCGTCCTTGTCGGCGGCGCTCTGGCAGCGCAGACCGGCTCCGAAGTGGAGCAGGGTACGTTCCGCGTCCGCATCACCGACGTGATGACCGTAAAAGACAATGCATGCAAGACTACAAAAACAGCAGTCGGCGTCACCGGCGCAGAGATCGGAACCATCTATGTGAAAAATGCCAACGGCTCCCTCGGCACAAAGCTCGAGCAGGATGCGGCTGCGGCGGCAGGCAAATTCAAGTATGACCCTGAGACACAGGAAATTACCGTTTCCGAAATGACGGACGGGACCGAGCTCGTGGCATTTTATGATGTGGAGGCGGAAGCTGCAAAGATTTCCAACGACTCCGAGACATACAGCAAGGTGTTAAAGCTCTATATCGACGTTGTCCTTCAGGACTCCTGCAATGTGGAATATGCCGGTCAGATCATCATTCAGAGAGCCGACGTATCCGGCGAATTCGAATTATCGCTCGGCGGCGACAATTTTGCGCATGCGTTTGAAGCGGAATCCCTCGCGGGCGGCTGTGCAGGTTCCACCAACCTCTGGGATCTGGTGGTCTACGGCGTGAACTAATCCGTTTCGCAAGGAGTCCCCAAATGCCAGCCACAGTACAAAAGCCCTGCAAAATATGCGGTAAACTCTTTACTCCGTGTGCGGACTGTGAACAGGACAAGGCGGTATTCCGCTGGAAAAGCATTGCCTGTTCACAGAAATGTGCAAAAGCATATTTTGCAAAAATCGAAGAATCGAGGCTGCCGCAGCGGACATCAACGCCCCCGACACAAGGTGCGGGGGATCAGGTTTGAAGCGCCGCAGGCAGCGATGCATCATCACATCAAACGATGACGGTTCGACCGTAACATTCAAAAAAGCGAAAGACCCGCGCTACGCGCGGGTCCCTCGTTTTTTGTAACCCCGAAAAATTGATTCACAAACACAAGAAAGGCTGGTGACAAATTGTCCACACAAAACAATGACAAGATCGTGCTCAGCTTGGATGAACACAAAACCACCGCGCAATTCAGTAAAGACCTGAAAAGGGTACTAAAGCAACTCCCGGACCTCAGTATTTCCGGCAGGCTCGACGGCGGTCTCGATGAGGCGCAGCAGGCTCTGAAAGAATCCGAACGTTCCATGCGCTCCATTGACAAACTCGGCGCGTCTTTCCAAGCCCAGATGACGCAGGCTGCGCAGAGCATTTCCAAATGGCTGTCCTTGAATACAGTCGTTTCTCTTTTCATCTCCCAAACCCAGAATGCCGTGAAGGAGCTGCGTCAGGTCGATACGCTCTTAACACAGATCGGTGCCATAAACAGCGGACTATCACGCTCAGACCTTGCCCGCATCGGTGACAACGCCTTTGACGCCGCCGGCACTTACGGTCAAAAAGCCTCCGACTACCTGACCGGCGTACAGGAAGCGCTTCGTGCCGGTTACGACAATGCAGAAGCTATTTCCGAATTATCTCTCGCCGCACAGACGGCAGGCGGCATGACCTCCGCCCTGGCACGGCAGATGATCCTTGCCACCGACAGGGCCTTCCATATGAACGGCTCCATTGCGGAGCTGACAAAAGCCCTGGACGGCATGAACGAGATCTCCAACCAGGGCACCGTTACGATGGCCGACATCTCGGAAGGCATTGCGGCTGTCGGTGCGGAAGCGGATTCTTTCGGGATCGGCATCGGACAGACGGCTGCCGCACTGGGTACGATGATCGATGCCGCCGGCGGGAACGCCCCGGATGCGGCGGACGCATTCCGGTCCATCCTCTTTTATATCAGGCAGATCTGCGACGAAGACGCCGGTATCGATGCCGCCGGGCTCTCCGCCTATGAAGCCGCCTGTGCGTCGTTGAATGTCAGACTGGGGGAAACCAAAAACGGGATCCTTTCCCTGCGCGACCCGATGGCGGTGCTTGGCGAACTGGCTGACGCCTATCGCGGACTGGACGAAAACGACGTCCGCAGAAATGCGCTTCTGGATGCTGTCGGCGGCGGCTCCACTGCTTCGCAGCTCGACGCACTGCTCAGCGGATGGGATACCTATGAATCCATGCTGGCACAGTATGAGAATGGCGCCGGTTCCATGGCAAGGGAAGCAGAGCTGGCCGCAGATTCATGGGAGGGTTCCCTGAACCGTTTATCCAATACATGGACTGCCACGCTCGGCAATATCGCGGATTCGGACGCTGTCGCCGCCGCAGTCAACGGCTTAAACAGTCTTTTGTCTGTCGTAGAACGCATCACGGACGTTCTCGGCTCTATGGGCACGATCGGGCTCGGCGCCGGTCTGTTTGCCGGTATCAAAAACGCAGGTAGGGTGAAACGGAATCCCTCATATCGAATATGCCTGTCATAGTATGAGTTCCTGTTCAGAGAACAGGTTTTGCATATTATCCTTTGTGAAATACACAATGGTATCTCGTGTGGAATCAACCACCGTATATCTCATAAGAGGTATAGCAGATATGGCATCCCTCTGCATATGGATGCATCCTTTTGCAATTAAGGATCTTGAAAGTCAGTATACAAATATCTCTACGCTCCTTCGTGGTGACATGAAAGGCTATCGTGATAATGTGATATTTGATGACAACGAGCAGATGACAGCGCACAGTATGTGCAGATATCCTTTTAAGGGTGGAAATCTCGCCTGACGAGTGCTAATCCCAGAGAGCATCAGGGCAGGCGGTACCGGGTGAAACTCCCTGTACTGCAAGGCGTGCTCCGGACTTTGCCGGGTGTAACGGTCAGTAATTGCCGCAGGAATCTTATCTCCTGTGTTTACACGTTTGTGGAACTCTTGTTGTCAGAGTTGATAAGAAGACAACGCTTTTCATCAGAAAATGATTTTTTACGGTATCCTCCCTGCCGTATGTGGAAGAAACGGGAGAAGTAAAGCCCGTCCGCGGTGATACGGAAGAGTATCATAATGTCGCTGACGTTTTATAAACAAAGTAACAGCAAAGTGAGATGATCGGATATGGCATATTTAGATGTGCATAAAAAAATGAGGACATATCTGCATCTTTCGCAAATAATTTTTTATCATGCTTCCGCTTATGGAACTGCATATTTTCACGCATATAAATGTTATGAATGGTGTTATGCAATTACTAAAACTATTTATCAATTTCAGAAACTTTGGGATAGTCCCTTATCGGCGCTTTTATCGGTTTCATTGACGGCCTGCATACGACATTTTTATAATAAACATTTAATA
>RYVZ01000040.1:0-12004 GCA_003979345.1 Lachnospiraceae bacterium
GCGCATAACGGCGGGGAAGATACACTGTATACACGCCGCCGGGAGACGTTTTCGCCGTTCGGAATTTCTTATGAGAAAAAGGAACAGAAAACATTATCTCCTACGGATGCTGAGTTGAAGAACGGAAAGAACTGGTCATTGGTACATTCCGGAGAAACCAAAGAAGAAGAACGCAGTTATATCAACCATAAAGCAATCCCGATCGCGCGTATCATTTCGAGGGGATGACCGGAAAGGAGCGTTGCCTGTGTTTGATGCAAAGGCGGTTGAGAAGAGACTCAAAATGTTCGGATACGAGATCAGGGCGGAAGATAAAGCCGCCCTGACCTTCTGTGTCGAGAAAGTGCGCAGCACGGTCAAAAATGAGGTGAATTGTCAGGAAGTGCCGGAAGGACTGGAAAAGACAGCGGTTGACATGGCAGCAGGCGAATTTCTTTTTTCAAAGAAGACATTTGCACCGGCTGACATGGAAGGGCTTGATTTGGATTATGCGGTAAAGCAGATTCAGATTGGCGACACCAACACGGTGTTTGCAGTCGGCGAAGGCAGTCTGACGCCGGAACAGAGGCTGACATCTTTTATCAATTATCTGTTATCATGCGGGAAAGATCAGTTTTCCGCGTTTCGGAGAATCCGATGGTAAGCGCGGTCAGGGCGGCACAGGAAGCCGCAAGGAAGGCGGTGGAAGCGGGATATTCGGGTTCTGTGACGGTCACGGAAATGAAAAAGGTAAAAGATAAAGAGTCAAAGCTGACGAAGAAAGAGCCGGTGGTAGTTTTAGAGAACCAACCGTGTAAGCTGTCATACGAGACGCTCAAATCAGCGAATCAGACAGACTCGGCTGCCGCAGTCACGCAGGTCACGAAACTGTTCGTATCTACTGACATAACGATCAGGGCGGGATCAAAGGTCACAGTGACGCAGGACGGCGTGACGACGGATTATACAGCAAGCGGCATTCCGGCGGTGTATCCGACCCATCAGGAGATCATTTTGGAATTATTTGAAAGGTGGGCGTGAGCATGGGAAAAATGGGAAAATTCGACTGCAAGGGCATGAGGGAGTTTCAGAAGCAGTTGGAAAACCTGCAAAAGACAGAGAAAGCCTTTGTGGAGGCGTGTGCGAAGAATCTTGCCGGTCGATTGCTGCGGCTGGTCATTGAAAAAACACCGAGAGGTGATTATTCGCGTGAGGTTGAAGTGACGGCTAAACGCAATTCAAAGAAGCATAAAAAGGGTGAAGTCTATAAGAAAAGGGTGACACCAAGCGGGAAAAACGGCGGTACTCTCATACGTGGGTGGGTTTCTGCGACGCAGGAAGAGGCGAAAAGCGGGAAAGGAAAGCCGAGCAGAGAGGAGATACTGGAATATGCGAACGGGTTGCAGGTAAGCCGTGCAGGTGATACATACAGAATCGACCTCATCAATCCGGTCGAATACGCGAGCTATGTGGAACACGGACACCGGACGGCAAACCATAAGGGATGGGTCAGGGGCAGGTTTATGATGACCATATCGGAACAGGAGCTGGAACGGATCGCACCAAAGGTACTTGAAAACAGGATCAAAAAATACTTGGAGGCAACCATGAGATGATCAATACAATCATTGAAGCGGTCAGCGTAGCGCTGAACAAAGAATTTGGGGACAGGTATGAAATCCATATGGAGGAAATCGAACAGGGCTTGGAAGAACCCTGCTTTTTTATATCCTGCCTGAATCCGGCCAATAAGCGTTTTATGGGAAGAAGGTATTTTTGTACCAATCAGATCTGCATCCAGTATTTCCCGGAAAGCAGCGAGAAGCGGCGTGAGTGTAACGGTGTCGCAGCGAGAATGTACCGGTGTCTGGAATGGATCATGGTAAAGGGTGAGGATAAGCCGGTCATGGGAACAAAGATGAACTATGACTATGAGGCTGATAACGGGATCATGAACTTTTATGTGAATTATGACATGTTCCTGATCCGGCAGCAGGGGAATGACGGCGCAATGGAGAAGGTGACCGGAAATGTTACCGCGAAAGGGTAGGTGATGGATATGGCGGTAAAAGAAAAAGGCAGTTCTGCGGAAGGCAGGGCGCTTAAAAAGGAACGGAAGTTTTCAAAGCAGCAGCTTCTTGCGGCAAGGCGGTTTCAGGGAAGGAAGGATATCGTGAATGCGCTTCTTGACCCTGATAAACAGTATACGGCGGAAGCCGTGGAGAAGATGATCGAGACGTACATGAAAGGACAGGTGAACTGAGATGGCATTAGGCGGTGGAAGTTTTACGACGCAGAATAAAGAGCTGCCGGGCGCATATATCAATTTTGTGTCAGCAGGGTCTGCAAATGCGGCATTATCCGAGAGGGGTATTGCCACAATGCCCCTTGAATTGGACTGGGGCGCGGATGGCGAGGTGTTTGAGGTAACTGACGGCGATTT
This sequence comes from Lachnospiraceae bacterium, assembly GCA_003979345.1. GTDB lineage: Bacteria > Bacillota > Clostridia > Lachnospirales > Lachnospiraceae > DLAJ01. The sequence goes on from RYVZ01000040.1 coordinate 2,423, forward strand.
CCGGGAGAACAGCCTGAAAGTATTTGGTTACGACTGCACACATGAAAAAATGAAGGGGCTGCGAGATCTGTTTGCAAATGCACGGACACTGTATGCGTACAAACTGACTTCGGGTGGTAGAAAGGCGGAAAATGACATTGCGGAGGCGCGATACTGCGGCGTGCGCGGAAACGACTTAAAGATCATCGTGCAGGAGAATGCGGATGATGACGCCTTGTTTGACGTAAAAACGGTGCTTGATACAGTGGTTGTGGACGAGCAGACCGTTGCGGGAGCGGATGGTCTGCGTGCAAATGATTTTGTGGTGTTCAAGCCGTCGGCAGAGCTGACAGTCACGGCGGCAAAACCGCTTACCGGCGGAGAGAATGGCACGGTTGACGGTACCGCCTATCAGACGTACCTGAACAAGATCGAGTCCTATACCTATAACGTGATGGGTGTTGTTGTCACGGACGACACAACAAAAGGGCTGTTTGATGCTTTTGTCAGGCGCATGCGTGATGAGGCTGGCGTCAAGTTTCAGCTTGTGCTCTATGATTATGCGAAAGCGGATTTCTACGGTACGATCAGTGTAAAGAACAAGGTGCTTGACAGCGGATGGAGCGAAGCAGCGCTTGTCTACTGGGTGACTGGTCTTTCTGCGGGCTGTGCGGTAAACAAAAGCAATCAGAACCGCATTTACAGCGGGGGATTTACGGTCGAAGCGGATTATACGCAGAATGACCTGAAGAAAGCGATCAGGAGCGGTGAATTTGCACTTCACAAGGTAGGTGCGGATATCCGCGTCTTAGAAGACATTAACACGATGGTTACGACATCTGATGCGCAAGGGGAAATTTTCAAAGATAACCAGACGGTGCGTGTGATCGATCAGATCGCAAATGATATTGCGGTCATGTTCGACACGAAATACTTGGGCGTTGTCCCGAACGATAAGGCGGGACGTGTTTCGCTGTGGTCCGATATCGTAAAGCATCATGAGAAGCTGCAGGAAATCAGGGCAATCGAAGATTTTCACGATACGGATGTAACCATTGAGCAGGGAAGCACCAAAAAGTCCGTCGTAGTCACGGATGCGGTAACGGTTGTAAATTCCATGAGCCGGTTGTATATGACCGTCACAGTCGCGTAAACGGAAGGAGAACCCAAATGAGCGATAATGTTATGATCAAATCAAAAGATACGCTTTCAGCGGCGCTGGCGGAGTGCTATGTCACGATCGGCACGCGCCGCTACAATTTCATGCAGGCGATCAAGGTCGAGGCGAAGTTTGAAAAGACCAAGACGCAGATCCCAATCCTTGGAAAAACGGGGAAAGGAAACAAAGCGACCGGATGGAAAGGGACCGGTTCGGCTACATTCCACTATAACACGTCTGTTTTCCGGCAGATGATGCTGCACTACAAAGAAACGGGAGAGGATGTTTATTTCGAAATGCAGATTTCCAATGAAGATCCTTCTTCGGCAGCAGGGCGGCAGACGATCGTCCTGATAGACTGCAATATCGACGGCGGTATTCTGGCAAAACTGGACGCGGATGGCGAATATCTGGATGAGGATATGGATTTCACGTTTGAAGATTTCAAGATGCCGGAAATGTTTAAGGATTTGGACGGCTTTTTAACAAACTAAAAAAAGAGAAGGGAGGAAAATAAAAATGTCACAATTTGCAAAATTCATGAAAGCAAACAAGATCGTAAAAGAGAACACAAAGCATCCGGTCACAAGATCGTTATGTGATGAGAACGGGAGGCCGCTTGACTGGGAGTTCAAGCATATCACGTCGAAGGAGAATGAGGAGATCCGGGAGGACTGTACGTTTGAAGTGCCGGTCACGGGAAAACCGAACATGTACCGCCAGAAGTTAAAATCGTCTCTTTATGTGCAGAAAATGATCGCGGCATCTGTGGTATGCCCGGATCTGTTTGATGCGGAACTGCAGGATTCCTACGGTGTGACAAAGCCGGAGGATCTGCTGATGGCAATGGTCGATGATCCGGGAGAGTACAACGATTTGGCATCGTTCGTTCAGAAGTTTCAGGGATTCGATGTTTCTTTTGAAGAAAAGGTGGACGAGGCAAAAAACTGATCGAGGACGGAGATTGGGAAGCAAATTTTGCGTACTATGCGCTAATGAAGCTTCACATACGTCCGTCAGAGTTTCTCAACATGGAGGAGCGGGAGAAGGCGTTTACCGTTGCGTCAATAAAGAAAAAAATGGAAGCTGACAAGAAGGAAAAGCAGCGGATTGAGAGGCAGTCAAAAAGGAGGTGATATGCATGGCTACGATCAGGACAGCGATTGAACTGCAGGACAGCTTTTCCGGGATTCTGTATCATGTGATCGATTCGGTGAATCTGGCATGTTCTGCAATGGAAGATATGAGTCAGAGCATGAATACCTCGGTTGATACGACATCGCTGGAAGCGGCAAGAAGGTCGATCGATCAGGCGACGATCGCGGTGCAGGAAATGAACGCTGCCATGCAGAACACGGGAGCTGCAATCGACGAGAACACACGAAGGCAGGGGCTGTTTAACAGGGAGATACAGGAAGGCGCGGACAGTACGGGAAATCTGATGGGGAAGATCAAGGGCGCCGTCGCAGCTTATGCAACCATACAGACGGTCACGGCGGCGCTGGACCTGTCTGATCAGATGACAGCGACGACCGCCCGCCTGAACTTGATGAATGACGGATTGCAGACCACGCAGGAATTGCAGAATATGATCTTTCTTTCGGCGGAGCGGTCAAGGGGCAGCTATCAGGCAACCGCCGATGCCGTTTCCAAATTAGGTATGATGGCGGGTGATGCGTTCAGCAGTTCGGAAGAAATCATTGCCTTCATGGAACAGGTGAATAAGCAGTTCACGATTGCCGGAACAGAGACGGCAGGTATTGACGCCGCCATGCTCCAGCTGACACAGGCGATGGGATCGGGGATACTCCGGGGTGAAGAGTTCAACAGTATTATGGAGCAGGCGCCGAACATCATACAGGCGATTGCGGATTATATGGGCGTTCCGAAAGGACAGTTAAAAGACATGGCAGCGGAGGGACAGATCACGGCAGAGATTGTAAAGGCGTCCATGTTTGCGGCGGCAGAGGAAACGAATGCGAAATTTGAGCAGATGCCGAAAACATTCTCGCAGATATGGACGTCCTTTCAGAATCAGGCATTGATGGCATTTCAGCCGGTTCTTCAGCGCCTGAACGGATTTGCGAACAGCGCGGCGTTTCAGATGTTTGTATCCACAGCGATTGCGGCAGTCGTGAGATTTGCCGGCATTGTAATGGATATCTTTGACCTGATAGCCGCGATAGGCGGCTTCGTGGCGGATAACTGGTCGATCATAGAACCGATTGTATGGGGAATCATAGCGGCACTGGTGGTATATAACGCTGTCATGGGTATCGGATGGCTGACCACAATGAAGGATGTTGTGGCGAAGGCGGCTCATGTTGCGCAGACAGTGATACAGACAGCCCAGACATTTGCGCTGATGGTCGCGCAGAACGGATTAAATGCGGCGCTTGCAGCATGTCCGATTTCATGGATCATTATCGGGATGATTGCCATTATCGCAATTTTTTATGCTGTCATAGCGGCAATCAATAAGCTGACGGGTTCGACCTATTCGGCAACCGGTATTATATGCGGAATCCTCAGCGTAGCGGTTGCGCATATCACGAATCTGTTCATCACGCTATGGAATATGTCGGTGGATGTGGTGTACGGATTGTGGAATGCGTTTGCATCATTTGCCAACTTTTTAGGAAATGTATTTAATGATCCGGTGGCTGCGGTTGTGGGACTGGTTATTGGGATGGGTGATGCGATACTGGGCGTGGTAGAAGGCGCGTTGGAGGCTTTGTCGTGGATCACATTTGGCATGGTTGACTATGCAGATGATATTGCAAGAATCCGCGGAAATATGAATACGTGGTTTGAGGAAAATTACGGTGACCGTTATACGGAGTATGTGCAGACAGTAAACCCTGAGTTCCTTAAGATGGAAACCGTCGATTATGGGGATGCGTGGGATGCGGGTTATTCCTTGGGTGAGGATATAGAAAATGCGATTGCAAATATGAATCTGTTCGGCACGGATGGCAGTAACATTCCGGATGCGGCCGATTACGCAGACCTGAGCAGTTATGGTGCAGGACTCACAGGGGGTGTAGAGGAGCTTGTCGAGAGCACAGGGGACATCCGGGACGCGGTGGCTGTTACGGAGGAAGATCTGAAATACCTGCGCGACATTGCCGAACAGGAAGCAGTAAACCGGTTCACGACTGCGGAGATCGTGATTGAGCAGACAAACCACAACAATATTTCGGGGAAGATGGATTTGGACGGAGTAGTTACGGGTCTGACAGATGCGGTCAACGAGGCGGTTGACATGATAGCGGAGGGAGTGCACGACTAATGGGTAAAAATGGATATGATTTCTATCTGAATAAGTGTCAGCTGCCGGTTGCACCCGAAAAATTGCAGGTAAAGATTAACAACGCGAATAAAACAGTCACCCTGATCAATGACGGGGAAGTCAACATCCTGAAAATAGCAGCGCTTACGGATATCGAGTTTGAGTGCAGGATTCCGCAGACGAGATATCCGTTTGCGGTTTATCCGTCAGGCTTCCGGGAAGCGGCTTATTATTTGGATTATTTTGAGCAGCTAAAGACGGGCAGGAAGCCGTTTCAGTTCATTGTTTCAAGGACCTTACCGACGGGTCGGGTCCTTTTTTCAACAAACATGAAAGTATCAATGGAAAACTATGGTGTTACAGAGCAGGCAAAAGACGGATTTGATCTGATGGTGAAGATCAAGCTGAAACAATACCGGGATTACGGAACCAAGATGGTCAGTATCAAAAGTGCGGAGACGGCGGACGGGACTGCTTCGGCGTCGGTAACGGAGACGCGTGCGGCGGAGTCAGGTCCGGCGCCGGAAACGCCGCAGACGTATATTGTCGTAAAAGGGGACTGCCTTTATACCATTGCGCGGAAGTTTTACGGGGATGGGGCAAAATACATTGCGATTTATGAAGCGAACAAAGATGTGATCGGCGGGAACCCAAACAGAATTTATCCGGGGCAGGAGCTGATCATTCCGTCTGCGGAAACGGCGGTATTGGTAACCGCTTCAGCAAGGACGAGGAGCGGGAAGACAACGGAAAACGCGAAAGGCTTTTCGGGCGGTGCGGCAGGATCAAGGATTTCCCAGATCAGCATGCGGTAGTGAAGAGGAAAGATAATGAATGTAGAGCTTTTAATTTCGGACCATGTTGGAACAAAAGCATACCTGCCAGTGGTGGAAGAAGGCATTGAGTGGAGTACGGAAAGAAGAAGCGCGCCGGGAAAGCTGACATTTAAGGTGGTGAACGACCCTGTTCTTAATATTGGGGAAGGGATGGCAGTCCGTCTGAAAGTAGACGGAGAACCGGTTTTCTTCGGTTTTGTTTTTACAATGAAGCGGGATAAAGGTCAGGTGATCGAAGTAACGGCTTACGACCAGCTCCGGTACCTGAATAATAAGGATACCTATGTATACGAAAACCTGACTGCTTCGCAATTTGTTCATATGCTTGCGGCGGATTTTTCCCTGAACGTTGGAGAACTGGAGGAAACAGGTTATGTGATCGCTTCGAGAGTGGAAGATAACACATCCTTGTTTGATATGATAGAAAACGCACTTGACCTGACGCTGCAAAATACAAAGGAAATGTATGTCCTGTATGATGACTTCGGGAAACTGACGTTAAAGAATATTGCTTCCATGCGTGTGGGAGAACAGGGCAGATACTTGATGGTTGATGAGGAAACCGGAGAAAACTTCGAGTATTCGTCCAGTATTGACGGGGACACTTACAACAAGGTGAAACTGATCTATGAAAACGAGGATACGGGAAAGCGTGAGGTCTATATTGCGCAAGATTCGGAGCATATGAACCGGTGGGGCATCCTGCAGCATTTTGATACGCTGCAAAGCGGTGAGAACGGACAGGCAAAGGCGGATGCGCTCTTAAGACTGTATAATACCAAAACGAAAAATCTAAGGATCACGAACGCGTTTGGGGATGTGCGGGTCAGGGCCGGAAGCCTGTTGATCGTTAATCTCGATTTGGGTGATATGTGTGTGAAGAATTTTATGCTGGTCGAGAAAGTGAAACATACGTTCAAATTGAACGAACATGTGATGGATCTTACTTTAAGGGGAGGTGAATTTATTGCCTGATGTAATAGCGCTGATGAAAGCGATAAAGCGGACTGCGGTGGAGGCGGTGGAAGCGGAGAAACCTGTTAAAATCTGTTTCGGAAAGGTAACGGGTGTTTCTCCGCTGCAAATCTGTGTGGAGCAGAAAATGACATTAGGAAAGCATCAGCTTGTCCTTACGCGGAATGTGACGGATTATAAGGTTCTTGTCAGCGGAGGGAATGTGCAGGACTACTGCTATGAGGGAGAATTGTCAGAGACGCATACGCTGCCTCTTAGTCCGTCACATACGCATGCGATCGGTAATGTAGAAGTCACCGTATACAATGGGTTGGCTGTTGGTGATGAGGTCGTTTTACTGCGGCAGCAGGGCGGGCAAAAATACATTGTGGCGGATCGGGTCGTATGATACCTGAGAGTAACTTACCTTTGCAGGATTTTGAGATAGGGGAGCAGCCAACCCGTACTTATCAGATGAATCCGGCGAATGAGACGATCAGGGGACACATAGACGGCAGGCAGGCAATGGAGCAGGTCATTTACAAGATATTATCCACGGAGCGCTACCAGTACATCATGTACTCATGGAATTACGGGATTGAACTGCGTGATCTGTATGGTGAGCCGTTGTCATATGTATGTCCGGAACTGGAACGAAGGATCACGGAGGCGCTGACTTGGGATGACAGGATACAGAGCGTAGATGGTTTCGAGTTTGACACATCGGTCAGGAGGGCGGTGCATGTGAAGTTTACTGCGCATACGGTGTATGGGGATGTGACAATGGGAAAGGTGGTGGATATCTGATGTATGAAGGAATAACCTATGACGTTATCCTTGAACGGATGCTGAATCGGGTACCGGATAAATTCGACAAGCGGGAAGGTTCTGTCATCTTTGATGCACATTCTCCAACAGCCGTCGAGCTTCAAGTATTATATCTCGAATTAGACGGGATTTTACAGGAAGCATACGGGGATACTGCATCAAGAGAGTTTCTGATCAGGAGATGCCGGGAAAGGGGAATTACGCCATATCCGGCAACAAAAGCTGTGCTGAAAGGAAGGTTCACACCGGCCAGCGCGGAGGTGACCGGGAAGCGGTTTAATATCGGCGCGGTAAACTATACCGTAATTGAAAAGATTACAGACGGTGAATATCAGGTGCAATGTGAATCACCGGGGACGGTTGGCAACCAGCAATTAGGAGTGATTGTTCCAATCGAGTACATAGCCGGACTGGAAACCGCGGAGCTTACGGAGGTTTTGATACCGGGTGAGGATGAAGAAGAGACCGAAGACCTTCGGAAGCGCTATTTTGGGTCGTTTGACGAAAAAGCATTCGGCGGCAATGTACGGGATTATATGGAGAAAACGAATGCAATTCCGGGTGTTGGCGGTGTGAAAGTTACAAGAGTCTGGAACAGTGATCTTCGCCCCGCAGATATGGTACCTTCTGCAAAAGTAATGGCTTGGTATGAGGGAATGATCGGAATGCTGGACGAAGAAGTCGCGCTTTGGCTTTCCACAATTTATACGGCTGCGTCAGAGAAAAAACTGACGACCGGCGGGACGGTGCTTTTGACGATCTTAAACTCGGATTTCGAGCAAGCTTCTGATGCGCTGCTCCAATCGGTCAAACAGACAATCGATCCGGATGAACACACAGGGGAGGGGTACGGGTTTGCCCCGATCGGGCACGTAGTAACTGTAGAAAGTGTGAAATCCCGCAGTGTGACCGTGAGAACCAATATCGTTTTTGATGAAGGGTATAGCTGGGCGAACTTAAAGGATTCGATAGAAAATGCTGTTTCTGAGTATCTGCTCGAATTGCGCAAAGCATGGGCGGAATCCACGCGGCTTGTGGTTCGTATCAGTCAGATAGAGAACCGGATCCTGAATATGGATGGAATCATCGATGTTGGAGATACGGAAATAAACGGTAAGTCTGAAAATGTGATCTTGGACAGGGATGAGATACCGGTGCCGGGGGGTGTGATCACATGATCAGGGAAGTTGATCTTGTTTCATATCTACCGCAGTTTTTGCAGGAATATAAAGAACTGAACGAGGCTTTGAAAGCGGAAGACCCTGAGTTTGTACTGGTATGGAGAGCAGCAGAAAGGGCCTTGCATAACGAGTTCATTGAGTCAGCTGATGAGTATGGGATTGCAAGATTAGAAAGAATCATGAAGATCCTGCCATCAATAGAGGACACCATTGAAAGCCGCCGCGCTAAAATCATGAGCAGATGGTTCGATATGGTTCCGTATACGTTGAAGATGCTGATCAAAAAGCTGACTGTATTGTGCGGAGAAACAGATTTTACCATAACGAAAGAATATGATAATTACCGTATCGAGATCATGACACACTTAGGGATGTTCGGGCAGATAGAGGAACTGGAACGAATCATGGACGACATGGTGCCATGCAACATGGTAGTGGTCTTGGAGAATCAGATTATTTGCAGATCAACCGGAACTGCTCATGTTGCAGGAAATGTGTGCTGTGTAGAGCAGAGTATGGTTTCAAATGATTTTAGCGGACAGTTTCGTGTGAATGGCTTCAGCTCGGTTGGATCAGGCACGGTTATATCTGAAATCTTTGAAATGAAACAAACGGATAAAGGAGGCAAGGCATAGTGGCAGAATTTTCGAAGTTGGTTATTACAGACACAGGGCAGGCGCTGCTTGCAAAGATGATTGCAGGGAGCAGCAATATCAGATTTACGAAGGTATCGACGTCAAGCGCAACGTATGATGAGATGCAGCTTCAGGGACTGGATACTCTTTCAGATGTGAAGCAGACAAGTGTGATTTCAGGGGTATCCCGAACAAACGAGACCGCGATCGAAGTCGAAGCGGCGTTTACGAATGCTGATCTGATGGAAGGGTATCATATGCGGGCATTGGGGTTATATGCAGTTGATCCTGATGAGGGGGAAATTCTTTATGCGGTTGCCAAAGAACTTTCAGGCTGTTGTTATATGCCGGCATATAACGGAGTAACGTTATCAGGTATCATTCTCACCTTAGTTACGACAGTGGGTAACGCGGAAAGCGTGTCATTAGAGGTCACTCCGGCGGGAATTGCCACATATAAGGATATACAGGCGGTACAGACGGAAATCCAATCAGTCAGGGCGCAGTTAGGAAATCATACCGTAAAATCAGATGTACCTGCCGGGGCTGTTTTTTCGGACATGGTTGGAGCGACAGCGGAAACGGCGGGAGCGGCAGGGTATGTGCCTGCACCGGGAGCAGGAAAACAGACGAAGTATTTGCGCGGAGACGGGACATGGCAGACACCGCCGAATACAACATATGCGGACATGACCGGAGCGACAGCATCGGCAGCAGG
>RYVZ01000040.1:12014-24393 GCA_003979345.1 Lachnospiraceae bacterium
CACCGCCGAATACAACATATGCGGACATGACCGGAGCGACAGCATCGGCAGCAGGCACACACGGTCTTGTTCCGGCTCCTGCAAAAGGTGCGCAGGGAAAGTACCTGCGTGGAGACGGGACATGGCAGACACCGCCGAATACAACATATGCGGACATGACCGGAGCGACAGCATCGGCAGCAGGTACACACGGTCTTGTTCCGGCGCCTGCAAAAGGTACGCAGGGAAAGTACCTGCGGGGAGACGGGACATGGCAGCAGGCAATCGACAGTTTGGCGGCAGTCCGCGCAAACACCCAGCAGGGATACGTTGCCGGTGCGCTTGCGTTGAAAGAGGCAGCAGGGATGATCATGACCGATACCCTCGCGGCGGGTGCAACGACGCTGACATTCACGAATAGTGCGATCACGGATGACAGCCTGATCGACATCTACACAGACAATGCAGAGATAACTCCGTCTGCAATAGCACAGAGCGGGAATACGCTAACACTGACATTCGATGTGCAGGAGGAGACGGTCAATGTGAAAGTGAGGGTGAGCTGATATGGCATATTTTAGATGCGGTTTGGTCGGTGGGAGAGTGAAAGACCTTCCGGAAGAGTATGTAATGACAATCAGGGGAAATGCCGGAAGGAACGGAACAATTAACGCAGGAAGACAGCCGCACGCATCCGTAAGCGCGACAATCCCTTGGAGCATCATGTCAAAATTTTACGACACATGCATTGTAAGCTGCTCAGATGGTATAAGTGGATCAGGCGGCAGTAAAAACAGTACAGGAACAGGAACATATCACAGAGGCGAAACAAATAATGATATTACTGTTACTGCAAGCTGCAGTTTTAATACGAGTACAGAGTGGTCGTGGTCTGCGACGTTTACTGCACGGTTTTTTAACTCATAGGGTAGTGGCATACCGGTAACTAATACATTTACGGGGAGAAAACAATAACAGAAGGGGGAAAAACATGTATATCAAATTCAATGATAGTGATTCAGAAAGAGAAAGCCCGGTACAATGCACGGTAATCCCACAGGGCGGTACCATTGTCACGTTGCGATTTCCGACAAACACCGAGCTGGTTGTCAATACGAGTGGCTTTACACTTTACTTAGATGCAGAGATGCTACAGGACATCGGAGGGGACAGCTATACGGGCTTTACGACAATCTATCGGAACGACAATGAAACAGCGAGGTATAACGGTTATCAACTGTCGAATGACGGAAGCGTATATACCGCGCCGCAGCTGCCGGATCCGGAAGAGTTTGCACCGGAACCGTATGTCCCGACTTTGGAAGAGGTACAGGAGCAGAAAATTACAGAAATGAACCTGATGCAGCAGTCCGTGATTCAGTCCGGCGTACAGGTCACACTTTTCGACGGTACGCAGGAACATTTTACGCTGTCGGAACAGGATCAGACAAGCCTGATGGGATTGCAGACGCAGGTAGTGCAGGGGGTGGACAACATCCCGTGGCATACATCAGATCAGACACAGCCTTGCAGATACTACAGTAATGCGGACATGGCGCTGATCGTAACCGCAGCTATGCAGTATGTGACCTACCACGTTACCTATTACCGTGATTTGCGCATCTATATCCGGTCACTGGACAATAAGGACGAAGTAAATACCGTATATTACGGAATGGAGATTCCGCCGGAATACCAGTCGGAGCCGCTGCGGGACATGCTGTCGGCAATGGCAGCAGGAGGCACAGATGCGGAAGATTAAGCCGTTGATGCTGTTTGGCATTGGCGGCTTGATTTATGTGCTGATCGAAGTGATATGGCGCGGTTACAGCCACTGGACGATGTTCCTGCTTGGCGGACTGTGCTTTTTTTATGCGGGAATACAGAACGAATACGTGGAATGGGATTACCCGCTGTGGAAGCAGATCATCCGGGTAACGGCATTTATCACGGCGGCGGAATTTATGACAGGGTGCATTGTTAATAGGTGGTTGAAATGGGACGTGTGGGACTACTCACAGGTCCCGTTTAACGTGTTGGGTCAGATATGTCTGCCGTATATGCTGCTGTGGGTGCCGCTCGCGGCAGCAGGAATCATACTGGATGATTACCTGCGGTACTGGTTTTTTAAGGAAGAGAAGCCGCGGTACCGCTTGTGGTAAGGGTGAGATAATCAAACAATCATTATTAAGGAAAGGATGAGGACAAATGAAAGAAGGAATCTGTACAGGAATCGGAGTGATCGGAAGCGCTGTTGCGTCTCTGTTTGGAGGGTGGAATGCAGCGCTGACCACGCTGATGATTTTCATGGGGGCTGACTACCTGACCGGACTGATCGTTGCAGGCGTGTTTCATAAGTCAGCAAAGACGGAAAGTGGGGCACTGGAAAGCCTTGCGGGATGGAAAGGACTATGCCGGAAAGGTATGTCGTTACTGATCGTGCTGGTTGCATGTCGGCTTGATCTCGTAATGGGAAGCAGTTTTATCCGAGATGCGGTTGTGATCGCGTTTATAACAAATGAGACAATCTCGATCATCGAAAACGCCGGTCTGATGGGCGCGCCCGTACCGAAGGTCGTTGTCAGGGCGATCGAAGTGCTTAAGAAAAAGACGGAAAGCGGGGATGCAGAAGATGAGTAATTCGGCGTTAGTGTCCTATCGGAGAATCAGTCCAAATAAGACGATCAACAGAAATCATGCGATTGACACAATTACGATCCACTGTATGGCGGGCAATCTGTCCGTTGAGGCATGCGGAAGCCTGTTCGCGCGGGCGGCAAAGAAAGCATCATCCAATTACGGCGTCGGAAGCGACGGGCGGATTGCCCTGTATGTCGAGGAAAAAGACCGTTCCTGGTGCTCATCCAACGCGGAAAACGATCATCGGGCGGTGACGATCGAAGTCGCGAATGACAGCGGTGCGCCGGACTGGCATGTCTCGGACAAGGCGATGGAATCACTGGTCCGGCTCATTGCGGACATCTGCAAAAGGAATCAGATCATGGAACTGAAATGGAAAGCAGATAAAAAACTGATCGGGCAGGTGGATAAGCAGAACATGACTGTCCACCGCTGGTTTGCCGCGAAAGCCTGTCCGGGGAACTATTTATACGAAAAGCACGGTTACATTGCGGAACAGGTCAATATGCTGCTGAACGGCGTCCATACAGATGCAGGTACTGCATATACAGATATCACGAGGGAAATCATGACTGAGCGTGAAATATGGAACAGGCTGAAGGCATTTGGACTGAATGATTACGCCGTAGCCGGAGTGATGGGGAACCTCTATGCAGAAAGCGGTCTGAAAGCGGAAAATCTGCAGAACAGCTATAACAAAAGCCTGGACATGACGGATGAGCAGTATACGATCGCGGTGGACAATGGAAGTTATACGAATTTTGTGTATGACAAAGCAGGGTACGGACTGGCACAGTGGACATACTGGTCAAGAAAGAAAGCATTAAAGGACTTTGCGGAATCGTCAGGCAGATCCATCGGGGATAGCGGCATGCAGCTTGACTTCTTGTGCGAAGAACTGTCAGGATCGGGGTATCTGTCGGTGATGAAGGCACTGAAAGGTGCAAAGACCATCAGGGAGGCATCTGATGCCATGCTGACGGGATATGAAAAACCGGCAGATCAGAGCGGGGCGGTCAAAAAAATGCGTGCATCTTACGGGGAAACATATTATAATAAGTATGCGAATAGAACGGAAGGAGCGGAAACGCCCTATCAGATAAGAGTGACAATCCCCGATCTGTATATCAGAAAAGGTCCGGGCGTCAGCTATCAGAAGACAAAATTTACCGGAGCCGGAACCTTTACGATTGTTGAAGAAGCAGCCGGAAAGATTGACGGAAAAGGGACGATTGGGAAGTGGGGACTCCTGAAGGCTTATCAGAAAAACCGCAATGGCTGGGTTTGTCTCTTGTATACGCAAAAAATTGAATGAAGACAAGACACACATAAGAAGGACCTCTCTATCAGAATGGTAGGGAGGTCTTTTTTTATGCTGTTTTTCGGATGTTGTAGAATCATGTATGTTAGCAGCAATACAGCAGGCACCGGAGCATTTGCCATCGAAGATGTCGTCAAATTTATTGGAAACGCACAGTACACAACGAAATCATGCAACGCGCGGATCACGAAGATTAGCAAATGCAAGACCCGCCCGTATCACGTCGTTGGAACGGGAGTTTGCGGATGAGCCGATGCAGGGGACATTACAAAGTAAAAATGGAATGTAAAGAAAAAATATCAGATAGTGTTTTCATCTTGCTTTGTAAATAAAAAAGACTTTTTGTGTAATGCTGGTTGACATTTTGGAATGACTGTGTTAAAATCATAACGAAAGGAGGGAAAGACAAAAGCAAATAGTCCAACCAAATCTTCTAACTGTGGTTGCATCATAAAATTCGTAAATGGAGGTATTATGGTTGTTTTAAGTTCATATTCTGATAGTCAGGATATAGTCAGTTGTACTGTGGAGGATGCTGATACAATTGGCAACAAAGTAGCGGACATACGTGTCGAACTCAATATGACTCAAAAGGAATTTGCGGAAGCAATTCTTGTTAGCCGCGCTACAATCATAAAAATTGAGAAGGAGAATGATATTTCAGAAGAATGTTCGTTTCGTCTTTATTACGCTATGCAAAAAATTATTGAAAACATATATATGCCGCCGGATCTAAAGAACAGATGCAAAACAGTTCAAGGTTTACTTGAAAAAAAAATAATTTTGCGGAATGTGCGAGGATATAGTCCAATTGCTTATTCCGTAGAATAATGTAACCTGTTAATGATGACGGTATTGAGATAAATAGTATATTATCTCAGTACCGTCCCTTTTTGGGAGGGTGAGATTATGGAAAAGAAAGGTGATCACTGCATTGTGTCGTTAGGAGCATCGAAAGTTGCGTATTCTGCGCTTAATCCGATGTTTTCATCTGGAATTGACACCAAAGTGATTTGTGTGTCACATTCGGGGAAAAATATCCATCGGAAGCATGTAGAGTACGAGGGTTTTCCAGAGGCTGGTTATGAGATCACTCCGTACAATGGGGAAAAAACTTTGGACGAGATTTCCAATAATGTAGCGGGTCGGTCGAATATCATTATAATTCCAAACGATCTAGAATTGTTACATAACGTGATTTCAGATACACGTACAGTGGCAATATTCTCTACATGCCGGGAAGGACTTTATACAACGTATTTAGAGGTGTTAAAAAAGATAAAGCGTGAAATGTTGGTAATATCTCTCGATAATGATGAAACTATTATCAAAGAAGCATGTAAACGTTGTAATAATACCGCCATTACTTTTTGTAAGGGCACGTTGCATTCGCTTTGCACTTTGGTGGAGTTTCCTGAAGAAACGGATACTATTGTAGTACATGCAGACACGGATATTGAGCTTGTTTTACCACCAGAGTCCTTGCGCTTGAAGAAATATTTTGAATTTGGGGCAGGAGTATTTAGCCTGAGGGGTGTTCCACATTTTGCTGAGACACAAAAAGAGTACAATATCAGGAGCAATTTGAAGATAGTTGATATCAATGGAATTCATACATTAATATCACTGCTTGCATATAGAAACGGGTTTCAGCGTGGTCATACCACGGACGTTATTGCTAACAAGAATTACGAGGAGTATCTTAGTCTTGACGAGGCGATACGCTACTCGCTGAAAGCACACGAACAAATGTATACGGCACTGGTCTCTGATAACGATGATGAAGACCATAGCTTTTCAGAAGAAAGAGAAGCACACAAGTTAAAGATGGTACGTTTTGTAAGCAAAATATATGAAACGGGAGATAAAATAAAAAGGGGTATAGATTTTAACAGTGTCACATCTTTAAGTAAGGTAAAAAGGCACATTACCTATCTGAGCAAAGTTCGTGACGATGAAATCAATGATTGCCTTAATTACTTTGAGAGAAAATTACAGGACGCCTAACATAGAAAGCAATATTAACGAGTGTTAGTGACTGTTATGATAAGAGCAAATGTTCAATAATGGGTATTGTATATTTGTCATAAAATTTGTCATGAAAACAAATAAATGCAGTGTTTACAATGAATTTGGCGGATTTATACATGGGTTCGATTCCCGTTATCTGCTTCACGGTAAAAGAGCCGGAAAACCGCAGGGGACATTGCAGAGTCAGCGGTTTCCGGCTTTTTTCTATGTTGCTTCTGCATGAGAAAGAAGTATGCGGAGAAACGTTCTGATTGGAGATCTTTTCTGCGATTAGAGGTGATGTAAGTGACGGTCGGCCGGCGTATACAAGAGAAAGGTTTTTCCGGTTACCGTCTGTCAAAAGAGAGCGGGGTGCCATGGACCACCTTGACGGATATCTGTTCCGGAAAGACAAACATGGAACGGATGCTGACAGGAAAGATTACATGCCGGTGAGAGCGGACGGACAATGGCATCATTCGTATGGGTGCAGAATATCAGGTTTGTGGTCGGGACGGGTATTCTGCTTGTGATAGAGGAGTGTCTATATGGAAAAAAAGAATGAATATCAGCATGTGACGCATGAATTCGGACCGGTGTTTGATTCCGGCTCCGACGTGATCATCCTGGGCTCGTTTCCGTCGGTGAAATCAAGAGAGCAGCAGTTTTACTATGGGCATCCGCAGAACCGTTTTTGGAAAGTGATCGCGGCATTGTGCGGTGAAGCGGTTCCGTGTACGGTGGATGAGAAGAAAGCGCTTCTTCTCGCACATCATGTCGCGCTTTGGGATGTGATCGCTTCCTGTGACATCATTGGTTCGAGCGACAGTTCTATCCGCAATGTGGCCGTCAATGATATTCGTGAGATTACAAAGCGCGCACCAGTCCGCGCCATTTGCTTAAACGGGAATAAGGCATATCAGTTATTTGCAAAATATATGAGATGGCAGACGACGCTCCCGGTCGTGAAACTGCCTTCAACAAGCCCGGCGAACGCCGCGTGCAGTCTGGAACGGTTACAGTCGGAGTGGCGGGCTCAGATTGGAGAATTGATCAAATAGAAGTTTCCGGTTTTGTGTACAATATTTATAGGATATAGCGGAATTTTTAACGCCATAGGTCATTTGCTATGAATTTCCGCTTGTTGTGGAACTCATAAAACAGGGCAGAATATAGATACAGAAAGGACAATCGCGGTAATGAGAATTGGAACAGGATACGACGTGCATCGCCTGGTGCAGGGGCGAAAGTTGGTTATAGGAGGCGTAGAAATCCCATATGAAAAGGGACTGCTCGGACATTCGGATGCGGACGTGCTCGTGCATGCGGTTATGGATGCACTGCTTGGCGCCGCGGCGCTGGGGGACATTGGAAAATTGTTTCCGGATACGGATGATACCTATAAAGATATATCCAGTCTGCTCCTTTTGGAAAAGGTCGGGAATGAACTGGAAGAACATCTATTTTTTGTAGAGAATATTGATGCGACGATCATTGCGCAGGCGCCCAAGATGCGTCCATATATTGACGAGATGCGTGCGCGTATTGCAGGCGCGCTTGGGATTGCGGAAGAGCAGGTCAATGTCAAGGCGACGACCGAGGAGGGGCTTGGTTTTACGGGAAACGGTGAGGGAATCGCGGCGCAGGCGGTCTGTATGTTGACCTCGCCGGTCCGTGTGACAAACGAGGATGTGACGGCGCCTGCCTGCGGCGGATGTTCGGGCTGCCCGAAGAAAGACGCGTGAGTATATGCGATATGCAAAGGAACCTGAGTAAGGAAATATGCGCAAGAAAGCCAATACAAAGAAGACCGGGCAAAAAAATGTGCGCAAGAAAATCTATGCAAAGGAGCCTGCGTAAGAAAGCATTCGCAAAGAAACCGACTGTAAAGAAACCTATGAAAGTGGCGGGTGAAGCGCGATAAGAAAAGAAATCGATTTTATGAAGAAGGACAGCATGGAGCTGCCTTTGGGTCCGCAGGGAAAATTACAGTATGAGAAGCTGACCGGTGCGGCAGGACAGCGCACAAGGACGCTTTGGGAGCAGATCTTTACAGAAGATACAGAGTCGTTCCTTACTTATTATTATGGGGAAAAGATACCGGATGCACAGATTCATGTGCTGAGCGATGAGAGCGGACAGATCGTGTCCATGGTACATGCCAATCCGTACATTGTCATGCTGCACGGTGTACGCCGGAAGTCATACTATATCGTAGGGGTGGCGACGGCACAGCCGTACCGTCATCGGGGGTGCATGGCATTTTTATTGCAAAAAGCGGTATGGCAGGCAAAGAGCGAAGGCTGTCCGTTTGTGTTTCTGATGCCGGCGGACGCGGCAATTTATGAACCGTTCGGCTTCCGGTATGGGGCGCGGGGAGCGCTGTGGGAACGGAGCGCGGAACTGAAAACACTCATGGAGCAGTGTGATGCAAAAGCGGCAGGCGCCTTCAAATCTGCCTGTGTGCAGGCATATAAGGACGTTCTCGGATCTGCATGTGTTCCGGCGTATAAGGATGCTTCGGGATATCGGCTTACGGTTTATTCTGATGAAGATGCCGGGGCGCTCGCGGCATATGCGGCTAAGATGCTGGCGCGGCGCTATGACACCTACTGCGTGCATGACGAGGCGTATTTTGAACGATTGAGCAGGGAGCTTGCAAGTGAGAACGGCGCGCTTTATCTACTTTGGAAAAAAGAAAACAGCGGGATATGCGCATCGGAAGAGCGTGTGTGGCGGCTTTGCGGGTACTTTTGTTACGCATGCGAGGAAAATGAATTTATGCAGGAAGTCATGGTGGAGCGCAGGGCAGAGTACTTATTTATCAAAAAGAACGAGGAGAACCGCATCATGTTCCTTCCGTTGGAAGAATCCCGTGCTTACGGACGCGCCTATTTTCCGGAAATGGTGTAGCTGTTCCGGACGGGAATGGAGCGTTTTCGTGTAAGCGCTATTGACAATTTGTAAGTATTTGTTATTCTATTATAGAAAAAAGTCTCATAGGAAAAGACTGGGAACGGATAGAGTAAGCTTTTCGTAATGGCAGAGCCGTCCACAAAATGGCGAAGCGCGTCACGGTAACAGAGAGGGAATGCCGTCGGCTGTAAGCATTCCTTACACGGACTAAGCTGAAGTGCATCCGGGAGTCGATGAGGTGAAAAGGGAGATTCCGTCCGAAAGGCGTCACCGTCAGACGGAGGGAACCGGTCGAATTAGCTTCATACGGGTTACGGCGTTATTCGTATCAAGGGAAGGGCGTTTACAGCGCTCTTACATAGAGTGGAACCGCGGAAATACTTCGTCTCTATACATGGCATCGGAAAGACTTGTCCATCATGCTTTCTGACGTTCATAGAGGCGGAGCTTTTTTTGATTTTGACGGCGGAGCGGTATGTAGGGCGGAACCGGGGAAACGCTGAATGAGAAGTAAGTTTGAAAGTAAACTTTCAAACTACTTATTGGCGGCAGTACCGCAAGCGCAGCTTGCAGTATGCAAGAGTATAAAAATGATAAAGAGGAAATCATGGGATTTGTCAGCAAAATAAAAAATGAAATCAAAGTGATCAGAGAGCGTGATCCGGCGATCCACTCTAATATGGAAGTGTTTCTTTATCCGAGTTTCAAAGTGATGATCCATTACAGGATCGCGCATAAACTTTACCGGAAGGGACATTACTTTTGGGCGCGCTATTTCAGTCAGCGCGGTGTCAGAAAGACGGGCATAGAGATTCATCCCGGCGCGGAGATCGGAGAGGGATTTTTTATCGATCACGGCAACGGCGTCATCATCGGGGAGACAGCAAAGATCGGCAATAACGTCACAATGTATCAGGGCGTGACGCTTGGCGGAACCGGAAAAGAACAGGGAAAGCGCCATCCGACGATCGGGGACAATGTAATGATCAGCGCGGGAGCCAAAGTGCTTGGTTCTTTTACCGTGGGCGAAGGCAGCAAGATCGGTGCGGGGAGCGTCGTGCTGAAAGAGGTGCCGCCCAATTCGACAGTCGTTGGTGTTCCGGGGCGCGTTGTGCGGCGCGATAATCAGGCGCTGCCGCGGGAGGATTTGGATCAGGTACATCTGCCCGACCCGGTTTCCGAGGATATTCTACTTTTGAAAAAAGAAAACAATCTGTTCGCAGAGCGAATCGCGCAGTTAGAAAGGAAGATGGAAGAACTGCCAACAACAGAAAAAGCCGTAAAGAATGGAAATAAAGAAGAAAAGACTTAAACAGCGGGAAAGGACAGGGAAAGACAGAAAGAGCAGATAAGGACCGCAAAGAGCGGAAAAAAATTGAAAGAGCAGGAAAACGACGAAGCAATCACAAACAGGAAAGGATGACACAGCATGAAGATTTTTAACACGCTTTCAAGACGAAAAGAAGAATTTGTCCCGTTGGAGCCGGGAAAAGTGAAAATGTATGTATGCGGACCGACCGTGTACAATCTGATCCATATTGGTAACGCGCGTCCGATGATCGTGTTTGATACAGTCAGAAGATATTTTGAGTACAAGGGCTATGAAGTCAACTTTGTGTCTAATTTTACCGATGTCGATGATAAGATTATTAAAAAGGCGAATGAGGAGGGCGTGGAAGCCGGCATCATTTCCGAGCGCTATATTGCGGAGTGTAAAAAGGATATGCAGGGTATGAACGTGAAACCCGCGACGACCCATCCGCAGGCAACCAATGAAATTGACGGTATGATCGCAATGATCGGCGCGCTGATCGAACGGGGGCATGCTTATGCGGCGGCGGACGGGACTGTGTATTTCCGCACGAGAAGCTTCCGTGAATATGGAAAGCTTTCCCATAAAAATCTTGACGATCTTCAAAGCGGTATGCGCGCGCTGCTTGTTTCGGGGGAAGCACAGAAAGAGGATCCGCTTGATTTTGTGCTTTGGAAACCGAAAAAAGAAAATGAACCTTACTGGGAGTCTCCGTGGTGCGACGGCAGACCCGGCTGGCATATCGAATGTTCTGTCATGAGCAAGCGCTATCTGGGGGACGAGATCGACATCCATGCGGGCGGCGAAGATCTGATATTCCCGCATCACGAGAATGAGATCGCACAGAGCGAAGCGGCGAATGGAAAGACGTTTGCGAAATATTGGATGCACAATGCGTTTTTGAACATTGATAATAAAAAAATGAGCAAATCCGAGGGTAATTTCTTTACGGTGCGCGACATTTCGGAAAAATACGACTTACAGGTGCTCCGTTACTTCATGCTTTCCGCGCAGTACCGGACGCCGCTAAACTTCAGCGCCGAGCTGATGGAAGCGGCAAAGAACGGTTTGGAGCGCATCGTGACCTGCGCGCACAACCTGACCTATCTCATGGAGCACGCGTCGCCACAGAATGTATCTGCACAGGACAATACGGCGGAAGAAGCTGCACCGGACAAAATACGTGCTAAGGAGCGCGAATGTCTGCAGGGCGCGCAGCAGTTCGTCACGCGTTTTGAAGAGGCGATGGACGATGATTTCAACACGGCGGACGCGATTTCGGTCGTGTTCGAGCTTGTGAAATACATCAATTCTCATGTGGACGACAGCAGTTCCAAAGAACTTTTACAAGCACTTTATGATATGCTGTATAAGCTGACGGATGTACTAGGGCTGATCGTGGAGAAAAAAGAAGAGATTCTTGACGAGGACATTGAGCGTCTGATCGCGGAGCGGCAGGCAGCGCGGAAGGAGAAAAACTTTGCGCGTGCGGACGAGATCAGAAACGAGCTGCTTGAGAAGGGTATTGTGTTAGAGGATACCCGTGAGGGCGTAAAATGGAAGAGAGCCTAGGGCTGTATGCCTATATCAAAAATCAATTCGGCGAGAAGGATGTGGACGTGCGCACCTATTCTCCGCTTACGCTTGCCTTTATCGGAGACGGTGTGTTTGATCTGATCGTGCGCGCATATGTAGTCGGGCGGGGAAACCGTCCGGCGCATATTTTGCATAATGAAAAGAGCAGGATCGTCAAGGCGGCGTCACAGGCGCGCATGGCGGAACTGCTTCATGATTCTTTGACATCGAAGGAACAGGAAATCTACCGCCGGGGCAAGAATGCGAAGCCGGCAAACACTGCCAAAAACGCGACGCTGACCGATTACCATAAGGCGACGGGCTTAGAAGCACTCTGCGGGTATCTGTTTATGACCGGACAGACTGCGCGTCTCATTGAGCTGATCCGGCGCGGCATGGAGCTGACCGGACAAGCGTAAGGCGCGGTTATGGATAGGACGAAAGCGCTGTACCGCGAAAAGAGCGGCAGGAAGCGGAAGCATGTCCTGCAAAAACATAGGCAGGCAAATGCCCAATAACGCAGGCATAGGTAATTGCGAAACAAGTTCAAAATCTTGATTCCAATAGGGTAAAGGCCCGGTTGAGCCGGACTTACAGGAGGTGGATGTGGATAACAAGAGTTTTAA
>RYVZ01000001.1 GCA_003979345.1 Lachnospiraceae bacterium
GTGCTTTGGGTAGACATACCCATTTATCAATTACAATTTGCGGAAACTCAAGTTTGATGATAATCACTAACGGTGCGGCACTTGTCTGATAAGCCGGAATGAATTCTATTGACTTTTCACAATCTTACCGGAAAGAGAAGAAAAGAAATAAAATGATAGCATTTCATGCCGCTTCGTTGTAAACTAAATTTATATGCGGCATTCTCCGCACTCAAGGCAGGTTGAAAAATAGATCTATAACCTTATTGGGGGAAATAAATTCGCTTCGCATGGGGGATTATTATGATCACGATCAGTTTATGTATGATAGTAAAAAATGAAGAAGCGCTGCTTGCACGCTGTCTTGACAGTCTGAAAGACCTTATGGATGAGATCATCATTGTGGATACCGGTTCCTGCGACCGCACAAAAGAAATCGCCGCCAATTATACAGACCGGATCTACGATTATGTCTGGAATGATGATTTTTCCGCAGCCCGAAATTTTTCTTTTTCAAAAGCCGGCATGGACTATATCTACTGCGCCGATGCGGATGAGGTTCTTGACGAGGAAAACCGCGCCAGATTCCTTGATCTGAAAAAAGCACTGCTTCCCGAAATCGAGATCGTGCAGATGAAATATGCAGGTCAGCTGACTTATAACACCGCATACAACTATGACGTGGAATACCGGCCGAAATTATATAAACGTCTGCGCAGCTTTACGTTCGACGGTCCCGTTCATGAAACCGTCGTTACGGAGCCGGTCGTCTATGACAGCGACATCCGTATCCTGCATAAACCGCACGGCAGCCATACCGACCGCGATCTCGCCGTGTTCCGCAAGATTTACGGTGCGCCCGACGCCCCGCACATGCCGGGACGTCTGCTCTCCATGTATGCAAAAGAACTTTTTATCTCCGGGACCGACACACATTTTATAGATGCCGCTCCCGTTATGGAATCCATTTTGTTAAAGGAGGACCGTTCCGCAGAAGACGTCCTGCTGATCAGCTGCGTGCTCTCGCGCGCTTATCGCATAAAAAAAGACATCGCATCCTTTTTCAAGTATGCGATGAAAGCGGTCGTATCCGAAAGCTGCAGCGAAATCTGTATGGAGCTCGGCGCTTATTATGAAGAAGCCGGCGACTTCAACGAAGCCCATATCTGGTATTACAACGCTGCTTTTGAGACAAAGCCGGTCTGCAATATCCATTTGGGCGGCGACACTGCGCTTTTAGCGCTTGCGCGTGTGCTGGAAGCTGCCGGTTTTTCCGAACAGGCTGCACTCTACCGCAGTCAGGCTGAAGAATGGACCGCTGAATCTGCTTCTGTTTAGCCGTTTCCGGTTTGCACGCCTTTACTGTCGCTTGTCCGGCCCATGACCGTCCTCACGGTCATGCGTATGATTTCTCATCAGCATACCGCAATCATTCAACAGGCACTCCTCAAGACAATACCGTTCTTCGACTGCCTTCCCGTAAATAGGGCAGATATTTTCTCCTGCTTTGTGTTTTCTGCTCATCCGCTCTTCTGTTCCTTTCTGCTCTGCCATATCTGGTGATATCCTCCCACATCGTCTTTCCCAGATATAATAGATTCCTTTATGATTCCTATGATTGCTTCTAATTCTGTCCTAGCCAAATCGTTTACATATGGGGGGCTGGAGTCAATGTAATTCTTGCCAAATTGTCCAAATCAGTCCAACCCCAATACTCTGCAAATTCTCTTTTTCATAACCAAACTCACTTGCTTATATCGTCTCAATCTTCAGTTTCTCAATACAGTATCTATTGGATTACCTTCCCGATTTTCTGAGCTGCTCCACACTTCTGCGGAACAGTGGAAGCAGACTGTAGCTAAATGCACGCTTGCTGAATGGATAGTTAATGATCATCAGCGCGTCCTGTTCGTCCGCCAAAACATTTCCTCTGCTGTCGATATAGTATTTCTGAAAACTTAGATCTTCCTGTGTAAAAAGAAACTGGCAAAAAGCAAATGTCAGACTTTTCCCATCCTTTTTGTCCGAAAACTCTGCGTTCGGACAAAACACAGAAAGCCGCTCCTTCAACAGCTCCGCCTGCGAAGCATAACCGTTTTCCTCTATCACAATCTTTTTGATCTCCCCGCGTGTCCGCTTCTCTTTCTTCATCACTTCCGCAAGGCGGTCCCGTCCCGGCTCCAAATCAAAAATGCGGTCAGCTCCCGCCTCACCGCGGACGCCGTGCAGCGCATCGTCAAATGCTGACATTACGGTTATTGCCCGATGATTCGTCCCACTATACAGTCCCTCATATTGAATGTCAAACAGCGCATCCAAAAAGCTGACATACATGCGCTCCAGCTTTTCCTGCGGTGTATATCTTGCGAAAAAATCAATCCAGTTCCGCCATGCATAATAAGTTGGAAAGGTATTGACCGCTTCTTTTTTAGCACCCATAGCATGTAGAACAATACTTTTCCCGCAGGAAGCGACGCGGTATCCCGCCAGATTACAGCGCCATCCCCATTCCGTATCATCCCAGTATAAAAAATTATCTTCAGGCATCGGACCGATCTCGCGGATCAGACTGCTCCTTACAAGCACCGAGCACGCTGCCACCGCATCGGAGTATACCACGTCCGGCATTGTACCGTCCTCCAAATGATTTAAGTACTTTGCCTCGACACAGAATTCCTCAAAATCTATGGTTATGCCATACTGCTGCACATATTCAGGTACTTCCATATGATCAACGCGCGAGCCTGCCATGCCGCAGTCCGGATGCGTATCCAGAAACTCTACAAGCACGCTAAGCGCATTTTCATCTACAAGCACATCATTATCTAAGCACCACACATATTCATGCCCTGCTGCAACCGCTCTGCGGATACCCGTGTTGAAGCCTCCCGAGCCGCCAAGATTTTTCTCATTGACGAGCAGCTCCGCACGCGCGCCAAACTGTTCGCGTACTTTTTTGACAGAATCGTCCTTTGAAGCATTGTCCACCACATAGAGCCGATAGTCCTCATATTTTAATTCCAACACGGACTGAATGCATGCACAGACATCATCCGCTTTGTTGTAATTACAGATTACAATGCCTACCCGTTCCATACCGTTCTCCTTGTCTTATAATTCCATCACCTGCTGAACCTTGGCGCTCTCCATCGGTGTATCCCTGATCTCATCACCCGGATCCGTCCGAAACGGCGCTAGCGGGATGCCCGTATGCCGTCCGAAAATATGCGGAATCCGATAATTGGTCCATAAATAGCGCACATATTTTGGCTCTTCCACTTCTTTTGACCATACAAAGATCCGGTCTTTTACCACCTCATACTGTGCGGGTACAAACTTTCTGTCTCCACCCGCGATCTCAAAGCCGTCCGACAAAAGCTCCTCCGCTGTCAGATCAGGCGCATCGACGCGCTCCCTTGCCTCGGTCGAACCCTCTGCCGGTTCATGAAAGGCTGTTGACTCTTTGGATTCTACTGACGCTGATTCTTTTGATGCTGATTCTATAGACCCCTTTGATTCCTTCCGTTCAGGCGGCAGTACAACCGTGCCGTCCGCACGATACTCTTTTTCCACAAACGGCCCGTCCGTCACATAGAAGCCGTCCTCCGCATACCGGAACATCAGCTCAATGTTTCCGCACTTTTCTCCCTCCCGTGCATCATGCACAACATGCCCGCCGTACATCGGTCCAAACGCATCCCGCGCCGCCAGACTATGATAGACATGAAACTCCGCCTGCTTTGCAAGGCGTTCGCCTGCTTCACGCTTTCTGCGCGGATGAATCTCCGACCATTCGGAAAACTCCGCAATAACTGCCATTCCCGTATGTTTGACCGTATGGCACACATGCTCCTGCGCTTCCCTGATGACCGGCCAGTTCTTAAAATCAGCATCCTGCTGATAACGGTGCATCGGAAGCTGCACAAAGAGAAACGGCATCGAATCATCCTGCCAGTCCCTGCGCCACACGCCGATCATTTTTGTAAATAGCTTTTCGTACATATAAGGCTTATGATCATCGCTCTCTCCCTGATACCAGATCACACCGCGCAGCGTATATGGCGCAACGCGCTGTAACATACATTCGTACAGTCCCGACGGTCTGAACGGATTTTTACAATTCATCGGTCCGGGCCACTTACATACGCCGCAGCGTGCAAGCACTTCTTCCCACGGAAGCATCGGATCGGTCTTTGCCAGTTCTTCCGCCTTTTTGCTCCATACCTCATGATATGCTTCATAATCGTCATATTCCCGGATCTGTTCTTCTACGCTTTTTCCTGCGATTGCAGCTTCATACTCATCCACGTAGGAACGCAGATCCCCGTCTTCTAACAGGCTTTCCCTGTCCATCCACGCACTTGCGCTCGTGCCTCCCCAGTTACAGCCGATCACGCCGACCGTTACGCCGAGATCTTTCGCAAGTTTCTTTGCAAAAAAATAACCGACCGCCGACCAGTATTTCTCGCTGCCGTCCCCGAAGCAGCCCCAGCATGTCTTTTTTTCCTGTTCAAAAAAATGCTCATCCATATAGCTGATTTTCTGCGTATAGTAAAAACGCACATTCGGTCCGCTTCCGCCGTTCAAGGCGCCATCCTCATCAATTGCCCGCGCTCCCTCATAGGCATTCTGCAATTCCAGCTCCATGTTGGACTGCCCGCCTGCCAGCCACACCTCGCCGACCGCAATGTCCGTATATTTGCGCACATGAGAACCGCAGCACACAGTCATTGAATAATCATTACCCGCCTTTTGTGCAGGCATCATCACACTCCAGCACCCGTTTGCCGTAACCGCCTCTGCCGTCACGTCCTTTTCCCCGCCGCTCAATGTAACCGTCACGCGCGCACCGTCTTCTCCCTCTCCAAACACCGCGATCGGTTTTTCCCTCTGCAATACCATATGATCACTGAATACCGCTGCCACCTGAAACTCCGCCATCGACTCTCCACCTCCGTTTCTTTCTATTAAAAGGCTTTTGTGAAACGCTCATTGTATCTTATCCACGCTCTCTTTCGATAAGATTTTCTTGATATTCAATAAAAACAGAACCCCCGCCGTCACTGCGGAAACGATATCGGAAACCGGCTCCGCAATATATACACCCCATACGCCGAACCAGTGTGGTAAGATGATCGCAAGCGGCACAAGCAGAATCACTTTCCTGAGCATCGCGAGGAACAGGGAAATCTTCGCCTGCCCTGTCGCCAGAAAGGTCGGCTGGATTCCCTGCTGTAATCCGAATATGAGCATTCCGCACATAAAAACAGGGATCACACGCGCCGTCAGGCTGATCAATTCCGCATCCGTAGCAAAAAATCCCGCGAACACCCGCGGAAAAAGCATCACGATCCCCGTGCTGACAAAACCATATGCGACGACAATCCCAATCATCCCCCGATATGCTTTCTTTACACGTTCAAACATACCCGCTCCGAAATTGTAGCTGATGATCGGCTGTACGCCCTGCGTAAAGCCCGCGATCGGCGCACTGATAAACTGCATCAGGCTCTGCATGATCGTGAGAGACCCGACATAGAGATCCCCGCCGTAATCCTGAAGACCGCGGTTCATGACAATACTGATCAGACTCTCTGTCGAACGCATGATAAACGGCGAAATGCCAAGTGAAAAAATAATACGTGCGTTCTTGCCGTCCGGTCTGATGAATTCCTTCCGGATACGGATGGAAGAACGCTTCCCCGCAAGAAAAACCCAGATCCATACAGCGCTGACCGTCTGGGAGATCACGGTTGCGATCGCCGCCCCCTGCACATCCATATGGAGTACAAAGATGAAAACCGGATCAAGAACGATATTGACTGCCGCACCGATCAGGATCGTCAGCATGCCGACACGCGCCTGCCCCTGACTGATAATGAACGGATTTAAGCCGAGTGAAAGCTGTACCATCAATGTCCCGATCAGATAATAAGATAAATAGCGGTCCGCATAACCGATCGTCTGATCGGATGCGCCGAACATATAGAGCAGCGGGACTTTGAATACATAAAAAAAGACCATGAGCGCCGCCGTAAAAATGCCAAGCATAAAAATACCGCATCCTAAAATCTGTTCCGCCCGCTTTTTATCTCCCTTTCCCATAAAAATTGCCGCAAGCGGCGCGCCGCCCGCACCGACAAAGGCAGAAAATGCCGATACGAGCGTAATGACCGGAAGTGTGAGTCCGACTCCGGTAAGCGCATTCGTTCCAATCCCTTCGATATGTCCGATATAGATGCGGTCAATGATGCTGTATAAAATATTGACTGTCTGCGCAACAATGGAGGGAATCGCCATTTGCAGCATCAGTTTTCCGATTTTCTCTTTTCCAAGCTGTTCATCACTGATCTGACCCATCATACACCCCGTATATGTTTTCTAAGTCCGTCCGCCCTGTGGATTTAGAAAATCTTCATTACCTATTTAAGCCCTCGCGTCAAACGATTGTCTGCTTAACAAAATCTGCGGCGACATTCCCGCACTCTTACTGTCCTTCAGCATCTGATCAAACACATTTCCGTGATCTTCATGATCCTTGCGTAACAGCTCCGACTTCATAAGATATCCTTTTCCCGCAAGCCGCCTGTTCAATTCGTCCATATGTGTTTCCAAAAAATCAATGATAGAGTCGTCCTCCAGGTAAAATTTTGTACTGACCTTCTGACGCTGTATTGCGACGTATACATCCATATCGCCAAGATGATCCATGCCAAGATGCAGGAATGCCGTCACTGCCCCGTCTCTGCCTGCAAAACCCTTTTTGTTCGTATAGACATACAAATCGCCGTTTGCATGCTGCCCGCTCATCTTAAGCGGAAGCTGCACATAGGCAAAATTCTGATTTAATTCATTTAAGAACTCCACTTCGCGCTGCATGTGATCAAGACTCTTCATTGCAGCGGAATCCTGTTTTCCGGCATCGGCAAGCATCTGCTTTAACTGTCCTGTCTGCCGGAGCACGGACTCATATAAATCCTGCACCTGCTGTTTGGAGCCTGCCTCCTGCGGCGTCAGCAGCCATTTTTTTATAAGTGCATTCTGAAAATCCGCGCCAAACTGCGGATCACCCAGCATTCTTGACAATTCCTGTCCCACGCTGCGATAAAGCTGCGGCGTACCTGCCTGTTTTGCAAGCGTATCAGAGAGGCTTTTCAAAAATGATGTAAACGCTTCATGCTCACCGTATCCCGCCGCGTTCTCCGCACCTGCCTGTCCGGGTGCCTGCGCCTCATGTTCTCCAAGTATCCTGCCGTCCGCCATCAGGCGCGACATGCCGCCTGCCGCATCCGCCGCAGTTCCATGCATGCCGGTTTTTAATCCGTCCGCCTGCAGCCCGTCCTCCATACCCGCAGATACCGCTTCGCCATGCACGCTGCCCTGCGCATCGCCGTCTCCCGTGCTGCCTGCCATGAAACGTATATCAATATTTCCGTGATCCGCTGCGGCTCCTGTTCCGCTCACGCTGCCGTCTCCCGCGCCTCCCGCCGTTCCGCGCATGCTGCCGTCTCCCGCCGTCCCGTCCGCTGCACCCGCTTCGCCATGCACGCTGCCCTGCGCATCACCGTCCGCCATGCCGCCTGTCACCAGACGCACCACGCCGTCCATGCTTTCCGCGACCTGACCGTAAATACTTCCGGGGCCGCCTTCCGTGCCGCCCTTTAAGCCGGACAGCCCTTCTGCAAGTTCGCCCTCCGCAAACAACTTCGCCGCTTCTGTAAACAGCTTTCCAAGCGCTTCATATTCTCCATTTTGCGCCATCCCGCGCATCAAATCATAGATCTGCTTCCCCGTTTCTCCAAATCCGTTTACAATCTGTGCCGTGTTATTGCGATAGCTCTCCGCCTGCATGACGCTGTCATTGGTGATCGGCAGCCCAAGCTGTTTCATCTGCACAAGTAATTCCGGAGACGCTGTCCGGTATTGCCCGACCAGTCCCGACATCCCCTGAAGCGCCTGTCTGTCAATACCCATGCCCTGGCTCATCATTTCGTTTACCATACGCACATGCGCCTCTGTCACCGGAAGTGACGCCGCCTGTAAAGCCTTTAGCACGCTGGAATCCACGCTCATATTTGAATAAAGCGGTGTCAACGTGATCTGCCGTCCCTGCATGCCGCGCACCTCAAAATCCATGACATCGCCTTTATTTACCTGCATGCCGTTTTCTAAACGCGCTGTGAATACGCCGTGATCTTTTGTCTCAATCACAACCTTGCCGGCATCCGCCTCAACAACAGTGCCGCGAAGCTGTTCTCCTGCTTTCAGCGGAAGCTCCTGCCCCCCCTTGCCCTGTGTACCGGTCGTCTCCGCACTGCCGCGCACTGCCGTTATTTCCCTGACCGTATTTTTGCCGCTCACATAATCGGACAGGTTCACGCTCATACGTCCATGCCACCTTCCTGTTTTCTGCTCTCTGTTATCAGTCAAACAAAATTTTTAATAAAGCTTCTTCTGTGAATCGGCGTCGGACCATACTTTTTTAACGCATCAATATGCGCCGACGCTCCATAACCCATGTTTGATGCAAATCCGTACTGCGGATACAATTCATCATACTGTGCCATCAGGCGGTCTCTCGTGACCTTCGCAACAATACTCGCCGCCGCAATGGAGGCGCTTTTGGCATCTCCTTTAACGATCGGTACCTGACGGATCGTTACGTGTGGAATCGTCACTGCATCATTTAATAATATATCGGGTTTTACGCCCAGCTTATGAATAGCCTCCCGCATCGCCTCGTAGGTCGCCTGTAAGATATTGATCTCATCGATCCGCTCGGGTGAAACGAATCCGAGTCCGACAGCAACCGCCTGTTCCATAATCTGCGGATACAGTTCTTCCCTCTTTTTTGCCGTCAGCTGCTTCGAATCATTCAGATAAAGCAGATGACAGTCTTTCGGCAGGATCACAGCCCCTGCCACGACAGGTCCTGCAAGCGGTCCCCTCCCCACCTCGTCAATCCCGCAGATATATGAGTACTCCGCATATTGCTTTTCATACACAAACATCCGCTCCATGCGGACGCATTCTTTTTCATGGTCCTCGATCTGCCTGCGCGCCTTTGCAACAAGATTCTGCACGCTTTTTCGTTCGTCTTTCTCATGCTCTTTGATAAAAGCAGGCAGCTCTGTAACAGCGGCTGCCTGCAATTGCGCTTTCATTTCTTCGATCGTATTCATCCTGATCCCCATTCCGTCTTTTACGGCACAAACAGGAGTATGATTTTTGCCGGTCATGCTTATTGATGCTTCAAAAATCCAAAGTCGGAAAACGGCCAAATGCGAATCCACGCCTTCCCGATAATCCGGTCGCGATGAATGTTTCCAACGGACGGATCCCGGCTGTCCGAGCTGTTATTCCGGTTATCGCCAAGCACAAAATATTCATCTGTGCCAAGCGTGATCTCCGTTACCGCACGCCCCGGATTCCTCATCACTTCCGCGCCATAATCCTCTTCAAGAGCCTCCCCGTTGATATAGATCGTTCCGTCCTGATCGATGCGCACCTGCTCCCCCGGCATGCCGATGATCCGTTTGATATAGTAAGTATTTTTCTTATGCTCATAGGGAAAAACGATAATATCAAATCTCTGCGGATCCTGAAACCGGTATGATAATTTATCCACGATCAGATTGTCCCCGTTGTGCAGTGTCGGACGCATGCTGTCGCCCTGCACGCGGGTGCGCTGTCCGACATAATGAATCAGCAGAAATGTCAGACATAGCACGATCAGCAGATAAATGCTCATTTGCAGGATCTCCTGTCCAAGCGTCAGCGGTCTATGTTCTTCTTCCTGTTCCCGTTTTTTTCTGCGATCTCTATTTTTCATCTGCACCCCTTCATCCCGTTACATTTTCTTCTTTTGCGGCTCACTCTGGCTTCCATGACCGCACCTCGCGTAATATCGAATATCCTTATCTCTATATTAAAATGATTCTGCCGGAATTTCAAGCGTCATTTTTCCTAACTGCCCGCCGCGGAACTCGTCAAGCAACAGCCCCGCCGCTTTGTCATGGTCCGGCTCCATTCCCTTTTTATAACAGCCGCGCCGTTTGCAGATCTCTTCAAGCACATTCACGGCATCGACGTCCTCCGCGATCTGATAGCGTTCTTTTAGCGCCTGCGGATATTCTTTCTGTAAAAAGAGAATCAGCTGATACGCAAGCTCCTGCGTCGGCAGGATTTGGTCATTGATAGAACCAATATATGCCAGACGCTGTCCGACCGCCTCATCCTCGAATTTCGGCCATAAGATTCCCGGTGTATCCAAGAGCTCCAGCTCCTTACTCACCCGGATCCACTGCTTTCCCTTCGTGACTCCCGGCCGGTTGCCCGTCTTTGTCAGGCTTCTACCGACAAACGTGTTTATAAACGTGGACTTTCCGACATTCGGAATACCGGCCACCATCGCACGGATCGGGCGGTTTTTAATCCCCCTGCGCCGGTCGCGCTCAATTTTTTCCCTGCAGGCTTCCCTGACAAGTTCCCCCAGCCGTTTCATGCCGTTTCTCGTTTTGCTGTTCATTTCTAAGACAAAAAAACCTTTTTCGCGGTAGTACTGCGCCCAGAGCTGATTTTTTTTCTCATCGGCAAGATCCGCCTTATTCAGCAGCAACACGCGCGACTTCCCGCCTGCAAGCGCATCAATGTCCGGATTACGGCTGCTGTAGGGAATACGCGCATCGACCAGTTCGATCACCAGATCGATCAGCTTCATATCCTCCTGCATCATGCGCCTTGCCTTCGTCATATGACCGGGATACCATTGTATGTTCATTGTATTTCCCTTTCTGTGCGTCTTTTAGGGATTACGTCACTCAATAAATCCCATCCCTTCAAAGTCGCCCTTCATGTGAAACCATGCCTTTCCGATAATGTCCTCGCCATGCACGACACCGATGTTGGCAGACCGGCTGTCCTCACTGCTGTTTACATTATCCCCAAGCACAAAGTACTCATTTTTCTCAAGTGTCACCGGATACTCTGCGATCCCCGCATCGGAGATCTTGTCATATTCCCTTCCGGTGTAGCGCTCGCCGTCTATAAAAATCTGTCCGCCGCGGATCTGTACGGTCTCTCCCGGAAGTCCCACCACCCGCTTGACATAGAAATGCGCATTGGTATTCCCGTTCGGTAAAAAAACAATGACATCCCCCCGCTTTGGCGACGATACCGTGTATACGAGCTGATTGATCAAAATCTCCTGCCCGTTGGTCAGCGTCGGGCTCATGGAATCCCCGATCACACTCGTCTTAATGCCGATACAATACACGATCACAAATGCCGCCAAAACCGCTGCCGCCATGCAAAACAGTACGGTTGCACATTCACGAAGCACGGATTTATTCAATTTCTTTTTCTTCTGATAAAAATGCAATCCCTTTTTTTTGGACATCTGCTCTTCCTGCCTGACATATCATGCACCTATTGGTTTGAAATCTTTCACGGCTCCGGTTTCCTCAGCCTAAAAAGGGACGGATACCTGTTGTATCTGTCCCTCCTCAAAATCCGCCGCTTCTTATTTTACAAGCTCTTTCACTTTTGCCTTCTTGCCGACACGGTTTCTCAAGTAATTCAGCTTCGCTCTCCTTACTTTACCGGTGCGGACAACTTCTATCTTTTCCACATTCGGAGAATGCAACGGCCATGTTCTCTCCACGCCGATCCCATTGGAATTCTTACGAACAGTAAAGGTCGCACGATTGCTTCCGCCCTGCTTCTTTAATACGGTTCCTTCAAAAACCTGAATTCTTTCGCGGTTTCCTTCTTTAATCTTACCGTATACACGCACGGTATCTCCGACGTTGAACTTGGGAACCTCTTTCTTTAACTGTTCTT
This sequence comes from Lachnospiraceae bacterium, assembly GCA_003979345.1. Taxonomy (GTDB): domain Bacteria; phylum Bacillota; class Clostridia; order Lachnospirales; family Lachnospiraceae; genus DLAJ01. The sequence goes on from RYVZ01000001.1 coordinate 11,821, forward strand.
CTTCGATTTCTTTAATCATGTTATTCATTGTTCTGTCTCCTTACGATATATGGGATGTTCTTAATACAAACTGTAACAGAGGACCATCTTTTTACTGCAACGTGCATAGTGTATCATAACATGCAGTTGATTGCAAGTCTTTTTTGCGGAGCGACAGATCAAAATAATATTGCAGTAAGTACGCCAACGATCAGTGCAGCTACAAGACCTATGACCATTCCAATAAATCCCTCCATTATGCTTTTTCGATTGTTTGACCTGTACACTTATGTTCAAAATGTACGCTTGGGCCCATGCACAGCACATTGCCCTGGAAAAATATCTGCGTTCACAGTACCTGATCAATATCCGCGACGAGCAGTACCGGCGTATTTTAGACATTATTGAATATAACCGCAGGCAGCGCCATGATCTTCGGCATCATCTTCTCACTTTGCAGGGACTTTGGGAAAACGGGGAAACCGAAAAGGCACGGGACTATCTTTCCCGCTATCTGGTGGAAACAGACAGTATCCATGTCGAAAATTTCTGTTCTAATCCGATCATCAATATGCTGGTAAGCCATTATTTCTCGCTTGCCGGTGAACGCGGCGTAAAACTGACCGCCCATATTCATATTCCGGATTCTTTCTCCATACAGGATACCGATCTTTCCATTCTGACCGAAAATCTTTTGGAAAATGCGCTGAAGGCAACGGAACGCGCTCCCGAAGCATACCGCTTCATTCATCTGAACATGCTCTGCCGCGGAAAGATGTTCGTGATCACGGTTGATAATGGTTTTGACGGCATCATTCAGAAAGAAGGCGGACGCTATCTCTCCGTAAAACCGGAACACCACGGACTCGTTCTTTCGATCCTGCATGAGATTGCGGAAAGGTACGGGGGCGGCGCGGGATTTACCCACGATACCATGACGTTTCATTCCTCCGTCATGCTGAATGGGATGCGCTAAAAAGCGCATACGTTTTCTGCCTTCTTACAAAGCATACAACCAGACGGCATAATAGCTGTCCGGCGTTTCAAAAGGTTCTTCACGCAGCAGCGTCATCCCTAATTCCTCCGCATTTGGGATCCTGACCGCAGAAAATAAATACCATGCCCCAAGTCTCTTGGCCGCCTCCGTGTCAAATGCAAGCTTTTCTCCAGCCCAAATGGAATCGTCAGTATCCTTCGGAAGCAGATAATGATTGATTCCCATCTGCGCGCACAGGACATAGCATCTGCATCCCCACTCATCAAAATATTTGCGCAAAGCCTCATCCTTATCCAGCTCTCCATGAATGATCTCACGAAATGCGTTCATATAGGAAAGATCATAATTATTGGAATATCCGTCCAGACAGTAAAATCCGTTATATAAAGGAGCTGCCGGATAGATTCCGAAGCTCAGTGTCCGGTAAGACGATTTATCCCGCCCGATAAAAGCATCGATCTGCGCAAACAGATCAGGCGCATAAAAATCATTCCATGTAATCTGCTCATAGGACTCACCCGATCTTAATCTGTGTATGTTCTTGTTAAAATCACTGTAATAATACACGATTGCCGCTGATATGCATAGCAGGACGGATAATCCCACGCCCCCGGCTGCCGCACAAATCTTCCTTTTGTTTTTTATGCCGGACCTTAACCATTCCCACAGCAGATACAGATCCAATCCCAACAGAAAATACCACACAGATACAGTCAGCCAATAAATCCGGTCTGCTTGAAACTCTTTGAGGATCCCGCCAGCCGAATTTCTAAACTCCGCCATCATACCGGACTGATAAAATGCAAAAAATAACGCACAGAACAGATTAAAGCAAAGCCCCGCTCCGAGCAGACGGACTGCTAGACGCATCCTTCTTTTCATCCGTCCATATGCAGACACACCACAAATGAGGATCAGAATCGTCGCCGCCGCAATGAACTGTTGATGCGTCGGTGTATGGAGCGTTCCCCTGACAAACACCGTATAGAAGGATTCTGCAAAGTTCTGTCCGTATCGCACGATATTTTCTTTATGACTGGTCTGCTGACTGCCGATCCCAAATATCTGAAGCAGTAATTGGTAATTTGTAACAAGATAACACCCAAGCAGACTCAACCAGCCGATAAACACCCATTTATGCGCCCTCAGCCGGAGCTTCCATGCAAGCCATATGAGAAATAATGCCCCAACTCCGAGTATCGCATATCCGACTAAAACAACGGAAGACATCAACCCGTACAGGATCACGATACCAAGTGCGGTCCGCTTGTGCCGACCTTTGTACAGCAGATAAAAAGCATAGAATAGAACCGGCTGCCCGTACTGACACAGACCATATACCGAAAACATTGGCAGATACGCAAATACGATGCCGCAGAAGACGGCGATCAATCTGTTTTTCACTGCCTGATGCATACAAAGAACCATTCCGGCATATGCCGTCAGCATGCAAAAGATCTGATTCGTTACAAATGCAGCCTGCGGACTCATGATCTTATATAACAGCACAAGCAGCGGCGCCGGCGGAAACAGACCGTTCGCGGATATGCCGTTCATCATTTCCGGATATACAGTTGTTCCGGTAAACAAATATTTTGCATGCAGCATATAGCATAAGACTTCGCCGTCAAGCTGATCCTGAAAGGGGACCACCATATTCCCGCCAAGAAGGAGATATGGCAGCAAAGCCGCCATAACAATGATCCCTCCGATACCAAATATGATTTTATCGTTTTTATCTTTACACATGGTTTTTTGAATAGAATCAAATACTTTCAAAAGAGACTGTGTATGCAGCCGCATATCACAGTCTCTTTTGTGTTGATTCCAACCCTCGATTCTCAGATCAAAATCCGTTTTTTAGAGCGTCTCAATCTCTTTTACGATCTTCTCAAGCGCTGCAAGGGCCTCGTCAGGAAGCTTGTCGAATCCGCCTGCCTTCTCGCCGAAATCCTTGACCGACTTTACTCGGGTCTCCATTGCGCTCTTTAACTGCGCAACATAATCCTTATCCTGAAGATTCGGTGTGAAATCACCCGTCTTGCCGGACCAATCGTTCATGATCTCGATATCCTCGAACGGTCCCCACTTTTCAAAGCTTGCCTTGCCCTCAACGATGGTCTCAAGGATGCCGAGGGTATCTTCCTTCTGGCACTTCTTGCCCATGAAATCACCGGTATTGATGATGTAGCACGCAACGTTCTTCTCCTCAACCAGCTTCTTGAACTTCTCATAATCGTTCACAAGCGGATAGGTTCTGAACGGGTTTGCATAAGGTACGATACGGATTGCATTTAAGTCCGTACCTGCCGCAACACGCTCTGCGGTAGATGTCTTCGTTGCAAGCGTTGCGCCCATAACGGATGCGAGTGCCGCGCCTTTCAGTTTTACAACGGGCGGAATGGTCGGGTCTTTCATGATCCAGAAGATCGCATTGACCGGGCTGTCGATCTTATCCACACGGTTCGGAGACCATAATTTGGACTTGATAGCACGTCCGTTACCATTTCTGATATCCTCGGTAACAAGCTGGATCTTGCCGTCCTCATCCATCGTCGCGGAGCAGTTCTGTGCCGTCAATAAGTACTTGTTATCCGGGCAGCCTGTCGGATAATCTGCCGTCTTATCAAAATAAGTAGGCTCAAGCGCAACCGACGCACAGGTGTCCGTGTTGATGATGAATGCGTCATCATGAAGCACTTTGATCGCAGGATACTTATCGCCATGCTTTGCATGCGTTAATGTGGACTTTCCTGATCCGGATAAGCCGTATACGGAAGCAACGAACTTGGAACCGTCCGCAAGCGTATACTCTTTCTGTCCGCCGTGGCAGGATGCGTAACCGTTTCTATTCGCAAGTGCCCATGCCATCGTCAGCGTGCCCTTCTTGTGCTCGCCGAAATACTTCATACCTAAGATGCACGCACAGTTCTCATCCGTGTCGAAATAGCAGAGTGTAAGCGGATCGCTTAAGCAGCTGTAATCCACATCCGGACGCTCCTGCGGAGTCCACTGGGGATCGGAGAAGATATAGATATCCGGCTCTTTGCCGCCGCCGACCGGCTGGGACTCTTTATACATTTTGACATACTCATCGGACATATACTGGAAGTTCAGCATCCAGTTATAAAGAAGATTCTCCTCACCTTCGGGAATCAGCAGATGAGCCTTTACCATAAACTCAGGATCCAGTCCTACGAATACCTGCGCATGGTACATGGTTTTCCAACGCGTCTCATAGATCGCATCCATTGCAACCTTATCCAACTTGGCGGAATCCACACCGGCCTGACCTTTGATACGGCGTGCTGCCGCATAACGCCCGGTTACGGCTCCATCATTAAAAAGAAGAACTTTTGCATCACTCTCGAGTCCGAATTCCTCGCCTCTGTATACCGGCATATCGGTCACGATCGTTCCCGGGGAATTCTTTGCAAGCTCATAAGCCTCCTTTAAGGTGTTGACCTTCACTACATTATTGCCGTAAAAAGCGGCCTCAATGATAGAGCGTGTCTTGGAAAAGCCAGGCTTTCCTGCGCCTATCTCATTGATAGGATAATAAGCTTTTGTTGACATGTTTGTCCTCCTTTGATCTTTGATATGATTTGCTTTACGCTAAGCCCAATTATCGCATAAAAGATTAGGAAAATCAATCATTTTCCAAACAAAATAAGCGCTACTTTCTTAAATGTTTCTAAATCTGCAATTTTTATGTTGAACAGATCATGTAAAACATGGTATCATGATAATGTTCTATATCGTTTACATAACAGTTTCCTAACGGGAGGCGTGCTTTTCCTGACGATTCTTCGCCATCCATGCTTCCGGTTTTTTCCGTGGTATTTCCCACAACAATTTATGATTTAGAAAGGTGGTATGCACAATGGATGAACAAAAACTCTCCGAAATCACACCAGAATTATTGCGCCTTTCGGAACTTTCTAGAGCCGCAGGCGAGATTGATACAGAGTTGTTTACGAAATACGATGTCAAAAGAGGACTTCGCGATATCAATGGAAAAGGCGTGCTTGCAGGTCTGACCAATATCTCTGAGATCCGCGCGACAAAGATCGTAGACGGCGTTTCCGTCCCCGCCCCCGGTGAACTGATCTACCGCGGCTACGATATCAAAGATCTGGTGAAGGGCTTTACTTCCGAGAACCGCTTCGGTTTCGAGGAGGTTACTTACCTCCTTTTATTCGGCAAACTGCCAACGCCCGGCGAGCTTTCTTCTTTTTGTTCCATGCTCTCCGAGTACCGCACGCTGCCGACCGGATTCGTACGCGATATCATCATGAAAGCACCGAGCCGCGATATGATGAATACCCTGGCGCGCAGCATCCTGACACTATACTCTTACGACGATCGCGCAGACGATACCTCTCTGCCGAACGTGCTGCGCCAATGCCTGCAGCTCATCAGCCTGTTTCCTCTTTTATCTATTTACGGCTATCAGGCATACAGCCATTATCATGACGGCAACAGCCTCTATATCCACCGCCCCGACCCGGAGCTGTCAGCGGCAGAAAATATTCTGCGCGTCTTAAGACCCGACAGCAGTTATACGCCGCTTGAGGCAAAGCTGCTTGATATCGCGCTTGTCCTGCATATGGAACACGGCGGCGGTAACAATTCGACCTTTACCACGCACGTCGTCTCCTCTTCCTTAACCGACACTTATTCGGTCATGGCTGCGGCGATCGGTTCCCTGAAAGGACCGCGGCACGGCGGCGCCAATATCAAAGTCGTAAAAATGTTTGCCGATATGAAGCAGAATGTGAACGACTGGGAAGATGAAGACGAGATTTCCGAATATCTGAAAAAACTACTACATAAAGATGCATTTGACCACTCCGGCTTAATCTACGGTCTCGGTCACGCCGTTTATTCCAAATCCGATCCGCGTGCCGAAATCTTAAAGGAGTTTGCAAAAAAGCTTGCCGGAGAAAAGGGTATGCAGAAGGAGTTCGGCCTGTACAGTGCCGTCGAACGGCTCGCACCGCAGATCATTGCCCAGGAACGTCAGATCTACAAAGGCGTCAGCATCAATGTGGATTTTTATTCAGGCTTCGTCTACAATATGCTGAATATTCCGTCAGAACTTTTCACACCAATGTTTGCGATCGGCCGTATCTCCGGCTGGAGTGCACATTTGATGGAAGAGCTTGCCAACAATGGAAAGATCATCCGTCCCGCTTATAAAGCGATCGGTCCCGATCTGGATTATGTTCCGATGCGGGAACGTTAAAAAAGAATATCGATATTGTTTACGGTAAAAAAGAGAAGTGGAAATCGTAATGTTTTCCACTTCTCTTTTTGGGACTGATTCGCTGGTTTGCAAACCCTGCCGCTCTTCCAATATCGTTTATAAACTTCTCTTTTTTGATTTCATTTATTCCAATCCGAGGATCTCTTTCACGACCGCCTTCATCTTATCCTTTTCACAGACTTTTGTATGTCTTACGGGCGCGGTACGGATCTCTTCGATCGCTGAGGGAATTTTCATGCCGCCAAGCTCCGACAACTTATCTGCCAGTGCGAAATCATCCTCTTTGGCGTACTTCTCATCAATTGACTGCATCACGGCTCTCGTAAACTTAAACGGACTCGCTGTGGACGCAATCACAGTTTTTGTTTCATCCCCTGTCTCAGCCTGATACTTTTCATAAACCTTCGCGGCAACTGCCGTATGCGTATCAATGATATATCCCGTCTTGCGGTAAAGCGACGAGATCATCTGTGCCGTCTCCTCCTCGGAGGCATAATTACCATAAAAGTCTGAGAGCTGTTCTTCCATCTGCGGTGTCAGGCTGTATCGCCCTTCTGCGGATAACTGCTTCATCAGCGCCGCATTTTTGTCAGCATCCTCTCCCGCGAGACGATAAATCAGTCTCTCTAAATTGCTGGAAATCAAAATATCCATTGACGGAGAACTCGTCAGCACAAAATCACGGTTTTTATCATAATTCCCAGTGCGGAAAAAATCATACAGCACCTTATTCTCATTAGAGGCACAGATAAGCTTTGCAATCGGCAGCCCCATGTTTTTCGCATAAAATGCCGCTAAAATATTTCCAAAATTACCTGTCGGAACCACCACATTGACTGGTTCGCCCTCTTTCACTGTCCCCTGCGCATACAGTCTGGCATATGCATACACATAATATACGACCTGTGGGACAAGCCTGCCGATATTGATCGAATTCGCGGATGAGAACTGAAATCCCTTTTCTTCCATCAGCGCCGCAAGCTCTTTATCCGCAAACAGTTTTTTCACGCCGGTCTGCGCATCATCAAAATTGCCATGAATGCCGACCACACACGTATTATCGCCTTTCTGCGTTACCATCTGCTTTTCCTGCACAGGACTGACGCCGTTCTTCGGGTAAAAGACAATAATCCTCGTCCCTTTCACATCTGCAAACCCTGCAAGCGCTGCTTTTCCGGTATCGCCGGATGTTGCGGTCAGGATCACGATCTCGTTGCTTACCTGATTTTTTCTCGCCGCAGTCAGCATCAGATGAGGCAGGATCGAAAGCGCCATATCCTTAAACGCAATCGTTTTTCCATGAAACAGTTCTAAATAATATGCACCGTCCGCTTCCCGGAGCGGAGCGATCTGCTCTGTATCGAACTTGGAATCATAGGCGCCTGCAATGCACTTCTTTAACTCATCCTCAGTAAAATCCGTCAAAAACAGTCTCATGACTTCATAGGCAGTCTCCTGATAACTCATGCCCGAAAGCTGCTCCATCGAAAGCGTAAGCTTCGGAATCCGCTCAGGAACGAACAATCCGCCGTCTTCGGCAAGTCCTTTCAATATCGCTTCCGATGCCGTCACCGGTGCAGAATTGCTTCTCGTACTTTTGTATAAAACGTCCATCTCGTCTCTCCTGTCTGCTGTCCGCACATTCTAAAGGTTTATGCCCGCACGGAAAATACTTTCTTTTCATGTTCCGGTTCAACCTGAAAGCCATGTATGTTCAAATCCATGAACCGACAAACCCGTGATCTGTCAATTCTTTGCATTTCACAATTCATGCCTAGTGTAGCACAAAAGAGTCCGTGATACAACGTTGTATTTTTCATCTTGTAAAAAATTCATGACCGCCGTAACTAAACAGCTTTGTCAGACATTCGTCAAACCAGCGCATCTGACTGCTTCCCGCATAACGACGTGCCGCAAAGAACAACGCGCCTTCGGAGTAGTCCTCTCCTGCCAATGCCCGGTCAACGGCATCCCTTGTATCATCTGAAACAACAACCTTATAGTAACTTCCGCTGGCAATCGGTGAAAACTGTGCCTTTCCGCCTGAGCGCTGAAACACAACATCATAAATGCTATCGGGAAATCTTTCATCCGCCACACGGTTTAGCACAACGTTGGCAACAAGGATCTTTCCCTTTGTATCCTCATTCCCCGCTTCCGCCTGCACAATACGCAGGAGCGCTTCATAATCTTCCGCTGACACGACAATGGCTTGTCCGATTGTCTCTGCATCCGCGGATTCCTGCTCCGGTGAAGTCTCTGCGGTTCCGCCGTCCTGCGGAGTCTGCAAAGTCTGTGCGCTCTGCGCGTTCTCCGTATCCGCACGCGCAAGATCCTGTTCGGCTTCCGGCTGCATGGGCTCCGCTTCCTGCGTTGCTTCAGAGTGCATGATTTCCGTTTCCTGCACGGTTTCGGCATGTCCTTCCGCACCCAGCGACTGCTCTGCGCCGTCCTCCACAGTAAGAAACGCTCCGGTTCCTGCATCCATGCTCCCTGCATTTCCCATATCCACTGTGGCAATGTCACCTACACCATCTTCCGAACAGGCAAGCAGCCCGATCTCGATCACGCGCTGATCAGAAGCTCTGTAAGCAGTGTAACGCTCGTCCACCTCACTGACAGCCTTGACAAGCCCCGCCTCCTTATCCCGGGGTCCTTTCGTCTGGCAGCATGCGAGTCCATAAGATACACCAACACACACTCCAAGCACCATCACGCTCAAAAGAAAATGAATCACATATTTTTGTTCTGTCCATCTTTTATTCATACTTAAATTGTATTCTGCCTGTCCAAATGATATACTAAAAAAGATGAATTTTTATAAAGGAGCATTCTATGTCTGTCACAAAAGGCGTTTTTTTGGCGAAAAAAAAAGACGGAAGCGTGTATTACCGCGCTTCCGTCACATATCGGCAAAAACATATTTCCCTTGGAAGTTTTGCAACCGGGCATGCTGCAGGTGATGCTTACCGCGAAGCCCGGATGCTTCTGGATACTCCTTCCCTCTGTTTCAGTGCAGATTACAAACCACGTTTTCTTTCGTTTGAAAAATACGTCACGCTCATGAATTTCCGTGACAACCAATATTATTTTGGCAGTCCCATTTATGCTTATCCACGCTATTTTCTATATTTTCTATCGCGCGAGACCGTATTCAAATTCGATACGGACGACCTGTTCTATTATGCTTCACACAAGATTATGAAACGCGGCGGACATTATTTTATTGCTGATTACGGTATGCAGGTTTCCTTAAACAGCCGTTACGGAATTAAGCCCTACGCCGTTTCTGGGCGCGACTATCGTTTCATTAACGGCGACACCTGCGATTTCCGCTATGAAAATATTGAGATCATCAACCGCTATCACGGCGTGCGCTCCGTGCAAAAATCCGGACGCACGATGTACCGTGCCGTCATCCATATCCGCAGCAGCTATGTGATCGGTCTGTACCGCACGGAAATCGAAGCCGCCATTGCATACAATAAAGCTGCCGATACCCTCAGGAAAAACGGGTTTACGCGCAGCTTTATGCAAAATTATATTGACTCGGTTACGCCGTCTAAGTATGCAGAGCTGTATGACGCGCTCATGATCTCGGAAACGGTGGCACGGCTTGCGCCGGTATGATATCTATGCCGCATGTACATGCCTTTTTCGGATAGAATTTCTCACTCCGCCTCCATCATGATCTCCTTTATGGAGATCCGTCTCATTTTTTCGGAATACACATACATCATTACCTCATATAACACCAAAAAGCATACCAGCGAAACAAGCATTCTCGGTACATGGAAATGATAGGCAGGCATGCCTTCCATATTGCGGAACACAATATCGACCATCAGACGGAGCAGACCATACTGATAAACAGTCCCGACCGCAAAACCCATATACACTGCCGGACGATATACACCGAGCAATGCATTACAGCACTCCCGCTGAGAATAGCCGAATGTACGCATCATTGTGATTGTCTTTGCATTACCGCGCACGAGTGTCGTTACTGCCAAAAACAGCGTAGTCACAGCCAGAATCAGACCGATGCCCATGATCATCGCGCCCATCATACCGCTCGATAACTCCTTCATGCTGAATGACATCTGTGTCATGGCAGAAAAGCAGAATGCTGAAAAAACAATGAAAAACAGCAGGCTTTTCTTTCCCCATAAAGTCGCGCGTTTCAGTTCGCTGATGAAACCAGATTTTGCAGAAGCTGCATGTTTACCGGATCTGATCATTTCTGCCGCCGCTTTCTGTTCTAGTACGCCCTCGCCGCAGGCTTTCTTCGCACGGTTTTTCCCAAAATGTTTTGCTTCCCCTTTTTCCGGCGCTCCCTCTCCCCGAAGCAAACTGAGCGCAGATACTTTTAACCGAAGACGCGCATAAAACACAGAAAGAACAGAAAAAAACATCGTCGGCAAAACCACCATCCATACAAACAAAAGCGGATGAAAGCGAACCGAGACCTCAGGCAAAACCGCATCCTTGTTTTGAAGCCGGTACATCGCCGGCATCAGCAGATGCGCACCAAAATACCCTGCTGCCGCCCCTGTAAAAACGCTGCTTCCAAATATCCAGAAGCTTGCGGCAATCCTGCCGTTTCCATAACCGAGTGCCTTTAAGATACCGAGTTCTTTTTTATGTGCATCAATATAGTATTTTATGTAAAATAATAACGTAACAACCGAGGTCATGAGCAGGCATCCTCCGGTGATCAGACAGACGACCCGTGCAGTCGCCGTCTGCGCATCATAAAAGATCCTCTCCTTCTCGGTCGTAAGCAGCGCCTTTACCGACGAAAGATCCGTCCCGTAATTGATAAACATGGTACAGACAAGAACCGCACAGGCACAGATGATCGAAATGCTGACCAGTTTTACCGCATCTTTTATTCCTACAATCATATCCATCACCACCCAATCTCATAGGCAGTCTTTACCGTCTCATTCATGCGAATGTCGGAAATCCGGCCGCTGTTCATGATCACAACCCGGTGTGCCATTTCCGCAATATTCTGATTATGCGTTACCATCACGATCGTATAGCCATACTTCTCATAAAGCCGGCAGATATAATCAAGCGCGCTTCTTCCGGTCTCCTCATCCAGCGCTCCTGTCGGTTCGTCTAAAAAAAGCACATCCGGCTTTTTGGCAAGCGCTCTGGCAATCGATACTCTCTGCTGTTCCCCGCCCGATAACTGGTTCGGATATTTGTATCGTTTTTCTTTCAGTCCGACTGCTTCGATCATTTCTGCATAATCCGCGTTTCCTGCAAGATCAGCGCCCATTTTCACATTTTTGTCCACCGTCATATTCGGAAGCAGATAATACTGTTGAAATATAAAACCGATATGCTCTTTCCTGAACTGCGTCAGCTGATCGTCCGAGAATCCGGTGATATCTTTCCCGTCATAACAGATCGTACCTGTATCCGGTTTTTCCAGACCCGACATCACATGTAACAAGGTGGACTTTCCGGAACCGGATGCACCCAGAATCACCACAAAATCATGATCCTCCAGGCTAAGACTGGTTCCTTTTAATACCTGCGTACGGCTTTCTCCGCTCCCGTACGCTTTTGTCACGTTTTCAAGCGTTATCACTGATTTGTTCCCCCCATTATTTTCTACTGTTTTTGATTTCCCTTAACAACCCGGTAAAAATTTCTGTCATCCGCTTACCGATCTGCTCCGGTGTAAAACAGCAGGTTTTTGTCGCAAGCAATGTTGCAATTCCATGCGTATAAATCCACAGATGCTCATAAAGCCGCCCTGCATCCGCACCGGATATGCCATATCCCTCCACGATCGAACTCAAAATTTCTTCATAATTCTCATCAATCACCGGCAGGATATTATCGATATCCGGCTGTCCGCCCTGCTCCCTCATAAACAATAAGGCAAATAATTTCGGTTCTTCCACGGCGAATCGGATATACTGTTCTCCCACTCCCTTAAAGCGCGGACCATCCGTTTTTGTCAGGCCTTTTCTGACATACCCGTTATAGTGTTCCCGCGCAGCCTTCAATACCTCGTCCTGCACCTCTTCCATACTTTGAAACACGGTAAAGATCGGGCGCGGAGAACTGCCAAGTTCTCCCGCAAGCGCCCTTGCCGTCAGCGCTGAAAAGCCCTCCCTGCGCACGAGTGTAAGTGCGGCTTCTATGATTTCTTCTTTTTCGAATTTCGCTTTTGGCGGCATGATTTTCCCCCTCTCATATCCTGCCCGTCTGAGCTTTGCTCTTAGCATCGCACTAATCTAAAACATTTGTTTTATAACATCTGTTTTAGATTATACCATAAAAATAACACTTTTCCAGTGTTATTTTTTGAATGCAGTCTAAATTTTCTCAGCGGCATACTAATTCCTTCCTGTCAGAACCGTTTACTGCAATGACGTGCGAAGAGAAATTCATAAAAATGAAAAATCTTTTCACATTTGATTCTTTTTTAATTCCCGCTGCGCGACGATCACGATATACCCGTCTGTTTCGCAGGTAACGCCCGTTTTAACAAAATGATTTTTATGCCAGAATGATTCGCTCTGCACATTGCCTTTGACCCACCCGAGTCTTACCGCGGCATAATGATGCGTGCAAAGATATGCGCAAAGCTCCTTCATGATGGCGCTTCCGACCCCATTTCCCTGAACAGATACGTCTGTCATAAAAAAGCCGATAAATGCTGTCTGTGCATTGGGATAACCGTCAATCAAGTCCATAACCGCAATCAGCCGTCCGTCATCAAACCAGCCAATATAATACTTATCGTGACTGCTTTTTTTCGGCGGCAGTTTCCGCATATCCTCACAAATGCTTTCTATTGTCACAGGCGGCGGGCAGAACTCATAATAGAAACGGTTCTGTTTACAAAGTGAATAAACAATTTCAGCGTCGTTCTCAGTCAGCTTCTTTACCTGATAACGATTGGAAAATTCTCCCACATTCATACGTATACCTCTGCCTCAATAAAAATTCTCCCTTTTCGGAAAAGTGTTCCCAGTGTATAAATTGAAAATATAAATTATATTTCTACAAAATCACCTGATTTGCAGCAATTTAACGACTCTATAAACTGAATTTGAGCCGCTTCTTTTCTAGCAGCAATACGAGCAAAAGCGTAACTTTTGATTTATCAGGTATTTTATCATAGATCGTCTCCCTTAAAGCATCATAATCGCCACGATAATCATCCATGATATCTGATTCCAATCCCTCTATATCAGGTAAAGCAATCGAGTGCAGTTCTCTTAAGAACAAAGCGATGTTTTGAGCTAACATGTCTTTTTCATCATCACTTAAATTCTTGTATATACCGGGAGTCAATTTATAACCTTTAATCTCTTTATAACCGCAAACACTATACTTTTCGCTATAATACTCAATTTCCGGTATTCGCAATGTGATTTTGCCTTTTAGATAATTTAATACTTGTACCTCTCTTTTTAAGTTCACTCTTGCCGCATTATGCTTTGATTGCTTAAATATATATTCATTATTTACAAGATAGGCAATGCTATCGAGACCTTCCCCTAAAATAATAACGCTGTGAACGATTAAACTAAATTGTTTTTCAATAGTATCTTTAATGTCCAAGAATTTTCTCCTTTCAATGCCCCTGCAAATCCCGATTATAGATTTAATCATAAATTCTTTACTGCCATTTGCATTACCTGTGATCCGCACGATCTGTATCGTTTAGCGGCATGAAATTCCCGTGACGGTAAGCGTCCCGTCTGTCTCCAAAATGAAACCGATATTGTTTTGGGATGCGCCGGCTTCAATCGCGGCGTTATAAGTCTCCGGTGTGATCGTTAAGCTGCTGCCGGATACCGCAAAGCCGCCGCACCACGACTGGTTGACGCTCACACTGCGGTCAAATGTGATCTCACAAGTCCATCCGTTTACGCCTGCTGCCGACCCGTTTGTTAATTCCAGACTGTATTGATAATAATGCTTTCCGTCCGTCTCCCATGAATTGGAAAGTGATAACGATGCCTGAAGGGAATCTGACGCATCGCTTGTGATATTCGCCGGTGCACTGCCATTTGCGGCACTGCTGCTTTCGCCATCGTCAGCCGCATTTCCACTATTCGCAGCCCCGTTATTACCGTTTCCCTGCGCCGCGTTTCCGCTATTCTCACTGCTGTCCGTATTGCCGCCTCCATAGCTGTTACTTCCATTGTCTGGCGTTCCGCTATTGCCGCTTCCGGTACTCCCGATCACCGCATGATCCGCGCCCATCATGTCCACAAACCATTTTCCGCTGTCGCTTAAATCTTCATATGACCAACCGCTTGCCGCCGTCACGTTTGAACGGATGAGCGCCGATGTCTCCGATTTATTAGACAGATTCCAAATGCAATAGCTGACGCCGTTATCATCCATGGCACGGACCCATTTGTCCGCCTCCGAAACATTGACCGCACCGTTTCCCGACGCATCACAGATTCCGTATTCCGATACAAAAACAGGCAGCCCGGCTCCGATTGCATTCACCATTTTTTGCCGCAGACCGTCCCTGTGCGTATCGGCATAAAAATGAAGCGCATACATGATATTCTGATATCCTGTAATCGGATTTTCCGCAGCTTTATCCACGTCCTGCGACCATGTCGGCGTCCCGACAATGATCACCGCATCCGCATCGTATTCCCGTATGACCGGAATGACCTGCTCTGCGTAGCTCTTGACACTCTGCCACGACACACCGCCGTTTGGCTCGTTGCAGATCTCGTAAATGACATTTCCGTAAGAAGCATAGCGCTCCGCCGTCTCTCTGAAAAAAGCAATCGCCTGATCAGTATAAGTATTCGGATCTCGGTCATTTAACACATGCCAGTCCACGATCACATACATCCCGAGCTCCGCCGCCGCATCCACACTGTCATAGACTAACTGTTTTAGACGGCTTCTGTTATTCTGATCACCTACACAGTAACCGCCGTTTTCTGCCGTATACATGGCAAGACGCACGACGTTTATGCCCCACTCGTCGCGCATCGTGCGAAACGCCTCTTTATTAGCATACTGCGGAAACCATGAAAGACCATGCGTGCTGACGCCGCGCAGCTGATACGGCGCCCCGTATGTATCGACAAGCTGCGTACCATTCACAGACAGGGTCCCATGTGCGCCGTACGGTGTAGTCCCCGCCGCAGATGGCTGCGGCACGCCTGCCTGATTTTGTTGTGCTGTTCCCTGACTCTGTCCGTTGCCCGTTCTTTCTCCGTCTGCACCCTGTCCGTTTTGTCCGCTCTGTGCAATACCGGATTCCGTGTCCGTTCCGCTGCCCGCCGTTCCTCCGTCCGGCTCTCCGCCATTCTGCATCGCTTCACCGTCCGGGTTCTGCCCGTTTCGCACAGCTCCGGTTTCCCTGCTTACTCCCTCCTGCATGCCGTCCGTTTCCAAATGCGATCCATTTCCTGTTCCCACACCTTGTCCGGCGGATGCGGCTCCCCCGCGTCCTTCCCCGTCAGTACCTTCTTCATCCCGCATGGCGCTTCCGCCTGCACCGGTTTGTTCTTCCTCCGCCGGATTTTCTTGCGCCGCACCGTTCCGTTCCTCCGTCGCAGCGCCTTCATTCTCCGCACCGCTTTGGTCCTCCGTCAAAGCGCTTTCATTCTCCGAACCCGCCGCAGACGGATCCGCCCCGGTTTGTTCTTTTTTTCCGCAAGCCGTCAAAAGCAGCAGAAAAACAAGCATCCATACCCATCTGCCTTTGATCCGATTCAACGCCCTTTTTTCTTTCATTGCCGCCTCCCCAACCGCCGCGTTCCATTGTTTTCTTCTATTTCAAAAAACCGCTGATGATCTGTTCCTCAGCTTCCTCTCTCGTCAAACCGAGCGTCATCAGCTTGATCAGCTGCTCTCCTGCGATTTTGCCGATCGCCGCCTCATGGATCAGCGCGGCATCCACATGATTTGCGGTCAGAGCCGGAAGCGCCGTTACCGATGCACCATCCATAATGATGGCATCGCATTCCGTATGCCCTGAACACGCGTCGTTCCCGACAATATTCGCATGGAACTCCTGCTTGGACTGCTCTTTTGCCACGGAGCGCGATACGACATCTGCGGTGGATCCCGCACCGTTTAACTCCACTTCAAAATCGCTTCTCGCATACTGTGTGCCGTGCGTCATCAGTTTTTCCCTGACGATCATCGACGCGCCCTGTGCCAAATGCGCCTGTGTTTTCCGGTGCGTAGAATCAATCCCCTTGATCTGCACCATCTCCAACTCCATATGCGCACCCTCGTCAAGCGTAATCTCAGTCGTCGGATTCATGATGCGTCCGCCCATGCCGTCACCCTGCCCGTAATGCTTTTCCACATAGCGCACTCTTGCGTTCTTTTTTACAAAAAAGCGGTGGATCCCGCTGTGTTCCGACGCTTCCTTCCCGCCATTGTGAATGCCGCAGCCTGCCACGATCGTGACGTCACAATCCTCTCCGATATAAAAATCATTATATACAGTTTCCTTGATGCCGCTTTGACTGAGCAGCACCGGAATATGCACGCTCTCATTTTTCGTACCCGGTTTGATGATGATGTCGATACCGGGCTCATCCTGTTTCGTCACAATATCAATATTTGCCGTCGTGTTGCGGCCGGCAAGAGAGCCGTTTGACCGGATATTATAAGCGCCTGCGGGTACCTCATGCAGATCTGCAACCTGCTCTAACAATACCTTTTGTATCTCATCCATTATCCGCCACGCTCCTTTCCGGCTGCCGCCCTGTACACGTCTCCTTTGGTTCTATCGCCTGATCCAATGCCTGACAGTTTGTCGCCGCGTTCGGAGTATTTAACAGGGTCGGCAGGATTGTTTCCCTGCTTCCGCTCTGTATGATCTGCCCGCCTGCAATCACAACGATCTCATCTGCAATATTTAAGATTCGCTCCTGATGGGAAATAATAATGATATTGCCGTTGATTTTTTCATACATCCGTTCAAATACCTGAATCAGATTCTGGAAACTCCAAAGATCGATCCCTGCCTCCGGCTCATCAAATACAGAAAGCTCGGTCTGACGCGCCATGATCATCGCGATCTCGATCCGCTTGCATTCTCCTCCGGATAAAGACGCATTGACCTCACGGGAAATATAATCGCGCGCGCAAAGCCCAACTTCGGATAAGTATACGCACGCCTCCGCAGTCGTCAGTTTCCTGCCCGCGGCAAGCGTGATCAGATCCTTGACCGTAATTCCCTTAAACCGTACCGGCTGCTGAAACGCATAACTGATGCCTGCCTTCGCCCTGTCTGTGATCGACATGTTCGTGATATCCTTACCGTTAAAAAGAATCACACCCTCCGTAGGCATGATGATTCCCGCGATCAGCTTTGCCAGCGTCGATTTTCCACCGCCGTTCGGTCCGGTGATCGCGGTAAAACGCTTATCAAACACATAGCTGATCTGTCTTAATATTTCTTTATTGTCACCCTTCTCGCCTTCCACTTCATAGGAGACGTTTCGCAGCTCCAACATTTCTATGCACTCCTTCCTGTATGCATTCCACTTCTTTTATTCGGCGTAATTTTGAAAACTAATGCACAATTCCGCATCTCCTGCAATCCCCTCGATCTCTTCATGCTGCGAGTAGCTCCAAATTGTATAGCTATAGGGATAATCAGGCAGATCACCGCCCTCGCGCAGCCATATGGCAGCTTCGGACAGCTTTGTCAGATCATAATCTAAAATCAATGTTTCTTTATTGGCGCCGACCATCGGAAGATAGCCCGCCCCGGCAATCGCATGACAAAACTGAAGCGCCAGTTCCGTACGTTTCGCTTTCGTCAGTGCCCCAGCCCGCTGTCCCTGTGCATCGGTCACAAACACGACCGGATAGGAAACATCATAGCCGCTTATGGCTTCTATCACCATTTGCGCTTCTTCCATAACCTCTTCCTCGTTTGCCGCCTCACTGTAAAACCAGATTCCGACATTCAGTCCCGCGTCCACTGCATCTTTCATATTCTGCCCAAACGTTGTATCCACCTTCAGTTCGCCGCTTTCTTCATCCCGAAGCCCCATACGCAGCATCACAAACTCGATACCGGCTCTTTTCAGTTTGATATAATCCACATAGTTTTGATCCGAGCTGATCACTGCACCGGCATAAGATATTTTACGATCCTCATCGTAATAGCTCATGATCGGGCGCTGATAGGAAAAACCTGACAGATCGTAAGTATTCTTTTTGATCAGGGAACTGATGAGCACCCACTCCTGCGTTCCATCCGCGTAGGTGATCTTCGTATGATAGCGGTCAGCCTGTGCCCCGCTCCCTGACTGTACAGGCGGCGAAGTCGGCGTCACTCTTAAGATCTCGGCATAATCCTCGTCCCAAATATCAAGCTCATCCGACGTGCGGTCATCCCCGCTATAAGTAAATGTGCCGCCCGGCTGCTCAGGTGCAGGAGGCGCATTCGTATCCTCTCCCAAATCCGTAATTTTATTCGGCTGCTGCCCTGCCGTATGCCGCGTACCGGCGCTGTCACCCTCATTTAAGGCCAGCACTGTCACAAGAATACCTGCCATGATAAGTCCCATAAACACAGTCATGCGCGCCAGAGATATCGAACGATTTTTATCATCAAAGTCTCGCAATTGTACTTTTCTCCTTCTTCTGCTATGATAATTATGATTTCATTTTTATCCATTATAACAGAGGTTCACTTATGAGACAATCTATCAAAAAACGGATTTTTCTGCTTCCTGTCCTATTTCTTTTTACTGCCGCCGTCCTTTTGTCCTCCTGCGGGTCAAAAAAAGAACCCGTCGTCAGAAACGGGTTTTACTTTGATACCGTGATCACCATTACGTTATACGGGGAAAGCGAACGGCTCTCCCCGCTGTTTGATGACATCTTTGCCCTTTGTGAGCACTATGATGCATTATTTGACCGCACGGCTCCGGGCAGCGATATTGCAAAGATCAATGACGCCGCCGGCACCCCTGTCACAGTTCATCCGGAAACACTTTCCCTGATCCGGACAGCATGCTCCTACGCAGAACTGACCGGAGGACTGATTGATCCGACGATCACACCGCTTCTTCTTTTGTGGGGATTCGGGAATGATGCCGCCTCCGCAGGTTCAGCCGATTCAGATGTCAATGAAGGCTCTTCCGATTCGGAAGTCAATGAAGACTCTGCTGATTCGGAAGTCAATGAAGACTCATCCGGCTCAGGCACGCAGTCAGCCCCCGGTCAGACTTCCTTAACACTCCCGCCGGATACCGACGCACTTACCAGCGTATGCACCCATATAGATTATCGCAGCATCGTCATAGACGAGCAGGCAGGAACTGTCATGCTGACGGATCCTGATGCCGCGATCGACTTAGGCTTTATCGCCAAAGGCTATATTGCCGACCGCATCCGTGACTATCTGGTTTCTAAAAATGTGACGAGCGCCATCATCAACCTTGGCGGCAACATCTTATGCATCGGCAGCAGACCGGACAAAAACCCATTCCGTGTCGCAGTCCAGTATCCGTTCGGTCAAACCGGGGACATGATCACAACGCTCTCCATCCGCGATCAGAGCGTCGTCACCTCCGGCGTTTATGAACGCTTTGTTGAGGCAGACGGCGTTCGTTATCACCATATCCTTGACCCCCGGACAGGATACCCTGCAGAAAACAGTCTTTTATCCGTTACCATTATCACGGATTCTTCCACAGACGCCGACGCACTCAGCACTGCCTGCTTCCTCCTCGGTCTTTCCGACGGAATGGCACTCATAGAATCCCTTTCCGACACGGAAGCACTGTTTATCACCGACGATTACGAACTTCACTATTCGAGCGGACTTAGGTAACACATCCCGCAGAAAATCGGCAGGACACACCCCGCCCGTTCATCAAAAATCAAATGCCCCCGCGAAAAAACGATTCCCTATTACAGTCTCCTTTCACGGCGTCAGCTTCCGTGGACTTCTAAAATGATCTTCTTCGGGCATTTTTCTTTACACAAGCCACAGCCTGTACATTTCGACTGATCAATATGCGCGATATTATTTTCCACGGTGATCGCGCCCGACGGACAGTTTCTTGCGCAAAGTCCGCAGCCGATACAGCCGGCCTGACACACTTTCATCGTCAGGGGTCCCTTATCCTTCGAACTGCATGACACCATATACGGCGCATCATACGGAATCAATTCGATCAGTTTCTTCGGGCAGGCGGCAACACATTTACCGCATGCCTTACACTTCTCCCTGTCCACGACCGCCACGCCGTTTTCTAAATGAATTGCGTCAAACGGACAGGCTTTTACACAGGAACCATATCCAAGACATCCATAATTGCATGACTTTGGTCCGCCGTTCGGCATGAACGTGAGCATATTACAATCTTCAACGCCGTGGTATTCATAATCTACCGCGGTCTTATCGCAGGTTCCGGCACATTTGACATAAGCTGCCATCCGCACACTTTCTCCTGCCTCCACTCCCATGATCTCCGCGATCTTTTTTCCGACTTCCTCACCGCCGACCGGACAGGTATTGACTTCTGCTTCGCCCTTTGCAATTGCTGCCGCCAGACCCGAACAGCCGGGAAAACCGCAGCCGCCGCAATTGTTTCCGGGAAGCGCCGCCAAGACTGCCTCTTCCCTCTCATCGGTCTCAACCTGAAACCGGATACCTGCAATGCCAAGAAATAATCCGATGAACAATCCGATGCCGCCCACCAGGGCGGTCGCTATGATAATCGCATTCATATTGAAAACCCTGCCCCCTTTCAAAGTAATCCCGAAAAGCCACAGAAAGCAATTGCCATTAAGCCTGCCGTGATCATCGTGATCGGCATGCCGCGAAATGACTCCGGCACATCATTATGCTCGGTTTTTTCACGGATTCCTGCAAGAATGACAATCGCGATCGTAAAGCCTGCCGCTGTTGCAAATCCGTTGACTACACTAGTCAGTATGCCGTAGGATTTCTGCACGTTTGTCAACGCCACGCCAAGCACCGCGCAGTTTGTTGTAATGAGGGGCAGATAAACCCCCAGCGACTGGTAGAGCGATTTCATGAATTTTTTCAAAAACATTTCTACAAACTGTACCAGCGCCGCGATCACAAGAATAAAAACAATCGTCTCAAGGTAAGCAAGTCCGTTCGGCTCCAATACAAATTGATAAATAACTGCCGCAACCGCAGAGGCAAGCGTGATGACAAAGACAACCGCCGCGCCCATGCCTGCCGCCGTCTTAACTTTTTTAGATACCCCCAAAAACGGACACAGCCCTAAAAACTGGCTCAAGACCACGTTATTGACAAGTGCGGATGCAATCGCAATGATCAGTAATGTTTTCATGTGGCGCTCTCCCCCTCTCCATTCTCCGTATCCTGTGCAGCACCATCCTGAACAGACGCACCATTCTGCTCCTGACTGGATGTATTAACATTCCTCTGGACAGGCGTTTCGTCCTGTTTCTGAATGGACGTATCGTCCTTCAATCCGCCCGCACATTCCGCGCAGTTCTTTCCCATACATCCCGTGCAGTCTGAAGCGGGAGCGATCCGTTTTCCCTTTTTGGCTGCCGAGCGGCGGATGCGGTTCATCGCAGCAATGATGAATGCAAGAACAAAGAATGCACCCGGCGCCATAATAAAGATACTGATATTCGTATATTCCCCAAGGAACATCGCAAGCGGTCTTAACGAGCCCGCCTGATAAAACACATTATCGGCACCCAAAATCTGATACCCGAACAGCTGCCCTGCACCGAGCAGCTCTCTGCACGCCCCGATCAGCGTCAGCGCAACCGTAAATCCAAGTCCCATTCCCAAACCGTCAAACAGTGACGGTATGACCGGATTGCTGTACGCATATGCCTCCGCGCGGCCTAAAATAATACAGTTTACAACGATCAGCGGAATATAAATGCCAAGACTGTCATAAAGTGACGGAACATAGCCCTGCAGCAAAAGCTGGACGATCGTCACAAACGATGCAATGATCACAATAAACGCCGGTATCCGCACCTTATCTGGAATGATCTTGCGCAGCAGGGAAATAAAAACATTACTCAATATCAAAACGACCATCGTGGAAAGTCCCATTCCCGCGCCGTTTATCGCCGAAGTTGTCACGGCGAGCGTCGGGCACATGCCAAGTGTCAGCACGAACGTCGGATTCTCCTTGATCAATCCGTTATAGATCCGTTCCAAAGCCTTACTCATAATCCGCACCTCCCTCCAGATCGAGTTCAACGCCGCCCTGCATTTCCGGCTCCGCGTTCTGGTTCGTCCACGCCCTTAAAAAAGCAACACCCGCGTTGACCGCGTCAGCCAAAGCATTCGAAGTGATCGTCGCACTGCTTATCGCATCGATTTCAAACGGAGAGACTGCGCCCGCCTTCGTCACAACAAAGCTTGTATCTGTCGGTTTACCGGTAAACTGCGGTTCAAGCACTTCGGAAGCGCGCATTCCTAAGCCCGGCGTCTCCGAAATTGCGGTGATCGATACGCCTGTAAGTGTCCCGTCCGCGCGTACACCCATTGCAAAGGTGATATCTCCGCCGAAGCCCGCATGTGTCGTGACCGTGATGACACTGCCAAGAACCTCTCCCTCCGAATTGACTGCGTCGGCAAGCATCATGATCTCATCATTTGTAAACTCACCGTCATTTTTTCTGTGCAGCAGCGCCGTTGCCGCTTCAGGATCAAAATTTTCCACTTCTACAAAATGTTCCGCATCCGCAAACACAGCCTGATATGCCTTCTGCTTTTTTGCCTCCTCCTGCTCCCGGATCGGTTCTTTCGTCACGGAATATACAAGGCTTAAGGAAACACCCGCGATCAGCGTGATGATAAAAAGTATGAGCGTATTCTTAAACATCTCTTTCACGCGCGCTCACCTCCCTTCCCGAAAGGCTTGGGCATCGTAATTTTTTCAATCAGCGGAACAAGCAGATTGCCCAGAATGATCGCATAGGAAACCCCTTCCGGTGAAGCGCCGAACAAACGGAAAATCCCCGTCATGATGCCAAGAAAAATACCGTAGACATATTGCCCTTTTTTCGTGATCGGCCTCGTCACATAGTCCGTCGCCATGAAAAAAGCACCCAGCATCAGTCCGCCGCCCGCGACCTGCGCCGATATGTAGCCCATATCCAAATGATTCTCGCCAAATAGGATCAGAAAAATAACAAACGATATGATGTAGCTTCCCGGAATGCGCAGATCAATGACTCCCATCAGGATCAGAAAACATGCGCCGATCACAAGAGCGACCATGGACGTCTCTCCGATCGTCCCCTGCGTATTGCCAAAGATCATATCCAGCACGGTGTTCGTCTCCAGCCCTCCGGCACGAAGCTGTGCAAGCGGCGTAGCCCCCGAAACCGTATCATAATCAAAATTCGTCATGACCGAAGCAAAGGAAATCAGCAGAAAACATCTCGCGCCGAGCGCCGGATTCATAAAATTCTGCCCAAGTCCTCCAAAAAGCATTTTTACAATGATGATCGCAAACGCGCCTCCGATGATGCCGATCCACCACGGCGCACTCACTGGCAGATTCATTGCCAGGAGCAGCCCTGTCACAACAGCCGACAAATCCTGCACCGTCACTTTTTTGCCCATCATCAGTTCATACAAAAGCTCGAAAAAAACGCAGGATACAACGGTAATGGCAATATGCATGAGCGCCCTGAATCCGAAATGCCATACACCAAAACCCGCCGCCGGCAAAAGTGCTATGATCACGCATAGCATGATATTGCTTGTCGTTGACTTTGAACGGACATGCGGATTAGATGAAACTTTCATTAAATCACTCACGTTTTTCTCCCTCCTCTTCCTTATGGTTATATTTCTTTTGACCGTCATCAATTCCAAATTCTTTCATATACTCTTTTCCAAGATTCTGCCCCATATGCGCATTCCAGTTTGCCCTCGTCAAAAAAGCAAGACCTCCGACGGCAACGACAATGATCACTCCAACTGCAATCTCCATAGTAATCTCCATTCTGCCTTATACGGCACAAACAGGTATGAAAAGCGTGGCCCGTTTATTTTTTCTTCTTGGCAAGCACCATCTTGCGCATGGACTTGATCGACTGCGTCAGCGGGCGTTTTGCCGGACATACAAAACTGCAGCATCCGCATTCGCAGCACTCCATGCCGTTGTGCGCGACAAACGCCTCTTCATCGCCGCGCCCGGCATAATCTGCCAAATGACTCGGCACAACGCGCCCCGGGCACGCCTCAACACATCTGCCGCAGTTGATGCACGCAGAAGGCTCCCATCTCGATACATCATCACGTGTCATACACAGCAGCGCGGAGGCTGTCTTCGTTGTGGGGATATCCAGATCAAATATACCAAACCCCATCATCGGTCCGCCTGATACGATCTTCACGGGTTCCTTCTGAAAACCGCCGGCTTCCTCGACAAGTTCATGATAATTCGTCCCGATCCTCACGATAAAATTGCGCGGATCAGCGATTGCATCACCGGTCACGGTCACAATGCGATGCATAAGCGGCTTTCCCTCTACAACGGCCTGATAGATCGCCACAACCGTATCTACGTTATCAACGATGCATCCGGCATCTGCCGGCAGTCTCTTTGAATCGATCGCACGCCTTGTTGACGCGTAAATGAGCTGACGTTCAGCACCCTGCGGGTATTTCGTTTTTAGCGATTTCACCATGATGCGCGGCTCGTTTAAGGTCAGGCGTCTTAATTTCGCAATACAGTCCGGCTTGTTATCCTCCACTGCAAGAATTCCTTTTGCATGATCAAACAATGTAAGCATGACTTTTAAGCCGCCGATCACCTTTTCCGGTTCCTCAAGCATACGCCTGTAATCCGACGTCAGGTACGGCTCACACTCTGCGCAGTTGACGATACAGAAATCAATCTTGTCCGGTTCCTTCGGTGAAAGTTTCACATGAGTCGGAAATCCTGCGCCTCCCATCCCGACAACGCCCGCTTCCCTCACGAGGGAAACGATCTCCTCTTTAGAAAGTTCCTCAAGCGGTTCCGGCTTCTCGTAAGTCACTTCATCGTATTTTCCATCATTTTCAATAATAATGCTCTCGACCATGCCGCCCGTCGCAACTCTCCGCGGCTCGATCGATTTGACCGTGCCGGATACCGTCGCGTAGATCGGTGCGGATACATATCCGCCTGCCTCGGCGATCTTTTGTCCTGTCAGCACATGGTCACCCTTTTGTACAATAGGAGTCGCGGGCGCACCGATATGCTGGCTGAGCGGATAAACCAGATCCCCCTTCGGCAGCACTGCTTTCATCGGCTTGTCCTTTGACAGCTCCTTGCCGTCATAGGGATGAATCCCCCCGTGAAACGTCAATTTTCCCATAAAAGTCTCACCCTTTCCTCTATAAAGAAATCCTACTTATAAATATACTATTTTTTTGTCGAAAATACTACTGAAAAATACAGAAATATGCTATACTATTATAACAGTTTGACATGCCCGTCCCGGCATAAAAAGTTATATAACAGCATGTGTTTCACGATTAACCACGGAGGTTACCGCCATGAAAACGATCACACGGGAACTCCCCGCACTTACAACCGCTTATCCGTTGGAACTGCTGGGAAATGAGGAAGACATTTTATTTCTCGATATTGAAACGACAGGCTTTGCCGCGAAAAGCAGCAGTCTTTATCTGATCGGCTGCGTCTATTTCAGACGCGGCAGCTTTTATCTGATTCAGTGGTTCGCTGAACAGCCTTCAGAAGAGCGCGCCGTACTTGAGGCGTTCTTTACATTTGCCGCATCTTATCACACGCTTGTCCATTTCAACGGAAATCATTTTGATATTCCCTATATGGCACAGAAGTGCGTACAGTATGAACTTCCGTTTTCATTTGACAGATTTGAGGGTGCGGATCTCTATGTCCGCGTCAGCCCCTTGAAAAATTTTCTCAAGCTGCCGAACTGCAAACAAAAAACAATCGAAACCTATCTCGGCGTGGACCGTGAGGATACCTTGAGCGGCGGCGATCTGATCAGCGTCTATCACAATTATGTGAAATACCCTTCCGCAGAGGCATATGATGCTCTTTTGCTGCACAATGCGGAAGATATTCAGGGACTGGTACGTCTGCTGCCCATCCTTTCCTATGTCAGACTGTATCAGGAAGGGGTGCGTGTCGTCAAGGTCAACGCGAATTATTACAAAGATTTCCACAACGCCGGCCGTGCGGAGCTTGTCATGAAATTGCTGCTCCCCTCCCCGCTTCCGGTACCGATAGCCAATTATGCGAACGGATGCTTTTTCAGCGCCTCCGGCACGGATGCTTCCCTTAAAGTTCCGCTCTTTGACGGCGAGCTGAAATATTTTTATGCCAATTACCGTGATTACTATTATCTTCCTGCGGAAGATACTGCGCTGCACAAGTCCGTATCCGCATTTGTCGATCCGGCGCACCGCGTTCCGGCTAGTGCCGCCACCTGCTATACCCGTAAAAACTCAGAATACCTAAAGCAATGGGCGCCGCTGTTTACGCCTGTCTTTCAACCCGCCTATAAGGCGCACGATTTCTATATCGAATTGACGGATGAGCGCAGACAGGATCGTGAATTTTTTGCATCCTATGCAACACATGTGCTCCAGACCATGATCACATCCATCTCATAAGATACTTTGGATGATTCGGGACATGATAGCTCACAAACATAATTCCTCTGCATAAAGCCGCAAAAAAAAGATTTCCGCATTCATGAGCGGAAATCTTTTTGTTATTTCTCATAGAAAAAGGAACCTTTTCTCTCAAATCCCATGCCCCTGTGGTCAATGATCTGCTCCGTGCTTCCAATAAAAAGCACGCCTTTTGCCGCTAGGGATTGATAAAATTTGCGGAATACCTCTTCCTTCGCCTCATCCGTAAAATAGATCAGCACATTCCGGCATACGATCATATGTACCTGCTGAGGATAGGTGTCAAGCAGCAGATTATGCTGCTTAAACTCCACGCGGCTCTTGATCTCGTTGGAAATCTGATAGGATGGTCCGACTTTGGTGAAATATTTCTTTTTCAGATCATCCGGCACTGCCGCAATGCTCTTTTCCACATACAGACCAACCTGTGCTTTCGCAATCACCTGCTTATCAATGTCCGTTGCATAAATACGGATTTGGTTTAGCGGCAGGTGCCGGCTCAGTGCCATGACAAGCGAATAAGGCTCATCACCAGTTGAACATGCCGCACTCCATATCTTCAAATTCTTCCCGAATTTCTGAATCAGCTCGGGAATGATCTGCTGGTCGAGTATTTTCCACTGCTCCGGATTCCGGTAAAATTCAGAAACATTGATCGTCAGATAATTCACAAACTCCTCAAAGCGCTGTTTGTCGGAGTTGATCAGTTTGACATATTCCTCGTATCCCTTGGCTCCGCTCTTTGCGATCAGTGTATCTATCCGGCGCTTCATCTGTTTTTCTTTGTATGCATTCAGATCAATTTTCGTAAGCTTTAGGATCTCTTTCTTGAATCCTTCATAATCATACGGCATGATACCCCTCCCATTGATATAAAAGGCATTGCTCCGCCATGCGAAACAATGCCTCATATTCAATTCTCTTCTGCTCCGTTTGCAATCACTTCATCGATGTCAACGGATACAACATCGGCATCTTCCTCCTGTTCAGCCGGTTCAGGCGCCGTCAATGCTTTGATGCTCAGGCTGATCTTATGATCCTCCTCGTTAAAATCAACGACTCTCGCCGTAACGATCTCTCCGATCTTTAATACATCGGACGGCTTCTCGATATGCTCTTTGGATATCTGCGAAACATGCAGAAGGGCATCCACTCCGGTCTCTAATTCGATAAACGCGCCAAAATCGGTCATTCTCGCAACCTTACCGGTCACTTCATTACCAACTGCATATTTATCCGCCGCGTCACGCCATGGATTTGTGTCGGCAAATTTCAGGCTCAATGCGATTTTGTTGCCGGTAATCTCTTTGATCAGAACATCCATTTCCTGACCAACCTTAAATACTTTTTTCGGACTCTCCACGCGCCCCCACGACATCTCGGAAATATGAAGCAGTCCGTCAATGCCGCCCAGGTCGATGAATGCGCCAAAGTCAGTGATATTCTTGACGGTTCCCTTGACGATATCACCCTCTTTAAGTCTCTCAAGCAGCTCCTTCTGAAGCTCGGCTTTCTTAGCAGCAACAAGCTGTCTGCGGTCTCCGATGTATCTTCTCTTCTTCGGATTATACTCGGTGACAACGAATTCAATTTCCTGACCCGCATATTTACTCAAGTCTTTCTCATAGGTATCCGAAACAAGGCTCGCCGGAATAAAGATACGCACTTCGTCCACGACCACACTTAAGCCTCCATCAAGCACTTGCACCACTTTCGCAGTCAGTACCTCCTGTGTATTATATGCTTCTTCAATGCGCTTATTGCCTCTGTCTGCGGCAAGCCTCTTGTAAGTAAGAAGAACCTGTCCCTCACCGTCGTTTACTTTCAGAACCTTTACTTCCAATTTGTCATCCGGCTTTAGGATCGTTGTAAGGTCAACATTGGGCTCATTGGTATACTCGTTACGCGTCAAAATACCATCTGACTTATATCCGATGTTCAGGACTGCGACCTCCGGCTTTACATCGATCACGGTTCCCTCTACTACCTCTCCTGTTCGAATTGTTTTCAATGACTCCTCAAGCATTTGTTCAAAAGTTAATTCTGACATAATTTTGAACCTCCTCAATGATATTATTTGGGGTAGAAGCACCAGCTGTAATCCCAATCTTTCTGGCATTACCCTTCAAATTCAACTTCAGATCATCAAGTGTTTGGATAAACACGGTATTTCCGCATTTACGTCTGCATATCTCATACAGTTTCTTAGAATTAGAACTTGTCCTTCCACCGATGACGACCATGGCATCCACCATGCCGGCAATCTTCGCCGCTTCTGTCTGTCTCTCCTCAGTTGCGTTACAGATAGTGTTCACAACAATACCATCATAACCTTTTTTTGAAAAAATTTCAACAAATTCTTGAAATTTCGTGTAGTTATATGTCGTTTGTGACACAATGCACAGTTTTCGGGCATTTACAGAGTTTTTTTTCACTATATTTTCAGAATAAAATGACTCGATATCCTCTTTTTTTCCAACCACAACAGCAGGCGTCACACACCAGCCCTTGATCCCTTCCACTTCCGGATGACCGTCATCGCCGATAATAATGATCTGCGCCCCCGCTCTGCTCTCCCGTTCAACCGTATCATGGATCCGCTTGACGAACGGGCAGGTCGCATCCACGATCTTCATGCCGCTGTTCTTAAGACCTTCATAAATCTCTTTGGAGACGCCGTGCGAACGGATGATAACGGTTCCCGTTGGAAGCCCCGCAAGCTCCTTAGGACTCTCTACCACGCGCACGCCCTGCTTTTCCAGATCCTCCACGACCGACTCATTGTGTATGATCGGTCCATAAGTATAGATCGGTTCTCCTGAGTCAAGCTGTCCGTAAACCTGATCGACCGCCCGCTTTACGCCAAAGCAAAAGCCCGCAGTTTTCGCCAGTATGACTTCCATGACAAATGTTCTCCCTGCATTCTTGTTTTTTCCTGTTTTTTCCTGTTTATCCGCTGTTTCTTCTGATTCCTGCCCGATCTGCTTTTTACTGAACTGCTTTCCCGCTGATCTGTTTTTGCCGGTCTGTTTATCCGCTGCGCCTTTACTTGCAGAGTGCGATGATCGTATCTACCACCTCATCGATCGTCATATCCGAAGAATCGACAAGCACCGCATCTTCTGCCTGCTTGAGCGGGGACAGCTCCCTTGTCATATCCCTGTGGTCGCGCTCTATGATATCCGCCTCGATCACGGACAGATCACATGCCTCCCCTTTGGCAGTCAGCTCGTCATAGCGTCTTTTTGCGCGCACTGCGCTGCTCGCCGTCAGATAGACCTTCACGTCGGCATCCGGCAGCACACAGGTGCCGATATCCCTGCCGTCCATAATAACGTCCGCATTCTTTGCAAGCTGTCTCTGCAGCTCCACCATCTTTTCCCGCACATCCGGATTCGGACTGGAGTAAGAAGCCATATTTCCGACTTCCTCCGTGCGGATCAGCCCGTTTACGTTTTCACCGTTCAGTAAGACAACCTGTTCGCCCTGCTCATGACGAAGCGTAATATCCGCTTCCCGGCACTTTTCACTGACAGCCTTATCGTCCGTCGGTTCAACATGATTTCTTAAAAGAAATAATGCCATGGCGCGGTACATCGCTCCCGTATCCACATAAATATAATTCATTTTTTTCGCAATCTTTTTCGCGATCGTGCTCTTACCTGCTCCTGCAGGTCCGTCAATTGCCACATTAAATCCCATCTTGCTCTCCTCCGTTTCTCTTAGCAGGCGTACCCTGACTGCTTAGAATATCTTCATTTTTTTCACGCCAACATCCATGCCGCGAACCCAAATGTCTGAAAAACGCCGCTGTTCAGGCGTTTTTCCAAAAATGATTTAGATTTTCTTAGCAGGCGTACTCTGACTACTTAGAAAATCTTCATTTTTTTCACACTGGCGCCCGCAAGGTGCCCCGTTGACCAGGCGATCTGCAGATTATAGCCGCCTGTCAGCGCATCTGCGTCCAAAACTTCTCCTGCGAAATAGAGCCCCTTTATTTTTTTGCTCTCCATTGTGGACGGATTGATCTCTTTTATAGATACTCCGCCCTGCGTAATGACTGCTTCCGCATAACCGCGCGTGCCGGTGATCGTCAGCGGAAGCGCCTTTATCAGTCTGACAAACCGGATACGTTCTTCTTTTGTAATGTCATGAACCGGCTTATTCTTAGCGATCCCCGACAGTTCCACGATCACGGGCAGCAATTTCGCCGGAAACAGGCTCTCCACTGCATTCTTAAAGTATCGGTTTTTATTTTCCTCAAATTCCCGAAGAAGCCGTTTATCCAAAATATCCTCAGAAAGCGCCGGTTTGAGGTCGATGCTGAGCGTCATTTCCTGCGCCGGTTTATAATCTGCGCTGCGAACCATATCTTTAGCCAGCTTATAACCAGCCCCACAAGCCATATTCTGCGCTTTCTTCGACTGCGTTTCCGCACATCTGCCAGAGTTCTGTCCTGTCCCGCACGTTCCACAGGCATCCGCATAATAGCTGCTCGCACTTAGGATCAGCGGTCCGCTGACACCAAAATGAGTAAACAACAGCTCTCCCTGAGCAGAATAAATGGTTTTTCCGGCAGCTTCAAGCGAAACTGCCACATTTTTTAATGCCAGTCCCTGCAGACGCTTACACCATTCTTCACGCACTGTAAATGGCACGAGTGCGGGTCTTGGCGGCTCTACTCTGATTCCCAGCTCTTCAGCAAACCGAAAGCCGTCGCCGTCGGAACCGGTCGTCGGATAGGACAATCCACCCGTCGCAACAATAACTGCATCCGCCTTTAAGCATTCCCCGCTTGAAAGGCGCACGCCACAGATCCGGCACTCCTTATTCTCTGTGAGCAGCCGCACGGCCTTCGTGTTCAGGCATACCTGCACGCCGCTCCTCCTTAAAGCATCCGCACAGGCACGGATCACATCGGAAGCGTGATCGGATGCCGGAAACACCCTGTCTCCGCGCTCCACTTTCAACGGACAGCCATGCTCTTCCATAAATGCCATGACCTGTGCCGCGTCAAAAGAATACAGCGCACTGTAAAAACTTTTCGGATTGCGTACGATCTGCTGAAAAAATGCCGCCGTGTCCCCCGCGTTCGTCACGTTGCAGCGCCCTTTTCCGGTAATATATATTTTTTTGCCAAGCTTTTCATTTTTTTCGATCAGCGTCACGGCATGCCCGTTTACTGCCGCCGCATATGCCGCCATCATTCCGGCGGCGCCTCCGCCGATCACGATCACATTACTCATGTATTCCCTTATTCCTCCGGCTTCGTGAGAGAATAAGACAGCATCGTATCCTCATCGATAAAATTGATCTCATCATTTAAGTATACCTGATAATTATTCCATGCATTCTCAAGCGACTCTAAATTCGTCTTGACCTGTTCGGGACATTTTAAGCACAGTGCAACCACCATCGCATTGATCAGACTCAAAGGCGCGACTAATGAATCGACAATGGACACCATATCGCTCCTCGCCAAAAGATTACACGATGAATACAAATTCATCGGTGAATGTACGCTGTCCGTAATGGTCACAACTTTCGCGTTTCTGTCGTTGGCGAATTCCATTGCTTTTAAGGTTCTCATGGAATAACGCGGAAAACTGATTCCGACGATCGCATCCCGTTCGTTGATACGGAGCATCTGCTCAAAAATCTCTGTCGTGCTCGTCGATTTCAGCAAAATGACATCCCCGCGCACCATCTGCAGATAGAAGCTTAAAAATTCCGCAAGCGGCTCACAGCTTCTTAGACCAATAATATAGATATGATCGGATTCGATCAGAATATTGACCGCCGTCTCAAATGCAACGGGATCCAAATTTGCAATGGTATCATTGATTTTTTCAATATCCGCAGAGAGCACGGACGTCAGGATCTCAGACTGCGTACTGCTCCCGTATTTTGCCCCGATGCGTGCGACTGAATTCAGTTTGTTCTTTACCCAGTCCGCAAGCGTCTTTTGAAATTCGGGATATCCGTCATAGCCCAAGCCTGCCGCAAAACGGACCACGGTCGATTCGCTCGTCCCGACTTCCGCGCCGAGCTGCGCAGCCGTCATAAATACAGCCTGATCGTAATGATCCGATATATAGGCTGCGATCACTTTATGGCTTTTGCTCATTTTCGCATAACACTCGTTGATGCGGGCAAGAACGTCCCTCTTTTCTGTTTCGTCCTGCTCTGTCTCATGATGACTCATTTTAATCCTCACGTATATCACAAGCCCGCTTGTGATACTGATCAAATAGAAGATTGAAAAATCTTTGATTTTTCAATCTATTTTCCCTTATCTGTCACTTCTCTTTACATTGTATAGGAACGATATGTATCAATCAAAAGCTTTGCTGTCGCCTCATCTGTCAGATCATAATCTCCGGTGATCGTCATGCATGCTGCTCCGTGAATAAAGATCCACATCCGCATGAACAGCTCCTCCGCGCTCTTACAACCCGCTTCCTGTGCCTTGCGGATCTCCCGCACGACATTGCCGCTGCTTCCGTTCAGAATATCATAAAGCGACTTTCCCATGCGCTCTCCAGTCAAAAAAAGCATTTCAAAATAATGGCTCTCCTTTGCCGCAAAAGCAATGTAAGCCATTCCCAGATCAACAAACGGCTCCTCATACCGCCTCGGATATTGTTGGTAGAACTGTTCAAAAAAGGAAACCACCCTGTTCGTATACTCTCCCTGCAGCTCCTCCATATTCGTAAATACCCGAAAAATCGGCTGTGTGGAGCATCCGATATGGCTGGCAAGCTTTCTCGCCGTGACTTCCCGATATCCGTTCTTGCCTGCCATTTCAAATGCCGCATCCAATATCATCTGTTTTGTTACTGTCTCTTTTCTCGCCATCGCAATCTCCATTTCCGTCCGGCGCCGCCGCAGTCTTTATCCAACACAGACCGCAGGCTTTAACATCGGTACAAATCTGCCCCGTAAACAGGCTGTTTCTGAACAAATCAGCCTATTCACACCTTATCCTTTTATTTCCATAAAAACTGTTATGTAACATGCGGTAATAACAACTGTTATACTACATGATTCCTCCCGCATTGTCAATCTTTTTCTTTTATCAATCTTTTTCTTTTATCAATCTTTTTCCATGATCAACTTTTGATGTTTGAATCTGTAAATGAAAAAAATTGCGAAACACAGGATATTTTATCTGATCTGTGTTTCGCAATCATTGGTATGGATTGTTTCAGCCCCATGACAATCGACAGCATTCTTTTCCTGCTCCCGATATTGCCTGGCAAGCGTACTTAGCTGCTCTACAACATTCGGATTCCAATGAATCACGGACGTTAACCGTTCACACGGAAATTCGCTGCACAAACCGCAAAATGAAACATGATGCTCCCTTGTACAGGTATGTATCTTGCATCTGCCGGACTTTTCCCATTCCGGAACATAGCCATCCGCCTCGATGCAGCCCCGGCAAATACCCTGCGCTTTTTTCTGACAGCCTGTGCAGCATTCACCGCAGGCTGTGATTGTCGTAAAATCAATGATCTTCAAGTCTTGCATAACATCAGTCCTTTCTGCTTCTGTTGATTTGATATACCCTTTTTATACTTTGTTTTTTAGATTGACGCAATAAAAAAGAATCCGACTTTCGGCGGATTCTTTGAAAGATTGATGCTTACGCGTCAATCAGAAAGAACACAACTGTGTCCAAAAGAAATGCCACGCAATTCCAAAAGAACCCGTCTAAAGACGGGTTCTTTGAAGGATTGGTGCGTGAGCACCAATCCTTCAAAGAACACAAAGTGTTCGATTTAGACCGGATATGCTCCATTCTTGGTATCTGCCTGCGTCAGGTCGACCTTCTCCTGCTGTGCAAGACGATACTTGAAGAAATCAACGGCAACCTGTGGGAACAGCGCGTAGGACAATACATCCTCGTCCTGCTGTTTCCACTCCTTGCACTCCTCCTCGAATTTGTGCAGGGACGGCTGCAATAAATCTGCCGGACGGCAGGTAATGACTTCCGCATCACCGATCACTTTTTTCTGTACTTCGGGATTGAACGGCTTTACAGTCTTGCCATACTTACCGCTTAACAAATCTTTCGTCTGCCCGGTCGCCATCTTATACGGCTCTCCCATCAGGACATTCATGACTGCCTGTGTGCCGACGATCTGGGAAGACGGCGTAACAAGAGGCGGCTCGCCGAAATCCTTGCGGACTCTCGGGATCTCCTGAAGCACCTGATCGTACTTGTCTTCTGCGTTCTGCTCTTTCAACTGGCTTACCATGTTGGAGAGCATGCCGCCCGGAACCTGATACATCAGCGTCTTGATGTTCACACCAAGCACCTTCGGATTCAGAAGGCCGTTCTTTAAGCATTCTTCTCTGTACGGTCTGAAATGATCTGCGATATCCGCGAGCAGCTGCTGGTCAAAACCGGTATCGTACGGCGTTCCGCGGAACGTCTCTACCATAACCTCGGTCGCAGGCTGGGATGTTCCCAGTGCAAGCGGAGACATCGCACAGTCGATCACATCAACGCCCGCCTCAACAGCTTTTAAGTATGTCATCGAAGCGACGCCGGAAGTATAATGGGTATGGAGCTGAATCGGAAGCTTTGTTGCGCTCTTTAATGCACGGATCAGCTTATCAGCCTCATACGGGACAAGCAGTCCTGCCATATCCTTGATACAGATGGAATCCGCCCCCATCTCCTCAATCTCTTTTGCCACATTCATCCAATACTCATGCGTATATGCCTCGCCAAGCGTATAAGAAAGTGCGATCTGTGCATGACCGCCCTCTTTCTTGGTCGCCTTAACAGCGGTATCTAAGTTACGGAGATCGTTTAAGCAATCGAAAATACGGATGATGTCAATACCGTTTGCAATCGACTTCTGAACAAAATATTCCACAACATCATCAGAATAATGGCTGTATCCTAAAATATTCTGACCACGGAACAGCATTTGAAGCTTCGTGTTCTTAAAGCCCGCTCTTAATTTTCTCAGTCTCTCCCACGGATCTTCATGCAGGAAACGGAGGGATGCGTCAAACGTCGCGCCTCCCCAGCACTCTACCGAGTGATAACCGACCTTATCCATTTTGTCAACGATTGGAAGCATCAGCTCGGTCGGCATTCTCGTCGCGATCAGCGACTGATGCGCGTCACGAAGAATGGTTTCCGTTATTTTAATCGGGTTCTTTATCTCATCAGACATGTTTTTTCCTCCTAATCTATCCATTCTCAAGCTATCATCCTTACACTCCGAAAATCGCCATAAAGGTTCCCGCCGCAACTGCTGTTCCGATAACACCTGCAACGTTCGGTCCCATCGCATGCATCAGCAGGAAGTTCGTCGGATCGGATTCCGCACCGACTTTCTGGGATACACGCGCCGCCATAGGCACCGCGGACACACCCGCAGAACCAATCAGCGGATTGACTTTACCGTGCGTCACGGCACACATCAGCTTGCCGAATAACACACCCGCCGCCGTTCCGAACGCAAATGCGATCAGTCCTAATGCGACGATCTTTAACGTATCCAAATTTAAGAACGCTTCCGCACTCGTTGTTGCGCCGACAGAAGTTCCCAGCACGATCACGACGATATACATCAGTGCGTTGGATGCCGTATCAGTCAGCTGTCTTACCACACCGCTCTCTCTAAAGAGATTACCGAGCATGAGCATGCCGACAAGGGGCGCCGTGGTCGGCAGGATCAGACACACAACGATTGTAACGATGATCGGGAATAAGATCTTCTCCAGTTTCGTAACCGGGCGAAGCTGTGCCATCTTAATCTTTCTCTCTTTTTCAGTCGTAAGCGCCTTCATGATGGGCGGCTGGATGATCGGTACAAGGGACATATACGAATATGCCGCTACCGCGATCGGTCCGAGCAGTGCCGTCTGTCCAAGCTTGCCTGCAAGGAAGATCGAAGTCGGTCCGTCTGCGCCTCCGATGATGGATACCGCTGCAGCCGCTTTATCGTTAAAGCCCAATGCGATCGCACCGAAATAAGCGGCAAAAATACCGAACTGTGCCGCAGCACCCAGAAGAAAGCTTTTCGGGTTCGCGATCAGCGGTCCAAAGTCAGTCATCGCACCGACACCCATAAAGATCAGCGAAGGCAGAATCGCCCATTCATCCAGTTTGTAAAAATAATATAACAGGCCGCCGCCGTCTCCGCCCTCACCTGTGTGAGCCATAATATCCGGATAGATATTGACGAGCAGCATACCGAATGCTATCGGCAAAAGCAGAAGCGGTTCGTACTGCTTATGGATAGCAAGGAATAAAAAGAAACAGGCAACCGCTATCATCAGATAATTTCCCCATGTTAAGTTGAAGAACGCAGTCTGATGGAGCAGATTACCAAGCGTATTTGCTATATAATCCATTGCCTTGACCTCCCGTGTTTGTCATTCTGGTATCGTTGAAGCGGCTTAGTTCAGAGTTGCAAGAACTGCGCCTGCCTCGACAGCATCGCCTACGCTGACATTGATGCTTGCCACGGTTCCGTCCTGCGGAGCAACAACGGGAATCTCCATTTTCATCGCCTCGATCGTAACGACCGGATCACCCTTCTTGACAGCCTGACCAACTGTTGTGTCAAGCTTAAATACTTTTCCTGCTGCTCCTGCCTCAACCTTGATGCTGCCTGCAGCACCTGCTGCTTTCGGCGCTGCTGCTGGTGCTGCTTTCGGTGCCGCCTTGGGAGCTGCCTTCGGTGCAGCGGATGCCGGTGCGCCTGCGCCTTCCTCAACTGTTACATCATATACGTTTCCGTTAACGGTAATGGTATAGTTCTTCATTTTGATTTCCTCCTGATTTCTTTCTACCAATATTCGCTTTTCCTATTTCCGAATATCTACAAATATTTAGAATCCGGATGAAGAATGCCGCATTTCAGAC
The DNA here is from genome assembly GCA_003979345.1 of Lachnospiraceae bacterium. Lineage (GTDB taxonomy): Bacteria > Bacillota > Clostridia > Lachnospirales > Lachnospiraceae > DLAJ01. Next base: position 49,616 of record RYVZ01000001.1, read on the forward strand.
ATTCTTCCAAGAATGATCTAAATTGTCTTAGCAGACGTACTTTGACTGCTTAGAAAATCTTCATTCTTTTCACACTTCTATCTTCTGACACGTCGGACGCTTCTGACTACAAATCCGTCCGCACTTGCCGCACCCTCGCTTGCCGCAATGGCTGCAGAAATGACTGCAACAAGTTCTAAGTCATCTGCAAGTTCCTCTTCTCTCTCCTCGATCTGTGCGATCGTATTGTCAACCGCCTCTTTCTGATCACTTTCTGCTTTGTTTTTCTTCTCTGCAAAGCTCTTCTGAATCTTTGGAATGAAACTAAAGCAGGAAATAATCAGGCTGATCAGGATCAATACGATAAACACGGTACCCATACCCATCACGGTATTCAATGCCGCTTTTCCCATTTTTTCGCCAAAGGAATATGATACGTTTGTTGTAATGCTGTTGACATCCAAATTCTCATCTATGAGAAATTCCATGACTGCATTGTGCTTCGAGCCTGTGATCGGTACACTGACCATGGTTCCGTCACCGTTCGCAGCGACTTCGATCTGAGCCGCGTCGATCTCGCTGACTGTTCCCATCTCTTCAATCGCGCCCCACCATGACTCCAGACCTGCCATAAAAACATCACCGCTTACATAGATTCCAACGGATGCAAAATAATCCGTCTGTGTCTCCCACTGTCTGTCGGTGTAATTTCTGAAAATCTCTCTCTGTTCCTCGGGCACATCCTGCATGATCCACATTGCACACTGATTCGCTATGATCTGGCTGTTCAGTTGAACAGTCATATCCAGCTCATCGTCGGAACCACCGCAGGCTGTCAGGCTCAAAATACAGGCGAGCGTCAGGATGATCGTTTTTATTCTTTTCATCATTGATAACCATGCCCTTTCCTATACTGTGTCGTGCTTCTTATCGGAATACTCCCCGTCCTTACTATATAACATTTCAAATGCGCCGATCACATATTTTCTCGTATCACACGCGTCAATGAGCTGATCGACATATCCGCGCTTCGCAGCGGAAAGTGCGCTCGACTGAAGCTCTGCATACTCAGCCGCACATTTCTCAACCTCATCCGCACCCTTTCCTTCGCAGATGATCTTTGCTGCAAGTTTTGCATCCATCATGCCGATCTTTGCATTCTGCCATGCCAGTGTCAGGTCAGCGCCGATTGCCTTGGAATTCATCGCTATGTAAGCGCTTCCAAATGCATTACCGACGATCACATTTACTTTGGCGACGGTTGCGCCTGCAAATGCCGCTGTCAGCTTTGCCGCTGCCTTCGCCATGTTCTTTTCTGCCTCGACCGTTGCCTCAAAGCCGTTCACATTTGTGAGCGTCAGCATCGGGATTCCGAATGCATCGCAGAATTTAATGAATTTTACAGCCTTCTCGCATCCGTTCACGGTCAGAACACCGCCGAGTTTTTCTGTCTTACCGTCTTCGCCGCAGACTTCCGTACGGTTCGCCACACAGCCGACCGTAGAGCCGTTTAAGCGGATAAATCCGGTTACCATCTCTTTTGCATAATTCTCTTTTAACTCAAAGAATACCTGATCATCAGCGATCCGGGAAAGCGCAATCGACGTATCGCCCGCACAGTTCTCCAAATCCGCACAGGTTCTGTTTAAGTCGTCCGTGCACTCGTCAAAGGAGAAATCCGCTTCATTGCTTGCCGGGATCATCATGACAAGTTCCCTGATGCGTGCAAGCATGTCCTGCTCGCTGCCGAGAGCATCCACAACGCCGGTCTCCTCGCTTTGGAACTTCGCGCCGGCACAGTCACATTTATCTGCCGCATTGCCGGCAAGCGTGTTCGGCGCATTGACGAACAGCTTCGCTTTGGACTCCTCCATAAATGTGAAGTCCGTCAGCGTCGGAATCAGTGCAAGTCCGCCTCCGCAGGAACCGAATACCGCCGTGATCTGCGGGATCACACCGGAAGCCTTTACCTGCTTTGCGTAAATCTGGCCGAAGCCGTTCAAAGCGTCCGTCGCCTCCTGAAGACGTAAGCCCGCGCAGTCGATCAAACCGATGACAGGCGCTCCCGTCTTCATGGCAAGGTCGTAAATGTTTGCAATTTTCTTTGCATGCATCTCGCCGACGCTGCCTCCCAGCACGGACGCATCCTGACTATACACATACACAGGATGGTCACCTATCACTCCGTAACCGGTCACAACACCGTCGGAAGGAGTGTCGTTCTGCTTCATGGAAAAATCCGTCGTTCTTGCCGTTACAAGCGCACCGATCTCCACGAAACTGTTTTCATCGAGTAAGGCAGCTATTCTGTCACTCGCGATGCCTGATGAAGTAGTACTCATTTTTCAGCCCTCCATGTTATTATTTAGAAAAAAAGCATTTGCTTTTACGAAAATATGGTGATACCCAAAATTCGCACTTATTGTAGTATACCATACAATGTGTCAATCGCAAATAGAATTTTAACAAAAATGAAGGAATTTGGAAAGTTTTTACCCTGTTTTTTGCGGCGCTACAACAGAAATTTGTCGAGTACATCGGAAAAGCAGAACGGATAATCGATACGCCCGACCGCATCCCCCGTATAAATCGGAAATACACGATACAGCTCACCATTCACATAATAGCGGTCATATCCCGCCACCTCTCCTTTTCCGACCGGTGCAGTCAACGACGTGCACATCTCACGCTCATAGACGATCTCATCACCGGTGCACAAAAGAAGTCCGAACGGTTCCGGACGGATCGCAAGCGGAACGCTTTTTTCTTTTCCGTTTAAGACTGTCAGCCCCTGCACTTCGTCTGTGACCGGAATTTCCTCATAAGCATAGCCGGACAGACCGTACTCCATAAGCGCTTTCGTATCATGCCATTTATAACTTTTATTCGGCGGCCAGCCGCAGCCGAGCACCACGCTGATAAAGGTTTTTCCGTCCCTTTTTAGTCCGCCGACAAAGCAGTATCCCGCCTGTCCCGTAAATCCGGTTTTGATCCCGAGCGCACCGTCCATCATATCCAAAAACGCATCGGCATTCGACACCGTAAAGCTGCGGCGCCCGTCCGCAGATGAAAAAGAATAGGATCGCGTTCCGATGATGCGCAGAAAGTCCTCGTTTTGAATCGCATATGCCGCAATCCGTGCAAGATCATATGCCGTCGTGCTGTGAAAGCTCCCATCCTCCCTCGACGCATCCAGTCCGTTCGGTGTGATAAACAGCGTATCCGTACAGCCTAAGTCGATCGCTTTCCGGTTCATCATTTCGGCAAATCCCTCAATGCTGCCCCCGATGTGTTCCGCGATCGCCGCCGCCGTATCGTTGTGGGACTGAAGCATCATGGAATATACCAGATCCCCCAGCCGGTACTGCTCCCCCTCCCGCAGATAGCATTTGACTTTCGGCATCGCTGCCGCGCGCGCGGAAACCGTGACCAGATCGTCCGGATTTCCGTATTCCAGTGCAAGAATACAGGTCATGATCTTTGTCGTGCTCGCCATCGCCATGACCTGTGTTCCGTTTTCCTCATACAGCACCCTGTTATTATCAGCATCAAGCAGCAGGGCTGCACGCGCATAAAGAGAAAGCTCCTGCTGCCCGTCCGTTCGTTCATGCAGAATTTCCCTGTATTGATACTGTTCCTGCGCGGGCGGCTCCGCAAACAGGCAGTCTGCCTCCGCAGAGCCGCTATGCGCGCTCTGCACACGCAAAAGGAGCACAAGCAGCCCCGCGGACAATACCACTGCTGCCGTGCCCCGTCTGATCCATTCTTCTTTGATCCTGATGTTACGTTTCTCAAACATACGCATCCATCCGCTGTTCCGAAAACCTCTGAACAATATATGCGGATGATCCCGTGTGTATTCAGGCTTTGGGACGCCCCAAAGCTCTGTGGCAGCCATATCGTATGACAGGCTGTTTTGCCGCCGTTCTTCCTCAGATATCAAGCTTCAACTGCGCTTCTTCCTCCGCCTGCTGCTGGAACTCGGCGATCTGTTCCGATTTCAATTCCGGCAGCTCGTCTAAAGAGCGCACGCCAAAGCAGCGCAGAAATTCTTCCGTTGTTCCAAACAGGAGAGGACGCCCCGGCGCATTGAGCCTGCCGAGCTCCGTGACCAAATGATATTCGATCAGTTTGTTGACTGCAAAGTCGCAGCTTACCCCCCTGATCTTTTCAATATCCATTTTTGTGACCGGCTGCTTATATGCAATAATGGAAAGCGTTTCCAAGACCGAATCAGTCAACACATATTTTCTGGGATTTTTGGCGATCCTGATCAGATATTCATATAGCTCCGTGCGCGTACACATCTGATAAGCACCGTCAAGCTCAATAATATCCATGCCGCGGTTTCCGCTCCGGTACTGCTCTTTTAATTCGTTCAAAAGCTCACGCGTAACGTCTTTCTCTTCTTCGATCACATTCGCCAGCCTGGAAAGCTCCACCGCTTCGCCCATTGCGAATAATACTGCTTCCAGCACCTGCTTTGCTTTTTCTCTTTCCATCATCCATCCTCATTGTATTTCACACTTCGAGACATGCCGCCTACGGCGGCACAAACAATCTCTCTTCACACTTTACACGACGGCAGTCATTTCCATTGGCGCTGCGGACAGCTCCGCATCCGGCTGCCATGCAATATAAATCGCGTCAAAAGTATTCTCCTGCGAAACCATGATCTTTCCGAGCTTCATCAGTTCCAAAATGACGAGGAACGTCACGATCACTTCCATTCTGCTGCTGCCCTGCTCCAAGAGCATCTTAAAATCCGCCTTGCCATGCTCATATAAGTACGACTCTATGTAACGCTGCTTTTCTTCCAGATTAACTTCGTCCTTCTCAATTTTGCCGAAATGGTTTCTGATCGGATCGATGCGGTCCTCCTGCCGTCTGATGATAGACTCAAATACGGTATAAAGGCGGGGCAGCGTCATGTCTCCGAGCAGTTCTTCATAATCAATGGGCGGCCGGTACTCCTCCACTTCCTTCGGCAGCGTTGTATGCTTGTACAACGTCTGCTGCGCGTCCATCTGCCTGTCTTTTAACTCATAAGACATATATTTATACAGCTTGTACTGCAATAACTGTTCGACCAGTTCGGTACGGGGGTCTTCCTCCTCACCTTCCTCATCTTCCTGCTTTGGCAGGAGCATCTTACATTTAATGTCAAGCAACGTCGCCGCCATGACTAAAAAGTCACTCATGATATTCATATCTTCCGTTTCCATCGCCCTTACATAAGCAAGATACTGTTCCGTGATCTCCACGATCGGAATATCATAAATATCGACTTTGTTTTTTTCTATCAGGTGCAAAAGAAGCTCCAGCGGTCCCTCAAAGACCTCCAGCTTTACCTTTAACTGTTCCATCGTTTTTCCGTCCCCTGTACCGCGTTTTCGCAACATTTCTATTTTACAGAGCTTTGACTAAAAAAGCAACCAGAAACAATACGGCTCCGTACATTTGTGAAATACCTCAGGATTTTTTCGGTCTGCATGTTACGGATAAAAGCTCCGCGTGATTTAAGACGCGTACCGGCAGCGTATGTGTGCCGAGTCCACGGCTTAACAGCAGTGTAGCCTGTCCCTCCTTAAAGCGCCCTCCATCATACTTCGGAAACAGCACGCAGCGCGGCGATACCAGTCCGCCAAGAAAGGGAACCCGGATGATCCCGCCGTGATTATGCCCAGAAAGAACTAGATCCGCGCCCCAGTCGGCATACTGCGGAAAATAATCAGGATTATGTGCGATCAGAATCTGATATTTATCCTGCTCGGGTACACCGACAAGCCTTCTTAAGTCCTCCCTGCTCATAGGAAGCAGCCCAAAGCGTTTGAAATACTTTGATTCGATCTGAAGTCCACAGATGGAAATGCCATAATCGGACAATGTGATCTTTTCATTGATCAGCGGCGTTACGCCCGCCTTCGTAAGCGCCGCCATATAATCCTCATAAATGCTGCCGTAACGCTCCCGCTTTCTGTTTAATTTTTCTTCATGATTGCCGATGCTGTAATAGACCGGATACTCCTTTGCAAGCGCCGTCAAAAGCCGCACCGTACCGGAAATATCTTCATTCTCAGTCGCCGTGATCATATCTCCTGCAATCAGGACCGCGTCCGGCCGAAGCCTTCTGATACCTGCGGTCAGCCTGTCATTGTTCTTTCCGAATGCCTTATTATGCAGATCGGAAAGAACAACAAAGCGGAATTCTTTTTTTATTTTGGCAGAAAGCAGCTCATAGCTCGTCACGCGGTATGTTTTCACGTCATAAACAATATCGCAGATTCCCCATACAATGAGCATTCCCAGTATCAATAATGCAATGATCAGTAATTTACTCATAACCGTGTTTTACTCTCCGAAAGATTTTCAAATGATAAACCGCATAAAGATCCGTTTCAGATAATCGCGGTAAGTCGCTTTTCTGACGCTCGCCCCATAAAGCACATCCACGCTTCCGATCTGTCTGCCGCCCAGCACATAGACGATCTCGCCGGCTTTCTTTCCCTCGGTGACCGGCGCTTCGGGCGGCGGTATATGCAGTTCTTTTGTGACTGCCGACAAGTCCGCTCCCGTCAGATCAAGGTAGGAGAACGTTCCGTCTACCCGGAGCGGAACGGTATCCTGAATTCCGCCGGAAAGCGCAATGTCCGCAAGCGGCTCCTCATGCATATCGGTATAGACGGCGCAAAGCGAATACCCGTGTTCCAAAAGCTTTCTGGCGTCATCAAAACGTACCTTGAAATCAGATGCCGCCATGACGACCGCGATCAGGTCTATATCGTTTTTTCTGGCAGTTCCGCAGAAGCAGTATTTGGCTTTGTTCGTCGAACCGGTCTTTAGTCCGGTCGTCCATTCATACTGTTTAAGCAGCTTATTTGTGCTGGATAACGTGAACGTCGACTCGCCCCGTCTTGTCACATGTGTGATATCCTCCATCCAGATCGTCGTATACTGATAGATCTCAGGATATTTCGTGATCAATTCTCTTGCCATCAGCGCAACATCCCGCGCACTTGTGTAATGCCCGTCTGAGTTGGACAATCCACAGCAGTCTTCAAAATGCGTATGCTGCATGCCTAAGCCTGCCGCGCGCGCATTCATCTGCTCGACAAATGCCTCCTCACTGCCGCTGATATACTCTGCCATCGCAACAGACGCATCATTCCCGCTCGCAACGACAATACACTTGATCAGTGTTTCGACAGTCTGTACCTCGCCCTCCTCCAAAAACACCTGAGAGCCGCCCATTGACTGCGCATAAGCGCTCGTCGTCACTTCGTCAGTCAGTGCGATCTTCCCGCTGTCGAGCGCATCGAATATGAGGAGCAGCGTCATAATTTTCGTAATACTTGCCGGACTCCGCTCCTCGTCCGGCGCCTTTTCATAAATGATCTGTCCCGTGGACGCCTCCATCAAGATCGCGGACGGTGCCGATATCTCAAACGGAAGCTCAGTGAGCGGCTGCGTTCCCTCACATGCCGCATCAAAGTAAAGCGTTCCTGCCCCTGTACATGATAAAAAAACGGCAAGTAAAAGCGACAGCATTCTTTTTTTTCCTTTGTGCAGGCATTTACCATTCCGGATACGCACACTTTGCCTCTTTCCATGTGTTTCTTAGTTCATCATATGGAAAAAAGCAGGAAAAAATACATCCTCCTGCTTTTCATAGACTCATTTTTTATAAAAGAAACACGCCTAAGGCAGCCGCTTCTTTATAATCTCTTAAAACCTCTCTCTAAACCGCCGGTACCTTTCAACGACACTTTCGCGATACTTCGCCATATTCACGCCAAGCGCTTCAAGCAGATGATAAATAAAATCTATCGTATAAAGCAGCAATACGACCCTGCAGAAAAAGATTCCCCAGAATCTGTTCATCATCAGAGACAGTCCCAGCACACGCTGATGCAAAAAATAAACGACGATGAGCGCATATGCGCCCCACGCGATCGTGCTCTCAAGGCAGATGATCCCTTTATAATTAAAGGGTTTCTCATTATAATCCCACCATACCTCACCTAAAAGACGCTGCATCACGATCCCGACCAAAAATTCAAATATTGTTGCCGCGACAGCGCCGATCAGGTAAACCGCTATAGCGCTTTTGGCAAATGGCAACAGCAGATAATGCCCTAACACTGCGCCGAAACCATAGATCGGACAGAACGGCAGAAACCCAAATCCACGGTTTGTCAGCTTTCTGTTACAGAATGACATATAGATGGACTCCACCAGCCATCCTCCCATACTGTAAATGACAAAACAGAAAATAATCTGATACACATCTGCACCGATCATTGGTATATGTAAATTCCACATCTGAATCTCTCCCAAAGTTACAAAGCAGCATTATTATCCAGCTTTGAAACATAAATCCCCGGCATTGCTGCCGGGGACCTGTGCCTGCAATTAGTTGTATTTACGTTTTCTAGCAGCTTCAGATTTCTTCTTACGTCTTACGCTCGGCTTCTCGTAATGCTCTCTCTTACGAATCTCCTGCTGGATACCCGCCTTCGCACAGCTTCTTTTGAAGCGACGTAAAGCACTATCTAAAGTCTCGTTTTCTTTTACGATTACGTTTGACACGCTGACACCCGACCTCCCTTCAGTCCTTTCAAGCCACTCGACTGATTGGGTTATATTCTATGTACGCAAGATATCCGCAGTACACATAACACATTATAGCATAATTTTACCAGTCGTCAACTGATTTTTTTGTTTTTTTGTAATAATACAGATTATATTCGTCTTTTGACAAAAGCCGGCTACGAAATCTGCCCTTCCAGTACTTTGGCGGCTTCGGCTACCGCATCCGGGATCCCCGCCGGATTTTTGCCGCCAGCCTGCGCCATGTTCGGGCGTCCGCCGCCGCCTCCTCCGACAAGCGCCGCAATGCCTTTGATCAGGTTTCCCGCGTGAGCACCCTTTGCCTGCGCGCCATCCGTCGCCATCGCAACAAGATTCACTTTGCCGTCCTTGGCGGAAGCAAGTACGATCACTCCTTCAGAAAGCTGATTTTTCAATTTATCGCCAAGCTCGCGCAGCCCGTTCATATCAACGCCTTCCACACTGGCTGCGAGTAGCTTCACGCCCTTGATCTCCTGCACTTTGTTCATCACGTCGCCGAGCGCGCTCTGTGCGGCTTTACTCTTTAACGATTCGTTCTCACTCTGGAGTGCCTTTAACTCGCTCATCAGGTGCGTGCATCGCTCGACAAGGCTTGCCGGAGTCGTCTTTAAGACGCTTGCCGCCTCATTCATCTTTTCTTCCAGAGCGGCATAATACTTTGCCACGCCCGCGCCGGTCAGCGCTTCGATCCTGCGGACGCCTGCCGCGACGCCGCTCTCGCTCACAATCTTGAATGAACCGATGGACGCCGTGTTCTTCACATGCGTGCCGCCGCAGAACTCTATTGAAAAATCTCCCATTTCCACGACGCGCACTTTCTCGCCGTATTTCTCGCCAAACAGCGCCATTGCGCCCGTCTTCTTTGCTTCTTCGACCGTGAGCACCTCTGTCACGACCGGAATGCCCTCGGCAATCTTCTCATTGACGATCTGCTCTACTTTTTCAAGCTCTTCTTTTGTCATCGCCGCAAAATGGCTGAAATCAAAACGCAGCCGTTCCGCATCGTTATAGGAACCCGCCTGCTCGACATGCGTGCCGAGCACGGTGCGCAGCGCTTTCTGTAACAAATGCGTCGCACTGTGGTTGCGGCAGGTTGCAGTCCTTAATTTTTCATCCACACTGACGCGCACGCTGTCACCGATCTTGAACATGCCCTGCGTCATGCGTCCGATATGCCCGACCTTATCGCCCGAAAGCTTCACGGTCTGCTCGATCACAAAAGTTCCGTCCTTGGATATGATCGTGCCCTTGTCGCCTTCCTGACCGCCCATCGTCGCATAGAGCGGCGTTATGTCCGTGACGATCGTGCCGACTTCCCCGTCGGTGAGCGCCGTAACGACTTCCGTCTCCGTCGTCATCGCCGTGATCTTCGCATCCGCACTGAGCGCGTCATACCCGGTAAATTGCGTGGTCAGTGCCGGATCGAGCGACTCGTAGACCGTCGCGTCCGCGCCCATATAGTTCGTGGTCTTGCGCGCTGCACGCGCTTTCGCCTTCTGTTCCTGCATTGCCGCCTGAAATTGCTTCTCCTCGACGGTCAATCCTTTTTCCTCCAAAATCTCTTTGGTCAGATCGATCGGAAATCCGTAGGTGTCATACAGCTTAAAGGCATCCGCACCCGACAGCTCAGTCTTTCCCTCCGCCGCAAGCTGTTCTTCCATCTGCGCAAGGATCGCAAGTCCCTGATCGATCGTATTGTTAAATTTATTTTCCTCCTGCGTCAGCACATGGAAAATAAAATCCTTTTTTTCCTCCAGTTCGGGATATCCGTCCTTACTTCCCTCAATGACGGTCCCGCCCAGCTTCGCCAGAAAGACGCCGTCGATGCCGAGCATCCTGCCGTGGCGCGCGGCGCGCCGGATGATACGGCGCAGCACATAGCCCCTGCCCTCGTTCGCCGGCATAATGCCGTCGGAAATCATAAAGGTCGCAGAGCGGATATGATCGGTGATCAGGCGGATGGACACGTCCTTTGCCGCATCCTGCTGATAGGACACGCCCGCCAGCTCGCAGACGCGGTTTCTGAGCGCCTGAAGCGTATCAATATCAAAAATGGAATCCACGTCCTGCACTACGACCGCAAGGCGCTCTAATCCCATGCCGGTATCGATATTCTTCTGTTCGAGTTCGCTGTAATTCCCTTTCCCGTCGTTATCAAACTGGGTAAATACATTGTTCCACACTTCGATATAGCGGTCGCAGTCACAGCCGACCGTACAGCCCGGCTTCCCGCAGCCGTACTTCTCACCGCGGTCATAATAGATCTCGGAGCAGGGTCCGCACGGACCGGAACCATGCTCCCAGAAGTTGTCCTCTTTTCCAAAACGGAAAATGCGCTCCGGCGCGATCCCGACCTCTTCGTTCCAAACACGGAACGCCTCGTCGTCGTCCTCATAGACCGACGGGTACAGGCGGGACTTATCAAGCCCGACGCGGTCTGTCAGGAACTCCCAGCTCCATCTGATCGCTTCGTGTTTGAAATAATCGCCGAACGAAAAGTTTCCGAGCATTTCAAAAAACGTACCGTGGCGCGCGGTCTTTCCCACGTTCTCAATATCTCCGGTACGAATACATTTCTGACAGGTTGTCACCCTCTTTCTCGGCGGGATCTCCTGTCCGGTAAAATAGGGCTTTAAGGGCGCCATACCCGAATTGATGAGCAGCAGCGAATTATCGTTGTGCGGAACAAGAGAAAAGCTTTTCATTTTCAAATGTCCCTTCTCCTCGAAAAAATCAAGAAACATGCTTCTTAATTCATTCACACCGTAGGTTTTCATATCGTTCAAGTACCTCCTGTCATATGACCCTTATTATATTTCCAGATGGAACGGGAAGTCAAGACTCTTTACCCTTTTTCTTTTCTGCCTTTTCCGGTTCCGCCTTTTTAGACTGCTGCATTTTCGGCGGCTGTTTTTTCTATTCCGCTTTTTCTGTTTTCGCTTTTTCTGTTTTCGCCTTTTCTATTCCTTATTTTTGTCTTTCGCTCTTTTTGCTTCTTTTTTTCTTTCCTGCCTTGCTTTCATTTTCTCTTTTGCCTTATATAGCAGATCCAAAGCCGCCTGATTTGCGATCTGTCCCATGCTGATCTTCTCCTTTCATACAATATTCTTAAAAAATATTCTGCCTGTTTATTTCGTAAATACTGTCTGCGCTGACTGTGTGCTTATTATAATATATCCGTTCCTAAGACGCACGTTTTTTCTTTGTATCTTTACCCAATCCCGCAATGGCTGATCCGCCAGAAAACGCATGTGAAAGCATGCTGCAAGACCATCCCGCTATAAAAAAGCAGAAAAAACGCCCCAGAACCATTGATTTCACTGTGAAACCTCCGGTTCTGCGGCGTTTTCATGGAGTGGAGCAGACGGGAGTCGAACCCGTGTCCAAAGGCAGATCCACCGTACTTCTACTATCATAGTCAGCTTTTTGGATTCCCGGGACCGGACGGGAGCTGACGCCCTTCCAGTCCCGGTAGCTTCATGGGAGCTTTCACTCCCTCACGTCACGCCGTCTCAAAGCTTTGACGGCGCCGTTTCCTATCTCGTCGACGCCAGAATCTTAACGGATAGGTACGCTAAGTCTGACGGCTGCCATTAGGCAGCGATTGCTAAATTATCTTCAGCGTTTAATTTTAGTTTTGCGATTTGACGCATCGCCTGCGGATAGCTTCTCCGGCTTCAAAACCCCTGTCGAAACCTTAACTGCCCCTTATCATCATCGATTCACGGTTATCATCCTATGGTAAGTTCCGCCTCCGTGCCATCGTTGATACTAATTCTTGTGACGGTCTCACTTCCGTCCGAAAATGCAAACGAATATTCATATTTACCCGATTCAAACACAAGATATTCGCCATAATCCAATGTTATTTCAAAATCAGACATGGCTTCCCTGACCTGTTCTCTGGTATAACCCTCAAAATTCACGCCGTTGATCAGGATTTCTCCCGTCTCATAGTCGGGGTCGTCATATTCGATGATCACGCGGAAAATGACGCCGTCCCTGAAGCCTTTTTCGCTGGAGGACTTATTTCCGGCATACATCGTCCCATACGTGACATTGCCCTTCATGGCATATAAATTTTCCCAGCTCATGCTGCCGATCTGCCTGTCGTTGATATTGGAATACAAATTCGTGAATCCGGCATCAAGCACCTCTCCCGCTTTCGTCTTTCCAAGCCGGAGCTCAAAGGAACCGTCATAAGTGAGCGACGGCGCTTTCCCGCCGCACCCGCAGAGCGTCCATACCAATATCAGCAGGATACCCGCCAATAAAAATTTTTTCTTTTTCATAAGTATACCCCTTTATGAGCCCCGGCGCACATGCCGGTCAGCTTTCTTACCGGATGTGCATCAACTGCATGCCTTCTATGTGTAGCATAGTCGAAACGATTCTCCCTGTCAAGTACCGGGACGGCAATTGCTGTCAGGCGCCTGAGACGGCAGACCGCTGTCGGCTGAAACAAAAGACCGCTTTCAGCCGGCGCGTTTTCTTATGGGCCGCTCTACAAATTTTTGATCTTGAATTCCCGCTCATGCTCCCTGCGCTGGTCTTTCTTTGCGATATCCTGCCGCTTGTCATAAAGCTTTTTGCCTTTTGCCAGACCGATCTCCATCTTGGCAAGCCCTTCTTTGATGTAGACCTGAAGCGGCATAAGCGTATAGCCCTGCTCGGAGAGCTGTCCTTTCAGCTTCATGATCTGCGCACGGTGAAGCAGCAGCTTTTTCGGGCGCATCGGGTCTTTATTAAAAATATTTCCTTTTTCGTACGGGCTGATATGCATGCCGTACACAAACACTTCACCGTTATCAATATGCACGAACGCCTCTTTGATGCTGCATTTTCCCATGCGCAGGGATTTGACTTCCGTGCCGTGCAGCACAATGCCCGCCTCGTATTTATCCTCTATGAAATAATCGTGATACGCCTTTTTATTATTGGCGATCAGCCTGCTCTCATGTGCCATCCGTTTCCCGCTCCCTTCCGGTCGAAATTTACTTTTGAAAAATGTCGTCTTTTGGCATTTTTTAGTGTGAAGCTTTAGAAGTTCTTGGCGAAACAGCCTTTACTGTGAGCCTTAGAACTTCTCTTCACACTTCCTCCCACGGAATCTCAAAATCAATCGTACGCGCCGTCATATCGACTCCCGCGACCTGTACGCGGACTCTCTGTCCGAGCTGGTATACCTGTCCGCTGTGCTCTCCGACCAATTCATAAGAGTGCTCATTATAATAAAAATAATCACCCGGCAGCTTTGATACATGGACGAGCCCCTCGATCGTATTCGGCAGTTCCACATAAATGCCCCATCCTGTTACACCGGAAATTACACCCTCATAAATCTTACCGATGCGCTCCGACATATATTCCGCCTTCTTTAATTTGTCCGTCGCCCGCTCTGCTTCATCGGCACGCCGCTCCATGCGCGAGCACTCGCTTGCAACGCCGGGAAGGATCGCATTATAATGCGCGATCCGCTCCTCCTTCAGTCTGCCGCGCAGCGCTTCCTTGATGATACGGTGGATCTGAAGATCCGGATAACGGCGGATCGGCGAAGTAAAATGGCAGTAGTATTTACATGCCAGTCCGAAATGCCCGCTGCACTCCGTCGTATATTTCGCCTGTTTCATGCTTCTGAGCGCCAGCCTGCTGATCACGACCTCTTCCGGCGTACCCGCGACCTTCGCGATCAGCTTTTGAATTTCCTTCGGGTGGATCTCTTCGCGGCTGATCTTGAGCGAATACCCGTAGTTGCGGATAAACGTGCCAAGCTGCATGATCTTTTCAGAATCGGGATTTTCATGTGTCCTGTATATAAACGGAAGCTCCTGCCAGTAAAAATGCTGCGCGACCGTCTCGTTTGCCATCAGCATAAACTCCTCGATCATATCGGTCGCGGCATTGCGCTCATACGGCTTGATCTCAATGGGACGTCCTTTTTCATCAAGCAAAATCTTCGACTCCGGAAAATCAAAATCAATGGAGCCGCGTTTTTTTCTTTTTTGGCGGAGAATTTTGGATAAAGCCGCCATATCGCAGAGCATCCCGCACAATTCCGTATCGATGCCGTAATCCTTATCTTCTGCATCTGACCGTATTCCGGCTGTCTGCCGTTCCTGTATGCCGACACTCTCTGACTGCATATCCCCGTACCGCTCCTTCGGTACGCCGGTCATTCCCGCCTTTCTTCCGTCCGCTGCCTCACATTCTGAATGCGCCGTCCGCCCTGCCCGTTCCCGCTCTGCCAGGATTGCTGCCACACCCGTATAGGACATGCGCCTGTCAACGTTGATCACGCTCTCAGCAATTTCATAGTCGATCACATCGCCCCTTTCGTCAATGAGCATCAAACAGCTTAAGGCGAGACGATCCTCGCCCGCATTCAGCGAGCAGATACCGTTTGAAAGCGCATGCGGCAGCATCGGGATCACCCGGTCCACCAGATACACGCTTGTCCCACGCTTTTTTGCCTCATGATCGAGCGCCGAATTTTCCTGCACATAATTGCTGACATCGGCAATATGAACGCCAAGACGGTAATGAGTTCCCTCGCGCGTCAGGCTGACCGCATCGTCTAAGTCTTTCGCGTCCTCCCCGTCTATCGTCACCATTTTAACGCCGCGCAGATCTTTTCTTCCGACACAGTCCGCCTCTGAGACAGGCTTTGACGCCCGCTCTGCCTGATTCAGAACCTTTTCCGGAAATTCCATCGGCAGGTCATTGCCTAAGACGATCGACATGATATCCACACCCGGATCATTGCGATGCCCAATGATCTGGACGATTTTTCCCTCCGGGCGCTTACGTTCATTGCCATAGTCGGTCAACTCCACAACCACCTTATGCCCGTTCACCGCACCTTTGGTATGCGCTCCGGCAATAAAAATATCCGTACCGAACCGGTCATTATCCGGTATCACAAACCCGTAATGCCTGCTGCTCTCATACGTTCCGACAAGTCTTGTCGTCCCGCGCGCAAGAATCTGTACGATTTCTCCCTGCGTCCGCCTTCCGCGTATGCCCGGCAGAATCTTTGCCTCAACCGTATCCCCGTGGAATGCGCCGTTCATCCCTTCTGCCGCGATATAAATGTCTTCTTCCTGTCCTTCGACCTCAACAAACCCGAATCCCTTGGGATGTGCGATCAGCTTTCCGACAACATGCTTTTCATCAGCCTGCGCATAACGTCCCCTGCGGTTGATCTGGATCCGGTTTTCCGCAAGAAGTTCGTTAAGCGCCTGCTTAAAAGCTTCCCGATCCTCGCTTTTTACCTGTAAGAGGACCGCCAGATCGCGTTCCCGCATCGGCGTATAATTCTCTTCCCGCATCAGGTCGCAGATCATATTTTTTTTCAGTTCTAACTGCTTTTTTTCCACTTTTTTATTTCCTTCATAATCTCCTTCAAAAAAACGGCACTCTGTATAACAGAGTGCCTTGCCGTTAAAATCTCGTGATATTCAGTGCAATGGAAAGAACGATCATCAGCGTGACCAGTATGGCGGTCCACTTTACAAGCTTTCCCTCCATGGAGCGTCCTTTATTCTTGCCCCAATAGGTCTCCGCCGCACCGCTGATCGCACCAAGTCCCTGCTGCTTTCCTTCCTGCATCAATATCAATCCCGTAACGAGCACACTCACCAAAATCAAGATTACATATAAAACCACTCTTAACGGACTCATAGTTATCCCTCCTAATATACCCATACTTGCTTACTATATCATAGCAAAAAAGGAAATGCAAGTCCTAATTTTGGTGCTTTTTTGACCTTTCCTAAAACATTGCTTCAATTATAGTGTGTTCTTTCTATTCTGACCGCTGATTTTGTGGTATAAAAGCATCACTGATATGCTTTTGCACCTGCTCTGGCGTTTCATCAAAACCGTATTTAATCCACTGGTAGATAACGCCAAAATAGCCATAAATAAAGTAAGACATCAGATAGGATAGCTTTTTGTCCCAGGTCTCCCCGCCGGACAGCAGCACTTCGCAGGCGCGCATAATAACCACGATCAGGTCATTGTTGTAAAGCAGGGAGAACAGCCGTCGGTATTCATAAATGAAACAGGTGAGCGCAAAGCCCTTATCTTTCTCTACGTCCTCCTGATGCAAATCAGCATAGCGGCCCCACTCATAATTGATTTTGAATACCAGCAGCTCCTCTTTGCTGTTCTTGCAATCAAGGTGCCGGTAGAAGGTTGTTCTTCCTACTCCTGCCAGCTCGCAGATCGCACTCACATTGATGCTGTCATAGTTTTGATCAGCCATCAATTTAATCAGCGCATCCGCCAGACATAATTTCAAAAATACTGTTTGTGTTCTTTTCATTGAGGTGCAAAACCCTCCTTTTTGTTCCGCATAACGCACCGCCAGTCAGTACGTTCTTGCATCATGGAAGCCAATGTGGTATCACTATATCAGAGAACAGGTACATGTGTTCCTTTTTAGGATATTTGTTCCTAGCACAGTTATCATAATTCGTTTCTTTGGCAAAGTCAAGAGTAAAAGGGAGATGGACGTGATGAAAAAAGCAGTAAAGAAAGTGGTGAAAAAAGTGGTGAAGATTTTAGGGATCGTGGTATTGGCGCTGGTTATAGTGTTGGCAACATTTTTTGCTTATGCCAAGTATAAGCATTGGAAAACGCTGAACACCCCCATTCTGCCGGATGACTACTACAAGGCGTATGCTGAGACGTTTCCCGCAGGTGGTAAGCTGGAGGAATACTATGCAGATCATGGCAGCTATGCGGTGGAGCATCTTGAGTATCAATCGGACAACAAATCCATCGGCACCATCCGCGTATACTACCCCGCTGAGCTGAGAACCAGCGGCAAGCAGTACCCTGTGGTGATGGTGGTGAACGGAAGTAACACACCCGCCAAAATTTATCTGCCCTTCTTCCAGCGGCTGGCCTCTTGGGGGTTCATCGTCGTAGGTACGGATGACCCCCAGTCCGGCACTGGCGAGACAACATCCATTGCCTTAGACTTTATGCTGAACGAGAGTGAGATTGCCAGTCAAATCGACCGGGACAATATCGGCATTATTGGGTATTCGCAGGGTGGCGCGGGAGCGCTGGGCGCAGCCACCAAATATGAAAACAGCCACCTCTACAAAGCAATCTTCACCGGCAGCGCGGCGTATCCATTGCTGGCCCTCAATATGGGATGGGAGTATGACAGCTCCCAAATTTCCATCCCTTATTTTATGACGGCAGCCACCGGCATGTCTGATGACTCGGGTGTGGCAGACATCAACGCTGAATTTGGCGGTGTAGCTCCCTTAGCCTCTTTAGTGGAAATCTATGACAGCATAACAGACGATGTTCTGAAAATTCGTGCCCGTGTCACTGGTGCCGAGCACGAACAGATGCAGGCACGTACGGACGGGTACATGACCGCCTGGATGCTCTACCACCTTCAAGGCGACCAAGAGGCTGGAACGGTGTTTTTGGGGGAAGATGCCGAAATTCTGAGTAATACCAACTGGCAGGATATAGAGAAAAATAATTAAAATAAGCAATAAAAAACAGACTTCCGGCAGTGACACCGGAAGTCTGTTTTGAGCATATGTATATACAAATGTCCTGCTTGTAGGAATATTTATCCCACTTGGGTGCCATCAGTTTCCCGCTTGAGAGCCACCCGGAAATGATATTTTCCACCTTCAGAACCACCACAACATATTGTGGCAGCATACATATTTGATTTCACTATAAATTGCTTTCTGATTGTATGACGCAGATTTTTATTTCTCACCTGACGCCCGAATGATTATGAAACAAGTATAATCGTCCCTCTCATCAGAAAAAATGGCGGAGATTTTATCATGGCAAGAAATTTCTCCTGTTAAAACGACAGCGAATCAAAAAAATCCTCCCTGCTTTTTGTTGTTTTTCCGAGCAGATACGCTTTTATCTCGGTATGGGACTCATCAAGCGCCGCAATGCACTGCCCGCGGTTTTTTTCATGAATGCCGCCCGCCCGCTCAAACAGATCGTAATAGCTCCTGTCGCCGCCGTGTTCCTCGACAAGTGCTTCCCACGCGTCCGCCGTCTCACACCCCAAGGCATGCGCCCGCAGAAAAGCCTCCAGTTCCCCGCGCAGCTCCCCGCTCAAAAACGTATCATGGCGCAGGCGCAGCAGTGCCGCGCGCGCTTTTCGTTTTCGCTGTCCTGCACAGTAATGGTCGATATTATTTTCCCTGCTGCCATAGTCCTCCTCACCGCAAAGCAGCATTTTCGAAAATCCCTCGTCCTCCGGCATGTGCATCAGTTCTTGCAGGGAAGCGTCCCATTTCCGGTGCCACTCCGCGGTTCCCGCAGCCCCGATATCAAACAGATACGGATTGTGCAGCAGTCTGTCCGCTGCGGCAAGCAGATAACCGGTTCCATCCGCCTGCTCCTCTTTGTTCTCTTTCCCTGCTTTTCCCGTTTCTTCGCTCATACAGGCATTTCTCAATTCAATGCATTCCAAACGCTCACATCCCTTAAACACGCCCCTTCCAAGGCGGATATCCCTGCGCGGCAGACTGACCCTGCGCAGTTCTTTGCAGCTTGCAAACGCCCAGTCCCCGATCTCCTCCACACTTTCCGGCACGAAAACTTCCTGCACGCCC
The DNA here is from genome assembly GCA_003979345.1 of Lachnospiraceae bacterium. GTDB lineage: Bacteria > Bacillota > Clostridia > Lachnospirales > Lachnospiraceae > DLAJ01. The sequence continues at coordinate 68,842 of RYVZ01000001.1, forward strand.
ATACAGCCCCAAAATGCTTTTTTTCCAATGACCGATACCTTCTTTTGACCCAACTGCTCCGGTATCCGCATCACACTGTCGGCAAACCGAACGCCTGTGATCCGCACGCTGTCAGCTTTTTCATCCTGCGTCTCTTCATAAAGAAAAACGGTCTCACTCATGATCATACGAAAACCGCACTCCTTTCTATTCGTACCCTCGACACCTGTTTCCATTTAGACATTTGCGAGACTCACCCTTCTATCGCTTCTATCTCTTTTAAGAGTTCCTCTCTCCGTTCGCCGATCATCAACTCTTTGCTGTGCCGTTCGTAATCCTCACACCCAAACCGCTCGATAAACCCTGCGCAGCTCTCCGACACGGTCATATGCGTCATAAGAAGCAGCAACTCATTTCCGTCCGCAAAGCTCTGTTCCACAAACTCAAACAGATGATGAAGGCTCTGCTTTGCAAGCACCGTATCCTGCTTTGCGCACGCCGCCTCTTTTTCAAATGCGTTTTTTATCTGTTCAAATATTCTTTCCGCAGCAGAGGCCCCACTCTCCCCCGTCTCCCCGGAAAGAAGCAAATTCTTCTTCTGTTCCCGCAGAAAGCACAGCACGCGCTGATGCAGACGCTGATCCTCAGACGAGAGCGCGTTCGCCGCAGTCAGCGACGATACAAGACGCTCCCTTGCCGCGATCTGCACCGAGAGGGTTTCCTGTACCGAAACGCCGTAAGCACGCGTTTTATTTTCGCCCTGTGCCTGACTTACCTGCGCCTCATGGGGCACCTGCTCCTCCGGCTCATCGGACGCGGCAAATATCTGCCCCTTCACATTCTTTAATACCCGCATCAGATTTTCCAGATAATCCGTCTTCTCCATGCAGTCCCTGAGTATCCCGTCCATCTGATCGGTCAGCATGCCAAGCAGGGATATCCGCTCGTCAAACGGCGCTTTCGCCGCTCTTAGACTCATTTCCTCCGTCGCGCCGATCTTTAGGATCTCAGCAGCCGGATAATCCTTTTTATATTTACAGTACAAATCATAATACGCCATGAATTCCCTGACGACCCGATCATGACCAAGATACTGTGCAGCTAATTCTTCCGTGACCGGAAGCGATTCCTCTTCGTATAAAAAAAGCATCTGCGATAAGTCTTCCCAGCCGCGCGCCGTCACATAGGAACGCCCCTTCGCCGTCATTTCCATCACATAAAAATCCTGCTTTTTTAACTCCAGATAATTCAGTATGGCGCGGTGCAGTCCCTCTTTATCCGCATAGGCTTTCCACGCCTCATAGTCCGCCTCCACATTCAATATTTTCAGACGGTCAAGCGTTACCACGTCAAATTCCCTTGCACTCCGGTTATATTCCTTCGGATTTCCCGCTGTCACGATCACCCACCCCTCCGGCACGCGGTGTCCGCCGAATACTTTATATTGCAGGAATTGCAGCATGGACGGCGCAAGCGTTTCCGAAACGCAGTTGATCTCATCCAAAAACAGAATACCCTCTTTTAAGCCGCTCTCACGCATCACTTCATAGACCGACGCAATGATCTCGCTCATCGTGTATTCGGATACGTCGTATTCTTTCCCTTCGTATTCCCTGTGACAGATGACCGGAAGTCCGAGCGCCGACTGCCTTGTATGATGCGTCATGGAATACGACACAAGCGCGATCTGCAATTCCTGCGCGATCTGCTCCATGATCGCCGTTTTGCCAATGCCCGGTGCCCCGACCAGAAAGATCGGGCGCTGCCTGACAACCGGGATGCGGTAATTCCCAAATTCATCTTTTTTCAAATATAATCTCACCGTATCTTTAATATCTTTTTTTGCCTGTCCGATGTTCATCATGCGCTCCTTCTTTCACTGCTTCTCTGACTACAAATCCTCTCCGACTGCGACACTTCTTCTGCCGTCACCTGTTTCCGTTCCGTTTTCGCTAAAATACTTCGTTCTTCTTAATTTCTTTCCTTTTCCCGCTCTGTCAGCATATCCTCGTCGATGCAGATACGGACTGCCCACGGAGGCACCGTGAGCGGCAGTCCGCTCTCATTCAAGAAAGCAAATACCGTCTCATAATCGGGTGCTTTTTCGGGGTAAATGCCCCGTCCGTCCGTAAAGTAGATCAAACCTTTTAAGCTTCCGATCTCTCCGCGCCCGATCAGTTCCTCCACGTATGCAAACACCGGTCTGAAATCCGTACTTCCGAACCCCGTAAGCTTCCCATCCGCCAAAAACTCCTCCAATTCGTTCTGATCATGGATGACGGTATCACTACGGACCTGATGATCGCACTGGATGATGTGGACAAGCATTTCATCAAAAAAGCAGGCGCTTGTTTTCATGATGGAATACGTATGCCTCAAAAATGCGCGTACCATCTCCCCACGGCAGGACGCCGACGTATCAATAGCGATCACAAAGTCATGAATCCGGTTCACTTCCCGATATTCGAGCGGCTCCACGATCGGTTTATCCCCGTACTGCGACATCCCATAAGAATAAGCGATATAATCAAATTCTTCGTCGTTTAATTCTGCCGCTTCCCCAGACACGACAAACCGCTGCAAAAACGCGCGGTAATCCACCCGGTCCGCCGTCGCCTCCGTCAGGTTCTCCTCCACGGCACGCATATTTTTTCCCTGCGAAAACGACTGCAATTCCGCCTTTGCACGCTCGGCGATCCGTTTCCAGTCCGCAAGAGAAACGGAAAACTCCCCGCCCTCATTCCATGTATCATGGAAGTCAACGAAAAAAAGACGTGAAAGCTCCATAAGGTCATCCAAATCAGGCGGATTCCTGCGCAGATGGCGGTATAATACTTCCGCCGTCAGTTTCACGCCCTGACGCTCAAAATAAGCGAGCACTTCCTTTTTCGCAAAATCGGATCTTAATTCCGCTTCCGGAAGCATCAATTCCATGACTGCATGCTCCGCCGCCATATCCGCCGCTAGATCCCAGATTTCCTTTTCCATCCGTTCATACCGGAATCCGTGAGAAAACAGAAAATGAAACAACACATGAAGCAGCATACGCATCACGGACGCCTGCTCCCTGCGATAGGCACGGATGATTGCATGCGCGTCATAGTATAAATGCTTCCCGTCACAGGAAAATCCGTCCGCTCCGGCTTTTTCCTCCGGCACCAGCGCCGCCAGCGCCACGTCCAAAAAACGCATCTGCATCAAAATCCTGTCACGCGAAAGGTTCAAAATTTCCGCGGCTAGCGCCGATATGCGCGCCTCTTTCTCTTCATTCATTGTTTATGGCAGTTCCTTTCATTTTTTATAATGGCAGGTGTTTCGCAATTGCCTATTTATCATGGAATGCCGCAGCATCTGATATTCCCAACTTTATGATTATAACATATTGGGAATCAGGTTGGAAAAAAGATTTTTCAACCTACTCACTGTTTTTCAAAATCTCTCCGGGACTTATCCGGTTTATCCTGTGCATCAGGATCAGGCTGAATTCATATAGGACAAGCGTGCCGAGAAAAATTCCCGCATACATGCGCCCGGAAAAAGCGGGTCTGACCCCGCAGGCGATATTCCAGATCAAAAGTGGAAATATACGTTCCCTCTATGTGCGTAAACACTCCAGCTTGTCCAATCCGCCCATAACCCCGCAAAAAGGAAGGCATCACGCCCGCGCGATGCCTTCCTTTTTGTCGGTATATCAAATGATCACCGCTATTCCTGATCCTCAAAACAAAGGAACGGATTCCGGTATTCACTCACACTTCCGAGTTCCTCTTCAATACGCAAAAGCTGATTGTATTTGCAGACGCGGTCAGTACGGCAAGGCGCGCCTGTCTTGATCTGCCCTGCGTTGACTGCCACGGCAAGGTCTGCGATAAATGCGTCCTCCGTTTCTCCCGATCTGTGGGAAATGACGGCTCGGTAGCCGTTTCTCTGCGCCATCTCAATTGCGGCAAATGCTTCCGTAACCGTTCCGATCTGATTGACCTTGACCAGAATCGCATTTGCAACATGGAGCTTGATGCCTGCTGCCAGCCGTTTCACATTTGTGACAAACAGATCGTCACCGACGAGCTGCACTTTTCCGCCAAGCCGTTCGGTCAGTTTCTTCCATCCTTCCCAGTCATCCTCATTTAATCCGTCCTCGATTGAAATGATCGGATATTTCTCACAGAGCGCCTCATACATGGAGATCATTTCGTCCGTACTGCGAATGACACTGAATTCCTTCGTATCCGGCTCACCACAGTTACATGCCGCGTCTGCCGCCGTGTACTGCGCCCCCGTTCTCGTCTCGCCGCAGCCGCATGCCGTATCCGCCGTCGCTCCGCAGCCGCACACCCCGGCTTCATATGCCCCTTCCGGAATTGCAGAAAAGTCCCTTCTTCGCTCCTGTCTTAAGATCTCACTCTCTCCCGGAAAATAATACATGCCGGAGTCCTCCTGATACAGTTCGCTTGCCGCGACATCAAGCGCAATGCGGATATCCTTCCCCGGATCATAGCCTGCCGCCTTCACCGCCTCCATAATCAGTGCAAGCACGGCATCTGCATCCTTTAAGGACGGTGCAAACCCGCCCTCGTCGCCGACTCCGGTTGACAGCCCTTTCTTCTTGCAGATCTGTTTCAGATTATGATAGATTTCGGCGCAGATCCGAAGTCCGTCCGTAAAAGAGACCGCATTGACCGGCATGATCATAAATTCCTGAAAATCCACCGTATTATCCGCGTGTTTTCCGCCATTCAAAATGTTCATCATCGGAACCGGCATGGTTTTCGTGTTGACGCCTCCCAGGTAACGGTAAAGCGGTTGTTCGAGCGCCAGCGCACAGGCACGCGCGCAAGCCATGGAAACGCCGAGCGTTGCATTTGCCCCGAGATTTCCTTTGTTCTCCGTTCCATCCTGCTCTATCAATACATGGTCGATCAGCTGCTGGTCAAGCGCGTTTAATCCGATCAGCGCTTCGCGAATCTTGGTATTGACGTTATTGACTGCTTTTCTTGTCCCAAGCCCGAAATAGCGCTCTTCACCGTCTCTCAATTCCACCGCCTCGAAACGTCCGGTACTTGCGCCCGACGGCACGGACGCTCTGCCAATCGTCTTCTTTCCCGTCGTCTCGGTCTCTACGATAACCTCTGCCTCCACTGTCGGGTTACCTCTTGAATCTAAGATTTCTCTTGCGTGTACATCCGTGATCCGTAAGCGTAATGACATTTTTTAGTTCCTCCTGTCCAAAGATAAGTAATTCCATACGTTTCTATTGTATCTTGCCCTGCATGGAAAAATTTATTCAACAGACATACCGGCGGCTCTAAAAAGAAGCAGCCGGGCGTCGTCAGACCGCCCGGCATGTTTCCAGTTTATTTACACGTATGATTCTTTTCTTTCCATTCAGCCCGGCTGATTTCAGACCGGCTGATTCTCCATATTTTCGTAAATACAGCCGAGTCGCTCCGCGCTTAGATCCGTCTCACTTAAAACCGTATAGCGGTCTTTTCTCGTGGACTGCGCCCTCTGCCATGCATCTATGAAAATCTCTTTTGTAATCCCGTAGTCCGACGGCTTGATATCCAAACCGTAAAGCGCACATAACCGATAAAGCTTTGAGACGTCCCTTTCCTGAAAAATACCGGCTCCGATGCTTCCCATCGCAACCGCCATCCCATGGGAAATCTTGATCTCAGGATAAAACTCCTCCAGCGCATGGCAGAACAAATGCTCCGAACCGCTGCAAGGACGCGAACTTCCCGCGATCTCCATCGCAAGTCCGCCAAACACAAGCGCCTCGGTCAGAATATGGATAAAGCTCTTGCTCTTTAAGGAACGTTCCTCGCAGAATGCAACCGTATTATATGCCATCTCGGAGATCATATAGGCAAAATCATCGACCCTTCCGCCCTTTTTTGCCGCGTCCAGCTTCCAGTCCTGCAGGGCGGTATACTTACAGATTGTATCGCCGATCCCGGCTTTTAACTGGCTTTCCGGCGCCGCACGGATAATCTCGGTATCCACTATGATACCGGTCGGTATCTTGCACCCAAATGTCTTCCTGTTATGCCCGTCCGTTGCCATGACCGAAAACGGTGAGGCAAGAGAATCGTTGCTTAAGGTCGTCGGCAGACAGATATACGGGATCTTGGCTACAAACGCCGCATATTTCGCTATATCCAGCACCTTTCCGCCGCCGAAGCCGATACAGACATCATAATCTTTTACACTCAGATATTTGGCAAGCGAAACCGCAATGTCAAACGAAGAATCTTCCACAAGATAGAGATCACAATGCTGTAAATCCTTTTGCACCTCAGCGATCGTATCCGCGAACAGGTCTTTCAAAAACTGCTCCGTCACAAATAATATTTTTTTCTTCTGAATGTCCGCAACACAGGCCGGCAAAAGCCGGTCCATACGCATAAAAGCGCCATCCTCCACGATCAGACAATAAGGTAGTCGAAAGCTATGCATGTCCTACTCCTTCCATCAGCAAATTTCTATCGTTCCATACCCGCTGTACTGCAATACCGAACGTAATCAGCTGCGCCGCATCATATACATAGGATATCACGGTCAGATCAAAGAACCATATCAGCGCCGATACCACAGCGGCTGCCGCACTGACCATCATAAGAATGACCGTCACATTATTGTAACTGTGATTGGAGGTATTCTCCAGCCTGCCTGACACGGTATACATGGCAAGAAAGACCGTCAGGATTTTTAGCGCCGCCACAACAAAATAAAGCAGATAGCCCGCGCGGAAACGCAGACCGCCGTTTAAGTAAAACGGCATGATCTGCCAGTACACAAAAACCGCCATCGACACCGCTCCCCATGTAAAGCATTTGCGAAAGCGGCGGTCTTCCATTGAAAGCCACGCGGCGGACACAAGCAGCAACAGATATCCAAGCAGATCGGAAAACAGGTCCATCCGCAGCCGGTGTCCGACCACATGATCGATCACCAGGGATACCGTCACGGGTGCTTCCGTCCGAAATTCCTCAAATGCAGGATACAGGATCGTCGAAACAGGGACGTCAAGGATCAAAAGCACCAGCGCCGCAAACAACATATAATATTTACGCATATCGTTCCCTCATTCCGATGCAGCCCGCCGTTTTATACAGATTTCTCTGCAAGGCATCCGCACCATACGGGTGTTTGTCATTTTTTGATCAATAAGGACTTCCCGGTCATTTCCACAGGCTGCTCCATTCCCATGATCTCAATGAGCGTCGGTACAATATCTGCCAGGCAGCCGTTCTCACGGAGCGTATATGCCTCATCGTAGTTCACAAGAATAAACGGAACCTGATTGGTTGTGTGTGCGGTAAACGGCTCTCCGGTCTCATAATCGAACAGCTGCTCCGCATTGCCGTGATCTGCGCAGATAAAGAGCGCACCGTCCACTTCCCTGATCGCCTCCACTGCCTTCCCGACACATTCATCCACTGCTTCAACGGCTTTTTTCGCCGCCTCTAAGACTCCGGTATGACCGACCATATCAGGGTTCGCAAAGTTGATGATCACGACATCGTATATTCCCGATCTGATCGCTTCAACAAGCCGGTCACAGACTTCATACGCGCTCATCTGCGGCTTTAAGTCATACGTTGCCACATCTTTCGGGGAGTTTACCAAAATCCGGTCCTCACCCTCATTCGGCTCCTCCACTCCTCCGTTAAAGAAGAAGGTGACATGCGCATACTTCTCGGTCTCTGCGATACGCGCCTGTTTCATTTTATTTGCGGCAAGCCACTCTCCAAAAGTATTCGTCACTGAAATTTTATGGAATGCTACTTCCTTATTCGGAATCGTCGGATCATAATCAGAAAAGCACACATAAGTGACATCCAGTCTCTTTCCTCGTTCAAAACGCGTAAAATCATCGTCACAGAAACAGCGTGTGATCTCGCGCGCACGATCCGGCCGGAAGTTAAAAAAGATGATGGAATCACCGTCTGCAATCGTCGCCGTGGGCGCTCCGTTCTTCAGGACAACCGTCGGCTTCACAAACTCGTCCGTTTCCTCTTTGTCATAGGAATTCTGTACCGCTTCCTGTGCGCTGTCCGCCGTCTGACCCTCGCCCTTTGTCAGTGCGCGGTATGCAATCTCCACGCGGTCATAATTGTTATCGCGATCCATCGCATAATAGCGCCCCGAAACGCTTGCAACCTCACCGACGCCGAGCTCTGCCATCTTTGCCTCAAGCTGCGCAACATAATCCTTTCCGCTTGCAGGAGGCGTATCACGTCCGTCAAGAAATGCATGCACATAGACTTTTTTCAGACCGTTTCTCTTCGCAAGCTCCAACAGTCCATACAAATGTGTATTGTGGCTGTGCACACCGCCGTCCGACAGGAGTCCGAACATATGCAACGCGGAATCTTTCTGTTTACAATTATTCACAGCATCCATCAGTGCCGGATTTTCAAAAAAGGTACCGTCCTGTATCTCCTTGGTGATTCTTGTCAGCTCCTGATATACGATCCTGCCGGCGCCCATGTTTAAGTGGCCGACTTCCGAATTGCCCATCTGCCCGTCCGGCAATCCGACCGCCATTCCGCTTGCATTGCCCCTGACAAACGGACACTCCGCCATCAGCTTATCCATCACCGGTGTACTTGCCAGTGCGACCGCGTTACCCTCCTTTTTTTCATTCAGACCGTACCCGTCCAAAATCATCAATACTACCGGTTTCTTACTCATGTGATCTCTAATCCTTTCCGCGCCGATTTATTTTCGTTCTACCTGATTCTCTCACACAGCGCATTCATTCTTTTTTTCATTCTGATTCTATAAAAACTGATTCTGCCGCAGCTTTCGGCTTATTCAAAGCGGATAGAATCCAATACCCGTTCAAATGCATCCAGCCAGCCGCCCCCTGCCGGCTGGGACATCGTGATCGTCGTCACTCTGTTCGTCCCCACTTCTGCCGCAAACTGAATCTGTTCAATCTCCATGCCAAGCAGTTCATACGACATTCTGACGATAAGTGTCTTGCAGCCATTCAATTCCGACCGGGTAAATTCCGTACAATTGACGACGACATCGTAACCGTATGCCTCTTCATACAGATATTTCACGGCCTCGCAATAGGATTCTTTCGTATAGCGGAATGTCTGCTGATCATTGCCCGCTGTTAAAATATTGATATTAGCCGCATCATTCGGATAATCCGGCGCACAGAAGAGCCCCGTCGACATTTCCTTGAATCCTTCCGGGATATCATAACACAGCTTTAACTCACCGTTCTGCTGCGTCCTGCCGTCACCGGGATTCTGTGAAAGTCCGCGCATACTGTCATCCGCCTGCTGCCCGTCCTGCACACTCTGTGTCAAACCGTTTGGCAGAGTCAGACCATTCTGACTGTCATCCTGATCATGATCCTGTCCGCCATCTGTAACAGGATCACCGCTCCCTGCCTGATTTCCGCTGTCTTCCCCTCTCGCAAGCTCTTCCTGCGACCATGCCTGATCTTCTCCGCCCCTCTGGTTCCTGACAAGCAGGAAAAGTAAGGAGATCAGCACGACTGTAGCAGCCGCCGCTAAAGAAACTGCTACAATCAGAGCAGGACTTTTCTTTTTTCTCTCAGGCATCTGATAAGGCATTCCGGAACCCATCCGGTAAGTGCCCTGCGGTGTTCCGCTCTGACTGTATGCGGTCATCTGCTGATCCTGTCCCTGTCCGTTCCACGATGCCGCATCCTGTCCGGGCGCATTCCATTGCTGCATGTTCTTCCCCTGCACATTCCACTGCGCTGCATTCTGACCGGACGCATTCCCCTGCGGCGCATTCTGTCCCACCGCGTTCCATTGAGCCCCACCGGACTGCACCGGCTGTGCCATGGGAATTTCATTGCAGTAAAAACCGCGGTAAAACTCGCCGACCGTCCTGTAACGCTGCCCCGCATCCACTGCCATTCCCTTTAACAGCGCCGCTTCCTGCACCGGAGTCAGTGCCGCCCCATATCGGGAAGGAGGGATCAGGGTATCCAGTTCTTTTCTCGACATCGCATCCACCGGCGTATGACCTGTCAGACACCGGTAGATCGTCGCACACAGTGCATAAACGTCCGTCCATGACCCTTGTTCACCGTACATACGGTACTGCTCTTCCGGCGCATAGCCGGGTTTGAGCATAACCGAAGCGCTCCGCTCCGCACTGCCCGCCATATCACGCGCCGAACCGAAATCAAGCAGCTTCAAGGTGCCATCCTTTAGGATCATGATATTGTCCGGACTGATATCACGGTGTATCAGCCCCTGACTGTGTATTTCATTTAAGGCTGAAAGAAGAGGCTGCAGCATCCGCATCAATTCACTGCTTGAAAGCTTTCCTCCCCGCCGTTCCAAATAACTCTTAAGCGTCTCCCCGTCCAGATACTCCATAATAATATAGCAGGTATTGTTTTCTTCAAAATAATCCCGCACTGATACAATATTCCGAAGCCCCGCAAAACGGGCAAGCATTCTGGCTTCCTGGATATATTTCTTTTTTCCGTCCGAAAAAAATGTGCCTTTATCCCCTTCTCCTGCAAGCAGCTCATTACTTTTCGTAATATCTCTGCTGACAAAACCGGCAGGATAATATTCTTTGATAGCGATGCGCATTTCCAGATTCAGATCATAACCCAGATACGTAATGCCGCAGCCGCCTGCCCCCAGCATTCTGCCGATCATATACTTTCCCTGCAAAACCGTACGCGGCGCTAAGATATGTGCGGCATTTTCACCGGACACCGGAAGACGGTACCCACAATATGGGCATCCGTACTGTATCTGTTGTTCCGTAACTCTGCCCATACACCCCGGACACAGTTCATGAATCTCCATACGGTCACCTCCCGAATCATCCTGATTTTCCATTATTCTTATCATGTTCAGTATAGCATATTTTTTCTACTTTTCTATGCTTTATCCGATAAAAAACAATATTTTTTGAAAAAAGCTGCCGCTCCACGATTGTTCAATCGATCAAGCGACAGCTCATTTTTTCAGACTTTCCTGCCTGTGTATCCTCCCGTCTCCCGGGATGTACCTCACAGTTTTACTTTACATATTCAATGCTCATGGAATCTAAGCTTTCGTTAAAGGCATCCGTCCACGGACCGCCCGCTGCCTGTGTGTAAGTGATCGTCGTTACCTTGTTCTTTCCAACCTCAACCGCGAACTGGATCTGTTCGATCTCCATGCCAAGCAGATTATAAGACGCTCTGATCACAAGTGTCTTGCAGCCATTCAATTCTGACTTTGTAAACTCTGTACAGTTTACATCAACCTCATACCCATAGGTCTCTTCATACAGATACTCCACAGCCTCACAGAAGCTATCCTGCGTATACTGGAACGTTACCTGATCGTTCTCGGAAGTCATGATGTTGATATTAGCCGTATCATTCGGATAATCCGGTGCATACCACATACCGTCAGTGGACTCCGTAAACCCTTCCGGAAGTTCATAACGTAACTCCGGCGTGCCCTTGTCGCCGCATCCTGCAAGTGCCAGCAACATTGTGCATACAAGTAAAATGGAACATAATCTCTTTTTCATGCTTTTATTCTCCCTCAATATGATAAAAATCCGTTACAAGATATCATCATAATACTTCTTTTCGCTCTTGTCAACCTGTCACGGCCATCTTCTTACCGCGATCTTACCATCGATCACTGTCCTTATATTCTAAATATCCCAGCTCTCTCTTTTATTTTGCTGAAGTTTCATGTGTCTTTTTTTGTGAAACCGCTGAATCTTCCGATCTTTCATATGGCACGACTTCCTCCAATAGCGATTGTCCGATCAGCTGCCTCTGCTCTGCGGCAGCCACAAGAATACCGTATGCGCACAGCTCCGATTCCCTGCAAGCGGCAGGATCTTTATGAAATACGGAAAAAGAATCTGCCGGCATATCATCCAACAACTGCATTTCCCCTAAAGGACAGAGTTTGTCTCCCTCCCTGCCGTAACTCTGGATATACCAGCGGCTTCTTCCCGCCGGCACCGCGATACTTCCCACTTTATCAGGCGGCGCAAGCACTGCCGCGGCATCAGTAGTCAGTACTCCTGTAACCGGTTTTCCTGTCGCTAACGCCAGTGCATTTCCCGTTACGACTGCACAGCGCACTCCGGTCTGGGATCCGGGTCCGATACATACAACGATCTCATCAAGATCCTTCAGGCTGATCTGTGCCTTGGACAATGTACTCCGGATCAATTCGGGAAAATTCTCGATAGGTCTTTCCATTGATAATGCCGCCACAATTCCTGATTCTGTCGAAACCGCGCAGCTCGCATAAGGCTGAGAAGCATCCAGCCCAATCCTAACAGCCATATTGCACCTCCTAAAAATCAACCGTCATCTTATGATTTATGTTTCCTGCATACAGCAAAGGCGTGCCGCCCAGTCCCCTCCGGCCGGCATCATGGTGAGTATCCGCTCATTCTCAAGTTCGCCATATTCAAAATGCAGGGTCAGATACGGCTCCCGAAAACCAGAATACCGGTCCGCCCACTCTATGACTGTCACCGCTTTATCATAGTAGTCTTCAAAGCCAAAGCTTTCGACCTCTATGTTCCCGCTTAATCTGTAAAGATCAACATGGCTCAGCATCACCCTGCCCGATTCATAGATCGCATGCAGGACAAAAGTCGGGCTGGTCACGGGTTCCGTGATCCCGAGATTTTGAGCTAAAGATTGAATAAACGTTGTTTTACCGGCTCCGATCTCCCCCGTGAATAAAAGAAGATCTCCCGCCTTCAGGATTCCTGCCAGCTCTGCCGCAGCCGATGCGGTCTCTGTAACGGATCTAAGCCGTTTGATAATAGGTTTTACATGATTCTTCGTCATCTATGACCACTCTCCTGTCCCGCGTTTAGAAAACCTTCATTCAGCGATCGGCAGCGACAACCGGGGTATCATGCCAACATGATCATCGATCTGTCCGTTATGAAGGAACTGCCACCATCCTGCTGCTCCTATCATTGCTGCGTTATCTGTCGAATACTTCAGGCTGGGAAACACGATCTTTGTCGCTCCCAGCGCTCCGTTACCAAGCTGTTCCCTGAGTACCGGACTTTTGGAAACGCCGCCGACAACGACCGCACTTTTGGGATGGTATTCTGCAACGGCCCTTTTCAGTTTCGTTGTCAGGACTTCCATACTGGCGGCAACAAAAGATGCGGCGACATCCTCCGTGACCACATCACCCTGATCGATCACCCTGCGGACAGCCGACTTTAATCCCGAAAATGAAAAATCATATCCTGAGTCGAGCATTGGTCTTGGCAGCGCATAACGCTCCTTTCCCGTCAGCGCCAGACGGTCAATGACCGGACCTCCGGGATATTCAAATCCAAGCTCGCGTGCAACCTTATCATAGGCTTCTCCCACAGAATCATCTTTGGTCGTTCCAAGCAGCCGGTACTTTCCCCGTTCGGCAGCATAGATCAACATACAATGTCCGCCGGACACAAGCAGATAAACTGCCGGAAATTCTATTTTTTCCCCGTTCAATTCCGCGGAAAAAAGATGTCCCTCCAAGTGGTTCACACCGACAAGCGGTTTCGACCACGCAAGGGCAAGCGCTTTTGCCGCGGATACTCCTGCCGCCAGACTTCCGGGCAGTCCGGGACCAATTGTGACGGCGACCGCAGTCAAATCATCCGGCTTTACCCCCGCAGATTCCATCGCTTCACGGATCACGCCGTTCATCGCTAACACATGTTGCCTGCTCGCAATTCCGGGTATCACTCCGCCCCATTTCGCATGCAGCGGGATCTGCGTCGATACGACGGAAGAAACAACCGTAAACTCTTCGCCGATGATCGCTGCAGCAGTCTCATCGCAGGACGTCTCGATCGATAATAAGACCCTTTCGTTTAACATCACAACACCCTCTCAATCTCTGTCTTTGGTATGGAGCCAAGCCTTTCTATGACAGGACTCGGGCAATTTACGTTAACCAATGTGGATGGAGCGCCGCTCAACAGTCCTCCGTCCAAAGCCAGCGCCGGTCTGACAGCCAGACTTTCTAATGCGCCCTCGACCGTATGCGGCGTTTCCACGCCATGCCTGTTTGCGCTTGTCATCAATAGAGGCCCGAGTTTTCTCGCCAGCTCCTGAACAAAAAAGAAATCCGGTACCCGGATCGCCGCTTCATCGCGGCCTGACAGCCAATCCACACTATTTTTCCGAAGCCCGCATGCAATGGTCAGCGCACCCGGCCAAAATGCATCGGCAAGCTTTCCGGCATGGATATTCCATTCTACCGGCAATACCTCTTCTGCCTGCTCCCTGCTTGCGACAATGATCGGCAGTCTTTGACTGAACGGGCGCTGTTTCATCTCAAAGATCATCTGAACCGCACGCGCCGATTCCGGCATGCAGAGTAACCCGTATACCGTATCAGTCGGTGTCAGTACGACACCGCCGTCACGCAGAACAGAAGCTGCATATTCAATCAGCTCTTTTGAATCCGACACTTTCATCAAATTGCTGTTACTATTCTTCTGCATGCCGCAGGCATTGTCCGCATTGCTGTCACAATAAGCTTTTCTCCCGGAATCCATGCACTTCCCCCGTTTCCCTATATCCGGAATATCCATAACAATCCGTCATAGATTGATAGTAAGGAAACGCTGATGAACGCGTTTCCTTTCGAATTCTTATATTACACTAAGGATAAAAAACCGTCAAGTCGGGAACCGGCTTCCTTGCCCAAAGGAAAAGACCGTTTAATTATGGGATCCCCCCAAATCAAACAGTCTTTTTCGATTATTTACGGCTATTCATTTCCGAATGGAATCAATAGTTCACGATCTTGCCGAAATCTGCCTTCAAGGATGCGCCGCCTACAAGTCCGCCGTCAATATCCGGCTGTGCAAATAATTCCGCCGCGTTAGCCGCATTCACAGAACCGCCGTACTGAATACGGACCGCATCAGCCGTCGATGCATCATACATCTCAGCAATGCAGTCACGGATGCCTTTGCAGACTTCCTGCGCCTGTTCCGTCGTTGCGGTCTTGCCTGTTCCGATCGCCCAGATCGGCTCGTATGCAATGACCATATTCTTTACCTGATCAGCGGTGATACCGACAAGATCTGATTTGATCTGAAGACGGATCCAGTCCATCGTCACGCCCGTCTCTCTCTGCTCCAAGGTCTCGCCGCAGCAAAGGATCGGAGTAAGTCCCGCCTCAAACGCTTTCTTCACTTTTTTGTTCAAAAGCTCATCCGTCTCCTTGAAATAATCACGTCTCTCGGAATGGCCGATGATCACATACTTCACGCCTGCGTCCACAAGCATTGCTGCGGAAATCTCGCCCGTATATGCGCCCTTTTCCTCAAAATACATGTTCTCTGCGCCGACTGCAACGTTTGTATCCTTCACAGCCTCGACAACCGGTACGATGTCGATTGCCGGAACGCAGTATACAACATCCACCGTATCGGACTTAACCAAATCCTTTAATTCAGCACACAGTGCAACTGCCTGACTTGGCGTCATGTTCATTTTCCAGTTGCCCGCTACAATTTTTCTTCTTGCCATACTATTTCTCCTTTTTCTTTATCACATTTCTTTATCATATTTAGGCGTTTCGCAATTGCCGGTATCAGAATGGCTGCTATCAAAATGATGATCCTGCAATTTCTGCAAATTCATTTGCAGATTTCATTCATAAAATCGCAGAGTTTCGTGTTCACACGAAACTCTAAATAACATGCGCTCAGCGCATGTTATTTGTCGTCCGCTGCTACAACGCCCGGAAGCTCTTTGCCCTCAAGGAATTCAAGAGACGCGCCGCCGCCTGTGGAAATATGGCTCATCTTATCCGCAAAGCCTAACTGGTTTACGGCTGCTGCAGAATCGCCGCCGCCGATGATCGTGGTCGCATCAGTCGCTGCCAATGCTTTCGCAACGGCAATCGTGCCCGCTGCTAGCGTCGGATTCTCAAAAACACCCATCGGTCCGTTCCATACAACAGTCTTCGCGCTCTTAACTGCATCTGCATACAGCTCTGCGGTCTTCGGTCCGATATCCAGACCTTCTTTATCAGCCGGAATCTGATCCGCATCTACATAAGATACCTCAATCGGCGCATCGATCGGATCAGGGAATCCTGCGGCAATCGTCGTATCCACCGGAAGCAGCAGCTTCTTACCAAGCTTCTCTGCCTTTTCCATCATTTCTTTACAGTAATCAAGCTTCTCATCGTCAACAAGAGATTTACCGATCTCATAACCTTTCGCCTTTAAGAATGTAAATGCCATGCCGCCGCCGATGATGAGCGTATCACACTTCTCTAACAGGTTGTTGATTACATTAAGCTTATCGGCAACTTTCGCTCCGCCGAGGATCGCAACAAACGGACGTACCGGATTCTCAACGGCATTGCCAAGGAAATTGATCTCCTTCTGCATCAGATACCCGACTGCACACTCGCCGCCCTTTGCACGCACAACATCCGTCACACCTGCAACGGAAGCATGTGCTCTGTGAGAAGAACCGAATGCATCGCACACATATGCGTCACACAGATCAGCAAGCTCCTTGCTGAATGCCTCACCGTTTTTCGTCTCCTCGGAACCGCGGAAACGCGTGTTCTGTAAAAGAACCACATCGCCTTCCTTCATCGCTGCCACGGCTGCGGTCGCATCTGCACCGGTTACATTGTAATCAGCAACGAAATTGACTTCTTTGCCAAGCTTCTCGGACAGTCTCTTTGCGACCGGCGCCAAAGACTCGCCCTCATTCGGTCCGTTCTTTACTTTGCCAAGATGGGAGCAGAGGATCACCTTTGCACCGTCGTTGATCAGCTTCTGGATCGTCGGCAGAGCTGCCACGATACGGGTCTCGTCAGTGATCTCACCATTTTTAAGCGGTACATTAAAGTCGCATCTTACAAGTACGCGCTTTCCCGCTGCATGAATATCGTCTACGGATTTCTTATTTAATCCCATGATTATCTCCATTTCTGCGCTGCTTTTTGCGCATTAACGAGGTTTGTGACAAGCCATTATGACTTTGCAGCGCGCAAACACAAATCTCGTGATTGAAAATTTTAATATTCAATCTTTTCCTTCTGAATCGTTTTATGAAGAGTCTGCGTTCCGAAGAATTTTCCGGCAACGCCGAATGCTTTTTCCATGAAATCTTTGATCTTAATTTGAAAATGATGCCCTAACGCAATCGATTCCAACGGAACGCGAAAACAAGGTCCGGTCCATAAAGACCGGACCTTGCTAGGTCTGCTTCTTAATGAGAGCCGCTCTGTGCTTATGCTAACTCTGCAAAATACTTAATGGTACGAACCATCTGGCTTGTGTAGGAATTCTCATTATCATACCAGGAAACAACCTGTACCAGATTGTCCTCGCCGACCATCGTCTGCGTTGCATCAAAGATGGAGCCGTAGGTGCTTCCTACGATATCGGAAGATACGATCTCATCCTCATTATAAGCAAAAGACTCGGTAGCTGCTGCCTTCATAGCTGCATTGATCTCTTCCTTCGTCACGGACTTCTCAACCGTAGCTACAAGGATCGTGGTGGAGCCGGTCGGAGTCGGAACACGCTGTGCGGAACCGATCAGCTTGCCATTCAGCTCAGGAATAACAAGACCAATAGCCTTTGCTGCTCCCGTAGAGTTCGGAACGATGTTTACTGCACCTGCGCGGGATCTTCTTAAGTCACCCTTTCTCTGAGGACCGTCAAGGATCATCTGATCGCCGGTGTATGCATGGATCGTGCTCATGATACCGGACTTGATGCCTGCAAGATCATTTAATGCCTTTGCCATCGGTGCTAAGCAGTTTGTTGTGCAGGAAGCTGCGGAAATGATCGTATCCGTCGGCTTTAAGGTCTCATGATTTACATTGTAAACAATTGTCGGAAGATCATTTCCTGCCGGAGCGGAAATAACGACCTTCTTTGCGCCTGCGTTGATGTGCGCCTGCGCTTTTTCCTTAGAAGTATAGAAACCGGAGCACTCAAGAACGACATCTACCCCCAGCTCGCCCCAAGGACAGTTGTTTGCATCCGGCTCTTTATAGATCTTTAATGTCTTGCCGTCAACCGTGATGGAATCCTCGCCTGCGGAAACCGTATCTGCCTTCGCATATTTACCCTGGGAAGAGTCATACTTTAACAGATGCGCCAGCATCTTCGGGGATGTTAAGTCGTTGATTGCCACTACGTCATATCCCTCTGCACCAAACATCTGTCTGAATGCAAGACGACCGATACGACCGAAACCATTGATTGCTACTTTTACTGCCATGTTAAGAATCCTCCTACATAATTTTATATTATTTTGGCTTGTCCGGGAACGCGCGATACGTCCAAGATTTACCAAAATTCTATCAGCACGATTATTGTAACCAATCTCCCGCTAAAATTCAAGAGAGAAAATGAAAAATATTGATAAACTTTCTGACAGTCTCAATTGAAAAACAGGGAAAATTGTGGTATTTTATCGAATATATTCATGTAACTGCAATGAAGGGCGTGAGCGGCGGTATTTCCACCCGTCTTATCCGCCTGAACAAAATAGGCAATTGTGAAACGCCTATACCGGACACCAAACAGAAAGGAGTATTGTACATGCCTGTCTATACCGATTGTCATTTGCACTCCTCCCACTCGGGAGATTCAGATGCTTCCATGGAATCCATGATCGAAAAGGGAATCGGACTCGGCTTAAAGCAGATGTGCTTTACCGAGCATATGGATTATGATTATCCTGCATCAGAAAGGGATCCGGAAGATAAATTCCTGCTCAATACCGATTCCTATTTGTATGACCTGATCCGCTGTAAAGAACGATATGCAGACCGCATCAAGCTGTTATTCGGCGTGGAACTCGGTCTTCAGCCGCATCTGTCAGGAAATAACGCCCGTTACGTCCACAGCCATGACTTTGATTTCGTCATCGGCTCCTCCCATCTGGTGGATGGCGCCGATCCCTATTATCCGTCCTATTTTGATGGCCGCAGTGAAAAGGAAGCTTACAGGCGTTATTTTACGTCGATTCTGGATAATCTCAAAAAGTATACCAATTTTGACGTTTACGGTCATCTCGACTATATTGTCCGCTACGGTCCCAATAAAAATCAGGCGTTCTCTTATGAAGATTACCGCGATGTCATCGACACGATCCTTCAAACCCTGATCGACAATGAAAAAGGCATTGAATGTAACACCGCCGGTTACCGGAAAGGACTTAACGCACCGAATCCCTGTATGGATATCCTGAAGCGCTACCGCGAGCTCGGCGGCGAGATCATCACGGTCGGCTCGGATGCCCACAAGCCTGAAGATATCGGCTCACACTTTAACGATGCTGCTGAGCTTCTTTCGGCATGCGGCTTCCGTTACTACTGTGTCTTTGAAAAGCGCGTCGCGGAATTTATCAAATTGTAGCCCGCGGCTTTAACGTCCGGCGGACGCCTTTCTACTTTCTAAAAGAGGCGTCCGGTCAGCCGGCAATGATTCCCGAACATGCAAGGTATTCCCCGTCATAAAAGACAGCTGCCTGTCCCGGCGTGACTGCACGGACAGGCTGTTCAAACTCTGCATGCAGGCAGTTGTTTTCAAGCATCGTCACCATCGCGGGCGCGCCACTGTGCCCGTAACGTATCCTTCCGGTCAGCCGGTGCCTTTCTCCTGCCTGCATCGGCGTCATTCCCATAAAGTTTATGTCCGTACAGGCGAAGTCTGCACCATACACCGCATCATCCGGCACAAGCACGACCTCATTCGTCTCAGGACGCAGACATTTGACAAACATCCGCTCCCCAAGCGCGATCCCTAATCCCTTTCTCTGACCGACTGTATAATGGACCAATCCACGGTGCTTTCCAAGCACAACGCCCTCCGGCGTGACAAAATTTCCTTCACTGCACATGGCTTCCGGTCTTCTGCGGGCAATAAACGCCGCATGATCATGATCAGGAATAAAACAGATTTCCTGAGAATCCTTTTTTTCCGCGACCGGAATCCCTGCTTCCTTCGCGAGTGCGCGTACCTGCTCCTTCGTATATGCGCCAACCGGCATCAGCGTATGGGCAAGCTGCTCCTGTGTCAGACGTGCCAGGACATAAGTCTGGTCTTTCCCCGCAGTTACGGAGTTACGCACGGCATATCTGCCGTTTGCCAGCCGTTCTATACGCGCATAATGCCCCGTTGCCATCCATGACGCTCCCACGCTCTTAGCAAATCCCAGTACCGCTTCCCACTTGACATAACGGTTGCACATCAGGCAGGGATTCGGCGTTCGCCCCCGCAGATATTCCTCTGCAAAGTAATCCTCTACTTCTTTTCTGAAAACATCTGTAAAATCAACCGTCTCATACCGGATACCGAGCGCTTCTGCCACCGTTTTTGCATCCGATATCATGCTCTCTTGTACTGCCCGGTTTTCCTCTCCAAGCACACACATGGTGACGCCGGTCACCTCATATCCCTGTTTCTGTAATAAATATGCCGCAGCTGCCGAATCCACACCTCCCGACAGCCCGACCACGACCTTTTCTCTGCTCACTTTTTTTCCTCCACGTCAAAGCTTCGGACTGCCGGGCAGAAACTCAAGGCATAAGCCTGACTTCTTCCTCTTATGACCTCGTTTTTCTCACAGACACTCCAATCTTTTCTCCCTTGTTCTGTCCTGCTTTTTTTTCTCATATATTATCCATAATACCACAGGACCGATTTATGAACAAAATACTTTTTAAGGGAACACTGATCCTTACTCTGACCGGATTTGTTTCCCGCGTCATCGGTTTTTTTTACCGTATCTTCCTATCCCGCACTTTTGGCGCAGAGGGAATGGGTGTCTATCAGCTTGTCTCCCCCGTTCTCGCCCTGGCGTTCTCCGTATGCTGCGGCGGAATCCAAAGTGCCATCTCCAAATATGTCGCGGGAGAACCGGTCTCGCACGACTACCGGCATTCTTTCCGGGTTCTGTTAAACGGCTTATTTCTGTCCGCAGTCCTTTCCGTACTGTTTGCTGCCGTTGTTGCCCTGAACGCGCCGTTCATCGCCACACGTATCCTGTGTGAACCGCGCACGGAGCCGCTGCTTCGTATCATCGCGGTCTCCATCCCGTTTGCCTCCCTGCATTCCTGCATGAACGGCTATTATTACGGGATCAAAAACACAAAGATTCCCGCCGCATCCCAGCTCGGCGAGCAGCTTATCCGCGTCGGAACCGTATTTCTCCTTTACGAATACAGTCTGTCCCATCATATGCAGCTTAGCTTAGCCTGTTCCGTCTTCGGCATGCTCGCCGGAGAGATCTGCTCTGCGCTGTTTACGGGTCTGCTTGTCTTAGTTCGTTTTCAGCGCCGCCTCGGACGGCCCTCTTCACCGTCCGCTGCCCTGGGCGTTCTGCGGAAAAGCCCTGCCCTGCATCAGACGATGTCCCGCATCCTCCGCATGGCTGTGCCGCTGTCGGCAAGCCGCGTCGTCGTCAACCTGCTCTCAAGCGTGGAAGCCATCTACATCCCGCTGATGCTCGTCCGCTCCGGCATGACCAATTCCCAGTCTCTTTCTGTTTACGGCGTGCTGACCGGCATGGCTCTGCCGTTCATCCTGTTTCCGTCCACGCTGACAAACTCCTTTTCGGTCCTGCTGCTGCCCTATATTTCCGAAGCGCAGGAGCATGTTGATTATGCCAAGATCCGCCGCGCTTTCCGCCGGACCGCACTCTGCAGTCTTTTATTCGGCATGCTGTGCTGCATTCTTTTCCTTGTGACCGGGCGTTTTGCCGGAACTTTCATTTTTCATAATGAACTGGCCGGGCATTTTATTCTGACTCTCGGCTTTATGTGTCCGTTTCTCTATCTCTCAACAACCATGTCAAGCATCCTTCACGGACTCGGACACACCGGCTTTTCCTTTGTGATCAATACCTCCGCACTCGGGATACGTCTGGCATTCGTATTTCTTCTGATCCCCTCCTTCGGCATTGAAGCGTATCTGTGGGGTCTTCTCACAAGTCAGCTCTTTTGCGCGGCTGCAAACTCACTTGCCATCCTGCACTGTCTGAAAAAACACTGAACTGCTTCTCACCATGGGCGTGCATTTACAGTCAAAAAGGGATGCTATCCGTTTGGATACCATCCCTTTTCGCCCCCACACAAGCTTATGCCGCCCGGCTTTAACGGATATGTTCCTCACCCTGTCCGAGCATTTCATAATGATGTTTTTTGTCCTGATACATTTTATGGTCTGCCTCTTTCAATATTTCATCAATATTGACATCCCCGTTTGTCGGCGTCATCTGCATTCCACAGCTGCAGCTGACCTCATACGCCTTACCCGCCGTCCTGTTTACCTGATCAAGCTGTTCTTCCAGCTGCTTCCTGAAGTCAGCATCGGCATACTGCTCATATTCATCATAAAACAGCGCTGCCGAAAACTCATCGCCGCCAAAGCGTGCGCTGATCCCCCGCTCCTGTACGACCCTTTGCAGCGCCCGGCCCACCGTCTTAAGCGCAAAATCACCCTCGCCATGTCCGTACGTATCATTGATGGTCTTTAAGCCGTTCAGGTCAATGGAGACGACCATGAGCCATCCGTAATGATGCTCTTTGAGTCTGCCGATCATATCCTGATAGAAACCGCGGCGATTATAAATTCCGGTCAGCGGATCCCTGATATAAAGCTCCTCCAGCTTATCATTCGCCTGTCTTAATTTGCTGTTAAAATTCTGCATCAGCTGTCTGCTTCTCACAGAATCCAAAATATGGCTCAGATTCGTTGAAAAATTCCTCAGCTGCGTATAGTCGTTTGTCTCCGGATCAAAATTGACTGCCAGATAACCAAATACGGTCTCCTGTACATGAAGCGGCACAAACATCAGATTTTCGGTATCTTTACTCATCTTTTCAGCCGGAAACGGCTCTCTGCGCTTATAACTGAGTATCGGGCAGGAAAAACCCTGATCGGCATGCCACTCGCCGAGCACCACCATTTCAATCTCCCTGCGCTCGTTCAGCCTGCGGTTCACATCCATGATCTGTGCGCCAATCTCATCATAGGCTTCCAGATAAGAACCCTCCACACACAAATAAATATGGCTGTACGTATTCAGATAGGAGAGATATTTCGGCAGGGTCGCCAACACGCCCTGCAGACTCTTCGTACCGGTCATCTCGTCGATCATCTCATACATATATTTTGTGAACTGCCGGTAAGATGTCAGGATGTTATACATTTTATGGATTTGCTCAGACGCCCTGCTCTCGCTGATCTTACGGCATCCGCATGACTCCGAAAACCGTACTGCAAACGGGATGGTCGTACAGCATTCGACATTCTCCTGCTTCTGCATGACGCTGTAAATCAGTTCTACTGCTCTTTTTCCGCCCTCCTGCAGATCCTGCTGTGCCGTCGTTAAGCGCGGCATCGAATAGCGCTCCTCCTCGATCCCGTCAAACCCCGTTACGATCGTATCTCCCGGCACACAATATCCTGCCTTATGCAGGCAGTCACAGATCGTGATCGCCATTGTATCATTGACGGAAATGAACGCGTCCGGCAGCGCCCGCCCGCTGTCAAGAAATTCTTTCATGACTTCCCGGCACGGCCCTTCCCAAAAATTCCCATAGCCAATGTCATCGTCTTTTAATTCGATCCCGTACTCCGCTGCCACCTTGCGGACAACGTTAATCCTGGCATCAGAAAAATCATTATTGCGAAAACCGCCCATGATAAAAAAGGAACGACACTGATGCACGTCTGCCAGATGGCGCACGATCTTTTCAAATGTGTTCGTATAATCAAACACGATGCTATAGCATCCATCCACTTTGCGGTCGATCACGACAACCGGTATCCCGTTTTTCTTACCCTTTTCTATCAGGCTTACGTTTAACTCATTGTCCTTGATCTTTTCACAAAAAATAATCATGCCGCAAAGCCTGTCATAATCGATCCGCTCAAAGATGCTTTCCTCTCCCTTGTCGTTAAGATCATTCAACTTTAACTCTTCAAAGGTATTAAACACCTGTACGAACAGACCATATTCTCCCGCTTGATGATAGATTGCTCTCAGGGAATCTCTCTGAAACTCTTCGTCCGCCCGTGCAACACAGACCGCTATGGTATCTCTCATAACAAGCACCCTCTTTTCTGTGACTATCGTACCATATTCAACAAATCCATGCAACCTGATCTGCTCAAATAATAGTACTTTATTCACAAAAAATCAATCATTTCATAGGAATTTATTGAATTTCGCAATTTTTCGCCAGGTCTTGCATAATTGTACATTTTCATATATAATTGTCCTGTTTTTTGAAGATTTTATAGAATGTTCTTATCCGACTACAGACAGGAGAATCATGATGGGTTTCACATTTGAACGTTTACTTCCCACTCCCGCACAGATCAGGGAGGAATATCCGCTGCCGGCTCATTATGCCGGACTAAAGCAGAAACGTGACCGGGAGATCACCGATATTATCACCGGAAAATCGGACCGTTTTCTTGTGATCATCGGTCCCTGCTCGGCTGACAACGAGGATTCCGTTTGTGATTATGTCAACCGTTTGGCTGCCCTTTCCGGGCGTGTGGGCGACAAGGTGATGCTGGTTCCGCGTATCTATACGAACAAGCCCCGCACGACCGGAGACGGTTATAAAGGCATTGCCAGTCAGCCTGATCCTCAAAAAAAAGAAGACTTTCTGCAGGGGCTGATCGCCGTGCGCAGGATGCATCTGCGCGCGATCCAGGAATCCGGTCTTACCGCTGCGGACGAAATGCTCTATCCCGAAAACTGGGGGTATGTGGAAGACGTGCTCTCCTATGTCGCGATCGGCGCACGGAGCGTTGAAGATCAGCAGCACCGATTGACCGTAAGCGGATTCGACGTCGCTTCAGGTATGAAGAATCCCACAAGCGGCGATTTCAGCGTCATGCTCAATTCCGTCTATGCCGCCCAGCAGCCTCATTCCTTTGTCTATCGCGGATATGAGGTATCGACTTCGGGTAACCCGCTTGCGCACACCGTACTCCGCGGTTCCGTGAGCAAAAACGGAAACAGCACGCCAAATTATCACTATGAAGACTTAAACCGCCTTTGGGAAATGTATCAGGAACGCGATCTGTTAAATCCCGCCTGCATCATTGATTCGAACCATAACAATTCAGGAAAAAAATTTGAACAGCAGGTGCGCATTGTCAAAGAAGTCCTGCACAGCCGCAGATTAAACAGTGATATTCGTAAACTTGTCAAAGGCGTTATGGTGGAAAGTTATATTGAGCCGGGCTGTCAGAAAATCGGCGGCGGCGTCTATGGAAAATCCATCACCGACCCGTGCCTCGGCTGGGCAGAATCCGAGCGCCTGATCTATGATATTGCAGAATTATTGTAACGAAATGATTGTAACCATTTAGAACTCTTTGTTCGCTGAATTTTACTGATACGAAATGCGCAAGCATTTCGCAAAATAATTACAAGTATAAGAAGTATTTTTCCATTTCTTATGCTTGTAATTATTATTTTATCCTCTCGGATGTGCTTTTGCATAAACCTCTCTTAAATGTTTGTGGCTCATATTAGCGTAGATCTGCGTCGTAGAAATATCGGAATGTCCCAACATCTCCTGTACACTTCTTAAATCCGCACCGTTTTCCACAAGATGCGCGGCAAAGGAATGACGCAGCGTATGCGGTGTAATATCTGCCGTGATACCTGCTTTTTTCGTATAGGATTTGATCAGTTTCCAAAATCCCTGTCTGCTCATGGGTTCGCCCGAACAGTTTACAAATAATGTATCAAACGACGCATCCTTAACCAGGGCTTCTCTTGCACCCGATAAATATCTGGCAAGCGCTTCTCTCGCCGCCGTGCCAAACGGAATAACACGCTCCTTATTGCGGTCACGGCAGATAATATAATTCATCGGCATATTTAAGTCGCTCAGTTTCAAGGTGATCAACTCCGTAACCCGGATTCCGGTTGCATATAAAAGCTCCAGCATCGCCCTGTCGCGCACTTCTTTTGGTGCATTCCCTTGCGGCTGCTCTAAAAGCCGCACCACTTCATCCATCGTCATGATGCCCGGCATCTTCTTTTCCAGCTTTGGTGCCTTGAGCGACACGGACACATCACTCTCTATTTTTCCCTCATCCGCCAAAAAATGAAAAAAAGCCTTGAGCGATGCGATATTACGCGAAACGCTTGCCGGTGCAAAATTCTGCCGCCTCAAATTCTCCACATAGTCCTCAAGCATCTGACTGCTTATGAGCTTCACGTCTGTTACACCGCGCGCCGTCAGATATATCTGCACTTTATTCAGATCCCTCCGGTATGACATCTCCGTATTATTGGAGGTCTTTTTTACATTATGCAGATATTCGATAAACTGCCCGATTTCATCCCTCATGTATCAGCGCGCCACCCTCAAAATATTTATGTTAATCAAAAAGCGTGTCTACGCACTATTATAATCATAATTTTTAAGAAAAGCAATCGCAATTTTTAACCGTTTTTAAGGCATTTCCATCTCTTTTCGACAAAACTACCACATATCGAAACTCCTTTCAATTATGTCTACCACATCTAGCAATCCCGGCTTAAAATTTTTTTAACATTTTCATAACAATTACAGAGTTGACATACCCCTCCACAAGACATCCTGCCAGCACCAGCAGGAAAACGATCCCGATCCCCGTCAGCAATTGCCTGATGCCCGCTGTCCCAAATCCGCCCGCATGCAACTCGGAGATCCGTCCCGATATATGGCAAAGCAGAACAAAAGCCGGAATGTAAAGCAGGATCTGCGGAAACAGGCAGATACAGACAAGCCACAGACCTTTGACGCCATAGACCGCATAAGAAGCTGTTAAGATCATACCAAAGCAAAATCCATACCATGTCTTATATCCATGCCGCACAAAACGTCCGAACGGCGCCCACGACAAAAGCAACATGAGCAGAACCGTCCGCATGCGCAGACCAAGCACATAAAAAAACAGGCGGTTTTTATGAATATCCAGATAACCGATATTATGCGTGCGCTCTGCTCCCATCAGGTTTCCGCTCCCTAAAAACCAGGTTCTTGCGAACACGAGCAGCGCGATCCCCGCAAAAAAGCCAATCAAAAAGGGAACAAGCCCGCCGAACAATGCGAGACGTTCCCTTTCCTTTTCTCTCATATTTTCCGCTCCCAAAGCTCATTTTTATATTATATGAGCCCTGACTTCCGGACATTCTTTCCTGTCCAAATTTGTTTTGTTTGCGGCATATCCTGCCTGCTGCGGCAAAAAATCTCTGCTTCTCTCTGGCATATCCCGCCTGCTGCGGCAAAATTTACTTCTCCAAGTCATCCGGCCGGCAATAGCGGCTGCAGTATGCCAGAATTGCCGCCACGGTCTTTGAATCCATCAGCTTTCCCTCATAGATCATCTTTGTCAGCTCTTCCACATCCATTGCCACAACATCAATGAACTCATCTTCATCCAGATGCTGGTGCGAAGAAGTCAGATCCCGGGCGACATAAACATCTATTTTTTCATTGCAGAATGCTACCGTCGTATTGAGACTGATCAGAAATGTCAGGTTATCACTGCGGTATCCCGTCTCCTCCTCAAGTTCACGGGCAGCCGCCGCTTTCGTCTCCTCATCCGCTCCGTTCAGACCGCCTGCCGGAATCTCAAGGGTCATACGGTCAAGTGCATTCCGATACTGGCGTACCATCAGGATCTTTCCATCCTCCGTTACCGGTACGACCGCAGCCGCCCCGTTATGTCCGATAAAATCCCATTCTACCACGTTGCCGTTCGGTACCTGCACCGTATCCCGATAATAGTTGATGATAGAACCTTTGTGGATCAATCGCCTGTTCAATCGTTTCCATTCCTGCATTCCTGCTGTCCTCCGCTTTCTTCCATACAAGCCGGCTCTCCTGCATTCAATCCGTTTACGCAGATGCCAATAGTTTCTGTACACTCACAAGCTTCACACACAGCGCAAAGAGCTTCGCTGTCTCTTTCATCTCTTCCGTCGTAGGAAACGAGGGCGCAATACGGATATTGTTGTCGTGCGGATCCTTGCCATACGGATAGGTCGCTCCTGCATCTGTCAGGATAACACCCGCTTCACGGCATTTTCCGACAATCGCGGCGGCACAGCCTTCAAGCGCTTCAAACGAAATAAAATAACCGCCGTTCGGTTTTGTCCACTCCCCGATATCCAATCCCGACAGTTCCTGATCAAGCACGGTGAGCACCGCTTCAAACTTCGGGCGCATAATGCCTGCAAGTTCCATCATATGCGCATGCATTCCGTCAATATTTCCGAAATACTTCACATGGCGGAGCTGATTGATCTTGTCGTAACCGATCGTCTGTATCGTCATTGATTTTTTGATATCGTTCAGATTCTTTGCAGAGGATGCGATCGCCGCAACGCCTGCTCCCGAAAATGTCACTTTGGAAGTGGATGCAAATTCATAAACAATATCGGGATTACCCGCTTTTTCACATTCGCTGAGAATATCAAGAATCCTGTCCTGCCGTTCTTTTTCTTCATATAAATGATGCACGGCGTAAGCATTATCCCAGTAAATACGGAAATCCTCTGCTGCAGGCTTTAATGCTGCAAAACGCTTTACCGTCTCATCCGAGTAGGAATAGCCCTGCGGATTGGAATACTTCGGCACGCACCAAATCCCCTTTACGGCCTCGTCCGTATTCACGTACTTCTCAACCAGATCCATGTCCGGTCCCTGCGGTGTCATCGGAATCGTGACCATCTCAATCCCGAAATGCTCCGTAATCTTAAAATGTCTGTCATATCCGGGTGCCGGGCACAAAAACTTCACCTTGTCAAGACGGCACCACGGCGTGCTCCCGCATACGCCATGCGTCATAGAGCGGGAAACCGCATCATACATGATGGAAAGGCTGGCGTTTCCGCAGACGATCACATTCTCAGCCGGCACACCCATCATATCTCCCATGAGTTTTTTTGCCTCGGGAATACCGTCCAGCGTTCCGTAATTGCGGCAGTCCACGCCTTCCTCCGTCTGAAGGATCGTATCTGAGTGCAGCACATCCATCATATCCATGCTGAGGTCTAACTGCGCAGGTCCCGGCTTCCCTCTGGACATATCCAGCTTCAGCCCTTTTGCCTTTGCCTCTTCAAACTGCTGCTCCAATTCGCTTTCCAATGCCTGCAGCTCTTCCTTTGACATCTCCTGATAAGATTTCATTTCGGTTCACCATGCCTTCCGTATTTCATACTTATTGGTACAACGTATTATCCGGCGTCCGTTCTCCAATGCATGATTGCATAATTGTATACAATTCACAGACGCCTTACCTATCATACACCAAGAAGCTTTTGTATGCAAGATAAAAGTCAGAAAAATGTAGATGCCCTGCGCAGCCTGTTTCTAAAGAATGACAAAAAAAGAACCGCATCAGAAATCCCCTTAACAGGCACCTCCCGCAGTTCTCTTGAGCGGCTTATCCGCTATTCCTGCTCTCCCGAATCCTCTTTTGCTCCCACCACGCCTGATATCACCGACGTCACCGCCGCAATGATCACCGCCACGATGACTGCCACGGCAATGATCCCTACGAGGATCCATGCTGTCTGCGCATCTATCGACTCCTGTGCGCCTTCGCTTGCCAGTACGCCGGCACAGCCGGTTATTTGATTCATTAACATAAGCGCAAGCATCGTTACGCCTGCATACATCTGCTTTTTTATTTTACTAAAAACACGCATCATGATAACCTCCTGTTCGCGTTTATTTTAGCACGTTTTCACCCTGACTGCAAGGGGCTTGTCCAATATGAATTGCAATGACCGTATAATTGTCCTGATACTGTCTATGCTCCCATACAACTGACCGTGCGACCGCGCGTGCCGCCTCTTCCGCAGTCTCTTTCGCAGCACAGCGTGCGATCTCTTCCTCAGAGACCGTGCGAAATACACCGTCTGTCAAAAGCAGGATCACATCCCCTTTTTCTAAATCAATCGGTATTTCATTTCCGTCTACCTGATCCAGCATTCCTTTTCCGATATAGCTCGTCAGCGCGCTGCGGCGTGGATTCGCTCTTGCTTCCAGTTCCGTAATTGCGCCTTTCCACGCAAGCTCGTCCAGCTCCCTCCCGTAATTATGTTCTACGTTCAGCCTGCAAAGCTGCTTTTTATGCCACAGATAAATTCTGCTGTCACCCACCGAACAATAATACAGTTTGCGATCCTCTATGTATGCGGCAATGACAGTAGAACCGCCCGGTTCTTTATCGGACAGATACTGATTGACCGTCTCGTTTGCACGCCAAAGAGATCGCTGCAAAAAGGGCACGGGAGACTTTTCCCGGTCTTCTGCGATACAGGCACTTTGCATTTCTCCCGTGATCAGCCTGCTGATCTCCCCGCCGTTCGACAGACCTCCCATTCCGTCTGCGATCACGGCAAACACACTCTCGCTCTCCGCGAACTCCGCCGCAGAGCATTCCAAACGTTCACCGGACATTCCCGAAAACCACATGCTGTCCTGCTGATCGGCTCTCGCCCCTATTTCACTGATGCCCGCTAAAGCAATACGGGACTTTTGTTTACTCTTTTTTCTCATAGGACTCATTATAACAAAAAAAGATTCCATAAACAATGTTTATGAAATCTTTTTCTTTCTACTTTGCGTAATCGACCACTCGTGATTCGCGAATGACATTGACTTTAATCTGTCCCGGATACTGAAGCTCTGCTTCGATCTGCTTCGATATATCCCTTGCCAAAAGTACCATGTCCGCGTCACTGATCTGCTCAGGAACTACCATTACCCGAATCTCTCTACCCGCCTGAATAGCAAAAGATTTGTCCACTCCCTTGAAATTGTTTGTGATATCTTCCAATTGTTTTAGTCTTGTCGTATAAGTCTCCAGCGTTTCCCGCCTTGCACCCGGTCTTGCCGCGGAAATCGTATCAGCGGCTTGTACCAGACACGCGATCAGCGTTGTCGGCTCCACATCGCCATGATGCGATTCTACTGCGTTAATGACGGTTGCGGATTCCTTATACTTTCTGCAAAGCTCCACTCCTAACTGGATATGGGAGCCTTCCATTTCATGATCCACGGATTTTCCAATATCATGTAAAAGACCTGCGCGTTTCGACATTCTGATATCCAGCCCCATCTCAGAGGCAAGGAGACCGGAAAGCTGTGCCACTTCTATGGAATGCTTCAATGCATTCTGTCCATAGCTGGTCCTGAATTTCATCTTGCCAAGCAGTCTGACAAGCTCTGGGTGAATGCCGTGCACTCCGACTTCGAGCAGTGCCGCTTCACCCTCTTCTTTGATCATGACCTCTACTTCTTTTTGCGCTTTTTCAACCATTTCCTCGATTCTTGCCGGATGGATTCTTCCGTCCACGATCAGTTTCTCAAGTGCAATACGTGCAACCTCACGTCTGATCGGATCAAAACCGGAAAGGATCACTGCTTCCGGCGTATCATCAATAATCAGATCCACACCTGTCATCGTCTCCAGCGTGCGGATATTGCGGCCTTCCCGACCGATGATACGTCCCTTCATCTCATCGCTCGGAAGCTGCACAACGGAAATCGTCGATTCGGATACATGGTCTGCCGCACAACGCTGAATGGCGTTAACCACATATTCCTTTGCCTTCTTGTCCGCTTCTTCTTTCGCCCTGCTCTCCATTTCCTTGATCAGCACGGCTGTCTCATGCTTTACTTCGTCTTCAACAATTTTAAGTAAATACTCTTTTGCCTGTTCGGAGGTTAAACCAGAGATTCGTTCCAGTTCCTGTACCCTCTCTTCGTTCAGTCTGGCGATTGCTTCTTTCTGCTTATTCAGCGCCTCTTCCCTCGCAAGCAGCCCCGCTTCCTTCTTCTCGATCGCATCCGCTTTTTTATCGATGTTTTCTTCCTTCTGCTGAACTCTGCGCTCGTAACGCTGTGCCTCCGCTCTCCGCTCTTTGATCTCCTTATCCAGCTCATTCTTTGTCCGGATAGATTCTTCCTTCACCTCAAGCAGTCCTTCACGTTTCTTTGCCTCAGCAGTTTTTAATGCATCATCAATAATCTCTCTTGCCTTCGTGTCCGCGTTTCCGATTTTCTGCTCTATCGCTTTTTTCTGACGGTTCATTGCCAGAAAAGCAGATACGGGTACCGCAATGGCAAGTGTCACAATGACCGTCACAATGACCGCCGTTACTACTGGTCCCATGTACAGGAGCACCTCCTTATTTAGTTTTCATTGTACGAATATGCGTTATAGAACACATCATATAGGATGACATATCCTAACTCTCAATTTTACAACAGTTCAATTTTACTCTGTAATGCGTATGCTGTCAAGCATTTTGTGAGGTACGGTCCCGGCGGTCTTATCCCAGACGCAAAGCAATTCGTTCCAATGAGCGCTCACATATTCCGCATTGCCTGCCTTACTCTGCTTTTCATGCTCAAACGCCGCATCCGCAAGCGCATCTGCGCCGAGCGTCCTTGCATTTCCTTTTAGTCCGTGTACCCGGATCGCTTATTCTTTCATATTTTGTTCCGTCAAAAAGCCATACATTTCTTCCTGTTTTGCGCGCTCTTTCAAAAACATCCTACAAGCTCTGCATACATTTCCACATCGTTTTTGGTATGAGAAAAACCGTTCTTTATGGAAATGCCATAGGACAGAAAGCCTTCCTCCTCCGCGGTCAGATACGGCTTCCCTGGTCCTCCGCCTTCCGACCCGTTCTCCCTCCGATCCTTTTCACTTTCCACGGCACCAGCCTCCACTTCCTTTACAAGCGATTCAGGAAGAAAACGCCTGACCGTCTGCTCTAACAGATCACCGTCGATCGGTTTGTCAGAAAATCGGCAAATCCCTCTTTCAAATAACCTTCCCTTGCACCCGACAGTGCGTTCGCCGTCAGGGCGATCACCGGCGTGTCCCTGTTCGGAATATCCGCCAGCTTTTGTATCTCATGCAGCGTCTCGATCCCATCCATCTCCGGCATCATATGATCCATAAAAATCATATGATACCGTTCGCTTTTTACCAGTTCCAGACAACGTTTACCCGAATCCGCCGCCGTGATCTTCATTTTGGTACGTTTAAGCAGCGATTGAAATACCGTCAGATTCATGCTGTTATCATCAACCACAAGCACGCTCGCCTCCGGCGCCTCAAACGTCTGCCGTTTCCCGGAAAGGCTCCGCTCCCTCCTGTGTCTTACAGCCTCAAAATCTCCCGTCGGCTCATTACATACGATTCTTTGCGGTATCGTAACGGTGAAATCCGAGCCTTTTCCATATTCGCTCTCCACTTTCATGTCCCCGTCCATCAGTTTTAACAGGGACATTGTGATATTCATTCCAAGACCGGTCCCTTCAATATGACGGTTCTTTTCCTCATCCAAACGCTGAAAGCTGTCAAATAGCTTTCCCAATGGCAATATCAATCTGCGCCTGCGCTTTCATCGGACAGCCGAACTGCTCAAGCTGTTCATCGACAAATTCCGTGATGACCGGTATACTTTCCACTGTTGCGTCAACCGTTAATTCTTTCATGCAAACCTCCATGCCGCCTGTGACGGCATGCCGCCCCTCAGCGGCACAACTCTTTCCTAAAGAAGAATGCCCGCCCATCCCAGAGAAGAGCTTCGGGCATTTTCCAACGCGTCATTCTATGTTCAGAATATCCAAAAATCCCGTAACCTCGAACACTTCATGCATCGTCTCATTGACATGGCGGATGATCAGCTTTCTGCCCTCCTTCTTCATCAACGATTTATGCGCCGATAACAGCACGCGCAGTCCGGCTGAGGAAAGATATTCCAGTTCCTTAAAATCCAGGATCAGTGTTTCCGTACCCTCCATGCCGGCGTTGATCTCTTTTTCCAACAGGGGCGCGGTGGTCGTGTCAAGCCGCCCCTCCAGCATCAGTGTGATCTCACTCCCGTTTTCCTGTTTACTAATCTTCATCGCGCATCCCTCTCCTACAAACAGCGTTTTCGCAGATACCCAAACAGATCGCATCTTTATGTCTAATTTACAAAAAAAAAGCTATTTTAATTTTAATGTTGAAAAGCGATATGCATTGCACTTTTACAGGTATACATGGCAGCATAATTGACCGGTGAAAGGAGCTTGACAGCGGCAGTCATGGCAACGGTGGTGTAATAATCAAAAACAGTGCCGTCTCCCCCCTCACGCGGGCAAAACGGCACTGTATGGTAAAGTTTTGAAGTATTTTCTTCTTATTGGTCACAATAGTGTCCTTTGCACTGGGTTATGACAATACCCTCATTACTAATCATATATACAAGCCTGTCTTTTGCATTGATCCTTCTGCTCCATTCCCCGCCTGGGCTGTCTTTGAGCGGTTCCGGTTTCCCTTCACCGGTAAACGGTTCCCGCTGAATGGATTTTAAGAGGCTGTTTATTTTTCTCAGGGTCTTTTTGTCCTGCGACTGCCAATATAGATATTCTTCCCAAGCATCTTCGGCAAAAGTGATTTTACTCACGCTCCATAGCCTCCAGTTCTTCCATTGTCTTTACGATCACCTGCCCGTTTTTGACCTGCCTGCCCGCTTTTTGCAATTGTTCTATGTTGGCATCGGAATAAAAGGGATCCGGCGGGGCAGTCACTTCAAAAGGGATTCGGCGGTCTCGTAAGGCTTTTTTTGCATAGATCATAAAAAAGGTGGTAAGGTTCATACCCATTTCATCACACATCTCATCCAATTGTCTTTTCATTTCATCATCAAATCTAAGGCTTATCGTAGTCATCTGATCACATCCTTTCCGTTTATATTATACAGTTAAACAAAACCGTTTTCAATCATATTTATTCATCTTTTTTTCAATTTCTTTCAAATCCTTTTTTTTCCTTTCATATTCTTTCATATTCTTTCAATCATAGTATATGTGGGATTAGCAAAATTATCCTAAAAAACAGTGCCGTTTCCCCTCACGCGGGTAAAACGGCACTGTCTGTCTTTTTCTTATTTTGATAACGTCAAACGCTCTAGTTCCAAACGAAATTGTTCATAGCAGATGTAAGTGCGCGCTTTATCCACTCGAAATTGTAACCCGCATTCGTAGCCGCACCTGCTATAATGCATACGCAGTCTACCGGCTCTCCGCCCCGCTGACACTGCACAATATCGCTTATCGAGTAATACACCCTATCATCCAACTTCTCACCGAAAGTCTCATAATCCACACCCGGACCGCACCATGCGCGTACGTAGCTACTATAGTTAGTAAAGCAGATTAAAATCTGTCCGCCGTGCTCGCTTAAGAAGTTCCCAATCGCCGGATCCTCCGCCGCAATATCCGCTACCAGTTCTGATATACTGTCCGGACTATAATGAGCAAACTTAGCATAGAACGCACGCTCCTCATCCGACGGTTCTCCCCACGCCTCATAATCCCATTCTCCCAATTCATCAAGCATCATAATATAGTCACTATCATAATCAAAATATGCCCGATAGGTAATTCCGTATCCGTCCGTCTTAATGACAGGTTCAGGTTTGTCGGTTGCATCTAAGTAACCCTCTATCCCATACCATCCATCATCACCGTCATCAAACCAATATTCCGTTATAGTATACTTACTATGGTCATAATTCCACTTAACTTCTACAACAGGTACATCCCCATACGGCATCAACGGTTCTATCGTTTGACCTGCAGGCGCGGACGGCGCCTCCCCTGCTCCGCCTTCCGCACCGGTCACACATCTTGCCAATACATATGCGCCCTTCACCGTACGGTAAAAAGTCTTCCCGTCTCCCAGCACGCTTTCGATGACCTGCGGATATACCTGAATCTGATATCCCGCGTCCACATATTTGACCCTGTTCTCTTCGGTGGTCGCCGGTGCGCTCCATATACTGCAGCGCTGCGTGGTTTGGACAGATACACATTCAGGCTGTGGTGTAGTATCATTTACGTCATCCGCCCTGACGGGACTCATCGGAACCGCCGCGCTCATGCATAACGCCGAAACGGTCAAGAGTACCGCCCATTTTTTCTTACTGCTCCCTCTCATACTTCTTCCTCCTGTTTTCTTGTGAAATCGTCGGCGGATGACTCATTCTACGATATCCGCTAACGATTCCATTTTACCCCCCCCCCCGGTATAACTTTGTCAAGAGTTTCCATATAGAATCAAAGTTATTATAACAAAAAGAAAGATTTCACATAAAATGAAATCTTTCAGTGTCCCGCTCAGCGCGTCGCGATTCTCCCCTCGCTGATTCCGTATGTCAGATAATGCCCGTATAACGCTTCCCTGTCATACCCGAACGCTTCCTTAAGATCCGCATATCTGTTTGCATATGCGATATGGTTAAACCCGTCCGCATCATCAAAAAACGAGATCACGTCACTATCCCCTGCAAACCACGGGTTATTGATGTCATAATCTGTCGGGTCCCACCCTCTGCACGGAGAATCCTCCGGTATCGTGACTGCCTCCGGTTTTCCGAGCGGTAGTATCTCTTCGCTGTCAGAATACACAATGACCGTGGTTCCGACTTTACAATGATCATAAATCCATTTTGCGTCCTCCACGGACAGCCGGACGCATCCAAGTGAAGCATTTTCACCCAGTTTATTATATTCTTCCCATTCCAGCGAATCCGGAGAGGTTTCCAGATACGGTACGGAATGAAAGAGGATTTTACCGTTAAAGCCCACCGCATATCTGCCATAGGTATTGTCCACCATCAGCCGCCATTCATAATAACGGGACGTACGAAAGGTTCCCCGCGGCGTCGCATGCCCCTGACGTCCGCAGGAGCAGACCATCGCCTTCACCGGCGTCAGCGCGCCGCCTGCTTCCTTCTGCATGACCGTGACACAATTTAGGGTTCTGTTCACATAAATCACATAGTCCGGCCACGTATCTGCTGTCGGATTCTCTGACTGTACAGCTTGCTGCATGCCCTGCTGTCCGTCCTGCACGTCACGCTGCGCGTCTTGCTGTGCGCCACCCTGTTCGTCCTGCGCGTCTTGCTGTGCGCTCCCATACTCGTCCTGCTCATCTTGCTGTGCATCTTGTACGTCTTGCTGTATATCTTCCTGTCCTTCTGCTTTCACTGTCAAAACGCCGACAGAACATAACAGCATTCCCAGACATACCACATACAAAATTGTCGCTCTAATTGCTCTCATGATACGCACCTGATTCCTTTCTTTTTCATGAATTCCATATCAATGACCTGACATATGAATTTGTAACACACTGATCCCCGTACATATCACAAGTCTTGCTCACGATACTGCCTAAACAGAAAATTAAAGCACGGATTCGATCATTGCTATCCTCAGCATTCCTCAAAGGACACCCCTTTCATGCACTGTGCAATCTTGGATGTCGGAAATCCGCGCCTTAGCAGAAACGCATACAGCTTTCTTCGCTGATCCGGCGGGCACTCTTCCCCGCAGTATCCTTTTTTTGCAAGCAGATTCCGTATTTGAAGAATCTCTGCATCCTCCCCATCCGAAAAATCCGTCTGCTCAAGTCCAATCTTGACCGTATTCTTGTCAACGCCCTTTTTCAACAGATCGTTTTCCATCCTCCGCCTGCTTTTCTTATCGCCGTATGCTTCTATGTATTTTTTCACATATGCCTCGTCATCCACATACCCATATGATTTGACGTAATCAAGCGCCGTTTGGACGATTCTTTCGGGATATCCGCCCTGTTCTAATTTACGCCGAAGCTCCGCCTCCGTATAGTCACGCTGTTTTAAGAGGTTCATACACCGGAGTTTCGCCCGTCTCGGCAGTTCCGTATACATCAATTCCTCATAGACGGCGTCTGCCATCGGCTCTCCTGCCCGAAGCCGGTAGCGGCGCAGCTCGGACTTATATAGTGAAAAACTCATTCCGTCTTCCAGAATCACATTCGATTTTGCTTTGCTTAACTCTGTTATCTCTCTTACGACCATCGGATTCCCTTCCTGTTTATCCTTCCCCGCTTATCCTACACTGCCCTGACTGTCCCAAACTGCTCTGCCTTTCTTCGCAAATATCGTTATAGTAGA
Organism: Lachnospiraceae bacterium; assembly: GCA_003979345.1. Lineage (GTDB taxonomy): Bacteria > Bacillota > Clostridia > Lachnospirales > Lachnospiraceae > DLAJ01. Next base: position 106,859 of record RYVZ01000001.1, read on the forward strand.
AAGTAGCATACCGCATATGCATGAACCGCCGCATAAGCGGCAGCAAATAGCAACAGTCCAGCCACGTATGACTGGACTGTTATGCGGACATAGAATTCGCGTCCTGAATTTGAACGAAAATCACACTCCCGCTGCAAAGACATGTTACTTTCTACGCTTCGCTTCGACTCTTCATCCGTTTTTTTGCGGAATCTGTTACTCCTTGGCGCTGCTTTTTGTCTTTTTTACCGCTTCTGACGGATTCTTGCCGTCGACTGCAGTCCCATCCGCCTCTCCGCCGCCAACTTTCTTTTCGTTAGAAGTCTTTCCATCCGTCTGCTCCCCGTCTTCTGACTGCGCCTCCCCTGTCAGTCCATAGTGTGCGCGCACTTTCGTCTCGATCTCGCCGCACACCTGAGGGTTATCTTTTAGGAACTGCTTCGCATTCTCGCGTCCCTGACCGATCTTATTGCCGTCATAAGCATACCAGGCGCCCGTCTTTGCCACAATATCCACGTTTGCTGCCATGTCGAGAATATCACCCACCGTAGAAATACCCTCTCCGAACATGATATCGAACTCAGCTTCCTTAAACGGCGGGGCAATTTTATTCTTAACAACTTTCACCCGTGTGCGGTTGCCGACAACCTCCCCGCCCTGCTTGATCGCCTCAATCCTTCTGACGTCCAGACGAACAGAGGAATAGAATTTCAATGCGCGCCCGCCCGTAGTCGTCTCAGGGTTGCCAAACATAATGCCGACCTTTTCACGCAGCTGATTGATGAACACGACCGTACAGTTCGATTTGCTGATCACGCCGGTCAGCTTCCTAAGTGCCTGCGACATCAGTCTTGCCTGCAGTCCGACATGGGAATCACCCATATCGCCATCGATCTCCGCCTTCGGCACGAGCGCTGCGACTGAATCTACAACAACAATATCCACGGCGCCCGAACGCACCATCGTCTCAGTGATCTCCAACGCCTGCTCCCCGCAGTCCGGCTGTGAAATATAGAGATTATCAATATCCACTCCGATCTTCTTTGCATAAACCGGATCCAGTGCGTGCTCCGCATCAATAAATCCTGCGATCCCGCCGCTTTTTTGCACCTGTGCGATCATATGTAACGTAACCGTTGTCTTACCGCTTGATTCCGGTCCGTATATCTCTACGATTCTTCCCTTCGGAATCCCGCCCAGTCCCAATGCGAGATCCAGACTCAAAGACCCCGTCGGTATCGTCTCCACATTCATTCTGGCTGCCGGATCACCAAGCTTCATGACCGTCCCGCGTCCATACTGTTTCTCTAACTGTGAAATCGCCGCATCCAGCGCTTTCAGTTTCTCGTCCTTTTCCATATCGTTCTCCTTCCGAACCGTACACATACAGAACAAATGTTCTTATTGGATTATAATAAAACATCTGTTCGATTCTGTCAACTGTTCTCCTAAAATTATTTTAAACCAACCTCCATGTCACAGCCCTGCTGCGACTCAATCTAGATGAAGCATGCCCGTACTTTGGGCATTCTTCTGTGTGAAGCTTAGAAATTCCAAGACAGCTATGCTGTCTTAGTGAAAACAACCTTTGCTGTGAGCATTAGAACTTCTCTTCACACTATCAAGTTTAGCTACCAATATGTCCAATAAAACTCTCTTTCACTTTCTATGTTGAAAGTTTGGAAGTAAACTCCCCTATATTGACTGGTACGCGCGGTGAAGCGCGCAAAAGGGTATCAAAATATAAGACGGCGCTCCCGTACCATGCAATGGCAGCCAGCGCCGAAAGAAACAAAAGAAACACGGTCTTTTTTGAATGTAGCACAGAATGTAATACCGGACAACCGTCAATTTGCACAAACCTTCACAACTTATGCAGCCCCGCTGTTTTTCTTTTCCCGCTTCGGATAACTTTTTCCTGCCACAAACGGCACCAGATGATTAACCAGGAATATCGTTACAAGTTCCATCACAAGCAGCGATGACGCGATTCCAAAATACAGACAATATTTTTTTGCACGCGGCGAGATCGATACCAAAAAGTATCCAAAATCGATCGCTTTGAGCATATACTGACAGTCCAGATGCGTCGCCATGATCACGAGGGAATTCGCCCCCAGATAGCAGAGTCCGCGCAGTATTTTTCCGTATTTGCAGATCAGGATCAGCGAGCAGGTCCCGAGCAGCGCATTCAGATAATACAGCCACAGATGGTGAAATACCATAAAATGCATATCGGTCAGTCCGTTATAAAGGCTTAAGCATGCCGTCAGCGCCAGACCGCAGAAGCCTGCGCACACGAAAAGAATACGCTTTTTCTTAGACGGGACATAACCGTCTGCCTTATCATCCAGCTTACCACCCTTCATACCGTCCAGCTTATGAAACAGACGCATCAGTTCATAACCCGCCATCAGAAATCCAAGCCCGACCATGCTGCGAAGCCAAGTACTGATCAGTTCATATAACAGTCTGAGCGGTATATTGGTGCGCGGAAAAAGGCGGTCAAAATGCGGTTTGACAAGCGGCGCTGCCACAGCGCACAGCGCGCAGACAGCAATGACCATGACATGTCTCTTTCTGAAAGCTTTGAGCAGTACAAAAAATGCAAGCTCAGAAAAAAACAGCGCAGTCAGAAACCAAAGTACGGACATACCGCCCAAGCCAAATGTCTGAATCGCATATCCCCTGATCACGCTCCACTCTATAATATGTAGATGCGCATAATAATACAATCCGTAAATCGCAAGGTAAATTGCGCTGAACACCGCATACGGAACAAATATGCTTAACACCTTACGACGTAAGATCACGCCCATCGAACGCTGTTCCTCCCCCATATGGCAGATCAGCATCCCCGATACAAAGAAAAACAACGGCATATGAAAAGAGGTGATCACAATCCGTACCTGCTCGTTCAGGAACTGGGAGTGCCCCATAACAACAAGAATAATACCGATACCTTTCACCATATCCAGGTAGGTAAGCCGTTCCTTTTTCATTTGTTACTCTTTATCCTTTCCGAATGTTCTCGTTCCGCAATACTCCAAAAGACAGCGGCGCAGCTGAGTCAATGCGCATGCCGTCGCGCTCTCTCTCACTTTGGCACGGTCCCCGCTGAACAAATACTCTTTTACCGTCAGCTTACCGCATACCTGACAGGCAATGCAGACAAGTCCGACCGGTTTCTCCTTCGTCCCGCCGTCCGGTCCCGCAATGCCCGAGACCGCAACTGCCACATCCGCTTTCGCAAACATTGCCGCACCTCTTGCCATCTCACCGGCGACTTTCTCACTAACCGCACCGTACTTTGTAAGCGTACTTTTTTTCACGCCGAGCAGATGTCGCTTCGCTTTATTGGAATAGGTCACGTAACCCGATTTATATATCTCGGAAATGCCCGCAACATTGATCAGCCGGCTCGCCAGCATGCCGCCGGTACAGGACTCTGCGGTCGTTATGGTAAGATTCGCTGCAAGAAGCAGCTCGACAACTGACTTTTCAAGCGTCATATCTTTATCTGTGGAGTACACATCCCCGCCAAAGCGCGCTTTCAGCTCGCGCACTACAGGCTTGATGAGCTTTTTTGCTTCTTTCTCATCCGCTGCCTTTGCCGTAACCCTCAGATGTACCTCTCCGAGCCTTGCATACGGCGCGATCGTCGGGTTGTCCTGACCCGCGAGCAGATCCTCAATATCCGTCTCGATCTTGCTTTCACTGACGCCGCAGATTTTTACAGTCTGTGAAAAAATCACCCCCGGCTCCAATGCTTCCAAATAAGGGCGCACATGATTTTCAAACATCGGACGCAGCTCTCCCGGCGGTCCCGGCATCAGCACGATATGATGCCCGCCAACGGAAAGGATCATTCCCGGAGCCGTGCCATTTTCGTTTTCAAGCACCTTACATCCTTCCGGCACCTGCGCCTGCTTCCAGTTATTGTCCGTGATCTCCATTCCTCTTTTTTCGAAATAGCGCGCGATCCGCTGACGCGTGTTTTCATCTGTCACAAGCGGAATACCCAGTGCTTCTGCAACGGTTTCCTTTGTCAGATCATCCTGTGTTGGTCCAAGTCCTCCCGATATCAGAATAATGTCCGAACGCCCGACAGCAGTTTTCACAGACTCTGTAAGGCGTGCCTTATTATCACCGACCACACTCTGATAGTAGCAGGATAGCCCAAGACCCGCACACTGCTCCGCCAAATATGCCGCATTCGTATTCACGATATTTCCAAGAAGCAGTTCCGTCCCAACGCAAATAATCTCAACCGTCATTCTTTTCTCCTATTTCTGTCCCGCCAAAATTCCTTTATTTTTCCAAAGGTAATCAACCAGTGATATCACAGTCAATGCGAGCGCGATCCACATCACGATATCCGTAATGACTGAAACGATCTCATTCGGAATGTCCGCGATCATCAGGCAGATCATCACCATTTGGAACACTGTTTTGAATTTGCCCCAGTAACTGGCCGCAAGCACAACCCCATTGTCGGACGCGATCAGGCGGAAGCCGCTGATCACAAATTCCCGTGCAATGATCACGATCACGACCCATGAATAGATCCTGCCGATATCTACCAGACAGATGATCGCTGAGCACACGAGCAGCTTATCAGCGATCGGATCCATAAATTTTCCAAAGTTTGTAACAAGATTCTTCCTTCTTGCAATCTGCCCGTCTAACAGATCAGTCAGACTCGCCACGACAAAAATGCCCAGTGCGATCCATTTTGCTGCCGCGCCCGCAAAGTCCGTCAGCATAAAAACAACAAAAAACGGGATCAATATGACACGGAACATTGTCAGTTTGTTTGGTAAATTCAATCTTACACCTCCCCGCGTGCTTCAACACGCATACCTGTCTGCAGACCCATAAAACCATTATCCGCAATCATCCTCGAGCTCGCCGAGCAGATCATATTCGTGTGCTCCCGTGATTCTTACCGATACGATGTCACCGCTGACAAGCTCTCTGTCCGTGCTTAAGAACACATACCCGTCCACACTCGGTGCATCGCGGTACGTTCTCGCCACGTAACAGTCCTCATCCACGAGCTTTCCTTCGATCATGGCATCCATGACATGACCGCAAAAAGCCGCCGCTTTTTGAAACGCAAGCTCCTGTTGGAGCAGCATGATCTCATCTCGCCGCTTTTTCTTTATTTTTTTAGGAATCTGTCCGGGCATTTCGGCAGCAGCCGTACCTTCCTCCGGCGAATATAAAAAAGCACCGAGCCGGTCAAAGGAATTCTCCCTGATAAAGTCAAGCATTTCTTCGTGATTTTCCTTTGTCTCACCCGGAAATCCGGTGATCAGTGTTGTCCGGATACAAATATCCGGTATCTGCTCCCGCATCCTTCTGATCCGCTCCGTAATCTCGGCACGGGTCGTCCGTCTTCCCATCCTCTTCAGGACTACATCAGATGCATGCTGAATGGGCATATCGAGATAATGGCAGATCTTTTTTTCCGTGCGCATCACATCGATCAATTCTTCCGTGATTTCCTCAGGATAACAGTAAAGCAGCCTGATCCAGTGCAGTCCCGGAATCTCACACAGCTTTTGAAGCAGCTCCGGCAGCTTTTTCTCCCCGTAAAGATCCCTGCCGTACAGCGTTGTCTCCTGCGCGACTAAGATCAGCTCTTTTACGCCGCCCCCCGCTAAGACCCGCGCTTCCTCAAGCAGTATTTCCATCGGCACGCTGCGGTATGATCCGCGCACTTTTGGAATGATACAATAACTGCATCTCTTATCACAGCCTTCGGCAATCTTTAAGTATGCGTAATGCCCTCCGGTCGTTACGATCCGCTTTTTGCCTGCAGCCGGCTTCAGGTCAAGCTCTTTCATATAAGTCCGCTGTTCCCCGCAAAGCGTTTCCTCCACCGCACGCACGATTTCGTCCACCGCGGACGTTCCGACGATGGCATCCACCTCCGGGATCTCCTTGCGTATTTCTGCCGCATAGCGCTGCGCAAGACAGCCTGCCGCAATCAGCACGCGTACACACGCGGTCTGCTTTAACGCACCCATCTCTATCAGTGTATTGATACTTTCCTCTTTCGCATCTCCGATAAAACAGCAGGTATTGACGATCATGACCTCAGCCTCAGTCTCGTCATCCGTAAACGTATATCCCTGCTCAGAAAGCATGCCAAGCATCATTTCCGTATCCACTAAATTTTTATCGCAGCCGAGCGACACCATCATAATCTTCATTGTTATGCCCCTGCTCCGGTCATTTTCCTGTATATGGGATTTTCCTGTCTGTGAGACCTCCCGGCATATAAAATGTGTGTTGCCTTATTTTGTACGCCTTTTGCTTCATAGTTCAGTGACCTGTCTGAACGATTACAAGAAAGGGGGTATCTCACGATACTCCCTAGAAATGGTCTCTTACAGTTCCCCGGCTTCGTCTTCCTTGTTTTCCTCATCACCGAGGATCGAAATCTTTCCCTGATTGAGTTCGTCCACGGCAACGGATAACGGCTTTCTAGCTTTCACCTCTGCAGTCAGCGGTTCATCTCCCGCAATGATCTGTCTGGCGCGCTTTGACGTTGCCATCACGATCGAATAGCGGCTGTTAATGACAGGCTGTTCTCCCTCCTCGACCCCGCTGTTTACCACTTCCATTAAATCTGCATAAGACGGATGTATCATATTCTTTTTTCTCCTTTTCCGAATTTCTTTAATTCACTTCTCAGCTCATTGATAAAAGAGACATTCTGCTTCGGCGTAAAATGTGCCGCACATAATATCCCGTGAAGCTCCTGTTCACAAACATCCAAATCGTCATTGACGATCACATAATCGTACTGCTCCAATCCTTCGCTCTCCGCAGCTGCACGGCTTAAGCGCTCCTTTATTTTTTCCTCCGTCTCCGTTGCCCTGCCCCTTAATCGCATTTCCAGTTCCGACGCGCTCGGCGGAAGCACATAGATGAGCACGGCTTCCGGAAACCGCTCCTTCACTTTCATTGCACCCTGTATCTCAATCTCTAAAATGATATCCCTTCCCTGCGCCATCTGTTCTTCCACATAAGCGCGCGGCGTACCGTAATAATTCCCGCAATAGGAAGCATATTCAATCAGACCGTTCTCCGTGATCTTCTGTTCAAAGTTCTCCTTTGTCACAAAAAAGTATTCCCTGCCGTCTTCCTCCCCCGGACGCGGCGCGCGCGTCGTCATGGAGACGGACAGCGCATAGCGGTCGTACTTCTGCACGAGTCTTTTCACAAGCGTTCCTTTCCCGACGCCTGCAAAACCAGAGATAATAATGAGTATGCCCTGATGTTTCATTCGTTTACTCCCTCCCCGTTATCCGGCAGTTCCTTCGCACGCAGGGAAATCGTCTCCGGAAGCAGTGCAGACAGCACAAGCTGGGAATTCTCCATCACAAGCACCGCCTTGGTCCTGCGCCCCTGCGTCGCATCGATCACCACGCCGTTTTCTTTTGCTTTCTGCACCAGTCGTTTGACCGGAGCGGAATCCGGACTGACAACGGCGATGATTTTATCCGTATTCACCATATTGCCAAATCCGATGTGAATCAGTTTATTCATAAAATAACGGCTTCCTCCATCCAAATCCCAAAAGCTTCCGCACCCAAAAGAATTTCATATCAGAGAAATTCTTTTTTTATTCAATATTCTGCATCTGCTCTCTTACTTTTTCAATCGTTGTCTTTAGCTCGATCCCGCAGTTAGAAATGCTCAGATCGTTTGACTTGGAAAGGATCGTGTTTGCCTCTCGGTTCATTTCCTGCGCAAGAAAGTCGAGCTTTCGCCCGATGCTCCCTCCATCCTGCAATGCTTTACTGACTGCCTCGATATGGCTGCGCAGTCGTACGATTTCCTCGTCTACGCAGATTTTATCGGCATAGATTGTGACTTCTGTAATGATACGCCCCTCGTCCACTGTGCGGTCACCCAAAAGCTCGCGCACTTTATCCGTAAGACGCTCGCGGTACTCCGCGATGATCTGCGGTGACCGTTCGGCAATAAAATCGACATTTTTGAGCATCTCGTCAAGCTTGATAAGCAGGTCTGCTTTCAGGTTTTCGCCTTCCCGGATGCGGGTATCGACAAAATTCTGCGCCGCCCCATTAAGCGCCCGCAAAAGCAGCTTCCAAATCTCCTCCTCATCCTCGCTCTGCTCATCCATGACAAGAACTTCCGGGCAGCGCGCAAGCGTTGATACACGAATATCATTATCCAAAGAAAAATCCGACGCCATTTGTGCAAAATAGCGCACATATTCCGCAGCTGTCTCCTTATTGTACCGGATGACCGCCATGCCTTCTGCAGCGTCTTCGTAAGTAATAAAGAGATCAACCTTGCCGCGCTGGATATGATTTTTTAATTCATTCCGGATAGCTGTTTCAAACATGTTCAGTTTCTTTGGCATCTTCACTGACACGTCAAGATAGCGGTGATTGACTGCTTTCATCTCGAGCGTGACCTTTTTGGTTCCCTCTGAAATCTCGCATCTGCCAAAGCCCGTCATACTTTTTATCATAAGCTTCCCTTACGCCGCACCGTTCACTCCTTATTCAGCCGCGGCATTCCCTCTCTTCAAGCCTTCATGGAATTATCCGTTTTGCACTCTTCCGCTCCATATTATAGTACAGCGCGCGGTACGCGTCAAGAATCCAGTTCCGTAATACCCGCAATGTCAGGCGCGATCGTCATAGAAAAGTTCGTATAGTAAACGACAAATCCGGGTTTTGCTCCGTTTGGTTTCTTGACGTTTTTGCGCAGCGTATAATCAATCTCAACCTTATCCTGCGCGGCACCTTTGGAATAATGAGCCGCGAGCGCTGCCGCCTCCTCAAAAGTGCGGTCAGGAAGCTCACTCCCCTGCGTCTTAACGATCACATGAGACCCCGGAATACCCTTGGCATGAAACCACCAGTCTCCGCCTGTCGCAAGCCGGAACGTCAGCGCCTCGTTCTGATAATTGTTTTTTCCGACATAGATATGAAAGCCGTCACTGCTGACATAATGAAACGGCCTGCTTGTTACGCGGGCGCGCTTATTCCCAGCGCGCCTGCGGATATAACCGCTTTCTATAAGTTCCTCTTTTATTTCAATAAGATCTTCTTCGCCGCGTGCAATATCCAGTGCAGTCATGACAGACTCCAAATGATCTGTCTCCGCCTTCGTTTCTTTCGTCAGCGCAAGCAGTGCCTCGTTCGTGCGCTTCAGCTTGCCATAACGTTCAAAATATTTTTTGGCGTTATCGCCGGCACTAAGCGAAGGATCGAGCGGTATCGTAACCGTCTCATTCGTATAATAGTTGAGTGCCTCCAACTGTGAAGCGCCCTCCGGCGCGCTGTAACCATAGGTATTTAAGAGTTCCCCGTAAACCTTGTATTTTTCGCGTTTCTCCGTATCCTGCAGCTGCCTGCACTGCAGATCATATTTTTTGATATTCCGCTCATACGCGGTCTGCACGATCTTTCGTAAGTCCGCCGATTTCTGCCGGATCCGTGTCACGGCACTTTTCTGCGCATAATACGCTTCCAAAAGCGCCGACATCTGCTCATAGGGAACCGTCTGTGCCCCTTCATACACTGTTAGTGGAAATGCCGCATATTCGCGCGGCTCTTTTCCCTCGTAAATGATATTGGGGGCAAATTCCCCCTGCCGTACATGGTTCGAAAGCTGCACAAACGCTTCCGCAACCGCTGAAAGCGCCTCGTCTGAAAGCGTATTCGCCGCCCTGTCCGCATCCACGCCCGCCCTGTGACAGATCTCCTGTGCAACGATGGGGGATAAACCGGTAAATGACGTATACAATGCCTGAAAAACCGGCATCGGACGCCCGGATACCGCTCTCTTTATGCCGTCCGTATCCACCTTTAACGGATTTTGCTTTTCCTGCGTTTTCGGTATATAATAAGCGCGCCCGGGAAGTACCTCCCGTACAGAACTGACCATGCCCGAAATCCGTTTAATACTGTCAATGATGCAGTCATTCTCATCGGTAAAAATCAGATTTGAATGTTTTCCCATCAATTCAATGACCAGTTTTTTACGGCACAGATCCCCAAGCTCATTCAGATGCTCCAGAAAAAAAACGACAACTCGTTCGAAATCAGGCTGCGTGATCTCCACGATCCGCGCATTTTGCAGATGCTTACGAAGCAGCATGCAGAAATTCGGCGCAGTCATCGGCGCCTGTTTGTTTTTCTCCGTCAGATATAACAGCGGAAGCGTTGGCGACGCGCTCATCAGCAGCCGGTATTGCGTGCCGTGATTTTTGATCGTCAGCAAAAGCTCATCCTTCTCAGGCTGCACAATCTTATAAATACGTCCGTCCAGCAGTGTATCGTTCAGTTCTGCCGTCAGATTCGCGATCGTGATCCCATCAAATGCCATACTACTCCTCCATCCCGAAGCGTATTTTGCACAGGTACACAAGCCGAATATCAGATTCGGCTCTGCCGTCCTTTCCAATCGGGCTGCGCATATAAAAGGCGGAATTCCTAAGAATCCCGCCCATCTTCTCAGCCGATCATCCAGTCGTACATTTCCTGATACTTTCTCGTGGAGACGTGCCATGAAAAGTCCTGTGCCATCGCACGATCAATGATCTTATTCCACTCACGCTTCTTATCATAATAAATACGTTCCGCGTACCGGATCGAGCCCAGCATTTCATGCGCATTGTAATTACTGAAACTGAAACCGGTTCCCTTGCTCTCGTATTCGTTATATGCCTCGACAGTATCTTTCAGACCTCCCGTCTCCCTGACGATCGGTACCGTCCCGTAGCGCAGCGCCATAAGCTGGCTTAAGCCGCACGGTTCAAAAAGAGACGGCATTAGAAATGCGTCGCAGGATGCGTAAATCTTATGGGACATCGCTTCAGAATAATAAATGTTCGCGGAAACTTTATTATTATATTTCCAGTCGAAATGACGGAACATATTCTCATACTGCTCCTCACCGGTGCCAAGGACAACAAGCTGAATATCATCCCTGCATAATTCATCCATGACATAAGCGATCAGATCAAAACCCTTTTGATCTGTCAGCCGGGACACTATGCCGATCATCATCTTGCGGTCATCCTCGACCAGACCCAGTTCCTTTTGCAGCGCCCGCTTGTTTTTCACTTTTTCTTTGCGGAAGTTCACTGCATTATATTTATATTCGATAAATTTATCCGTTTCCGGATTATATTCCTCATAGTCGATCCCATTTACGATTCCGCGCAGATCGCCGCTGCGCGCACGCATCAGCCCGTCAAGCCCTTCCCCGTAAAACGCGCATTTGATCTCTTCCGCATATGTATCGGATACGGTCGTGATCGCATCGGCAAATACCAGACCGCCCTTTAAGAGATTGGCGTCTTTATAACACTCCAGCTTATCCGGCGTAAAATAGAAATCCGGCAGTCCCGTCAGATCCTTGATATCACGGACATTCCATTTACCCTGGAACTTCAGATTGTGGATCGTCATGATGGATTTGATCCCGCGGAAGAAATCATTTCCCTGAAAACGCTCATGAAGATATACAGGAATCAATCCGGTCTGCCAGTCATGGCAGTGAATGATATCAGGTCTGAAACCAAGCAGGGGCATAGCCGAAAGCGCCGCCTTCGAGAAGAAGGAAAATTTCTCGATATCCTCATAGACATTGCTGCTGTAAGGCTTAAATCCGTTAAAGTAAGATTCGTTGTCGATAAAATAATAAATCACGCCGTCAACAACTGCCTCCAAAATGCCAACGTATTCATTTTTCCAATTAAAGTCCATATAAAAATGGGTCTTGTACTTCATGGTATCCCGCAGATTCTGGGAAATGCAGGTATACTTGGGCAGCATCACTCGAATGTCAAAATACTCTTTGTCTACATATTTCGGAAGGGAACCTACCACATCGGCAAGTCCTCCTGTCTTGATAAACGGCACGCCTTCCGATGCAACAAATAAAATATTTTTCATCTCCTACCTCCTCAAGGCATTTCTATTTTCTTACTATCCATTAGTATAGCTCAAAACAGACGCAAGTGGAAGTATTTTTTTCGCTAAAAAGCGTATTATAGTCAACTCCGGTACTGAAGACGGATCCGGTCGGCAATCAATGCAATGAATTCGGAATTTGTCGGTTTTCCCTTTCCGGCGCTGATCGTATAACCGAACAGGGACTCCAGCGTTTCCGACCGTCCGCGCGACCACGCAACCTCAATACCGTGGCGGATCGCACGCTCCACACGGCTCGGCGTCGTCTTAAATTTTTCAGCGATCGTCGGATACAGGATCTTGGTAATGGAGTTGAGCATTTCCACATCCTCGACAGCCATCATGATCGCCTCTCTTAAATACTGATATCCTTTGATATGTGCAGGCACACCGATCTCATGAATGATTTCCGTCACATCTTTCTCCAGGTCATGAACCGCCGCTTCCTCTTTCGGATAGATCATCGTGGTATCCGCTCCCCCCTCGGACTGTGCGGACACCGATCCCGCTTTGCCCGACGGAACCGTTATCATAATCTGTATTTCCTTGTCATTATTGATCAGATCACTCAGCATCTGAAACATTCTCTCGTTATCATCTCTTGTAATCACATTCATCTGCTCCATCCTAATAACCATGCCTTTCTCTCAACCTGCGAACTTTGTGCCGACAGACGCATCCCCCCGCGCGCTCGCGCAGGCAAAAAAATAAAAACTGCCGGCACATTGTGATACTGACAGTTTTTATTATATTTCGTCACGATTACGCAGACAAGGTTAAGGCATCGCGTTCACCTTAAGGTTTACGGAAAACATGCGTCGCAGCAGTCTCTGATCCTGCATTCTTCAAAATAATATTCTTCAAGCGGTATCCACTTTTCACGGAAAACTGCCGCGCCATCTCTGCCGTTTCTTGCAAGGATCCGCTTTTCCTGTTCCGCCTGATCCACATCCAGAAACACACGCAGGTCATAAGCGTCGCGCAACGCAGGGTGACAGCTGTATGAGCCTTCCACAAGTACGACAGCCCTCGCCTCAGTTGTTACTTCCTCCGCAAAGTCCTGTCTGTGACAGTCAAACGGGCGAAAAGTGATTTTTCGTGTTATATCTGTCTTCGCGCCATTTCGATCTTCAACATACCCCGCATTCTTAAGCGGCGTCAAGATTTCCTCACTGAAGCGCTCATAGTCCACGTTGCCGCCCGGCTGTGCAAGGCGCTCTTTCGTGCGCTGCTTTGGCTGCAAAAAGAAATCATCCATATGGAACACGCTCCAGCCGTTTTGCTCTTTCAGCTTTGCGGCAAGCGTGGTCTTTCCCGCGCAGCATCGGCCGTCGATCGCGATGATGAACGGTGTTTTGCTGTCAGATTCCCTGTCCGCCCTCTTAGCAAGGCGTTCATTGACCGTTTGAGTCACTTGTTCCGCGATATCCTTCATGCTCTCCTGTCCCTTCTTTATGGGTGTGTTGAAAACGATACTGCAGCTTCATCGGATATTTGCAGGAAAACTTGCAATTTCACTCATCCTCTTACATATCGCAAATGCCGCCTGCGATACTGCTTAAATGAAAAACGAAAACCGGCATCAGACTCACAGAAAGACCCGCTCCAAATATTGCGCGATTCCATCCTCATCGTTACTGCCGATCACAATATCCGCCTGCTCTTTCACCTCCGGGATCGCATTTCCCATTGCGACGCCCCACCCGCAGAATGCAAGCATACCGCTGTCCGCATAGTCGTCTCCGAATGCGGCGATCTCTTCCTTTTCAATATGCAGAAACGCGCATACTTCCCTGATCGCATGTTCCTTTGTCACTTCTTTTTTCGTAAACTTATACCAAAATCCGTCTGAAAAGCGGACACAATCATAGTCCTTCATGCATTCCTTCAATTGAACCGCTTTCTGTTCATCCGGGATCTCCACGCAGATCTTTAAGGCACATTGCCCGAAATCGGTAAAATCCGTATAAATGCTGTCGCCCCAGCTCGCATCCTGCTTTTTCGGATCGATCTTATAATTCCAGTAATGCGCGTCCGTCGTATCCACCGTGATCTCGCAGTCCGCCCCGCACACCGCTCTTGCCGCCGCGATCAATCCTCTTGTTTCTTCAACAGAAAACTCCGCCCGGCAGATGCACTGTTCCCGGATGTATACCAGCGCTCCCCCGCTCGTGATCAGGACATCCGGTTTCAGTTCCCCGATAAAAGCCAGCGCATTCTGTCTGCCCCTTGATGTGGACACACCGATCAGCATTCCCTTTTCACGACACTGCCAAAGGGCACGGTACGTCCGCTCCGAGATGGTCTTGTCACTTCGCAGCAGCGTACCGTCCAGGTCAAATAATAGTAGTCTGCAATTCTTCATATCAGCCTCCATAGCTCCGCAATATTATATCATAATCGTTTCGCGATCATGCTACGTTCATGAACACTCGCTTCGCCCGGCGCGGTATAATATTTGTCGATATTATACCATTATCGCTTCGCGATCATAATACGTTTATGCACACTCGCTTCGCTCGGCGCGGTATAATATCTGTCGATATTATACCATTATCGCTTCGCGATCATGCTACGTTCATGCACACTCGCTTCGCTCGGCGCGGTATAATATTTGTCAATATTATACCATTTCCTGTGCAAATTGTCATGTACTGACTGATATGTGAAAAACCTTCCTGGCTGATATGTGAAAAGCTTCACGATCTAGGCGCATTTGTTATGCTGTTCCCCGCATTCAGCGGCATTCCTCCCCCATGAAGCGAACGGGCATACCGCCGTTTCGAAAATGCCCGATACAGGCTCCGTGAAATTCGCCGTCGATCAGCAGATACTGCAGCGGCTCATGATCATATGCAGGGCCTTTTGTCAGTTCCTTTGCAAATTCTTTCAAAATATGTTCCTGCGCCTTATACATGATGTCGTTGCGGTGAACCGCATAAACAAAGTGCAGGCTCCGGGGCTCATAATGTGAAAGCAGTTTCGCATCGCTGCAAAGCAGGTATCCCGCACCTTCCGATGTCAGTATCCCCTCCTCCGTCAGTTCTAAGACCGCCAGCCTGATCTCTTTTTCAGGCACCTTATAAAAAGACTTCGCCATTGCAGTGTCAAACCACACCATTCTGTAAGCAAATCGCTGCAATAGGATTTTCAGCGCTTCTGTCCTGCCATATCTGTTCAGGTCCGCATCCGGAAACATCTCTTCAAATCGATACCATCCGCGGTCCCACTCGCCGTCATACTGATCTTCATAGATCAGAAATGCTTCCTGCAGACGGTGGAGAATCGGTGTGATCTGCTTTACGAGCATCCCCGTTTCTTCTTTGATCTGCTGAATGTTTAACGGTCCGGCAGTCTCGATCAGTTCCAGTATCTGCTGTTGTTCCATGGTCGGATTGACAAGCGGCTTTCGGTAGATTGCTGCAAATAGTTCCATATCCTCCGGAACGATCCATCCGAGGTTCCCGCCGACAAACCGCCCTTTCACAAGCTCACGTCTGCTCTGGCGCTCCCTGTTATACTCTTTGTCGTCAAAATCAGCGCGGAAGGTAAGGGTGGGCGGCTCGCCGAACCCATTCCAGTACACATTCTGTCCCGGCTGGGTATCACGGTATAATTTCTGATATTCCTCCCGATCGGCTTTCTTTAAGAAGCATTGGCGCTCCATGCGCAGGGAAATGATGTTTGCATCCATATTATGATTGGGTTCCTTTCGCCCCTGCGTGCCAGAGTCTGCACTGTTCGATCCTCGCGCCACCGGGCGTGTCTCCATGTTCCGGATCATATGAATACTGCGTTAAAGGCTCACATGGAAATTCTCCGCATTCGCCACAATGTAGGATCCCCTTATTCTGACAGCATACGGCGACCGGACATTCCCCGTGAAAAGGGTGTCCGTTCGTTTCAATACACCCGCCGCATCCGCAGGACTCCTTATACTCACATCCGGTACAGTGAAGTCCGCATCTTGAATCTACGATTGAATCTGCCATACTGATTACCTCCGCTATTTTATTTAAGGAAACGCTGATTTGATCAGCGCTTCCTTAACATAGCATATTAAACAGGACATCTGTATGTCATGATTTCCGGCTCTCTAACAAAATCCGGTCATAATCTGTAGAAATTTGTATTTCTCCGGCAATGTTCTTTCAAATTTCTGATGCATCAGTACATCTATGCAAAAATCGTATACACTGCAGTTTTGGATACACTGTCCACATGAACATATACATCCATGCATGTCATACCACCCTTTTCATAGACATGTTCGAAGCAGGCAAGAATGTTATCGTACATTTTTTCCTGAAATCCGTTGACCTCTAAATATGCCATGATCTTTTTATAGGCATTCGGTATGCGCTCAAACGCAGCAGAGAATGGGTCATAGATCGTGATCACCGCATACTCCGCGTCGATTTGATCGTGATATTCCACACCCGGACAATCCGTTTGAAACCCTTCCGGCAGGACATAGGCGGACACATAGCCCCGCATGCCGAACCGGTTCTGTAATTCAGCGGATACAAACGGGAAATCCCAGCCAATCTGCATGGCATCCGGCGCACACGCAAGCAGCCCTGACCTTTGTGCCCATCTTTCCATATAACCGTTCACATCGTCTTCCGGATTCGGCGTTACCATCACATATCTCGCCATGCGGAAGCCCTTTACGGTCTTAATCGTGATCTCGGAATAACTATGTTCATCATTTGTCAGGTTCTGCCGGACCAACTCATCCAATTTGCAGGAGAACAGATCGCTTAATGCGATCAGTTTTCCCAGTTCGGGAATGATCTCATCGGACTCCCACCTTGCAACGGTCTGACGGGAAACGGACATTTCATCCGCAAGTTGTTCCTGTGTTATCTTTTTTTGTTTTCTCAAATACTGAATGTTTTTTCCAAGACTCATGCTGCTCCTCCTGTTCTTTACGCCTTCCGCTTCTACAAATAAACGATAGCATACGGGTATTTTCTTTTACGCGGAAGCATCCAAGCCTGCCGGATGCCCTGCGGTACCCCGGCATTTATTATCGCACGGAAGAGAAACAAAATACACCATCCAAAAAGCGCATTTTAGAAAGCCCTTGTCATCCGCCGCGTGACATATGCCAGTATCGGAGGGCATTTCAATACGGTATTCTGACTGCGAACGCGGCAGATTACCATATGCACGCGGCGGATGCCATGCATAATGGTACAGGCTGACTTACACACGCGGCGGACTGCAATCTGCACAGCCCGCCGCACATATGTTATTTTTTCCGAATCGGAAAATATACCTCCGTCTCCCAGTCTTCGGGCGACAGGGAATGTAACTGTGTCTTGGTATAAAGATCAAACGGCGCCCCCGCGATCTCATATCCGTTTTCGGCAATCCATGAGATGACCGCGCCATAAGCCTCCGAGAGCGTGGAATACGGTCCGTGATGCACAGTCATTGCACAAGAGCACGGTTCCATCACGGCATCCGCCCTGTCCTTTTCTTTGATCCCGACAAAGACTTCAATATCCGAGGATTCATGACAAAATTCCTCGTCATAATACCTTGCTCCGTTTAGTCCTGACGGGGTGATATGGGGAGATTCTTTATGTATACGCTCAAAAAGTTTCCCGTAATAAACAGCAAATTCATCCACCCCCATCACCGCGCGCTGTGCCAGCACATACATTTGCGGAGAGTCTTTCACTTCGATCGTATATCCCTTCTGATACGCCATAACATCACCTGTCCTTTCGAATACAGAAATATGTGTCTGGAGCTCTTTCAGGATGATCTGCATTTCCTGCTGTTTCGCGCATATTTTTTCACACTGTCTGCGCAGAATGTTCATCAATTCTTTGTGATCCGAAACAGTGATCAGATATTGAATTTCCTCCAAAGAAAAACCATAGCGTTTTAGACGCTGTATATAGTTCATTTGATCGATCTGCTCCGTCCGGTAATAGCGGTACCCTGTCATATGGTCCACCTCTGCCGGAATGAGCAGCCCGATTTTATCATAATGGTGAAGTGTCTTTACGCTCGTCTGGCAAGCCTTGGAAAATTCTCCGATCTGCAGCATCCTGATCATGCCCCCTTTGCAACATAGATTCGAATCTAAGACCAGTATACCTTCTGACCTAAGAGGAGGGTCAAGTGCTTTTTTATATTTTAGAACGGATAAAAAATATTTGTTCTATCTCCCCAACATTTCCTCTATAAAAATGCCGTAACCGCGCGTCGCGTCATTGACAAGCACATGTGTCACGGCGCCGATCAGTCTGCCGTTTTGGATGATCGGGCTGCCGCTCATACCCTGTACAATGCCGCCCGTCAATGCAATAAGACGTCTGTCCGTCACCTGAATCGTGATTCCTTTATTGATATTCTGGCTGTCATAATCCAGATCAACGATCTCAATATCATAGTAGCTTGCTTCTCCGTCAATATTGCAGTAGATCTGTGCCGGTCCGATACTGACCTCCTGCTTTAATCCAATTTCTATCGGCTCGGCTTCAATTTGTTCCATCAGTTTTCTGTTCACCTCGCCGTGAATCCCCGAAGCACTGTTTTCCGTCACGCTTCCAAGACAATTACTATCCGTATAGCGGATAATACCTGTCAATTCTCCCGGCACTCCGCGTTTACCCTTAGTAATGCCGATGATATCGGTACGGTAAAGCGCACCTTCTCCAAGCTCAAGCATCACACCGATATCACTGTCGCTGACGCCATGACCGAGTGCTCCAAATTCACCGTCCGCGTCCACATATGTCAGGGTGCCGATCCCCTGCGCGCTATCCTTGATCCATATGCCAATCTTGTATTCCCTGTCCTGATCACGGGCAGGGCGCACCGCCACATCAAACTGCTCTCCGCCCCGCTCTATCGTCATTACCATGACTTCGCCGTTTGACTGTGCCACTCTTGATACAAAATCACTTTTTCCGGTCACAGGTGTTCCATTCACACTCAATATATAATCCCCCACACGCAGTACATGCTCCGCCGGCATAACGAGATTTCCCTGTTCATTCACAAAATCACTTGTACCGATCACCAGGACTCCCGGTGTCTTCACATAAATGCCGATCGGCAGTCCGGCAGGATACACCATAGACTCGTCGATCACTTCGATCTGCACGGTCTTAAACGGAATAATACCAAACAGGCGCAGTTCAGCCCTGTAGCTGTTCTCCGCATTTGCTACAAATGTCACATTTGCTGCCAGATTGACCGGTACACGGCCGATAACGCTTTCCGTATCCGCCTCGCTGACATCCGGAAGACCGCCTGTGTAAGCAGCATTGCTGCCCGCTGCCCCTGCGTTGTCGTCCCCGATGCTGTCCGTTGCTCCCCCACCGCTCAATAACGACCGTCCGGCGTCCCCGGCGCTTACTGTTTCTCCCGCCACATGGTCAGTACTGTCCGTATTGCCGGATGCATTCTGTCCGTCAAGATCGTTTAAGACTTCCCGTGTACGTCTGCCCCCGCCCGTCGTCATGATGATCTCGCCTGACAATGGTACATGAAATGATATTTCTGATTCTTCGCCCGCTTTTAAGTAAATCGTATCGGGCACTGCCCGATAGATATCTACGATCATGATCGCACAGATCGTCCCCACTGAAAAAAGTAGAACCATCCATAAAAATATCCGATAAGGTCTCCGGTGTTTTCCATTGACCGCATTAGTCATACCCATTTTGCCGCTACCCTTGCCTTTCCGTCCCTTCTTTCGTCAGGCAGATCCGCCATGCCTGCGTTGTGCGTTTGATAAGCAGGTCCGCCATGCCTGCGCTGCGCGTTTGATAAGCAGCTCCATCATTCCTGCGCTGCGCGTTTGATAAGCAGCTCCATCATTCCTGCGCTGCGTGCATACATGACGCGCACGCGCTGCCCGCCGGGACAGGATTTCGCTTATCGCACAAAAAAGAGAGACTTGTCAGTCTCTCTTAGTATGCAACGTTCTTTTAATTTTATGGCATTGGTACATATTTTTTCGTGGCAAATTTTTCTTCAATCATTCAGAGATTTATGATCGTTTTTCTCTCGGTACTCTGACTCTGGCTTTGATCGTTCCTTTTTTTCCACGCGATGCACCTCCATTATAGCATATCTCCGTTATCCCTCCCTGCACTTGACCTCCTGCGCCATCCGCTTCATTTCTGCGGCATTTGAGCGTGCAGCCTCCGTGATCTGATCACCGCCAAGCATTCTTGCAAGCTCATCGAGCAGCGCCTCATCTTCTACCGGATAGATCGTTGTCGCCGTCCTGCCCTCTTTCGTTTCCTTTTCGATCACAAAATGTGTATCTGCCATGGCTGCGATCTGCGGCAGATGTGTGATACAGATGACCTGACTGTTTTTTGCAAGCATGCCAAGTTTTTCGGAGACAAGCCACGCCGTCTTTCCGCTGATGCCCGCGTCGATCTCGTCGAAGATCATCGCATCGATCCCGTCTTTATCCGCTTTCAGCGTCTTAAGCGCGAGCATAATCCTTGAAAGCTCGCCGCCGCTCGCCACGGAAGAAAGCGGTTTATACGGCTCCCCCGGATTTAAGGATAACATAAACGTCACGCTGTCATAGCCATCGGCTGTATAATGCGTCCCGTCCGGCGTCACATCAATCCGGACGCCCGCTTTCAGAAAATTCAGATCCTGAAGCGCCGCGCTTAAATTTCCGGCTAGCTGCACTGCCGTTTTACTCCGCAGAGCGGATACTTCGGCGCAAAGTGCACTTAGTTCTTTTTCCGCCTGCACCATTTTTTCCCCGACGCGCTTTTTATATGCATCAAAGTCACTCATCTGCTCCAGGTATGCCTGCTGCTTCATGAGATAGTCCTGTATCTGCGCAATGGAGTCCGCGTGATATTTGTTTTTTAAGTGATTGATCAGATCAAGGCGCGACTCCGTCTCATGAAATTCCCGTTCATCGAATTCCATGTCGGAAATATATGCGGATAAATCCCTGTTAAAGTCATTTAACAAAGCATCGATATTGACAAGCTGTTCCTGTAAATCCAAAGCCTCCTCATCCAGTGAGGCCGCACTTCTTAGCTCCATGACTGCTGCACCCACCAGCATGTCAGCACTCTGCATTTCGCCGTCTCCTGTCATCCCGTATGCGCGCTGCACATGCTCCATGATTCTTTTACCATTCAGCATTTTATGGTAGCGGCGCTCTAATTCCTCATCCTCGCCTTCCCTGAGCGCTGCCTGCTCGATCTCAGTGACTTCAAACTGCGCAAGTGCAATTTCACGCTCGCCCGCATGCTCTTTTTCCCTGACCGCAAGTTCCTCGTCCCGGCATGCGCAATATGCACGGTAAACATCCTTCAGCTGCTTAAGCAGCGCCTGCATGTTTTCCCCTGCATACCCGTCGAGATATGCACGCTGTTCTTTTTCCTGAAGCAGAAGCTGATTGTCACGCTGTCCGTGTATATGCAGAAGTACCCCGGAAAGCATAGAGAGCTGCTTTGCCGTTACGGTCTCCCCGCATACCTTGCAGACCGAACGCTTCTCGGATATCCGGCGCTGTACGATGACAAGATCACCGTCTTCTGCAGTAAGCTCAAGCTCCTCCATGCAGCGGCGCTGCGCATCATTCTCAAGCTGGAATACCATCTCGATCACCGCCTGCTCCGCCCCGCTTCTGATACAGTCCCTGTCCGCTTTCGCTCCCAAAGCCAGATTAATCGAGCCAAGCAGGATAGATTTTCCCGCGCCTGTCTCACCGCTTAAAATGTTTAAGCCTTTCGTAAACTCAATTTCTGCCTCGTCGATCAGAGCAAGATTTTTCACGTGTAAACTTAATAACATATTTTTTACTCCCTGTGTCCCTCCGGGCAGGGCGCCTCTCTCTTTTCACGCCCGCTCATTATGACGCTTACGTCCCGCAAACCGACCCGATCTTTTCCATCACGATCTGCGCATCCTCCACAGTCCGCACGGCAGCCATGATCGTATCGTCCCCCGCGATACTTCCAACGATCTCTTTGAACTGCATTGCATCTATGGCAGCAGCAACCGCCATCGCCATTCCCGAGACCGTTTTCACGACTAAAATATTCTGTGCGCAGTCCATGGAAATCATCCCCTCACGCAGCACGCGAATATATTTGTCCTCCGCGGCTGCACCTGTTTCCCTGGGCACATAATATTTCTGCAGCCCATTTCTGCCAGGCTGTTTCGAAAGCTTCAGCTCCCGGATATCGCGGGAGACCGTTGCCTGTGTGACATGGCAGCCCGCTTTGCGCAATGCTTCTGCGAGCTCTTCCTGCGTTCCGATCTCGTTTTCTTCAATCAGTGCAAGCAGCTTTTCCTGCCGTTTCAGCTTCGACATTTCCGCACCACGTCCCTTTCTTTGATCATTTCATTCCGTTTCTGCTTAGCAGCATAATCATTTTTAAGTCAGACGAACTCAGAGTCCTTGATTATTCTTCCCTCATTTTTCGGTGCAGCACTTCAAGAAATCCTGCATCACTCAGCTTTACGATCGCCGTTGTCCGCTCCGAACGGACGATCTTCATACGCTCCCCCGCAGCAAGAGCCATTCCGTGCGCACCGTCAAAATCAGCCTCCACATGCTGTATTCTGCCGTCACGTGCGGGCAGAAGCACGATCTCGATCTCATCGTCAGGAGAAAGCACAATGCTCCGCGTATTCAGCGTATGTGGGCAGACCGGTGTGATCATCATCAACTTCGCCGACGGCTCCACGATCGGTCCCCCTGCAGACATATTATAGCCGGTGGAGCCAGTCGGCGTTGATACAATGATCCCATCCGCACTGTACCCTTTCAGAAAATGTCCGTTGACCAGAATATGAAAATGAAGCATCTGCAGCGAACCGCTTCTGGAAACCACAATGTCATTCAGCGCATAGCTGCGACGGCATTCCGATTCTCCCGTGATCTGTCCCTCCAGCATCATGCGCCGTTCGATCGTATAATCGTCTTTGCACAGTCTGCTTAACGCAGTCGACAGATTTTCCCTGTCCACCTCCGCCAAATATCCGAGCGTTCCGAGATTAACGCCGATGAGCGGAATGTCAAGATCGACCGTATCACGTGCTGCCTCCAGCAGCGTCCCGTCTCCGCCAAGTACAATGATGCATTCACAGTCAGCAGGTATCTTTCTGCTGTCCGTATAGCCGCAGCCGTCACTTCCCTCCTGTACATGAACCGTACAATCCGCCCCCTGATTGCGCAGTTCCTCCCGTATCCGGTTCGTTATCGTAAGCTCCGCATCTTTCATGCGGTTTGTGATCAGATAAAATCGCTTCATGCTGCGTCCTCAATCATTCCCTGATTCAAGCTTCCTGCTCCTTCGGTTCTATTTCCTTCCGTATCCGATTTACGGACATCTGCCCTTCGGCTGATCAGGCATGCCCGTTTTTCCTCCGGCGCTCAGCGTATCATGCGCCTTTCGCACGATCTTTGCCACATCATACGCACAACTCATTTGAACCTGATTCGTATGTCCGGCCTTTGCCGCCAGCTCCCCTGACTCAGATTCCGCAGCGCCCGCCTCTCCGCCTCCTGAACACTCCGATGCCGGTTTCAGCTTCTCTCTCTTTTGTAAAAAAACAAGATACTCAATATTGCCTTCCGGTCCCTTGATCGGTGAAAAATCCAATCCTTTCACATCAAATCCGACGCTCTCTGCAAATGCAAGGATCCGCAGGATCACTTCTCTATGTACTGCTTCATCACGGACGACCCCTTTTTTGCCGACCTGTTCCCTGCCAGCCTCAAACTGCGGTTTGATCAGACAGACCATGAGCGCCTCCGGTTTTAAGAGCTGCCACGCCGGTTCCAAAATCTTTGTCAGGGAAATAAACGAAACATCACATGCGGCAAAATCCAATACATCGTCAATGTCATCTCTCACCATATAACGGAAATTTGTCTTTTCCATACAGACGACGCGTTCATCGTTTCTCAGCTTCCATGCGAGCTGTCCGTGGCCCACATCAACCGCATATACCTTTGCCGCTCCATTTTGCAGCATGCAATCCGTAAAACCGCCCGTGGATGCGCCGATATCCATACAGATAAATCCGTCTAACCGGATTGGAAATACCAAAAGCGCCTTCTCCAGCTTCAGCCCGCCCCTGCCGACATAAGGAATGGCAGCGCCGCGTACGGTGATGGTACTCTTTTCTTCGTCAAACATTGCTCCCGCTTTGTCCTCACGCTGTCCGTTGACAAACACATCCCCCGCCATAATGACAAGCTTTGCCTTTTCCCGTGACTGCGCAAGTCCCTGTTTTACGAGAAGCACATCCAGTCTTTCCTTCAACTGTCCAAACCGCCTTTCCCCCGGCACGATAACCAAATCCGAAAGAATGTTTTAGATTTTCTTGGCAGGCGTACTTTGACTGCTTGGAAAATCTTCATTCTTTTCACACTATCTGTTTACGGATCTTTTCTGCGATCGACTCCGCATCCAATCCGATTTCTTTTTTTAGCTGATCCACATTGCCATGCTCGACATAAGCGTCAGGAATCGTAAAGGATAAAACCTGTGCCTGTGCATGGGGACATTCCGAAAAGAACTCCCTGACATGCTCTCCAAAGCCTCCGCTTGCAACGTTTTCCTCCATCGTCACGATATATAGATGACTCTGAGCCAGACGCATCAGCAATTCCTCATCGATCGGCTTTACAAAACGTGCATTGACAAGGGTGACTTTACGCCCTTCGCTCTTTAACAGTTCCCGAACCGCAAGCGCGGTCTTTACCATGCTGCCGACAGCCACAAGCGCGATTTCTTCTTCTTCAAAAATCATTTCCGACTTCCCGAATACGACCGGCGCACGGTATTCCTCAAGACCGTCAAACGCTTCCCCGCGCGGATAACGCAGTGCGATCGGTCCGTTAAAATCAACCGCAAACTTTAACATATCGGAAAGCTCCCATTTATTCTTGGGCGCCATGATATGCATATTCGGAATGGAAGACAAATAGGACAGATCAAAAATACCCTGATGCGTTTCGCCGTCGCTGCCGACAAGTCCCGCCCGGTCGATTGCAAAGACGACAGGCAGATTCTGAATACAGACATCGTGCAGAATCTGGTCATAGGCTCTCTGCAAAAAAGATGAGTAGATCGCAACGATCGGACGCATCCCGCCCGCCGCCAGTCCTGCCGCAAACGTCACCGCATGTTCCTCTGCAATCCCAACATCAAAAAACCGTTCCGGATACTTATTCCGGAACCGCTTTAATCCGGTGCCGTCCGGCATCGCCGCCGTAATCGCAACAACATTCTCGTTGCGCTCTCCCAATTTACACATGACAGTGGAAAAGATGTCCGTATAATTAGACTTGTTCCGCGGATTGCGCGGCAGCCCTGTCTCAATAAAGAACGGCTCCGCCCCGTGAAACCTCGCCGGATGCTTTTGAGCCGGCTCATATCCTTTTCCCTTCTGCGTCAATACATGAATGAGCACGGCCTTTTTGAATCTCTTCGCATCATTGATCGCGCGGACCATTCCTATGATGTTATGTCCGTCCACCGGACCTAAGTAAGTCAGCCCCATGTCTTCGAACAACATACCCGGCACGACCAGATGCTTCAGACTGCTTTTCGCACGCCTGATCGCTGCAACATAAGCGCCGCCGTGCTTTCCTGCGCTCAGTTTGTTATAGACGTCCTCTTTGAGATTTAAGTAAGACTGCGCTGTGCGGATGCTGCTTAAGTACCGGTTCATGCCGCCGACATTCTCTGAAATGGACATATTATTATCATTTAGAATGATGATGAAATTCGTTTCAAGCTTCGCCGCATTGTTCAGCGCCTCATACGCCATACCGCCGGTTAAAGAACCATCACCGATCACTGAGACAACAAAATCATTCTTTTTCTGCAGATCCCGCGCTTTTACAAGTCCTAATCCCGCCGAGATCGAAGTGGAACTATGACCGGTATCGAAACAGTCGCAATCACTCTCCTTACGCTTCGGAAATCCGCTCATACCGCCATACTTACGCAGTGTTTCAAACCCCTCTTTTCTGCCTGTCAGAAGTTTATGTGTATAGGACTGATGTCCGACGTCCCATATAATCTTATCATCAGGAAGATCAAGCGTTAAGTGCAGTGCCATTGTCAGTTCCACAACGCCAAGATTTGAGCCTAGATGCCCGCCCGTCACACTGATCTTTTCGATCAAAAACTCCCGAATCTCCTCCGCAAGTTCCGGCAGATCGGCTTTGTCTATTTTTTTGATATCATTTACCCGCCTGATTTCTTCTAAATACATACGAATCCTCCATGTCAGAGCAGTTTACTGCAATGACACGCGAAGAGAATCTCGCGAAGGCGATTTCTCTTCTGCGATGCTGCTTAAATAGTAAATTGAAAAACATGATAAAGAATGACTCAGCTTGTCCGATATACCATTCTTCTGACCAGCTCTGCCAAAAAATCATTCGATCTGCTCAGCTTTGAAAGTTCATGTAGCGCCGCCCCAGAGATACGCTCCACATCCTGTTTCGCCTGCTCCATTCCGACAAGCGTGACATAGGTCTTCTTATTATTTTTCGCATCGGAACCCGTCTGCTTTCCCAGCTCTTCCAGACTGCCTTCCACATCCAAAATATCATCCCGTATCTGAAATGCAACTCCCACATGCCTGCCGGCTCTTTCAAGACGAGCAACATCCTCTTCGGGCGCTCCCGCTAAAACCGCCCCGATCATCAGCGCCGATTGTATGAGAGCCGCCGTCTTCTTTTCGTGAATAAAAAGAAGCTGTTCCATCGTCACCGTCTCTCCGCGTTTCTCCGCCTCTACATCCACGCACTGTCCGCCAAGCATACCGTCGGTCCCAGCCTTCTCAGCTAAAATACCGATAGCCCTTCCGATACGGCCGCACAGCGATGCATCACCGGCCGGCGATGTCAAAGACACCCGCTCCGCCGCGTCTTTTGCCGCCGAAAATGCCCTTGCCGCCGTATAAAACGCATGTGTTAAAAGCCCGTCGCCCGCAAGAATTGCCATACCCTCTCCGTACACGACATGCGTCGTCTTTCTTCCTCTGCGATATTCATCATTGTCCATTGCCGGCAGATCGTCGTGCACGAGAGAATAAGTGTGTATCATCTCGATAGCGGCTAAAAACGGAGCAATAACCATATCGTCAGGCTCCCCTGCTGACCCGTCGCACTCCGTATACATCCTGTACGTCTCATACATCATCATCGGGCGAAGCCGCTTCCCGCCTGCACGAATACTATAATTCATCGCTTCCAAAACGGTACGCTGATAACCTTCCTCCGCCGGAAGATACGCGCCGATCAGTTCTTCCACCCTTTGTACTTTTTGATCCTGCTCACTCTCCCAGTTCATCAAAGCCTCCGTCCCCGCTTAAAGCAAGTACTTTTTTCTCCACTCTGTCGATCTGCCCGTTGCATGCCTTTAAGAGCCTCATCCCCTCCTCGTATGCCTGAAATGACTGCTCTAAACCGATTTCTGGTGATTCCAGCTGCATGATCAGCTCATCAATGCGCGCAAATGTCTCCTCAATACCGCGCGGCTCCTGCTGATCTGTATCACTCTGTTGTGTTTTCTTACTTCGTTTCGATTCTGACATAACCGCCCGTCCCTTTCATATCAGACCCCATTGCGTCGTGGAAACAGATATCTGCAATGTTAAAATTATCTGAAACTGATGTCACCTGAGCCTGCACGACACCATCCTTTAGGTAAACATTGATCCTGCTGCCCACCGCTGTCTGTGATACCGTGCGCAGCGTACTCCCGCTTTCGTCGGATACATAAGCGTATCCCTGATTTAATTTTTCAAGTGGTGAAAGTCCTTTCAACCGCTCCACATAAATCAAAAAACGATGTCGTGACGCTTCCATGCACGTCTGCATCGCCGCGCTCAGACGGTCCTCCGATATCATCAGCCGGTTCCTCTGTTCTCTCACCTGATGAAGCGGACTGCCATGTTGCAGGCGAAGTTTGTAATTCTCCGTCTGAATCCTCTTTCTGTCCAGTATTGCACGGATACGCCCGTTTAACGCATCCGCGGCATTGATCAGACGCTCGTCCAATAATGCCTGATCATATACGGCAAGCTCCGCGGCTGCGGACGGTGTGGGTGCACGCAGATCTGCCGCATAATCTGTCAGTGTTGTATCCGTCTCATGTCCGACTGCCGAAATGACCGGTACGCAACAGTCAAATACCGCCTGTACGACTTCACGCTCATTAAACGCCCACAGATCTTCGATGGAACCGCCCCCGCGCCCGACGATCATCAGATCGACCGATAATCGTTCTAGGGCATGAATCCCTTCCACAATACTCGATACAGCCTGTTCTCCCTGCACGATCGCCGGATACAAAATAATCTGGATATAGGGATTACGGCGCTTTGCGATCTGGATAATATCCCGTACCGCTGCGCCCGTAGACGCAGTCACAACACCGAGCGTTTTCACATACTTTGGAATTGGCTGTTTGTATTCGGGTGCAAACATCCCCATTTCTTCTAATTCATCTTTCAGCGCCATGAAACGTGCATACAGGTCTCCCTCTCCGCTTAAACGAATATGCTTCGCATAAAGCTGATACCTTCCGTCACGTTCATACACATCAATATTGCCCGAAACGACGACCTGCTGCCCTTCCTGCATCCGAAAGTCAAGCCCTGTCCTGTTTCCCGCAAACATCACGCAGGCGATCGCCCCGCCTTTATCCTTCAATGTAAAATAAATATGCCCGGAAGGATGATATTTACAATTGCTGACTTCTCCCCGTACCTGAATCGCATTCAGCATAAAATCCTGCACGAACATATTGCGGATATAAGAATTTACCTGCGCGACCGTATATACATTTTTATCTGCATCAGCCCGACGCACCGCCATACTATACGCTCCTATGCAAACTTGGCAAGCACGCCGTTGACAAATCCCGCCGATTCATCCTGCCCGAACTTCTTTGCAAGCTCGACTGCTTCGTTGATCGCAACTCCTGTCGGAATATCATCATCATAACAGATCTCATAAACCGCAAGGCGGATGATCGTCACATCAACCTTACCCATACGCTCAACAGACCATCCTTTTGCACGCTCATTGATCAGGGCATCTATCTCCGGAAGTTTTGCGGCAATATTGCCGTATTTCCCTGAGATATAAAGCTTCTCCTCTTCCGTGCCCCCGCTTTCTTCGTCTGAAAAAAACAATTGGATCTGCTCAGGCATATCTTCCATCCGGTTAAATTCCACACGAAATAGCAATAAAAAAATCCGTTCCCTTAACTCTCGTCTGCTCATGAATGACTCCTTGATTATATCAGCCGCGCTTAACGCCCTCCGCCATTGCCGACTCTAAACTTACAAAAGACACGCCTTGCGTGTCTTTTGGCACGCAGGGCGTGTCTTTTGCTTCTTACGAAACAATGCTTATCTGCTCTTTTGCATGTTGACACCGGCAATTCTGATATTGACATCGGATACGGTAAGCCCCGTCATATTCTCAATTGCCATTTTTACTTTTTCCTGTACTTTTTGAGAAGTCGCCGGAATGTTATAGCCATATTCGAGCACCACCGCAATGTCAGTGCGTACTTCTCTGCCCGTGATCTCAACCTTTACGCCCTTTGTCAGCTTTGTCATACCGACTTTGCTCATCAGCTCATTCGTGATATTGCCGACCATGGCTGACACGCCATCAACCTCGGAGGCAGCAAGCCCTGCGATCATTGCAACAACATCATCGGCAATCTTGACCGTGCCCATGCTGTTGTCCTCCTTGAGCACATAGGTTCCTTTTTCCATATCCTTATCCATACAAATCCTCCTTTGGACGAATCGTCTGTCTTCAAACAATTACATGTATTATAACAAATGATTCAATAAATGTATAGTATCCAAAAAAACAAGTTTTTTATAAAACAAGTTTTTAGAATCTCTGTTATGGCAGCCAAAAAGCAAACGTCAGTGTCTCCTCATTATCGGAATACGAGACGCCGGCGTCTGAATCCATATAGTCAAAGATGTGCTCTTTCCCGATCAGATATTCATAGAACAGACTGTAGACGTCTGCCGTTTCACACCGGAACGTAACAAATTCCCCCGCATGACGCGCAAACAGTGCATCGAGTGCCCCCTCGTCAAACGAGTGAAAAAACGCCTGCTCACGCACGAAATAGTTATCATCCGACGCCGTGCATTCCGGCATGTTCACAACAGACAGATCGATTTCATGCGTTCTTGTGATCTGTTCCGTCGTCACGCATAAATATTCATAATTGACTTCGGGACCGCCTGGCACATTCCCGCCGTCCATCGTATAGGAAACATCTCCCCACGTCGCATCCACATAGTAGTATGCCCCGTTAGAATTCACCAAATTCCACGCGTGCCCATATCCCGATTCCCTGATCCGCCCCGTTACAAACGATGCCTCAACTCCCGCCTTTGTGCACAAATACTGGAACGCTTTGGCATACCCCTGGCACACGGAGCGTCCATATAAAAATACTGAGCAGATATTCTGATTCTCAGGCGCCTGAAGGTCATACTCCGTATGGCAGATCAAATATTCATATAAATAGCGTATCCGCTCATAATCGTCCCCGTCCGGCAGATTCAAAAAGCACCCGGATACATATTCGTCAATCCTGCTTTTGGTACGCGCCACGTCATCCTTTGACATAGAGTAAGCCGGTGAAAATATCATATGACCGCTTTCATCCCCGCTCACAGCTTTCGTATAGGTATAGCCTGTCACATAAAACAGTTCCGGATGATCGGCGAGCACACAGCAGAATATCCGGTAAAGAAGATCCTCGTCCCCGCATAGCAGCGTTTCATCCTGCCCCATCTGCTGCATGCATACCAGCATCTGCGTATACAGCGTCCTCTCACCGTCTTCCGAAAGCGCCCTGTAATAGTATC
Source organism: Lachnospiraceae bacterium (assembly GCA_003979345.1). Lineage (GTDB taxonomy): Bacteria > Bacillota > Clostridia > Lachnospirales > Lachnospiraceae > DLAJ01. The sequence continues at coordinate 137,716 of RYVZ01000001.1, forward strand.
CGTCCGTCTCCGCCAGTGCCTCCGTGCCCTCTCCTGCATCGGGTACCGTCTCCCCCACATCTTCAGAACAGCTTACCCCGTCCTTTGTTTCCTGCCCCTGTTCATTGATACTTAAAGCACAGCCGGAAAGCAGAAGAACAACGGCAGGCAGCACCGCCAAACCTATTCTTTTTATAATAAAATCTTTGATTTTATTTTGAAAAGACAGCATTATCTCACATCCTGACTAACTTTCCGCACGGCATGAAAAGCGGCACGTTAACCTTCTTTTATCCGGCTTCATTCAAATGCGCGCCGGACTAACCGCGTCCAAATTCTGAAAGCACAAGTCCCTTGTTACGCTCCAGCGTCATACCGACGCTCCACTCATTGATAAACAACAACAGCGGCCTGTCCTTTAAGTCCTTAATCTTTTTCATATCCGATGTTCCCGTTAACGTCTTTAGATCAATATTTGTGTTTTCGATCCACCGGATATGCTCATAAGGAAGTTTCTCCAAGCGGATCTCCACGTTATACTCATTTTCCAACCGGTATTTCAGCACATCAAACTGGAGAACACCAACTACGCCGACGATGATCTCTTCCATGCCCGTGTTAAATTCTTGAAAGATCTGAATTGCTCCCTCCTGCGCAATCTGCGTGATTCCCTTTACAAACTGCTTACGCTTCATCGTATCGAGCTGTCTGACACGCGCAAAATGCTCAGGCGCAAAAGTCGGTATCCCCTCAAAGCAAAACTTGTCTTTCGGCATACACACCGTATCGCCGATCGAAAAGATCCCCGGATCGAATACGCCGATGATATCACCCGCATATGCCTCTGACAAAATTTTTCTCTCGTCCGCCATGATCTGCTGGGGCTGCGACAGACGCATGACTCTGCCGCCCTGCACATGCCTTACTTCCTCATTTGCATCAAATCTTCCCGAACAAATACGCATAAACGCGATGCGGTCTCTGTGGGCTTTATTCATATTCGCCTGTATCTTAAAAACAAATGCAGAGAATTCCCGCTCCGTAGGTTCGATCAGACCGATATCTGCTTTACGCGGAAGCGGGGGCGTTGCCATCTCCAAAAAGTGCTGCAAAAAGATCTCCACGCCGAAATTAGTCAGCGCCGACCCAAAAAATACGGGCGTCAGATTACCGCTTCTGACCTCTGACAGGTCAAACTCCGCACTTGCTCCGTCAAGCAGCTCGATCTCACTCTCCAGCTGCTCCATAAAAGCCTCGCCGATATGGGCGCGCAGCGACTCCCTGTCTTCAAATGCGATTTTCGTCGATGATCCTTCCTTTGTACCTTTCTCGGTATCCGCGTAAGTGATCACACATTTCTGCTGTCTGTCATACACACCCTTAAAATTTTTGCCGCTTCCGATCGGCCAATTCATCGGACAAGTGGCAATTCCCAGTTCTTTCTCAATCTCGTCCAGCAGATCAAACGTGTCGTTCGCATCCCTGTCCATTTTATTGATAAAAGTAAAAATAGGTATCTTACGCATGACGCACACCTTAAACAATTTCCTCGTCTGCGCTTCGACGCCTTTACCTCCGTCTATTACCATCACCGCGGAATCCGCCGCCATCAGCGTACGATAGGTATCTTCTGAGAAATCCTGATGTCCCGGCGTATCCAGAATATTGACACAGCAGCCTCCGTGCTCAAACTGGAGCACGGAGGAAGTAACGGAAATACCACGTTCTTTTTCGATTTCCATCCAATCCGATACCGCATGCCGCGCTGTCGCTTTTCCTTTGACACTTCCCGCCAGATTGATTGCTCCGCCGTAGAGCAGAAACTTCTCTGTCAACGTGGTTTTTCCTGCATCCGGGTGGGAAATGATCGCAAAGGTCCTTCTTTTATTGATTTCTTTCGTATAGTCTGCCATGTTACTCATCATACTCCTTTGAAGTTTTTTACCTTTTACAGCATGGATGTACCATGCCCGTCATTCGGAACGTTCAGATAATCGAGCACTGTCGCTGCAATGTCCGCAAAGCTCTCCCGCGTACCCAGATTCGCCGGAGTAATCGTTTTCCCCGTCATTAAAAATGGCGTGTGCTCCCTTGAATGATCCGTGGAAACCGTATAGCCCGGATCGCAGCCATGATCCGCAGTGATCATCAGCACGTCATCCTCTTTTAATCCGGCAAGAAATGCCGGCAGCCACCGGTCAAACTCCGCCAGCGCTTTCGCATAGCCGTCGATATCGTTCCGGTGCCCGTAGAGCATATCATAATCAACCAGATTGATAAAGCATAATCCTTCAAAATCACGCGCAAGATAAGACAGCGCCCGCTCCATGCCGTCCGCGTTCCCTGTCGTATACACATGCTCCGTCATGCCGCGTCCCGCAAAAATATCCCAGATCTTTCCCACGGCGATCACGTCCCTGCCATGTTCAGTCAGCCGGTCGAGCATCGTTTTTTCCGGGGGCTCCAGCGAAAAATCATGTCTGCGCGGCGTACGTTCATAATGTCCGCTCTCTCCGGTAAACGGACGGGCAATCACTCTGCCGACGCCATGCTTTCCCTTAAGAATTGCCCGTGCAATGCGGCAATATTCATAGAGCTGTTCCACTGGTACGACACTTTCATGCGCAGCGATCTGAAATACGCTGTCAGCCGACGTATATACGATCAGATCGCCTGTTCTGACATGCTCGTCCCCGTATGCCCGTATCACCTCCGTACCTGAATAGGGACGATTGCAGAGCACGCCCCTGCCCGTACACCTTGAAAACCCGGCAAGAACTTCCTCCGGGAATCCATTCGGATAAGTAGGAAGCGGATCCATCGACCAGATTCCTGCAATCTCCCAATGTCCGATCGTTGTATCCTTTCCCTTCGACCGCTCCTTCATTCTGGCGATCCGTGCCTTTGGAGCACCTGTTCCTTCCAGGAAATCCACACCGTCGATATCAAACAATCCCAGACGCTTTAAGTTGGGTAGGCAAAAAAAAGAACTGGAGGATACGGAGCGCAGGGTATTCGTTCCTGCGTCTCCGAACTGCGCCGCATCCTCCATTTCCCCGATTCCAAAGCTGTCCAGTACAATCAAAAATACTCTTTTCATATGCATGCCCGCCTTATGTTCGTTATTCCAAGAAGTATAATAATAGTATACCATGTGCCCCGCACATGCTTACGCTTCGCGATGCACACTCGCTTCGCTCGGCGCGGTATAATGTCTAACGACATTATACCATACTCTCCGTACTTTGGCTATTGTGAAAGTGCAACCGGCGTAATGATGATGTTGGCAGCATCAATTCCTGTCTTTCTCTTTACGATATCTTCGATCTGTGCACACTGCGCCTCCGTCAGCATCGTGCCGTACACAAGAACATCCACCTGCTCGCCTGTGATGCTCACAACGGCCTCCTGATAGCCTTTTGCTTCTAGCAGGATCTCCGCCGCTGACTCCCTCTCCGCAATATCTGCCGCCTCGATCATGCTGTCAATGGCCGCCTGCTTCTGATCGTCGCCGATATTGACATTATTGATGATCTCCAGCATGATCTCTTTGTTGCGCGCACGTGTCTGCTCTTTCTGCAGACGTGCGGCTGACAGGGAAGTAACCGCTGTCGTGGATGTGTAGACCGCTTCTCCCGGAATTTCATCAACTGTCATGTCCTCCGGAAACATTTCAGCCTGTTCCTCATCAAGACCTGCCGTAGAAACCTCTCCCAGCTCGCTCAGATAACCATCCTCCGCCGCGGCATAATCAGTATCGAGGCTCTCTATGTCGGTTACATCCCCGTTTGCAGCAGTCTCGATATCTTCATCCGAAATATCGGCCAGATCCGATGCTGACAATTCCTCCATCGTATCAGCATCATACTCAACAAAACCGTCAACGCTGACAGAAGAAGCTTCCTGCGTCTGGGCATCATTGCTGATCAGATCATCAGAGTCCACCTGACTTCCCGCAAAATGAAGATATCCTGCAATGACGATCATCATTGCCAATGCCGTGATCATAACTTGATTACGTCTAAGTATCTTTTTCAATTTCCTCCCCCTTTTGCTATGCTTTCATTTTGGTTACAATAATTCTATTCGCATCGATTCTGAATAATGACTGAATGACCGCAGTTATATTTTTCTGTACAGTCGGATTTCCGCCGCCCTCGGCAATGACCGCCACTCCAATGACCTCCGGCTTTGTCGTCCTTACAATGAACGGCGTACGCCGCCCGTCTGCATCCGTAATATAGACTGTCTCTTCCTCCATGGCACTTTCGTTGATGATCCGCGTTCCGCCTCCGCTGTCCGCCTCCGTCGTATCCGTGTCTGACCTGACCACATCCTTCAAGGTGATCTCCTCCCCTGAAGCGGAAAAAGTGATCATCACCCGCACCGCGCCGACACCGTCCATCTCGCGGAGCAGTTTCTCCAGACGTTCCTCAAGCTGCGCTTCATAGTCCGTATCCTGATTCCTGTCTGAAGATGTGTCCATCATAGCGAAATCCCTGTCCAATTGTTCGTACTTTACTGTCTCATCTTCTTTTTTTGTATCGGCAGATTTCGTCGGCCAGGCGATCACAAGCAGCAAAAGCCCTGCCAGGATCAAAATGATCAGGCTGTCTTTTCCAAATTTCTGACCCTTCAGCAGCGTCCTAATTTTTTCCGGCATATTATGCAAGAATCCTCACCTCCACCTGAGAGCATTCCATCCTGAGGAATGCCGCGATCACACTGCTAAGTTCCCGGACATCCGGCGCGTCCGCCCCCGCCGTTCCATATGGTATCATCCCATCCCCCGTGCCCCCATAAGATTTTCCTCCCGCAGCCCCCGCTCCTTCACCGATCTGCACCTTAACCTCCCTGACAGGCCGTACACCGATTTCCTCCTCCCGTTTTTCCAACGGACAGAGCGTAAACAACAATCCGTTTTCTTTGGCATAGACCCCTGCGGTCTCATAACCGTATGGAGCCAGCACGGGATCCAGCGCCGTTTTTATCTCATCGGCAGTTGCGCGCGCGATCTGCTCCTCCACGATCCCGTTTTCCGTATATCCGGTCTCCTGCAAAATCGTTTCATACTCATATTCAAATTGCTCAAGCCGCGCGCTAAAATCTTCATTCGTGCCGTTTTTGATCAGATCAAGCAGCGGTACGATCAAAACCGCAAGTGTCATGATCCGTATGAGCAGCCGCACATAGCGGGCATATTTGCTCCCGCTGACAAAATGATACATCGTCTGCGCAATGATCATAAATACGCCTGCCGCGCGAATCACATCCAGCATATCGTTCCCCCTTAAAAACCCCTGTTCGTCGTCACGGCAATGACTGCGATCGTCACAATAAATAGTCCCATCGCACAAGTCATTGTCTTTAACAGCAGCACACTTCCCTCGGACACCTGTTCCACGCACCGGCTCATGCGCACATCCGCAACAACGCCGGAGATCGCAGCCGCCGCTTTCAGCGAAAGCGCAAGCAGAAACAGCTTGAACAAAGGCATTGCACACAGGAAAAGCAGGATCAGGATCCCCGCGACACCGACCGCGTTTTTTACAAGGATCGCAGAGCCGTACACGACATCTGACGCAGTATCCACGAAGCCGCCAATGCCCGGTATCACGGAAACCAGTTTTTGCAGCGCGCCTGTGCTGACACTGTCAATGACCGGCGTGATCATTCCCTGCAGCAGACCGATTCCGGAAATGACTGTCACGCAGCATTTGAGCACAAATCCGATTCCTTTTTTGGTAAACGAAAGAATCCCTTCCATTCTTGTATCCGAGCTGATCCCTCCCATAACAGAAAGTAATGTATACACATAGATCATCGGTACAACAGCTATCAACAGCAGGTTCTCGACCAGATAGATCACGATCAGCGCCAATTCATAAAAAGCGATCGCCGTTGCATGTCCGGCTGCAAACCCGACAGAAAGGCAATAGGTCGGCACTAACAATTTGGAAAAATCAGCGATCGCGACCAGGCTCTCCCGCGTAATGTCCATCCCCTGCTGCATGATCTTCAGGAGAAGCATTGCCATCAGCAAAAACACAATGTCGTAACTGATGTCTGCAACCTGCCGGCTTTCAAAAAGCTGCCCGAACTGTGCGAAAACTGCCGAAAAAATTCCAAGGATCAGGATACTGGCAAAAATCAGTTTATACTCCGCAGCTTCCGCGGCAAACGCCTGACGTATACTATCCCATATCCATTTCAGGCTCAGACCGTTTTCTCCTTTCAGCGCATTCATAACCAAATCAAAAAAGGAAATATCCGCATCCGAAAAGATGCTTCCTATCCGGTCGGACAATTCCTGCAGCCCAAGGCTGTCCGTAAAATCGACTGTCATATCCATTCTACTCCCCCATGTCGCGGCGTATTTTTCACAGACACGCCATCACAGTCCAAATTCCTGTATCGTCTGAATGACTGCAAGAATGACCGGCATACCCGCCAATAATACAGTCAATTTCCCGAAAATCTCAATCTGCCCGGCTACCGATGAATATCCGGCATCCTTACAGACAGAGCAGGCAAATTCACATAAATAGGTAATACCGATCACTTTTAGCAGAATGCTGAAATACCGGTTCTGTTCTCCCATAAAGCCTCTGATCTGTGAGAATTCCGTAAGTACCGCGCCAAGCTTATCCATGCCCGCGCCAAAAATGATCATGCTTAAGACGATCCCGATATAAAATGAAAATTCCTGTCTGCTGCCCTTGAGCTGTACGCCAAGAAAAATTCCCGCAAGTGAAAGAAGAACAATTTTTGCAATATCCATGTTAATCCCCATGCATATCGCAAGCAAAGCTTGCGATACTGCTTAAATAGAAAATTGAAAATCTTTAATTTTTCAATCTACCTCTCCACAGACAGTGTCCGAATGTCAAAATTACATTGCAAACAATTTCTGGACGGTCTGGAACAGCTCGTAAATATAAGGAACGATCCAGGTCAGCACCAGAATAAGCCCCGCCAGTCCAACTAAAAAAGCGTGTTCATCCCGTCCGCTGTGTTTAAGTACCTGACCTAAAATAGTCACAAGTATTCCGACTGCCGCAATCTTAAATATGATACTGATCTCCATACGCTTCCCTTACCGTCCCCGTTCCCGTGCCTGTCATAGTAAAACAATACTGAGTACAAGTCCGCCCATCACGCCCATGCACACATACATCCTGCTTTTCGAAGCTGCATCCTCCGACAAACTCTTTCTTTTTTCCTCCAGCTTCTCCCTGCAGAATGCCGCCTGAATGAGCTGCATGCGGCTGTCCGCAAATTCCTGTGCGGCAAATTCCCGTATGACCGCAATGTCTTCTTCTTTCAATGGATATTTCCCCAAAAGTGCCTCGCTTTCTTCGCGCCATATCCGCTCAAATACAGCGCCTTCTCCGCCTGACATACGGTTCGCGACCGCCGACAGCAGTTTCCCTGCCGCACCTTTCTGACGATCGCCGCCCCGCCTGCATATTTGCTCAAGCTCCGCCTTATGATAGGTAATCTCACTCTCCAGATAATAAAAAAACCAAATGAAACGTTCCAGTTCCCGGATTCTCTCATAGCCTGCCCTCTTATAAAAAAGACCAAGTCCCGTCGTTCCAAGCGTCAGCATGATTGCCCCGATCCATTTCATCCGCCGACTCCTCCTGCCGTGCTGTCAGATGTAAGCGGTGCAAACATCTTATCGAGCACCTGACCGATCACTCCCGGCCTCTTGCTTCCCTGAAGGAGGACATAGCGTTCAAATAACCGGTCTTCCAACAGTGTTCCTATGTACTTACGTTCTGTAAGCTGCTTCACGTCATTGCCATGTACCGTCGCTACGATCTTGCAGCCGCAGCGACTTGCCTGGGCAATCGCCTCCGCATCCTCTTTTCCGCCGATCTCGTCCACCGCGATCACGCGCGGATTCATGCTCCGCAACAGCAAAAACATTCCCTCCGCCTTCGGGCAGGCATCCAGCAGATCGGTCCGCATGCCAAGATCATTTTGAAGGACGCCAAGGCAGCTCCCGCCAATCTCGCTGCGCTCATCCACAACACCGACCGTCATGCCCGAATGCCCGCAGCACCCGTCTGAAAGACAGCGTATCAGGTCACGCAGAAGCGTTGTCTTTCCACTGCCCGGTGGTGAAATGATCAACGTGTTCAAGAATTCTTCTCCCTCAAATAACTGCGGCATGACACCGTATGCCGCTCCCTTGATCTGATGCGCGATACGGATATTCATGGCATTGACGTTCTTCATGGAGACCGGCTCATGCTCTTTGCAGACAACTTCTCCGCCAAGTCCGATGCGATGCCCTCCCACAACGGTCAAAAAACCCTGCCTGATCTCATCCTCATAAGCATACACAGAATAGCCGCATAAATGTGCAAACAGCCTGTCCATGTAGAATTTGTCCGGACACAGCGCCCGCCCCGCTTCATAGAGAAGCTCACCGTCTTCAGATAAAAAATATTCTCTTCCGTGTGCATAAATGATGACCGGTCTTCCTACACGCAGACGAATCTCCTGAATCTGTTTTAATTTTGCCGCCACATTCCGAAAGCCATGGCGCATCGTATCAGGAAACAGCCCTAAAAACTCCTGTTCCAAATCCATGACAAGCCTCCTATATCGAAGAGGTACAACCCTCACACCAAAGTATATGAACCGGCATATAAAATATGACAGCTTGATCTTGTATGCAAAAAAATACAATGTTTTTGTTTCTTTTATATGGACATCATAAAAATATGTGATATGATAATAATAACAATAATGATTACTATTTTATTTTTAAGGAGGATATCACTATGCAGGAAAATATGGCTCAGGTAGACAATCTTGTAAATTTATTGGACGGTTATGCAACAAAGGGCGGACATCACTTAAATGTCAATGTTTTGAACAGGGATACGCTGCTTGATGCGCAGAAGCATCCTGAGAATTATCCGCAGCTTACGATCCGTGTGTCCGGCTATGCAGTTAACTTCATTAAACTTACGCCGGAACAGCAGGCAGACGTCATCAGCAGAACATTCCATGAAGCAGTCTAAAAAAGACTTTCGCTGAAGCGAAAATCTTTCAAAGAATCCGCTATAAGAAAGAGACCCCCGCATCAGCGGAGGTCTCTTTCCTTTTTGGAACATTCCCGTCAAAGATATTTTATGATCTGTTCGATAATCTTCTCTCTGCACGGATCGGTGATCCCAAAATCTTTTTCCCGATAGGTCCATGCCGCTCTTCCGATTCCAAACTTGTTAAATGTGGCGGAAACATCCGCATACCAGCGCAGGAGTTTGTCGTCGGGAACACGGTCGATCACACCATATTCCCCGCAATAAACCGGGACATCCAGTTTTTCTGCCACCTCAACGGCTGCGCGCATCTCCCGCTCCATATAGGACACATCGATCTGTGTTCCTTCGAAATCCATAAACGCTTCCGCCTGATCCGTTCCAATATTTTCAGCTGTTTTGCGGCGATAGACTTCTTTCAAATCCGGATAATCCACTTCACAGTCGGGGCTCATGTGTTCCACCCACGGCGCCTTTTGATGTGTAAACACAAGCGGCTCATAATAGTGGAAATTGAATACGATATGATCATCGTACGGCTTATCAAGCAGTGTCAGTCCAAAAATGCTGTTGTTGTAAATGCCCCCGATCAACACCGGATTATCGGGCGCCAGACGGCGGAGTTCGCGGATCGTCCTCGCGGCGATCCTGTTCCAGAGCACCGCATATTTCTTATCTGTAATCTCGTTAAGCAGTTCAAATGCTACATGATCCGCTTTGCCTGCATAATGCTTTGCGATCTCACACCACATTGCCACGAAAATATCCTGATAACGCTCTTCCTCAAAAAATCCATTCTCCTGCTCACCCTTATCAAAAGAAAATCCAGGCGTTTTATGCAGATCAAGGATCAGGTTCAGTCCATGCCTTTCGCACCACTCTGCACAGCGGTCAAGGTATCTGAACGCATCCGTCTTGACAAAACCGTCCTCACCAAGCACCACGTCATAATCAAACGGCAGACGCACATGGTCTAATCCCCATGAAGCGATCCTTTCTATATCCTCCTCACGAATAAAATTCTCAAGATGCTGCTTTGTATAATCCGACTGTGACAGCCAGCCTCCAAGATTTACGCCATGCTGATATCCGGTAAATTTTTTCATAGTTAGCCTCCATGCTGCGACTTATTTTTGGGTTTCTAATCTCCTTTATAACAGTTCCCGAAAAGAAAATATATCAAAAAACAGAATAAAATATCGTTTATTTAATCTGATTTTCTATGTATTTTTTCCAATCCGTTTTTTACCTGCTTTTTGTATCATCCTCTTTATCGATTCCCACAGAAGAACAGTGATACTTCGCACGGTATTGTTTCGGCGTAAGCCCCGTTTCCTGACGGAACTTCTGTATAAAGTAGCTATGGGAAGCAAATGCTAAAAAACTGCTGATCTCAGCGGCTTCATAATCCGAATATTTTAACATCTGACAGGCAGCATCAATCCTCTTTTTCAAAATATAACGATTCAGCGTCATCCCAGTCTCCGCGCTGAACAGCTTTGACAGATAAGGCACTGACAACCCCAATTGGGCGGCAATCCTGCTAACGGTGATCTTTTCATGCAGATGATCGTAAATATACTCCATGCTCTTCGTAACCTGATAGCAGAAACCCGATCGCTTATCGACCGCTCTCATGCGCTCTGTAAAATCCGCGATAAGCTCCGCGTGGATCTGATTGATCTCCCCGGCAGATTCCGCATGGTCAACCGCCCTGATATAAAGATCCGACAGATTATATGCTGTCTCGCGTTCCATACCGCCCTCGACACAAAAGCGTGTAATAAACGCCACGGTGATGACCAGATGATACTTCAGGTTTCTCAGTCTGTCTCCCGACAATACACCAAATCCTTCTCCTCCTAAGGGCAGCGCAAGGGCGCGTGCACCCTCTAGGTCGCCCCGCTTTATACATTCATAAAACTGCATTTCCTGTTCCACAGGCAAATGGCTGCGTGCATGTTCGCGCATCTCAAATTCAATTTTCGAAAGTTCCTGTTGAATACGCATACAATCTCCCGAAAAAATGAAAGTATAAAGGTACCTGATATTTATTTTGGTACAGACTGCCCAAGCGCCTCTTTCAGCCTCACGGCGATTTCCCGCACCTGTTCCGTATCGACCTTGCAGATCTTGCGATCATAAGTATAGAATCCGTTTGTCTCATCCTCGACATCGGAAAGCTGTGTATAGACGCAGCCGCATGTGCCGTCCGCGATCGCCGGGAAGATCATTTTTTCATACATGCCGACGATACGCTTTGTCAGTTCTTCCCGGCTCTGGCACTCTCCATAGCCATAATGTCCGATACGGCTGTAACGGTGTTCCGACAGCGTGTACGCATACCCCCCGCACTCGGATACGATCAGCGGACGCTCCGTTTTCGGAAGTTTCATTGTCTTAAAATAAATGTGCCGGCTCTCAAAATCACTCTTCGTCTGCCGAAACCAGCCGGACGTCGAATCATAGAGCCTCGTGTCATCCAGACTGCGCGCAGTCTCATACATACGGTCACTTTCAAACTGTCCCCATCCCTCATTAAAAATCGTATAAGCAATGATGCACGGATGACTATAAAGCTGTCTGATCGTATCTTTCATATGCTGCTCAAAGATTTGTTTCCGCCGCGTGCTGCCGCCCCGCTTCCGGTCGTCCGCTTTTACCATGCCGAGCATCGGCAGCGCCGTGTCCCTGACAAATGAATAGTTCCCGCTGTTGACCATATCCTGCATCACAAGCATTCCATGAACGTCGCAATAATAATAAAAGCATTCCGGCTCCACTTTAATATGCTTGCGCAGCATATTTATGCCAAGCTCCTTCATACGCAGAATATCCCGCTCATATTCACGTTCCTCACCCGGCAGATAAATGCCCTCCGGATAATACCCCTGATCTAATACCCCGTGCAGGAAAACAGGTTCACCGTTCAGACAGACCCGCCGTACTCCCTGAATCTCACGAATTTCGACCGTACGCAATGCAAAATAGCTTTCTACCGTATCCTCTCCCACACTCACGCTCATCGAATATAAATATGGGAAATCAGGACTCCACAACCGGGGCCTGTATGCGTGTCCGTCCGCGCATGGCGTCCCCGCAAGTTCAATACGCATCCCTTTTTGCGCAAGCGTCCGTTCATCCATGCACTCCTGATATACGCGCATCATCCCGTTCGAAAGCGTCACGCGCACAGTCACCGTAACCGGGCGGTCCGCATCACCGTCATGTGCCGCCGTATCCCCTTTACGATTGCTGTCATGCCCCCCTGCATCCGGCTTTCCGATGCCGGCACATATCGCCGTATCCGGCTTTCCAATGCCATCATGCACCGCAAGATCCAACTTCAGATCAATTCCCTTTAAGTCAGGTGTGATCTGCACGGAACGGATATAACGGTCCGGCACTGCCTCCATCCAAACGCCCTGCCAGATTCCGCTGACCGGCGTATACCACATGCCGCCGCGCTTTTTACGCTGTTTTCCGTATGGATAATCGTGGGAAAGCGTATCGATCGCAATGACGCTGAGTTCATTCTCCTTATCATGTAAAACCGCCTCCGTCGCATCGACTGTCCACGCCAGATAACCGCCTTCATGCTTCGCGAGATACTGCCCGTTCACATACACTTCGGCAGTCTGGTCAACCGCACCGAAATGAAGTAGAATGCGCTTTCCTTCAAACTGCTTCGGCAGAACAAACGAACGCCGGTATATCAGCTTTGCAGCGACATGACCGCGATACCCTGACAGCACGGACTGCGGCGGGAACGGCACCATGACTGTCTGACCGTTACATTCCCACGCTCCGTTTAAGCTCACCCAGTCCTGCCGCCTCATCTGCGGTCTCGGATACTCTTTCCAAGCCGCAGCCTTTCCTTTTTTCATTTGTATAGACGCCTGCTCACCCGCATCACTCATCAGCGTGTGGTGCCGGTTTCTCATATGCCGGTATCCGCCAAACAGGACTGCCCCCGCCGGAATCAGCCCAAGCCACCATTTTTTCTTCATCACAGACCTCCCGCTGCCGAATATTTCTGTCTTACGCAACGATAAACATTTTTATCATAACACATTTATGACCATGATGCAAAAAGGTGTCACAGGATTTTCCGTTCCCGTGACACCAAAAAATGTTTTATATGACTGTTAAACTGCCGGTACCGACTCAGCGGCATCGCCTGCATGTTCCCTGCCGCGCGCATCTTCCTCATCCTCCGCTGTCTTAACCCGTTCGTCGGGATCATCCATATCCAGCAAAATACGCTCCAGCTGTTCCTCGATCGTCAGCGTATCATCGTCCTTTCGGATCACGCCTTTCTCTGCATAGCGGTTATCCATAAAATCTGCCTGTGCCACGCCCTTCTGCGCTTCCTCTTTTAAGCGTTCTCCCCGCCTTGCCCGCTGCTGTTCCCGCGCTTCCTCCTGAGCGGCGTCGATCCGCTCGATCATCCTGTCCCATTCCTCGATTGTAAAGGACTGTGCGCCGATCTGAAAGCTTGGAGAGGTCTCGCCTTTTCGAACCTTCTCATTCAGCTTGTCGATAATATCCTGCATTTTCTCCCGAAGCGAACGCGTATCCACTTCCATTGCGGCTGCCTCCGCCTGCGGGTCTCCCATAGCGTCTGCGCGTTTTCCTCCTGCCGCCTGCGCCAATGAGTCCGAAAATCCTGCGCCGCCTGCCGTCCCATCCGTCCGCCCGGGATCTGTCCCTGCTTTGTCCGCCGTTCTTTTTTTACCCGCCCATATCCCGCGGTATTGTATCCGATCCTGCATCGCATCAAGCATCATTCTGATCATCATCCTCCTAAGACTTTCGTCAAACTGCCGCACCCCGCATGCATCCTGACTCTCCGTTCTAAAAACCTGCTATACTATACTTTTTCCGTATCCTGCATCAAAAATTGTTCATACTGCTTTTTAACCTGAGGATACCTCGGTTTCGGGACGGATATCTGTTCTCCGGTTTTCAGGTAACAGACATAACTGCTGATCCGCCGTATATAACGCATATTGACCAAAAAACTCCGATGCACCCTGACAAAATCAAGTCCTTCCAGTTGACCCTCAATTTCATCAAGCTTCCGGTAAATGCTGTATATCCGGTCCGTCATATGAAACAGATTCCTGTGGCGGTCGGTTTCCACATAAATCAGCGACTGCGCCGTGACGACTGCACTCCCCTCGACAAAAGGGAACTTCCGTGTCTGTGCCGCGTTCTCATTATCCATTTTACCGACAGCCATCTTTCTTGTCCCCTTCCCTAACGTATCTCTAACGTATCTGATTCTTATCAGTTATATCGGCTGTTTAAGCCCGTTTCTGTAACGATGTAGCACAAAAAGACCATTTCCTGCATTAAAGTACCAATGTCTGTTTCAAGACACCCATCCGCAGCCAGCCGCATCATGTTCCGGTTCTTTGCCTTTTTCATTTTTATGACTTTCCGTTCGCTTTCGGATTTCTCTTCCCTCTTAATCCGTTTTCCCCGTCATCCTTCCCCTCCCACGCTACTCATTTATCATAAATATTTTAATGATAAACGTTAATTTTGATTGACAACGGCAGATTCGCATGATATGATTCCGGATATGGAGTCCCAGATCACAATTCGGGGCTTTCAGTATCAGTAAATGAAAACACTGACACAGACTGTCCGATCATAACGAAACATGATCTGTCAAGACAGGGTGTCAGGGAAAGGAAAACTATGTCTCCATACCAGCTAAAAATCAAAAGCACAAGCCGCTTTATCGCAGTTCTTCTCAAAATCGGAATTGTTGTTTTGACTGTGACCGCACTATTAGCGCTTATGGCGATCGGTATTTTACTTTTTTCTTCCGAACATACCAAATCTTCGTTTCTTGCCGCATTCCGCGTTACCGCAAACAACGGATCCATATTAGAAATTGCGCCACAGTCACTGCTCATCATGTTTCTGTTCATGCTTCTTGACACATTGCTGATCCTGCTTGCCGTATTGATCGTTCATGGTATTTTTCAAGATCTGCAAAGCGGATACACTCCATTTATTCATAAGAACACGGTACGGATCAAGTTTATTGCAAGTATTACGATCATCATAAGCCTGATCGGAAGCTATAGCGACGCGTTGGTAGATTATTATACCATTGGTGAACTATCATGGCACATCAACGCCGTCGGTCTGATCAGCGGTCTGGTCATTTATTGTATTTCTTTCATCTTTGGTTATGGCTGCGATCTGCAGCAGGCGTCAGATGAAACTTTGTGAGGTGACAGAATGCCTATTATTATGCGGTTAGACAGAGTAATGGCGGACAGGAAAATGTCGCTGAAAGAATTATCAGAAAAAGTGGGCGTTGCGAATGTGAACCTATCTAAAATGAAAACCGGAAAGATCAGTGCCGTCCGCTTTTCCACTTTGGAAGCAATCTGCGAAGCGCTTAACTGCCAGCCCGGCGATATCCTGGAATACCAAAAGGAAAACCCGCCGTAGCGCCCTTCACCTGAATGATATCTGCTAAGATGAACGATTAAAAATCATGGGAGGAATTACGGAAATGAAAATCTTAGGAATGGTCCTGACAGTTTTGTATGCCTGCGTCATGATTCTGGCAGTATGCAAAGGACGCAGAAAAAACATTGCATCTGCTTTTATTTTGTGCGGAAGTTTATTGATCCTGGCATACGGTTCCTTGAATGTATTTATGAGCCGTCATGCTGCTGTTCTTTTAATCGTCGGTATTACAGGAATGGCAGCGATCTCTATTGGTGCGCTCATCAACGGAATGCGTCAAAACCATATACATATTTCACATCATATCATCCGTCTGGTCATAGAGAGTATCATCATCGCGCTTTGCGCATTTTGAGGCAGAATTGAAGCATCTTAAAACACTTCAAAACGCCACTCCGTCTATGAGCTGATCGACCCCTGCCCAAAAAGCGCGAGTGCATGATTGCCCCCGCGCTTTTGCTGCCCCGCCATTTTGTCTGCTAAATACCAGTTTCTATTTTTACTCAACCCGCAAGTGGCTGATCGCCTCATCAAGCTGCTCGGCACCCGTCTGCAACAGCTGCACTGTCTTTTGAAGTTCCTCCACCGCATCTTTCTGACGTCTTGCATTGCCCTCCACCTGTTGTGAATTAGCGCTTGTCTGCTCGGATACGGCCGAAATATTCATGACCACATTGACTGCTTCTTTTTTCGTATTCTCGATCAGCTCCATACCTTCGGTAATTTTAGAGAGATTACCAACCATCATGCCGACGCGCTCATTCACATTATGAAACGCATCCAGTGTATGATTCAGGGAATCATTCTGTGAAGCCACAATTTCATTCGCTTTGTTCACACTCTCCACCGTGTCGCCGGTCTGCCTCTGAATGCCTTCTACAATCTCCCCGATCTGCTTTGCCGCCTCTAAAGATTGATCGGCAAGCTTGCGGATCTCTTCTGCAACAACGGAGAATCCTCTCCCTGCATCACCCGCACGAGCCGCCTCAATGGAAGCGTTCAGCGAAAGCAGATTCGTCTGGGACGCGATATCATTGATGATGTTCGCAAAATCGCCAATCGACCTTGTCTGCTCGCTCAGCGACATAATATCCTTATGGATCGCACCTGTAATATCCTCAGTCGCTTTGGATTTCAAGCTTAACTCATCAATGACTTTCATCCCATCGGTGATCGTACGATTTGCATCTTCAGAAACGCGGGTGATCTCATCCGTATACTCATATACCGTACGGATCTGATCTGATAATCTGTGAATATGTTCCACACAGTTCTGTGAATCCTGTGCCTGTTCCGTCACACCATGCTCAATCTCACCGATCGCTATGGAAATCTCATCGCTTGATGAGATGAGCCGGTCCGTATTATCACCTACCAGCCCCGACGCATCGGTCACCGTCTCCATCACATTCTTCACGCCTGCGATCAGTCTTCTGATGCTCGCGATCATTTCCTCAATGCTTAACGCGATCTGCCCAAACTCATCTTTGCGATTTGCGCGCAGACTAACCGTAAAATCTCCCTGCGCGGCACGCCCAAGCGGTTCTGTGATATTTGCCACGCCGGTACTCAATGTCCTGGATAACAGGAAGCACATCACGACTGCCGCTGCAAGCGCCACGATCACGATCACAAACGTAACAAGCTGAATCGTCTTCACGGCTCCTAAAAAATTGCTTGTCGGTGTCAGTGTTGCAAGCATCGCGCCTGTTTCGCCAATGCGTGAATAGGCAAACACATACTGCCTTCCACGCCATCTTACCTCACTGTATCCCTCCGGAGCTTCCGCATTCATTGCATTCCGATACACGCCAAGCTCACTGAATACCGGCGGTTCTGCAGAAGATACCGCTTTTCCGTTATCCGTACCGCAGTAAACTGTCTCATTTCCGTCAGGCGCAATAAACGCCGTGTAGCTTCCCACGCCATTATCCAGTTCGGACAGTGCATCGTAAACTACGCTTCTGTCAATATCCACGATCAGAACAAGATTCCCCCGGATGTTGATCTTACGCCACAGACTAATCGCATAATCTGAACTGTCAAATGTCTCCAGTTTCTCTAATACACGCGCCTCCAGCGTCGGATGCGCTCCCATATAGCCATAGTTCCCCGAAGCCTCCGCGATCGCCGCGCCATCCGCTGCCTCCGCAAACGTTGTATAAAAATCAATGCTGATATCCGCAGGCGTCGTCGTCAAACCGGTCGCATGGTCACTGATCAGATACGCATGATAAATAAAATCCGATATTGTCTGTAAGCTTTGTATACGGGACTGTACGATCCCTTTCGCTTCCCTCTGTTCCTCGGTCAGCGCATTTAGGTCAAGATTCGGGTTCAGGTAATAGGCCACCGTTTCATCTAATGTCATCAGTTCGAGCATCCGGTCCTCTACCTGTTGTAAACCGAGCTCCAGATAACTTCCCTTTGCCGAAATCGTATCAACAAGCGAAGTCTTTACCTCATTTGTGACTGTACGCTTCGCCACCAGATAAGATACCCCGCCCAATATCCCGATCATAACGATCAGTACAAGGAACGCCGCGATCATCTTTGTGATAATACTGTGAAAAGACAGTTTCTTTATAGTGCGCCCCATCCCTGATGCTTTTTGCTTTCTCTTTACCATATGTACCCCCTTGCCCGAAACTCCCGGTTGCTCCCATTATAATCTCTTTCCTGAAAGAAAGAAAGCACTTTCGGCTTTTTTCGTATTCCGCCCGTCATCCCCTCTCCTGATATACCAAATTCTCCTGACCTTTTATATATTTCATGTTAACAATTGCGAAACGCCCTTTGACAACGTATATCAAAAAAACGATGATATCGTCAGCGCTTCTGTTTCTGCCCGGTCTGCCAGCATCGAAAAAGGCAGAGCCACTGGATATACAGCGTCACGCCGTCTTCATGGGCATGCGGCAGTCCCGCACGTTTTAATGCCGCCTGTGCCTGCCTGTTCGTAAGAAGTCCGCCTTTTCCGCAGACGCCCCGCTTCCTGCCCTCTTTTACAAACCGGCAAAAAGCCTGATACTCGTCCGGGTTCAGTTCAGGTTCTTTTTTCAGCGAAAAATGAACGAGAACAGAATCCACCGACGGCATGGGATGAAAATCATCCCTGCGGAAAAAATAGCGGATTTCCGAATCCCAGTAAACTTTCATCTGTAAGGACTTTTCTGTTTCCTGCGGCACACCCATAAACCGTTTCGCGGCTCCTTTTTCCATGATTAGCCATATATGCCTCGGAGGATTGACTTGTCCGGTTAATTTCTCAACTATCTGCGTGGTAATACAGTAAGGGATATTGGCAAATACCAGATAGTCCCCCTGGGCAGGCAGTTTATACTGCAAAAAATCTCCACAGATAAGCTGAAGATTTTTACATTTTTGCAGACGCTCCCGGGCTGTGTCGCACAGCTCTGGGTCTATTTCGATAGAATGCACATAACCTGCTTGTCTGCATAATGTTTCGGTCAAATGTCCTTTTCCGGTTCCGATCTCAAAGACGGTATCTCCCTTTCCGATCCCGCTCAAACGGATAATCCTGTGGATAAGGCTTCCCTTTGTAATAAAATTCTGGGAGGCCGATATCTGCGCAGCAATATCCCGCTTACCTTTCACGCCATGCCTATTTATATCTCTGTTGCCCCGTTTATCCGTATTCCTGCTGCCCTGTTTCCTTGCATTTTTTCCGCCTTGTTTCCCTTTATTTCTGCTGTCCTGCTTAACCGTATTTCTGTTGTCCTGTTTCCCTGTACTTCTGCTGCCCTGTTTACCCGTATTTCCGCTGCCTTTCGCACCACTCAACCGTTGTATATTTCTGCATGTCTGATTTTTTCCAGACGCATATCCCTGCTTTTTTTGCATCGCTGCTCTCCTTTCTGCACTGTCCCGGCAGTTTATAGGACAAACCGCCCGTTTTTCTACAAAAAGGCAATAAAAAAGCAGAGAACTTCCCAAAATGAAATTTCTCTGCTAACCATGCACACGATACCGCCATAAAAACGAATCCGGAAACGGTCGCTTTCACGATCATCAAATCGTGAAACGACAGCTTTTATGGCATAAGCAAAAATGACCGCACAAAACCCTCGTTATGCCGTCTTCTGGCAAACCTACCTGATTTCTATCTGCACGCAAAAAAATCCCATTCCACGGGATACCGCTAATCTGCTTTTTTATCGCCCCTGAATGCGGATGCGAATAACGCAAATAGAAATATACACACGTAAGCCACCTTTCTATTCTATATTGTTTTATATCATTGGTCTAAACATATCACAAGGAAATGCGGCTTGTCAAGAAAAACCTTGATAGGCTTCAAAGCATCTTCGTCACGGTTTTGTGCAAGTCTCATGAGTTCTTCTATCATCCCCCTTTCTATAGCTGCCGATCGGATTTAGAGAACAATTTCCAATATGTCTTTCATTTAAGGTTGCAATCAGCATCAGCGATTTATCTGAATCCAAACAATGATTGATAAATGATTGATAAAAGATACTTCCTGTTCAAAGGTCAGAGTGACTTCATCCGGTTCCCGAACCAGATATGGTGTTTCGATTGTTGTAGTTTTCAAATACTTTATCAGATCATCCGCGCCGCACCCATAAGCGGCACATAATTCTTTTTATACGACGTATACTTTCTTTGGAGGCGGTCGTCATGAAAACGCTAAAAACCAGTATGATCATCGGGGTGTTCTTTGTTCTGGTCACAGGAACGCTCGCACATTTTCTATATGACTGGAGCGGAGAAAATCCGATCGTTGGTCTTTTTACGCCAGTCAACGAGTCGATATGGGAGCATATGAAGCTTCTGTTTTTTCCGATGCTCCTCTACTCAGCCGTTCTAGTTCTGCGCTTCAAAGACAAGGAACCGTGCATGATGTGTTCCCTCTGCTTCGGGAGCCTGCTTGGAACCTTTCTGATCCCGGTTTTATATTACACATATACCGCCGTCCTGCACCGGGATTTTTTTGTTTTGGATATCGCAACGTTTCTCATCAGCGCTGTCGCCGCATTTTACGCCGCATATCGGCTGACGCAGTCCTGCAGGCTTCAGTCGTATGCGACGCTGATCTATGCGCTTACGGCGGTTTTGTTTTTTTGCTTCATGCTGTTTACTTATGATCCTCCGTCGCTTGGTCTGTTCAATGATCCGGAGATACACACTTTTTCCCTGCATAGTGTGGAGATCTGAGCAGTGATGTCTGCATGCCCCGCATATGCCGGCTTACTGACAATGTTCATCATAGAAACCAACAAAGTCCTCGAACAACTCCAAATCCAATGAATCACACCACTTTTCCCTGTCAAGGTTTTGGCATATATAATCGGCTTTATCCTCCGCAAACCGTTCCTTGTTTTCCGCAGAATCATAGTCGTAGTCAAGCGTTTTCAGCCAGTCATCAAATTCTGCCTCAAACTCATTACGATAAGTGCCATCATTAAAATAATTATGCCCTCTATTATCAAGAGGAACGAAGCAAAAGCGTGGATCATCCTTGTACTTTTCATAATAAATCTCATAGCCGTATTCAACCGGAACAACTTCATCATCAAAGCTATGCACGATCATAACAGCAGCATCGCTTTTTGAAAAGCCGTCCATCGCTGTATTGGAAGCGTATCTGCCATATTGAATCCTCTCATGCAGCTTTACAAACGGCAGCATCAGATAGATGCCATTCCCTATCTGCTTTTTTCCCTCTGATACAAACAAATCCGGCGAAGCATTAAAACCCGAACAAGCTATCACTGCTTTTACTTCGGGGTGGTATGTAAGTACGCTGCAAACACTGTAACCGCCCCAGCTATGACCAAATAAAACGATTGGCAGACTTGGGAAATATCCGCTTTCTTCCACAAACGTGATCGCATAGTCAAGGTCTATTACCCCCTGTGGAAGTCCTCCGACTCCTTCCCCCTCGCTTTCATCATTTCCCGTAGCGTCATAGGCAAAAACATAGTATCCATGACTGGCAAAATAACTCACGCAATCCATATAAGAATTATGCCCTCCTCCGCCAAAGCCATGTGCCATTACAACGATGCCTCGCTGGTTCTCTCCCGAACGATACAGATATCCCGCCAGTTTCTGCCCCTTATTGGATTGAAACTCATATTTCGTGCGCTGCAATCCGTCAAAATCATCAACATACAGCATAAGCGGCTCATAGCTCTCAAATCGCTGGTTAAAATTCTCATGATATACCATTACGGTTAATGCCCAGTCTCCGGCAATGAGTAGTATCGCCAAGACAGATAATACAATGATGAGAACCTTTTTCTTTTTAGATTTTTGTTTCACGTTCTTCCCCTTTCGACTGGTTATTAGTCAGAATAACTGATTTATTCATTCCAAAAAGCTTTCTAAACAGTATAGCACAAAAAATACGGTAATTTTGAACTTATTGAACTGCCCTCCAAAAAAAACGCAGCATCCTGACAACTATGCTAATAACTTCTTTACAATTTTACCTTCAATCCGTCATACGCAAAATGTATGGAATCCAATCCTTTCTCCAATCCTTTATAATCATCATATGATTTCCCCCAGTCTTCCTCCAAATGTGTGATGATCACTTCTTGGATCCCATACTGTCTGCGTATCGCATCAACTTCATCTAAAGTAAACAGTTCTTTTCGCAGCGGGTTATCTTCATCTAATATGAAACCATCTTTCAATACATCCCCCACAATGGTATTCCCAATGATCAAAACATCTGCACCCTGAAATTTTTCTGACTCCGGGAACGGCTTCACATCACATGGCGCATAAATGATTTTTTTGCCGCTCGATGAAATGATGAATATTGCCACGTGCTCCTGCTCGTCTGCCGGAATCAGTTCGATCAAAATATGATCCTTTTCAAATACACGAATTTCTTTTGTATATACAAGACCCTTTGCCTCATAATATTCAATGGCTGAGCCATACCTTGTACCCTGCTTTTTGATATCCTGAAGAACGGCGGGCAAAGAAGCAATTTCTATCGGATCATCCGTTTTCTTTCCCAGCGAACCGGCAAGCCAGTCCATTTTCAATTGCTCTATCACACGCATTCCCATTGTATGATCGGGATCGCAATGACTATACAAAATATGCTCCACTTTCTGTATTCCGGCATGATTTAGGGAAGCATTGATATCCTCAGGCGTATCGATCAATACGTTCACATCTTCAACAAACAGGCTGCAGCCCGTTCTTGCATAAGGAAATCCTTTCTGCCTCGCTTCCGTGCATACACGACAATTGCAGCATGCCCTGGGCGTGCTGACACAGCCCCCCGAACCAAGTATGATTACATTCATTTTCTGCCTGCCTCCTTTTTTTCATAAAATGTTAATGTAAGTCTTTCGTTAATGACCTGTGTTCTGCCAGTCTGCCGGTACCCCATTTTTTCATATAAATGACAGTTTTTCGGTTCCTGCAAAATCGTGTCCAATTCCCAGTTTCCGCTCCCATGCATTTCTTCGCACAGCCGGATCGCTTTCTGCGCAATGCCTTTCCCTTGAAATTCCGGCAATATAAATATTGGGGAAATTCTCTTGTTTTTTCCTGTTTCTTTTCTGTCAACGACACGGACAGCCCCGGCTTTCTGTTGTCCGATGCAGATAAAATAATAAAATGTAAAGTCCTGTTTCAAACGAGCTTCTACTTTTTCCACACCTTCGTTTCCGGGATTTGTATCAAAATCCTGATATTTCTCTAACAACTCTTTGAAAGCTTCTGCCTGCATGGCGTGCAGTTCTTTTGCGTCGCCGATATCCGCCCTTGATAACGTTACTTCCATATACACCTCCATGTAAATCGAAACCATTTCTTTGTGAAATCTTTTCTTTATGAAATCCCTTATTTATAAACCCGCTCACATTTATCCTGAAAGCGAAAATCTTTTGTTCAAAAAATCAAAGACTTTCAGCAAAAAAAATACACCAAACATATCATATGTCCAGTGCACTTTCAAAACGGTCGGCTATACAAACATTTTATAAGATTATGACTTACACCTACCGATTTCTATGCACAGACATATCAGACCTACCCGCGTAACTGTGCATCCGGTCGAAACACAATTACCTCTCAGTACGTCTATAATACATGTACACATTGATCATTGTAAAATGTAAGCTCTGCATCTCTATGCTCTCCTAAATTTTTTAATAATCTACCACGACTTTGTTTCTATGTCAAGAAGTATTTCGGAAAAAAGCACGATACAAAGTTTATCATGAATGTCATATTCAGCCGGACTGCCTGCTGATTTATTTGATGAATAATCTGTTATAGATGCGAAACAAAAAAAAACCTCATCCAACATAAGGTTTCTTTTTTCATACTGCGGAAGATGGGACGATTGAACGGGCTCAAGTCCCATTTCACGTATTTGTAACATTCAATGCAAAAAACGGCGCAAAACCTGAACTGTTAAAGTTCGATTTTACGCCGTAAACTGCGGAAGATGGGACTTGAACCCACACGATATTGCTATCACAAGATCCTTAGTCTTGCTCGTCTGCCAGTTCCGACACTTCCGCCTATGCAGGAAAAGGGACTTGAACCCTCACTGTATTGCTACAACAGGCACCTGAAGCCTGCGCGTCTGCCAATTCCGCCATTCCTGCGCGCAACCATTATCTTACCCGTTTTTGGATCAGTTGTCAATAAATTTTTTCCAACTTTTTATAACTTTTCATAACTTTTTATAACTTTTCATTTTTCTGGTGATCATTCTCAAAGACTCTCCCACCGTTCCACGGGCAGGAAAGTCTTTGATTTCATGATTCGATTCCCGCCATCGTCAGGAGCAGAGCTGCTGTTTATTGTACTGTAACGTATAAAGATCATAATACCGCCCTTTTAAGTGCAAAAGCTGCTGATGATTCCCCTGCTCCACGATCTCTCCATGGGACAGCAGAATAATATTGTCCGCATGCTGTATCGTCGAAAGCCGGTGCGCGACGATCAGCATCGTTCCGATATTCTTCATCTTTTCCAAACTATCCTGAATCAACAATTCCGTCTCCGTATCGATGTTTGCAGTAGCCTCGTCCAGAATCATGACTGCAGGTTTGTGGACGATGGTGCGTGCAAACGAAAGCAGCTGCCTCTGTCCTGCCGAAAAATTATTACCCCTCTCCCGTACGACTTCATCCAGCCCGTTTTCCAGCTTGCTGATAAAGGCATCCGCATTCACATAACGGCATGCCTCCCATACCTGCTCATCCGTTATCCCTTCCTTGCGCAGCAGAATATTGCTCCGTATGTCACCAGAGAATAAGAACACGTCCTGAAGCATCTGGCCAAAATGCCGCCTGAGTGATGAGATCTTGATTTTCCGGATATCGGTTCCGTCAATCAGGATCTGCCCTTTCTGAATATCATAATTGCGGCAGATAAGGCTTAAGATCGTTGTTTTTCCGGAACCGGTCGCTCCGACAAACGCAACCGTTTGTCTGGGTTCCACATGAAAGCTGACACCCTTTAGCACCCATTCACCGGGTTTATAGCAAAACCAGACATCGCGGAATTCTATTTCACCGCGAAGCTCCTGCATCTCCACCGCATCAGGTTCATCCACCACTTCCGGAACCATATCTAAGATCGTAAATATCTTTTCCGCCGCGGCAAAGGAACGCTGCAGCATATCAAACTGCTCCGCCAGCGTCTGGATCGGATTGAAAAACCGTGAAATATACATATAAAAAGATACCATGATGCTGCTGTCGATCACCTGTCCGAAGTACTGAATATCCTTGATATATCCCTTGGCGCCGAAATAAAACAGGCACAGGTTCGAAGAAATATAGATCATATAAACCATGGGCTGAAAAATGCCGAAAACAAACATCCGGTTGAGCTTTGCCCTCTGCAGCTTCCTGCTGCGGGTTAAAAAATCATTCAGCTTCTGTTCCTCCCGGTTGAAGATCTGCGTGATCTTCATTCCGGACAAATTTTCGGACAGATACGTATTGATATCCGTGGTCGCGTTGTTGACCTGACGGTGCACCCGCCTTGAAAATTTCCGGAAGATCACCGTAAACAGCACCACAAACGGGACAAAACACAATACCATCAGGGTCAGTGCATAGTTCAGCATCAGCATCGCCCCAAGCACACCCACGATTACCATGGAATTCTTCACTAATGTCACCAGAATATTCGTAAACATATAAGAGATCGCATTCGGGTCATTGACTGCTCTGGTCACCAGCTTGCCTACCGGAATATTGTTCAACTGCTCGTGACTGAGTTTTTCAATATGCGTAAACACATCCAAACGGATCTTGGAAAGAATCTTCTGTCCCGTTTTTTGCAAGATCATTGCCTGCAGATACGTACATATGAGCGAGACGATCAAAATCCCCGCATATACCCCGACCATGATATAGAGCTGTGAAAGCTCAAAATCGTTTTTGATCAGCCCCTGAATCTTCCCCACGATCAGAGGCGATGCCAGATCGTACACGATGGAAAGGATCATAATGAAAAATACCAGGATAAAACTCTTCCAATAAGGTTTCGCATAGCGCAAAAGCCGCCTGACAATCTCCCCGTCAGGCATATTCCGGTCCAGTTCAGGATCTTCCTTTACCTTTCGCAGCGCATAATATGCCAAGAGGAACACGACCGTAAATACACCGATGATACCACCCACGATCCATACCGGTAAATACTCATTCATTGCAGGCATCTCCTTCCTCTTCCAATTTCTGAAGTTCCACCATCTTCCGGTACTCCGGACAGTCCGCATACAGTTTCTCGTGGGAGCCTGCTGCCAGCAGCTTCCCGTCTTCCAGAAACAGAATCTGATCCATTTTTTCGATCGTCGAGACACGGTGCGCGATCAGGATTGTCGTTTTTCCCTGACGCGATGCTCTGAGATTTTCGAGGATCGCCGCTTCTGTTTTCGTATCCACGGCCGACACGGAGTCATCCAGGATCAGGATCGGCGCGTCCTTCATCAACGCCCTTGCAATCGAGATTCTCTGTTTCTGACCGCCGGAAACCGTGACGCCCCGCTCTCCCAGCATCGTGTCATATCCACGCTGGAATTCTTTTATATTGTCATCCACGTCGGCAAGCTTTGCCGCATTCCTGGCGGCTTCCTTATCATATGTCTCCATGCCAAAAGCAATATTGCGCTCAATCGTATCGGAAAACAAAAAATTATCCTGCGGCACATAGGCACAATTTTCCCGCAAATCGCGGATCTTCACATCGTTGACATCATTGCCGTCAACGAACAATGTTCCGTCTGCAACCCCGTAAGTGCGTAGGATCAGGTCAACCAGTGTCGTCTTGCCGGAGCCTGTTTTTCCGACCAGCCCCACGTTCTCACCTGCCCTGATCTGAAAAGATACATTTTTCAGCGCATCATACTCGCCGTCCGGATAGCGGAATGTCAGATTTCGAAACTCAATATCGCCCCTGACATCTTTCAGTTCCCGCACGCCTTCCCTGTCCGTAACATCTATCCCGGCATCCAGCAGTTCACTTAGACGTTCTAAGGACGCTTTTCCCCGCGAAGTCATATCGATCAGTTCGGAAACCGCCATGATCGGCCATATGACCGCATTAAAATAGCCGATAAATTCCACAAGCTGACCGGCATTAAACCGGTTCCTATACACCAGATATCCGCCATACCCCAAAATCACGCAGACAACACTCTCCACAAACAGCATGACCATCACCCGCAGCAGGACGGAAGACTTGGTATGATCGATATTGGCGTCCTCATTTTCCTCATTCAGCTTTCGAAACGCCATCAGCTCCTTTGCTTCTTTGACAAAAGCTTTGATGACTGCAATGCCGGAAAAACTCTCCTGGGAAAAATCAGAAAGTTTGGAAAATGCCTCCTGACGGATATCCCATTTTTTCATCATCTGTCGCCCGATCACCGTTGCTGCCGCCAACAGAAACGCCATCGGAATCAAAGAAAGCAATGTGAGCGCCGAATCCATCTGCCACATCTTCAGCACCGCCAAAACGCCTAAAAGCAGCGCGTCAAAAAACATCATGACACCCCAGCCGAAGCATTCCTGTACAGTGTCCAAGTCGTTCGTGAACAGGCTCATCAGATTTCCGACCTTGTTGACCTGATAGTACTCCCTGCTTAATTCTCTGGCATGGTCAAACATGCGGTTGCGCAGATCTGCCTCTAAACGTACCGCCGCTCCAAAAAAACATACACGCCACAAAAAACGGCCAAATACCATTGCAAGGATAATACCAACCATCGGCATACAAATTTTATCCAATAGAAAATCCATCGTAAATTCCGAGCGACTGCCTTCCACGACAACGCTGCCGCTGTTCATGCCGTTGATCACCATACGATACAGTTTCGGAATCTCCAGCTGCAAAACATCCACGATGATCAATGATACCAGTCCTAAAATCAGCCAGCCGGCATATTTCATATAGTATCTGTTGATATGTTTCCCGAATATCATATTGTTTCCCTTTCCCACAGCACAATCTGCTTCTTATGAAACAAAAGCGCCTCGCATCAACCGGCCTTACGCGACCTTTCCCGTTTTTTACATTACTATCCGCCATTATACCTTTCTTTATCATAAAAGGCAAATCGTACCTTTATCCGCGGTCAGTCGTCGTGGTCATGCACGGTTTGAACCTGCCTCTTTGACCAAACCCGGATACATACCTACCTTATAAAAATAACCGCTGCTCTGTATCAGCATAATACTTGCTATCACCAAACGCATTCCCACAAAATCCTCAACCGGCTTCATTAAGGAAGCGATTCCCGATAGAATCTCCAAGATTCCGATGGACAGGAATCCCCGCCATCCTCTTGTCCGATCCTCTTTCAGTTCTCCGGCATCGACTGTCTTCAAGATTCCCGAAAAAAGCTCCCATGTGCCAAAAAAGAGGGGCAGAACAGCCGGAATGATCATTTTATTAAACAAGGGAAAAAATGACAGAAGCGCCGTACTTAATCCATCTGCAAGCATCCATCGCGCACCATGCAATATTTCTTTATTTTTATAATAGACAAAAATATTCATACATCCGGTAAACAACATCATACATCCAAGATACACCGCGACATCCGTCAACAAGCGGTTTTTGCTCCTCAGAGCAAGAAAACAGCCGCCAAGCAGTATGAGTCCCGTCATAATCCAGCATCTCTGTATCCATGCAAATTTCATCGCATGTTCTTTTTTCAGTTGATCCATTGATCCTCTCCTTCTCTTAACAGCAGCCGCATTTTTCAGATAGCATCCGTTTTTACGAGAGATCATCCTATCCGTATCATTATAATAAATCTCAAGCGCCTCATTCTCAAATGGTCAGATCTTCCTTCATCCTTCCTTTGCCTATTTCATATTCTGAAATGAGTGCAAAAGAAATTGTCAAATCGGGTTATCCAAAGGGACATTATTATTTTGTTCCGAACTGACGCAACTTTCATGTCAGTTTGAAAGCGAGATTGTTTTGGATAATCAAATCTGCCGGAGTAATGCAAAAAGTCTTATGGACATGATGACTTTTGGGGTTCGGTTCATAATAAGCCTCCCAAAAATTCTTTTATTTTCACATATCAGATTGGAATCATCATACCATGATTCCGCAGAAAAGAAAACAGATATTATCCTTCTAAAGTCTCTTCAAATTCCTACTGTTTTTGCACATAAAAAGAGCTGCGCACAAATCTGTGCGTCAGCTCTTTTTATGATTCTCATGAGGCGGATCACTTCGATACCGCTAATCTGCCATATTTCTAGAAAAAGCTGTTATAATTCAGACCGCTCTCAAACGGATTATAAGCACCTGTCGACGTATAGGTCTTACCATAATTCAGATCGGAAGACACATTTGAACCGATTGTGGACGCATAACCGCCAACATTGCTTGCATAAGAATTGGCACCGTTAAACAGTCCCTTTACTTTCAGCATATCCGCGTTCTTGAAATCCTCCTCGTCCACGGTAAGCTTTCCATCGCTCTCAACCGTAACACCGACTTTGGCAAGCTGGTTCTTGAACACATCCGTCAGGTTCATCATGCTGTTCAATGCCCTCGCCGTGCTCTTGCCGACCGTATTGCTGCTCACGGAGTCAACCAGCGTGTTATACTCTTTCGCAAAATTCTTGACAGCGGAGTAGATCGCATTTCTGTCATAATCCTTCTTCGTCGTCTTGGTCCCGTCCTCGTTAGTCGTCGTAATATCCTTCTTGTTGAAGAGGGATTTCGAATTGGTCGCTGTCAGCTTGGAGGATGCGGAATACAGATCACTTGCATCATTCTTGATCTCGGAAAGAGCCTGCTTTTCAGTATCCTTGCGGATCTTGCTGCTGTTGGATTCCTTCTTTGTCTTATTGTCATCCGAATCGCTGCCGCTTACCTTCGCCGTGTTCTTTGCGTAGTAGGCTTTCACGGCTTTCGAATATGCGCCGCTCTTGATGGAGGCATACTCGGTCAGGTCAATTCCGAGGAAATTGCCCGATCCGCCTGTACTCTTCCCGGAAAGACCGGTAAATAAGCTTGAATAATTTGTCTTCAAATTTCTCAGGTTCACATTATACGACATATTCTCTCACTCCTTTGATCTCTGCGCTGCATGTTTACGCACCATTGCGGGCATCCGTGCCCTCTCATTTACTATATCGGCTCTTTTCAAACGAACCTTTATACTTGATTTTATTATAGCCGCTTTTCCTCCGCATGGCAATAGGCTGTTCATGACATTTGCTTTTGCACGCCAGTTTCCCCGGACCGTTCCGGCGCTCATGCACCGTGCATCAGACTGGAGATAAAATGTTGAGCCTCTTCAAAGTCAATTTTACCGCCCCGTCCGTTTACGACCGCTTCAAGTGCTTTTCCATCATACTGTGTAACGCCGCGCGAATTTCTTCCTGCCCAATGCTTCATGACCCGCGTCCCTGATAGTAGCTGCATATCATACATAGAACAAAGGCGGGTATGAATATTCTTACATTGATCGATTGCCACAATATAAATCAGATAGACGCTCCTCTCTTTTGAAAGAAAAGAAAGCAGTTTATCTATGTTATATCCTTTGGGATTACTGGACAAGAACAAAATCTTCGTCTTTATGTCTGTCTCCGTTAGATAATGTTCAAACTCCCTTTCATAATCGCCCAATTCATCCGCTGTATATAGCTCTGGAAGGGGTTCTTTGGCTTGCAGGCACCGTTTCAATGTCGTCTTTAGATCATTTTCTGCCGTAATCAGATATTCGATGATCCTGCCACGCAGATTTACGTTGTCAATAAACGCCGCAATCGCTATCTCCGATTCCACCGCGCGGACCCGGCTTCTTAGATCCGCGTCCAGTATACTATATTCTTCCGATTTCATAAACAATATTGCCCTGTCTACCGATTCCATAATGCATTCCGATTGTGACGGAGACGGATCGAATCGTTTTCCTGTCGGAGCTATATGATTTGTCGCCTCTACCAGGCGTTCCAGATTTTCTTCAAATGAATAATTTTCATGGATATTAAACAATTCTTCAAATTGAGAAGGAATATTTAATATTCCTTCCAACTCCCGCATAATATCACTCCCGTTAAAACTTCCTTTAATATTATCCACTCTCAGCTCCTGAGACGAATGGCTGATCTTCCTCAACAAGGTTGTATTTGCAAGAAGCAGATAGTTCCTGACCGGTGTAACCAAACATACAATAAACGGAGTATCATCATATTTATGAAGAGCTGATAAAGACAGAACTGTATTGCTGAAATGACAAGAGGCCGCCTTACAAAATCTGATTGCGAACCACTCTCCGTAAAACACGCTGCGATCTTTAACAAGCTGAAAAGCGTTTTGCACCTGATATGCCAAACTGCTCTTATCTCTGATTCCGTCCCTGTCTGAAATAAACTCGGACAACTGCTTTACAACATCCCTGTTATACATCTGAATCCTCCCCGATTCCCTTACTGTGTTTTTCTATTTTGCTCAGACAAAGAATTACGCTCCCAAAATACACCGTTCACATACCCCTGAATCGTGGAATCATGCTCCGCCATTTCTAAACGTTGCTCCGTCCATACGCAGTACTGCGCCTCCTTCTCGATCCCGATATAATTCCGGCCAAGCTTTTTTGCCGTCACACTCGTTGTCCCTGAACCTAAAAAAGGATCAAGAACAATGTCTCCCTCCGATGAACTTGCTAACATAATCTTGGCAATCAGTTTCTCCGATTTCTGCGCAGGATGAGCAGTATTTTCCGGCATAGACCAAAACGGAACAGTGATATCATCCCAAAAATTTGACGGACAAGTGTCGCGATAGTTTCCGTTTTCTGTTTCCTGCCAGTCTTTCGGCTTTCCGTCTACGCGGTAAGGCGCAATCACTTTCTTTCTAATCTTTACATTATCAAGATGAAACTTATAATCAGAGCTGT
This sequence comes from Lachnospiraceae bacterium, assembly GCA_003979345.1. Taxonomy (GTDB): domain Bacteria; phylum Bacillota; class Clostridia; order Lachnospirales; family Lachnospiraceae; genus DLAJ01. Next base: position 169,663 of record RYVZ01000001.1, read on the forward strand.
TTGTCGCGAACCAGATATCCTCCATGCTGTTTTTCCAATTTGCGCTGGCACCGCGTCCCTTTTCCCGCTGCCATGTGATCCTGTTTCTTACTTGAAAAAATTCCTCTATCACGGTACCCACGATCAGACTTGTTTTCCAATCGCAGCAAATATAAATGGATCCGTCTTTTTTTAGCAATGGTTTTACGGCCCTCATCCACTGACGCGTATATTCCTCATATTCATCCACCGTTTTTTTATTGAACTTAGTTTTGTCAAATGACTTGGTTAAATTATACGGTGGATCCGCAATGATCAGATCTACGCTTTCAGGCGGTAAAAGCGGGCATACGCAAAGCATATCTCCCAAAATGGTTTTATTAATGATATCTTCCAAATCCTGCTGCTTCTGTGTAACCGTAATACAACAATCAAGATATGCTTTACCCTCGCTTAAAGGGGTATCGATGGTTTTATTTCTTCCTGCTTTCATGCTGACACAGTATTCTCCTTAGCTTCTTAATCTCGTAGATGAACGGACCCTATTATTTTCATTATAACAGATATCAACGGCGTTTCAAGTCTCCTGCCCGACGCCTGTCCCGTCAAACGCAGGAATAAAACCCTCACGCGCCGAATCGCCCTCCTGAACATATCCATTCGTGATGCCAAGTTCCATAGCATAGTTGATCACGCGTTCATATTCCCGTTTTGTCAGCCTTCTGTTCAGTTCCGGTGCATGTTCCTTTACATACGGCAGCGGCGTATACTGATTTAAGATACTGTATGCGATGCGATTGCCGTATTCTTGAAATAAATATTGAAGGACCGCTTTCGCCTCCTTCGTATGCCCCGGAAGCACCAAATGGCGCACGAGCACCCCGCTTACCATCAGTCCGTTTTCATCATACGCACATCTTCCCGCCTGCCGGACCATCTCTGATAGTGCGGCTTTCGCTTTTTCCGGATAGTCCGCCTTGCTGCTGTAACGCTGCGAAATTTCTCCGCTTATGTACTTAAAATCCGGCAGCCACACATCAATCAGCCCTTTCAGCCTGCGCAGCGCACAAACATCCTCATATCCGCCGCAGTTATAGACGACCGGAATCATGAGTCCCGCTTCTTTTGCCATGATCAGGGCACTGCGTATCCCTTCCGCAAACTGGGTAGGCGTGACCAGATCGATATTGTGTGCGCCCTCTTTCTGAAGGCGGAGCATCATTCCGGCAAGATCCCCCGGCGTGACCGTTTTTCCATAACCTTCTGCTGAAATCTGCCTGTTTTGACAAAATACGCATCGCAGCACACAGCCCGAGAAAAAAATTGCTCCCGAGCCGCTTGTACCTGATATGCATGGCTCCTCCCATTGATGCAGCGCCGCCCGCGCAACACGAAGTATCTGCCCCATGGTGTTCCTTTCTATGCTTTTCTGTTACGCATTAGAATGCCGTCAAATTGACCCGGTGTGGAATCGGATCGCATCGTTCCCCTTCATAAATACATTTTGTATACTGTGTTTTATGTTATCACAGATACACGAATGTTTCTATCCGTTACTTTTGAATTTTGGGAAAGGAAACCCCTTTCATTACCCAAATGTGCGCTTGATCTCGTCACGCCCGCTCCCTGTTTCCACCCAATTCTCCACATATCCGCAATCGCAGCACACATAGCGTATAACCGGGATTTTTTTCATCAATGTAAAAGTCGAAGTATAAATATTGTTCCCGCTGGCATGACGATTTTGGTTATCGGGAACACGGACAATATTTTTTGAACTACATTTAGGGCAGCATTTTGTATTCTTCATGGCACAATATCCTCCTTGCGATCAGTGATAATCTTAAAATCTCAGCTACGACAATACAGAGCAAAATCCACACGCTTACGGACCATATACCGATATGCCCTGCAATCAAAAACATAAGAAATATCGGCGCGAAAATTACCCCGTCTATCTTTGTCCTTTTCCTTCTTTCCAAATTGAACAAGCAGACCATAGAAATACGATACCCAGCACACCATACAGGGCGGCAAATGAAATATTTGCTTTCATGACACTAACAGCCGCAGCAGCCAGACAGACAATACAAAAAATCAATCGAAAATAAAAATGACGCATAAGATAACCTCCATTTTGTTTTGTGTGTAAATTTCTGTTACATCCATAGCATACGGCAAAAAACGTATTTCCTCCGCTTTGTCCATAATCGGCAGGTTTTTGTCCATGAAAAAAGTGTCCGGCTAAGCGGACACTTCACAGACCGTCCCAAATGTACGGTCTGCATCGTCAAAAAAATAATGATCATGCTTTCACTGCTTCAAAAGATAATATAGCAACGGCACGGAATGTATGGTGACTATAATCCGTTTCGACTGTTCCGTTGTAGCGTTCTGCAGCGGTGCGGACATTCCCCAGTCCCCAGCCGTGCAAAACTTTATCTGCTTTGGAAGTCTGTAACTTTCCGTTTGTTTCGGCAGGCGCAGCGCTGCACCCGTTTTCCACTTTGATAACCAACATGTCATTTATGCGGCGGATCGTTAAATTGACAAACCGAAATCCATCCTCCGCATTTCTTGTTGCTTCAAGGGCATTATCCAAAAGATTACCTAAAATTACAACTAAGTCAACACTTTGTATGTTGGTGTGGCGTGGAAATTCAATGTTTGTAGCTACTTGTATGTTTTGAGAAACAGCAAGGGCAATTTTGCTGTTGATCAGATAGTCTGCGGCTTCGTCGCCAGTCCATGCTGTCTGTATCATTTCCTGCATTGGAGAACGCAGATTCTCAATATAATGGAGAGCTTTGGCTGTATGGTCTTTTAATAAATAGTGATGCACCACATCTATATGATTTTGGAAGTCATGGAACAATTTTGCGTTAGCGGCATAAACATTTTTAAGGTTCTGATAGTCATGCTCCAACAACGTATTTTTTTCTTTTTCAAGCAGCATAATCTTTTTTTCCATTTCATATTGGCGGCTAAGATTGAAAAACAAGATAGCTACAAGGATTAACATAGAGAAGATCATCCAGGTTGTCAGCTGATCATCACTTATGGGTATGGTATGCTGCCCGAACAAGAGAACTACTCCCAGCAAACCGGCTATTGCAACTCCGGCTATGATCCGTGACGACAGCTTTTCATTTCTTTTCTGTGATTTCATGGTGAGAAGGGCAATTCCCAGCATGAAAAGCCGGACGATCCAAACCGCCGCTATATATCCATTTGACCGCATATCAAGAAAACGGTCTGATTGAAAGATAACTCCCAGCCCGGCCGATACAATAAATTCCCACAAAGCAACCGTTACTTCATAAAAGAACGTGAGAAACAGGCATATCCGCAGCTGCGCCGCATATAGATCATATACAATCAGTATAACAAAAATAATTTCTATGCCTGTCAGATATAATTGTTGAATGGGGAAGCAGGACAGCATGGTAATAAAGGCTGCTGCACACATAGATATGACGCTTGCTTTTTTCTTGTTTCCGGTTAATTGCTGCAATGTGATAACAAGATACAGCCCCAAAAATATCCGCAATCCATTTGTAAAAAAGAATGAAAGGATCTGATACCAGGACATCATATATGTGCCCCCCAAAACCTGTTTATCTGTTTTTTTACTTCCTGTAAATGGGAACGGCTGATCGGAAGCGTTTTACCGTTTTTGAGATATGCCATGCTGTCACTGATTTTCATAATTTGTATGATATTCACGATAGTACCCCGGTCAATAAAAATAAATTCCTGTGCCTGCAGTTCATCAAAAATCTGCTGCAAACTTTTTCTGACCTTCGATATTCCCAAACGCGAACAAATCATAGAATTTTTTCCGCCGTCCCGCTGGATATAGAAAATATCTTTGTATGGTATTTTTTCCATGCGTCCGGCAGCCTGAATGATATACTCCCTGCCTGCTTCTATCTCAATCAGTTTTGCGGCGTCTGTCACAGCGGATGCCAAACGATCCGTCAGGTCGCTTTTGGGCACATAACGGAAAATAGAAAGCTCAAAAGCGTCAATCGCATATTCAATATGCGACGTGATAAAAATAATCTTTACATTTGGTAAATGGGGTTTGATCTTTTCAGATAATTCCATCCCCGTCATTCCTGGCATTTCTATATCAAGTAAAATCAAATCATAAAAATAGTTATCGTCTGTAATATCAAAAAGAAGATTGCTGCTTTGTGTATAGGTCTCAATCTCATAACCTATTCCGCAAGAGTGCAGACAGTTTTTCACAATATCCTCATGAAATTTGACAGCTTCCTTATCGTCGTCACATATTGCTATCTTTACCAATGCGTTCACCCCGTTTCCTGTATCTTCCGTCAGCGGGCTTTTCAGAGTCCTTACATATCAGTCACAAACGGCTGACCCTGTCCGTAAATTTAATCACAATCATTATATACAGTTAGACGAAGATATGCAAGAAGCCAAAAAATAATCGGTATTTCTGCCGCGCAGCCGAAGCGACAAGGAGGATGCGGATCTTACTGAAGGAAGCGCTGATTGAATCAGCGCTTCCTTAGAAATCTTACAACATCTGTAGTGAAAGCGGACCTGCAATGCATTCTCTTTTCACGAACAGCGTATTGTCCTTCCTGACTTCAACGCGCCATTTGATCAGTGAGATCTCACAATTCTCGATCTCCAGACAGGTAATGCTGCCCGGATGCACGCAGCTTCCGGTATTAAAATAGCGCGTTTTGGAATCGCCGAGCGCCGGACGGTGCGTATGTCCCGTGATCAGATAACACTGATTTTTGACTGCCCAGTTAGAGAGGCGTTTTTCACTTTTACTGCGGCAATGATAATTTTTTGCAGCGCTCGTCGGGTCCAAAACACCGATCTGTTCCAATGGCTTCCACACATAACGTACAAGAAAGCGGGAGAGCTTCCATAGCGTAGAATTCAGAAAATCCGCCTGATTTCCATGCGTCACGTATAATTCCAGACAATGCGGTCTTCCCGCGTTCTGGCTGCTTTTTCCAGAATATCCGGTGCATCTGTTTGACAATGTGCATTTCTTATATTCCCCATCCGTACAACCGCACAACTTTAAGACCATACCTGCATAATGCGGTATCCGGCGGTTCTCCTTCATCTCATGGTCATGATTTCCGTACAGCATATATAAACGGTTCTCTTTTTCAAATAGAGAAAGTACGGAAAATACATCCTCATGAATCTCATAGATAGCGTCGAAGCTACGGTTTTCCCACAGCTCGTCGCCATCTCCAAGCTCCATGTACTGAAAGCCTCTTTCGTAATAATAGCGCAGTGCCGCCATATACAGATTTTGATTTTTCAGAAAATTGTCATTCGTATTTCCGACTCCGCGGTGGCAGTCGCTGAATAGGGCAAGCTTCGATACGGGAGATAATGCAATTACAGGTGCATTGCGGAAGCTTTTATCCAGTCTTCTCTCACATCCCGTCTTCATTCTCCTCTACTCACCTCCTGCAGCCACGGCAGCATCTTCGGCATCTTCGGCATCTGCGGCAGCATTTTCTCCGGCATCGCTCACGTTTTTTGTCGCAGAGTATGCGCCTGATCAGGCGCGGCAGACAGAAATAGAGACAGAGCAGCCGGTCCATTCCGCATACAAAGGGTTTGGTCACCCACAAAAACAGCTTACAGGCAACCCTGTTTTTCCATTGTGCGAATCTGCAGCGCAGCCTCCTGAAAATCGAGCGATTGCAGGGTGTGCAGCTACCTGTGCCTTCGCAAAAAAGAATCTGAACCTGCAGACCGCGGACAGAACATTCCACACCTTCCTTTTCACGCAGCGCTGCTACAAAAGCATGCTCCATTTCCACATTCGGGAATGTGACCGCTATGCGCATTTCCAAATCGCGCGGCTCGCAGTAAGCCCCCATGCGGAACATTGTCAGCCACCAATGGCGTCCGCAATTTTCGCAGACCGGATTTCCCCCACGGTACAGCCGGACCGAAATGGGCATCATCTCATCATCATCTGCACTATGAAACAGTGTTGTTTTCTCGGATAAAGAAGAGACTAGTCCCTCCGCGTGATAGATGCCGACTTCACAGCCCATGTTGATCCCGTACTGCCCCTTCCAAAACTCGATCAGCCATGTCCTCTCCCGATAATCGAAATAGACCGGCAGGCAGTCAAATACCATGCCAAAACGAGCCGCATAACGATCATACAGTGCCGTATAGCCAAACTTACGCTGCGGCGCGTCGATCGTTGTCGAAAAACAATCCTGTCCGGGATTATAGCAATAACCGAACGGTGTAATGATCGTCTCCACTGTTTCAAGCCGTTCCTCGCAGGTCATTGCACACACTTTTTTTCGTGCTTTTCTTCTTCGGTATCCGCAAAAAAGAAGTACTATCAGAACGATTGCTAACATGCATCCAAATAGCAGATACATACAATTTCTCCAACCTTGTTTTCTATTATCATATGCCGGATTCGTTCATTTGCGACAGATTTCGGCAGGCTCCACGGTCTTTAGTCACCAATCCGGACCGCTTACATATCTTATTATCAAGGAAAGCGACAGCGTTTCTAAAATCAGCTGCCGTTTAGCAGTTTTGCAGGGCGGATTCTCCTTTGAAACAGATTGCCATTGTCAGCCTTCAACAAAACCTCTCAAGCTATACCAACATGCTCACGGCCCTGCACTGCTCCTTCCGTATTATCCGGTGCACGGACAGTCTGTCGCCTCTTTCAGACGGACTGCTCCTGCCCGGCAGCAGAGACTGCACTCCCCAGCTCTACGGGCAAAAAAACAATAGTTCCCGCAGTCTCTGTCTTGAAGAAGACCTACTGCAGTTATCCGCCTTTGACCGTTACTGCCATGCCGGACGTCCGATCCTCGGTATCGGCAAGGGCATGCATCTGATCAACATTGCCGCCGGCGGCAGTCTCAGACAGCATATCGGGCACTATCCGCACGACGCTGTCCGCATCTGCAGCCCTCTTAGGACCGAATCTTTCGAGCGTTTTCATGAAACTTCTATCAGCGAGGGAAGTATGTTGGAAGCGCTTTACGGCACCTCCCTGCTCGTCAACAGCTCCCATCATCAGGCTCTTGACCGTATTGGCTCCCGCTTAGACTGCGTCCAGTCCGCATTCGACGGCTGTCCGGAGGCGGTTCAGCACCGCTCGCTTCCCATCCTCGGCGTCCAGTGGCATCCCGAACGTCTGCTGCCAATAAAAGATAAAACAGACTGCCCCTCCCCGCTTGCGGATGGCAGTCTGCTCTTTCGATTGTTCCTTGCTTTTATCTAAGGAATCATGAATGATTCCAAGGAATCATGAATGATTCCAAGGAATCATGAGTGATTCCTTGGAAACGCTGATGAAATCATCGCTTCCTTAAGTGCTTTTATAAGATCCCCGCTTGTCTGCCTCCCCTGCAAACGCATATCGAAACAGCTTTCCAAGCAGCTTTCCCATAAACTTTTTCTCATCGGCGTTCATTTCTTTATACGCCTCCAGTAATGCCTTTATATGCTTCTTTCTGTCCTGATCGAATTTGATCAGGTCTTCGACCTCCGCAGCTTTGATCAGGTCAAACAAATCTTCCACAAACCGCATCATCTGATCCTCGGAAAGCGACATGATCCACTCATTCATGGCATGATCAAGAATCCTTCTTCCCTTATACAGACTTTCCGAGCGGACAAAACGCCCCTCCCTTATGAGCCAGGTAAACGGGTCATGCTGCAAAAGCCCTGCCGCCGCACTTTTAACAACCTGATAATGCTCCTGCGTCTGCAGCACCATCCCGATGACGGAAGACTGCGGTACAAATTTGCGGATGCGCGGACGAAGCTGCGCATAGCGCTCCCTCTCCAATATCTCCGGCCGGAAACCCGGTCCGTCAAAGGAATATAAATACAGAATCCGCTCCGCAATGTCCTCCTCACAGAGCAATCCGGCATAAACTGCCAGATTTCCGCCCTTTGAATGCCCTCCTGCATAAAAGTTTCCCCTGATGCGGTCCGCGATCTGCGTCAGATAGATCACGCTGTAATCCTGAGATGGAATCGATCCGCGAAATGCCATACAAAAGTCCTCTTTCCATCCCACGATCGTCTCATCCGTTCCCCGGAAGGCAAGATACGGTCTGGCTCCGTCTAAAAAGAATGTCACGGCAGAAAACTGTGTCTCGATCTCTTCATCCACAATATCAACAAAGTAATTCATTGTCATGGATCCAAATCGTATGGAAGACGCCATCAGGTCGAACAGGCGTCTGTTATTCTTTTCAAACCGGGTGTCCGCAAACATCTTTTCTCTGTCAGGATGTTTTTCCAGTTCGGCGATCCCGACAGGCTGCCCGTCCTCTTTGAGTCTCGGCACAAGCCCTTCCAGTTTCAGATAACAGAACTGTGAAAGCAAAAGACTATCCACATCACAGAACTTTTTTTCCCGAAAAGTATATTTCCCATATGCGCGAAGATATCCAAATACATTGTTCATATATCCGACACTCTTTTCTTTTTATGGTCCGTTCATTCTTGATATCCGATCCGGACATCTTTTTTCTGATGCAGACTTTTCTCTTTTTACTATTTGCCCGATACCGCGTGTCAGAATTTTGCGGTCAGATGTCCGATATTCTTAATATAGACAGACACCGTTCCATCCTCATTGGTAATAAATTCCACACTGCCCGGATCGCGGTACTGTTCCATCGGTATTTTAATCTCTATCCCGGTGTCGGTCACCAGGCATTGTTTCTCATACTTACGGATGGTCTTTTCGCTCTGCGGATGCACGGTTTCCTTCACCATATCATATTTTTCCATCCGCTCCTCAAAGCTGTCGATCAGGGTCGGCGTCTCCTCAAAAATCTTCTGTGCGATCTCCTCCACGGCAAAACTGCCCTGTTCTGCAAGCGTCTCATTGATGATGCTTTTCGCCCGCATATGTTCCTCGTACTGCCGCTCCTCGTCAAATGCCTCATTCTGCACGCTCTCGACCGCACGCGCGACAAGCGCAAGCTTCGTCTTGTGTGACATTCGCGCAGCGCACTTTAAGAACAGATAGGAAAAATAGTTCGTTTTTTCTCCGTTCACCTCATACTTTTTCTCCACAAGCCGCACGGAGAAGTCTTCAAGATCAATGATCGCCGCTTCCGTCACGCGCTGCGAGAGCGACGGCAGAAGCGCCCGGTACATAAAGATTTCATTGCTGTTGCCATCCTCGCCCGCCAGCGTCCGGTGCGTGTAGGATTCCTTGTAATTCATTTTTAAGAGCGCCAGATACTCCCGCTCCCTGCTGCCAAAACGCACGACAAAAAAATCCGCCGACGGAATATCCACATTTGCTGACAGAATATCATAGAGTCTTGAGGCGATCTCTTTACTCACTGAAACAAAGTCGTCATCCTGATATTCGGAAAGCATCTGATAAATCTCCGACTGATCCCGATAGAACTCACACTCCTTACATTCGTCCCCCGAATCCACGCGCGCAATGTGCTCTTTTAAGAATTCCGCGAGATCCGAACCATATTCCGTTTCCTTATCCGACAGTACTGCCATCCCTGCATTGATATCCATAATGTGGACGATCACCCTGCGCAGATAGATTTCCTCCTTGATGATCATGCTGCTTTTGTTCTCCTTCTGTCTCCGATACGGTTTTAGGCGATTGCCTGCCGATACGGTTTTATGTATGAATGCTCCTGCTCCGCAGCCGTCGTCATCCCGCCTCGTGATAATAGGAAAGCAGCAGACCGACCACGCGGCTGTAGCTGACCACGCCGTCTGATACGCCGTTCATTGTCAGGTTCGCCTCCAAAAAGCTGTCCGTCACATCCGAGACAAACTGCGTGTCTAACGGCGACTGTTCATGAACCCGCTCCCATTGCTCACTCGTCACATAAACGTTGTCAAGATGTACCTGTTCTTTGACCGGCGTAAGCTTTGTATAACGATCCATCTCGCCCCGCTGCATCAGCGCATCGCTTAAATCGCTTTCCACATAGTATAATACATTTAAGTATCCGCTGTATTCAAACACCTCGTCTCCGCTGCCCACGCAAGCCAGATAAGCCAGATAATTCGCCTCGTCTTCAAAAATGTATCCCTTCAGATGAGAAAGCTCATGGCACATGGTATACGGAAAATTCATGATATACATCATATCATTATAATTCGCTTCCAGGGAAAATGGAAAATAGTAGCCGCACATATGCTGCTGGCAGAAAAACCATGAAGCGTACAATGGCTTCGGTTTCGAATAATAGCCCCCAAGCCTCGGCATGCCTTCCCGCTCCGAGAGCGCATGCATCGCCTGTATTGCCCGTTTTTTCATATCGCCGTCATAAACGATCTCACCCCGTTCATCCCGCTGCATGCGTTCCGACAGGCGGTTACAGTTTTTGACAATGCGCTCCCGCAGTGCGATCAGTTCTTCCAGATCATATTGTTCTTTCTTATCCTGAAGCGGCGTGCAGTGATAAAAGATCAGACAGTTCAATGTCATGATCAGACAGACGACCGTAACGATCCATGCCACCGCCTGATAGTAACGCAGAACCAGTCTTTCAAAGCGGCTGCCCGTTTTTCTGCCTGTCGGACCAGCCTTTGACACAGCCCTCCTGCGCCGTCCTGCAATATGAAACGGCAGCCATATCGTCCATAACATGAGCGCGATCAGGACAAGGACTGCTGCCAGATACAGCATCCACTCACCAATGGAAAAAGGAAACAGCCCGCTCAGTCTGCCGTATGTATTCAACCAAATTGGAAACACATGCGCCACGTACCAGTCACAAAACGGCGCGCACAGCCATGCTGCCGCTCTGAGCGCAAGAACCGCCGTCCAGATCAAAACCATGACCACCCGTCTTTTTTTTGAAAAAAAACGTTTCAATCTATTCCCCTCTTTCATGATGCGGTAAGTTTCATGATACCGTAACTTTATGCAGCTCATGCGGCATCATATAGCAGCTTCAGGACACGGTAAATTGATGCGGCTAATTAGCATCACACAGCGTGCGGCGTACTGCCCTGCTTATCCGTTTTTCTGCCGCGGCTTTTCTGTATTTGCAGGATCATGATCTTTTCTTCTTTTACCCGGTATGCAATTCTTCCCGCATAGCCGGTCTGCGCATAAAATGTGCAGGAACAGTAATTTCTGTCCTCCGTTGCCGGATGATCCAAATTTTCTGCGTTTTCGGCAAGGCACAACTCTGCCAGCGCTTCTTCCAGCGCGATCAACTCATCGTAGCAAAGTTCTTTGGCGGCCGCCGCAGCCGTTCCCTCCCTGAATTCACAGCGCGGATAAGCTTCTCCCCATGCTTTGTTCAAGCGCTCCGTACGGATTTCGAGCAATCTGTGAAGCTCCTGCTCTCCCTCGGCATTTTTTTGCTCTAACCGTTCTAATTCTTCCTTTTTTGCCTCATATTCTTCCTGAAACTCTTTCTGTCTGCGCGCACAATCCTCCATCAGTGTCCTTGTTTCTGCAAGCATGGATTCATAGGTATCCTTCTCTGCAGGTGAACCTTCTTTCCTTTTCAGCGCTTCTTCCTTTTCCTCAAGCGAGCGCTTTTCGCTCTCCTTCGTCCGCATGCTGTCCATGCAGCGATCTGCAGCATTTTTTAAGCTGGTCTGCTCATTTTTCCATTCAGCGCTGTCCGCAAGGAGGGTCTTAAGACGTTCCTCCTCCTCAAGATAAGCAAAAAATGATTCGCCCGTTCGGTAGGAGGGCATCGCTTTCAATATCGGCGCAAGCTTTTTATCATAGGCACGCACTGCAGCCGCTGTCACATGTGCAAGCACTTCCTTATCCAGTTTTCCGGGCAGCACCGTATCCTCAAAATCCTCAGGTCTTTCCCGCTTGTTTTTATCCGCGATCAGCTCCGCCTTACGCAATGGCGTCACCGAATCCGGCACTTCGGAAAATGCCTCTCCGGCTTTCATGATCATGAGTATCGACAATCGCTCATCGGACAGCGCTGCCGTATCTTTGATACCGAGCGATTCTAACCGCCGGCACAGATTCGCCTTCAAAAGCCGCCTCAGTTCGTCCGCTTCCTTAAGCATCAGACTTTTCTGCGATATGGCGGTCTTCCCTGCGAGCGACAACGTCTCCGGCTCCGTAAACTGCTTTTTTACGATCAGGTTCGTTACACGGTTTGCAAGCCGTACCGTCGCCTGCTTTGCCTTCCCTGCCGCTGTCTTTGCAAATGCCGAAACGGTGATGTGCTCTAACAGTGCCACCTCGTATGCAAGCTGTTCCTTTGTCATCTCAGCGATGCCGTCAAAAATCGTTACCATTTTGCTGTAATCCCCCTCTTCTAACCCACAAGGTATTTTTCGTATTTTTGATAATCCCTGTCCGGGCAGACCAAATGAAGCCTCGTCCCGCTTTCCTCGTAATTCAGCGCCCGCACAGAGCCCTGCTGTTGAAAGTACGGAACAAGTGCCGACTCCTGATAGGGAATGATCATCTCGCATTCCTTATAGTGCGCGGTTAGCTGACCCTCGATCATCTCCACAAGTTCCCGTAACCCGACACGTCCCGATGCACTCATCGTGATCCGGTTTCCCGACAATTCGGGAAGTCCCTCTCCCGCGTCCTTTACTTTATCCGCTTTATTATAGACATAGATCATCGGAATATCGCCCGCGCCAAGCTGCCTTAACGTTTCATTTGTAACTTTGATATGTTCTTTATGATGATCATCGGAGCAGTCCACTACCTGTATCAGCAGATCGGCATAAAGTGCTTCTTCCAATGTTGAATGGAATGCCTCTACAAGCTGATGCGGAAGCCCGCTGATAAACCCGACTGTATCGGACAGCAGTATGGCGTGACAGCCCTCCGGAGTAATCTGACGAACCGTTGTGTCAAGCGTGGCAAACAGCATATCCTTCGCATCGACTTTTTTCTCTTCCTTCTGACCGCTGTATTCCACAAGCGCATTTAGAAGCGTTGATTTTCCGGCATTTGTATATCCGACAAGCGCTACGCGCGGAATTCCCGAACGGTTCCTCTTTTTGCGCTGGGTCGTGCGCTGTCCTCCGACTTCTTTTAGCTCTCTGCGCAGTTCGGTCAGCCGGTGTTCCAGCTTCCGTCTGTCCAACTCGATCTTTTTTTCTCCCGCTCCGCGGTTACTCATGCTTCCGGTCGTTCCTCCCTGCCTGCCAAGTGCGTCATGCAGCCCCGCAAGTCTCGGCAGCATATATTGCAGGCTCGCCGCTTCCACCTGCAGCATGGCCTCTCTCGAATGCGCCCTCTCGCGGAATATCTCTAAGATCAGGGCAGTCCTGTCCTCCACCGGCAGCCCGATCTCCTTTTGCAGATTCCGGATCTGCAGAGGGGAGAGCGTATGATCAAAAATGATCTCCCCTGCCATCAGTTCTTCCGCCTGCTCTTTCACTTCTTTCACTTTACCGGGACCGATATAAAACGGCTTATTGATAACATCCAACGACTGTGTCACAACACCCACCGGCTCCTTACCGCATGCCTTTGCCAGACTTCCCAGCTCTGCAAGCGCCATTTCAAAATTGTCGTCCGAAGGAAGCTCCACTCCGACCAATAATACTTTATCCATAAGACTCCCACGCTCCTTTCTTCTCATCGCCGCTATAGGCAATTACGAAACAATCCTTGATAACGTATATCCTTGTGCAAAATATACAAATCCGCAAGCAGGCACTCCATTCTGAAAGAATGATTTTCATTCTATCAAAAATTCCTGCTACTGTATAGCATTTTCCTATTGACTTTTACGTCTGCTGCAAGTTATAATAGCACTCGTATCGGGGTGTGGCTCAGTTTGGCTAGAGCGCTATCTTAGGGAGGTAGAGGCCGCGTGTTCGAATCACGTCACTCCGATTGATAAAAAGGGTAAAATGTCCGCAAACGGCTATATCATACCGCTCGCGGACATTTTTCTTTATTCTGTTTTTTACAGATGCCGGCTGAAAAACGCGCATTCCTCATCATTGCAGCGCGCCGCCTCATCAAGCCGGACATTACAGTGAAAAACATGTCCGATTCGCTCATCGTCTCTGCTGCCATAGATATGGCATTCCGCCTCTACACCTGCACGCCTTAATGCCTCCGTCATGGGCTGTGCCTCTTTATACAGAAAGTCACAGTACGCACTCATGACAAACGACGGCGGAAATTGCTTCGTCAGATACCGCTTTGTATCGGTATACCGTTCAAAATCCACAGGTTCCCCGTTCAGGTAAGCATGAAACAGAAGATCCATTTCTTCATCATCCGGCGCAGTCATCTCATATCTGCCGCAGTTTAGCGCAACAGCGCTAAGTTTCAGCTCTGGAAACCGGAAGCCGTACCGATCCTCAAACAATCGGGCAAAATCACGGTTCGTCAGCATGGCCGCAAATTGACTAAGCATCTGTGCCCCGGCGGAATCACCGACTGCAAATAGATGCTCCGTGTCAATGTGATGGTCTTTCCCGTTTTCTTTGATCCATGAAAATACGGCATTGATATCCTCGAGCGATGCCGGAAACGGATGTTCGGGCGCAAGCCGGTAATTAAAATTCACAACCGTAAAACCACGCGCGGCAAGACTGCATAGATAAAACTGATAAACCTCCTTCGTCCCATACACCCATCCGCCGCCATGCACGGAAACGATCGCAGGCAGCAGACCGTCCGTATCTGCAGGGTAATAGATATCCATCAGATTCCATTGCCCATATGGTCCATAGCTTACGTCATTCTCCCATGACACATTCTGCGGTCTCGTTAATCCCGCGTCCCTGACTGCGTCACTTGCTCCAAAATCATGTCTGATCTGTTCCGCCTTTTTCAGATATTCCGGTTTGATATTACTTTCTCCCACGAACAGATTCCTCCTTTTTCCATTGTCTTTCCCACCCTTTTTCGCTATACTTATTTTACCAAAGTAGAAAGGATGTTGTCTATGCAAAATATGGAACAAAAAAAGAATTTGCGGCTTTTTCGGATTATCCCGGCCCTTCTATGTACTTTTTTGTTTGTATCCGCCCTTTTTTCCCCCATGCCCGTTAACGCAAAAGAAAATGTCGTCGTTGTATTAGACCCCGGACATGGCGGTGAGTCGGAGGGTGCCGCTTATCACGGTATATTGGAAAAAGATATCGATCTCTCGGTCGCATTGATGACCGGCTACTATCTGTCCCAGTTCGAAGGCGTTACTGTCTACCTGACACGGACCGGTGATTATGAGGTTCCTCTCGAAGACCGTCCGGAGTTCGCCCGTGCCGTAAACGCCGACTTCTTTTACAGTATTCACTTTAACGCGTCAGATTCCCACGCCTTTTACGGCAGCGAAGTCTGGGTATCTGCATTTGGAGAATGCTATACTGCCGGTTACCAGTTTGCTAAGATCCTTCTTTCCGATATGAGTTCGGAATTAGGCACATACAACCGCGGTTGTAAAACACGCTTAAATTCCAAAGGTACGGACTATTACGGCGTTATCCGCCTTTGTACTTCCTATGGGATTCCAAGCTGTATCATTGAGCACTGCCATATTGACAACCAATATGACTTTAACAATTACATATCCCCCGAGCTGCTGCAGCAGATGGCATATCTGGATGCTGTTTCCATCGCAAAATACTTCGGTCTCTCCTCGCCTGCGCTCGGCTTGGACTTTACCGACTATACACGCGTCCCCTGTGAAACACCGGCGTGCCATAAACCGGATACCACGCCTCCTGATTATGCGGTCGTCGCTCCGGTCTCTGCTGACGCATCTGCAAGAACCGCAACCGTTGTCATCAACTCCTTAGATAGTGACAGCAGTATCAAATATTTCTCTTATTCGCTTGATCAGGGTATCACATGGTCCGAACTGATCAAATACAGCGGCGGTCCGACGATCGTCACGCTCCCTCTGCACAGCCGGGACGATACGATCACGATCGCCGCGTATAATCAGTATGATAAATGCACGATCAGCAATACGATCGATCCGATTCCGTAAAACGGCATCACTCTGCCCCGGACCGCTTTTTTGCCTACTTGATCTGTCTTTTATTTTTGTACATCATACGGTCTGCAACATTGATAAAATCGGGATCAGCGAGTCCGCAGTAGCCGATCGCATAGCTGATCGGTATACTGCTGGACTCATTATAAATCGTGCAATGCTTTGACAATTCACTGACAAACATTTTCGCGTCTTTCTGATAAAGGGCCGCAAATTCATCACCGCCCTGCCTGTACGCCTTTCCGTTTTCCCCCGCCGTACCGGAAAGCATGCCGGCAAATCCCTGTAGCAGCTTATCTCCGGCTGAATGCCCCGCTGTGTCGTTAACGATCTTTAAGTCGTTCAGATCGGCAATGATATAACAGCCGCTTTCCTGTCCCGAAAGCTTCCCCAGATCGCGCTCCAGCGCATTCCGGTTATAAATGTGCGTCATATAATCAATATATGCAAACCGACTTCCCATCTCCGTACAGAATGCGATCACGTTTCTCATACAGTCATATCTTGAGGCGGATTCTTTTCCGGTGAGCACCTTTGTCTCAATGCTCAGGCTGTCAGAACCATATTTTTCCTCAACGCTGCTTTTTACTTTGCTTAATACCAGCTGCGCCTTTTCCTCTGCCCCTGCGATCAGTGCCACGCCGTTTTCACAGACACGATACCCATACAGACGGCAGGCTCTGATTCCCTTTTCCATATTCTGCAGTATAAGGGTATCCTGCTTCCAGTCAAAATTGTTTTCTGTTTTGCAAAAGCAAAGAACCGCAATGATGATCCGCTGTTTTTCAAAATCATGTTCTTTCAAAACGGACTCAAATGAATATAGATTAAATAATCCGGTCTTATCGTCCAGATATTTTTCAGTATTTTCATTACTCAGGATCAGACCGAGCATGATAAGTGTGGACCCGACGGTCACTAACAGCACTTCGGGCAGGAGCATCTGCACGATGGATACGATCACATAGATTGGAACTGCCAGAATGATCGCCATTCTTTTTTCCTCATCCAAAATCTCCCAATAGCGTATACAATGATACAGGATCAGGAACAAATAGATCACAAGGCTGCCATACAGGGCATATGCCTTCGGACCTAACGAATATGCCGTTTCGGTTCCCTGCACATAAGTGATCGGCAGCACCAGTATCCCCACCGCCGAAACAATGACCGGCAGGCTTTGGCAGACTCTTACGGCCCTTGCGAATTTCCGCTTTGTTTCCAAATAGCTTCTCATGTATAAAAACAATAAATAGACAAATCCCAAAATGGTCAGAAGATAAATGATATGAGCTGTCAGATTGATGCTCTCCTTCACCAACTCCCTGTGATTTACCGTATAGACCGTGATCAGGTCAAATAACGCATTCAGCAGCGCAGCGCCGGTAAGCACCTGAAATATTTTTGTGGACCGGAATATGGGGCTTGCGATAATAGAATCCAATCATATACAAAATCAATAAAAGGCATGCAGCCGATGTTTTTAGCAACAGCATAGACACAGCACTCCCTTTCCTCTGTCTGCAGCAAAACAGCAATTAGCAATTGAAGTCATACTGTTCCATTATATGTCGCAGCCGGTAAAAAAGCAAATCAAATATTGTCCGTTATATGCCGCCGTTATATGCCGCTATATGCCACGGGGAGATGAGACATGACACGTCCTGCCATATCCCATCTCCCCGTAAATCAGACCTGTTTCAGAACAGACCCGCATGAAAAACCTGTTTATTTTCCTTCCAAATAATAGAATGTTACTTCAATCGTCTCAACATGACCAAGCGTCTCCGCGTCAAGAAGATTCGGTGTTGCCATATTCAGGCTTCCGTCAACGGTGCGCGCTTCCGCAGGCACGGACGTCACCCACGCATTATAAAGGTTTGCCCGCGTGCAGACTCCGTCGTCACTTGCCGTATAAGGTTTTCCCTGCATCTGGTACTTCTCTCCGTTGACTACAATCTCCATGATATTGATCACATAACCCGGATATAATGTCTCCCCGTTTCCGATCGCAACTGCAGAGAATGCGACACTATCAGCATATCCCATCGCCGTTCCTGTAAAATCCAGACTGATCGTATAGGTGCCCGGTCCCGTGATCGTTGCATCCGTCGCGACGATTCCCTCCGTCTTGTCTTCCGGCTTATAAACATCTCCAACGCTGTACATCAGATTCCAGTCTCCGCTGTTATACATGATCCAGGCCATAGCCTCATCATCCGCAAGACCTGCTTCCGGCTCGGAGTTGGCAAGTCCCTCGTCCATCACTGTCTTTGCATTCTGACGGATATCTTCTCTGCTCATGGAAGCCTGCATCGCATAGCTGTGCTCCGTATAAAGTGCTGCCACCTCGCTGTCAATGATCGCACAGGTATTGCGGTTATACATATTATTGCAGTCCCACAATACCGGACAATACCCGTAATAATCACAATTTGCAAGAAAATTCGTCAGATAATCGACGGTATTCTCTTTCAGATGATCCATATTCTCTATCAGTACGCCGTACTCACCGATGATCACGCCGTATCCCTGTGACGTGTATTTCTCCATCATGGACAGTCTCTCATTCTGAAACTCATATTCCTGTGTACTGCCCCAGTCCGGAATACTCTCGTTGATACAATAACCGGACGGATCATAATAATGTACCGATAATAGCAGCTTCGGATTGTCACGGTTCATCTCATCTTCCGGCATCACAAAGCGGTCATCGCAGGTCATCGCAATATCCGTATTATATCCGGCAACCAAAAGGAAGCGGTGCTCATTGTTCCCGCCTGTAGCACGGACGGTATCAACAAACGTCTGGTTGAGCCGGTTCACGGTCTCATAGCATTCGCTCTCCGAGAGTGCACCCGAATCTTTCGCCACATCCGTATCGTTTAAGCGGTTTCCAAGTTCCTCATTTGCCCCCTCAAAGATCAGATGGTCGGAGTAATCACGGTAGCGCTCGGCGATCTGCGTCCACATGGATATGTACATTTCCATCGCTTTATCCCTTGTCTCCTGCGTCGCGGAGCCGAACATGCCCCACCAGCCTCCGTCCCAATGATCATTAACAATGACATACATGTCAACAGAGAGCGCATAATTGATGATCTCCTCCACGCGGTCCAAATATGCCTCGTTGATCGTATAGTCGCCGCTCTCATAATTCATCATATTAGTCCATGCAACAGGAACCCGAAGCGTATCGAATCCCGCTTCATGCATACCCGTGATCATCTCCTGTGTCGTCACAGGCTGTCCCCAATAGGTTTCATAGGCAGATACTTCTGCCTCCGTTCCTAATACCACATGCCCATACGCTTCCATCGTATTTCCAAGGTTGATACCATTTCCCAACAGGTCAACAAACTCCAGCGATGTCAGCTCTGTCCGCATCTCGCCCTTCCCCGTCTCTGATTTCCCGCTGCAGCCCGCTAGCAATCCTGCGCCGAGCAGCATGATAACAAGCAGATAGCCGATTTTTCTTTTCCATGCATGTTTACTCATATCGTTTCCTCCTCATAAAACAGTCTCATATCGTTATCATAGCAGAAAACCCGCGCCGTTAAAACCGCAACTATTAGAGTTGAAATACGTCTTTTTTCGTTTCTCCCGCCCGCTTGAACAACCAAAATAAACATGCTAGAATAAGGTAATCGACATACGACAGGAGGAAAACTTATGAATGTGATTCAATGGAATGATCGTTTTAATATTGGCGTGGAAATCATTGACAAAGCTCACAGACGCCTGTTCTCCATCATTGAAAAGCTGATCTCTCTCAATGAAGATGCCGCCAAGCGGGAGCATGCCTGCCGGGAAGGCATCAAGTATTTCAAAAGTTATACGCTGAAGCATTTTGCCGAGGAGGAAGCTTATATGCAGTCCATCGGATACGGCGAATATGAGATGCACAAGCGCCTGCACGATAATTTGCGCGATAACACGCTGCCCGTTTTGGAACATGAATTGGAAGCCCAAAATTATTCCGAAGATGCCGTCCACCATTTTTTGGGAATCTGTGTCGGCTGGCTGAACGGACATATCATGATTGAAGATTTTGCGATCTCGGGTAAGGTTTCCACAAAATGGATCCATCAGGCTTCGGATGACGCGATTGTCTCTTTGGAAAAATCCATCCTGCAGGGTTTTGGGCAATTATATCATACAGAGGCAGAATTGGTCAGCAAGCATTACAAGGGCGAGAACTTTTCCTGCGACAAAGCGCTCTGCTACCGACTTACCTACCTCTCCGGAGAAAAAAAGCGGATGCAGGTCTACTTCCTGTATGAGGAACAGCTCATTCTGCGTCTGCTTGGCGCAATGCTAGGCAAGCAGCTCCCGCGGATCGATCAGACCGTCGTATACGCGATTCGGGAACTTACACAAAAATTGATCAAATGTATGAGCTGCCATTTTCTGTCAGGCGAAAACTATCAGCTCCAAAAAATTGACATGATGACCTTTGAGCAGCTCGTCAGAACATTCGACAAGGACTATCCCCCATACAGTCTTCTGTTTAATGTTGAAAAAAAGGGGTATTTCGCATTTTGCGCCAGATAGTCTCCTGATTTTATATTTTGCGCCGGAAAACTTCTGATCAGGGTACAATGTATCCTGCATATTTTCACATATTTTGCGGAACGATAAGCCTATCATGTGACAGGAGGTATCCCGGATTTTGGACCCACTATGGCAGGCAAACATAAAACGACCCACATTTCCGACCTTAAAGAGTAACATTAAAACAGACACGCTGGTCATCGGAGGCGGCATCGCCGGGCTTCTGACCGCATATTTTCTTCAGCAAAAAGGAGTCCGCTGCGTAGTGGTTGAAAAAGACCGGATCTGCGGCAGCACCACCGGAAATACGACCGCAAAGATCACATACCAGCATGGTCTGATCTATCATAAACTGCTGAAAGCATATGGCAATGAAAAGGCAGCACTCTATCTAAAAGCTAACCGCACTGCATTTGACCGATACCGCGAGCTTTGCGCTTCTATCGACTGCAGTTATGAGACACGCAATAATTATGTGTATTCCATTGACAGCCGAAAAAAGCTTGAAGACGAAATGGACGCCCTTTCCACGATTGGGTACGCCGCAAAATTCTGCGAGACGCTGCCACTGCCGATTGACACCGTTGGCGGAGTCTGCTTTGAATCGCAGGCACAATTTCATCCTTTAGAGTTTCTTTTTTCAATTGCCCGCAGTCTGACTATTTATGAACATACCTTCGTCCGCGGACTGTCCGGTACTACTGCGGTCACGGACGAAGGAAGTATTCAGTCCGATAGCGTGATTGTCACGACTCATTTTCCTTTTCTCAATACGCATGGAAGCTATTTTTTGAAGTTGTATCAGCATCGTTCCTACGTCATCGCGATCGAACACGCACAGCAGGTTGACGGCATGTATGTGGACGATAGTAAGACCGGATTTTCATTTCGTAATTATAAGGATCTGCTCTTATTGGGCGGCGGTTCGCACCGGACCGGAAAAAGAGGCGGCTGCTGGGATAAGCTGCGCGATTTTGCAAGGCAGCATTATCCGGATTCTGAAGAACGGTATTTCTGGGCCGCGCAGGATTGCATGAGCCTCGACAATATTCCGTATATTGGTCCTTATTCCAAACGCACACCCAATCTATATACCGCATCCGGATTTAACAAATGGGGCATGACCGGCGCCATGCTGTCGGCTCTGCTGCTAAGCGATATGATCTGCGGCATATCAAATGAGTTTTCCCATATGTTCAGTCCGTCAAGAAGCATACTCAAACCGCAGCTTTTTCTAAACGGGTTCGAATCCGTCACCAATCTGCTCACACCTTCCAGGAAAAGATGTCCTCATCTCGGCTGCGCCTTAAAATGGAATCCACACGAGCATTCCTGGGACTGTGCCTGCCACGGCTCGCGGTTTTCAGAGCATGGAAAGGTGCTTGATAACCCTGCAAACGGTGATCTTAAAGATCCCTGATCTGCCGGACACACCTCCGTCCGTCTATGCACTCCTTTGGGATGCATGTGCAGCATAACGCTCAAATGACGCTTTCATTTTCAGATAATTCTTTGTCTGATCGGGAAGCAGCGTATGTTTCCTTTCAAAAGCAGACAGCCATTTTTTTAATAACTGTTCGCTGTCCCTTTGCACCGCGTAACAAACCAGGGCAACAAAGGATGGTCTGTTCTGCTCTGACAGAAATTCGGAGTCAATATCTTCAATCACCTCCGAAATATCGTTTGCGATCATCTCGTACAACTCCATATCCTGATCATCCACACATTGGTCAATACATTTTTCCACGATCTCCTTTGCCGTCACCATATGACAGGTATCCGCTGCCTTTTTGTTTTTCCTATTTGTGTCTGCCAAATACATTAGCATGAATTGTTCGAGCATTGCCAGTTTTTCCGCCACAACCACCTTGTCTTTCGTACTGTTATTCCTTTTAATCTCATCAAACAGAAAACCGTCCGCGTTTCTCACTGACCCTCTTAAACGTTCCTTAAACACTCTCAAAAATCGGGCAAACCGATAATCCTCTAATCCCAATTTTGTAAAGCGGTCAAACAATGTCAGAAAGATAAAAGAATCTTTTTTATCAAACAATTGCCTGAGATCCTCCGTCATGATCTTTTCCAAACGGTGCAGATGATCGGACAGTCTGTCAAACTCTTCCTCCGATGCATGTTCATTCAGATATTTACATAAGACCTTTGGCTGCTTATTCCATTTGTCAAAATGATTCATGCACATGATCGTTTCCACAATGATCCGCTCAACAGCTCCTTTGATCCTGTCATTTTCCGAATAATCGGTACATTCAACAAAAAAACGGCTCTCCAGAATCTGATGAATACGTCCGGCAAATTTGTCAAGATACGTAAATGCTTTCTGATCGATATTCATCGGCACATGATTGTTGTAACGTTTGATATATCTTGAGATTTTACAGCTGTCGCAATATTCATGGATCACGGTCTCAATCTGATATTCATCGAACTTTTCTCTGAGCTCTTCCGGCAGCTTCTCATATGTCATGCCTTTGATATCACAAATCGCATCTTCGTGTGTGATACTGCCATGCGCATCCTTCACTTTTTTCTTATATGGAATCATGGCGTTCTCAACGGACGATGTGATCTTATAATTCCCTTCTCTGAATTTGCGGAGCGCCGCCGTTCTGCAGCCCCCGTCCACGATATGCAGTTTAGAATTTTCTTCTTCACCCAGAATGATCGGCGGAATATAATCATCAGTCAGCACGGTTACAATCAGCTCATTGATCTGTTCATGGTTCCAGACAAAATTCCTCTGCACATCGGCATTATTATCAATATCACCTTTCCTGTTTTTATTCAGATACATATCCAGCGTATACGTTTGTTTTCTTGGTCTTGCCATTTGAATTCCTCCTTTGTAACCAGCCGGTCATTGCAAAACGATGCATCTGTATGACCGGGCCGCGGATGAGACATTCCCGCACGGGCCCGCAGGATACCCGCAGACTGCCCGTGCTTATCCTGGTCTTTCACAGCAGTACAGACACGTTTCTGTATGAGTGAATTGCTGCATAGCTGTCTGCATACTGCTTCCGGCTCAAATGCAGCAGTTCCCTAATCTCACAGGGCGGGTACCCCGCCGTATCCAACTTCAGTACTTCCCGTTGGATCTTAGAGAGCCTGCCCAGATAGCATTGCATTCGTCTGCTGTATCCCTCCTCGTTCTTCTCAAGGACTTCCCTCTCGATCACAAACTCATCCGCGATCACATCTGCGAGTGTCAGCTGCCCCTCCCCTCCGACCGGTGCATCAAGCGACACCGACATCCTGTCCGACCTGCGTTTCTCACGGTTCCTGCGCGTTATCTCCGTCTTTATGTGGTTGCACAGGCAGGCGTACAAAAACGCATCGAAAGACTGGGAATGATCGTAGCGTCTGATCGCATCCGCAAACACCTCATTTGCAAGTGAATAAAAATCATCCTTATCTTTATCAGATAATCCGCCAAATCCTGCCAATATCCTGTCCACAATCCGATGAAGTCTGCCCGCATTATCTGCATAATAAATTCTCAATATCCGTTCCATCATGCTCCTCCGTATATTTATAAGAGTTTGAAAGCCGCTTCCGTGTCTGTTGTAATAGCAAGTATAGAACATATGTTCGATTTTGTCAACACTCTATTTTCGATTTGCTGATCGATATTTTTTATATCATGATTCTACTCTTTTTATGTCCATTAAACAGGACAAAGACATGACCGGATTCTTGACCGGATAGAAAGCGCAACGGCACAATTTTGGAAAATCGGCAAAATCTTTCCGCCAAACGGAGAAATCATATGCAGAAGGCGATGACTTATCAGCGCATAGTCAAAAGCATACAAGAGAAATCCCATCACAGAAAGGAATTTGAAACATGACGGACACAAATAACAGATCAGACGGCAGGAATACTGCACACTCCACATTTGGCGGTATCATTTATTTTTCCGATTTTAATACGGAATACCGAAAGAGCGATCCGGCACACGGTTCCATTACCGCACGCAGGATCGCGCAAGATCTTAGCTTTGACGAACAATGCAGGCAAAACATCTTACATAGAAAAGGAGGTGCTTTTTTTGCTTGACAGACAGTATCATTTATACGCCGTTGATACCGGACATTTCTACAGTCACCGAGAGGCAAAGCTCCATGACCGGATCAGTCAATATCGGACAGAACGCCATGCCGTACGGTTAAAGCTTCAGGAACTGGAATGCGCGCTGAAAATAAGGGGGTACTCTGACAAAGACATTCAAAAAATGAAAAAAAGCAAAACGTATGAATCCGGCGGAACCTCCGACGCTTTTCTATCACAGTACCTTCATTTTTTAATGATCGATAAACATAAAAAGCAAAAAGAAAAACAGGCACTGGAAAAGCTGCGAACCCTCCTTACTAATAAAACAACGCAAAATGAACGCACGAACGGAAAAGATCATGTCCGTGTCCTGAACGAGAACCGCTTAAACGATACGGACGTGATCTCGGCATTTGAATCCGCACTCAGCAGAGCGATCGGCATCCGCCAAAATGAACTGACAGATGCGCTTGTTCTCGTGCAAGTTTACTATTTTACAATTTTCAAGGATCTCCTGTTTTTTGGATTCCGCTACCACGGCGAAACCTATCGCTATTTTACTTCTTCCGCCGGACAGATCCGCGAAAAAAAAGCGCTCTTCATCAAGGAATCCGTCTGGCTCAGGATCGAGAAAACCATGATGTGCGGACTCACGGTCGACAGGATCAACGCCAAAGGCGGAAACAATGTCAATAAGCATTTGGCATATCTGGCTCTGACAGCCTCCGCAACTGATGAATGGCGGGAATTTGATATCGACCGCGCGGTCGTCATGGAAGACTTTGAGACCGAAGTTTTTGGCACGTTTGATTTTGTAGACGAAACGGACTATTCGATCACGCGAAAGACCGACTCAGTTCCGGTTCCCCATACCGACGGCGCCGGTATGATCCTGCCCTGCGTTTCCGCCAAAAATTTCATGTTCCGCGCACCTTGGATCAAAGGATTATTAGGCGTTTTTGATTTCCGGAAATTTATCAGAGAACACAACTGTTCCGCCGTGATCACGGATATTTACGGAAAAGAACATGATCTGATCAAAGAAGACATACAGATTATTTTTACAAAAAGCCAGTTCAAAATGGCGCGCTATTATGATTCGTGGGAAGAATACAAAGACTGCTATAAGAGCTTCCGATGTAGTGCCGGCGTCTGCAATATAGAAGAAGACAGGATCGGTAATGCAAAGCTCAATTATCAGATGCTTCAAACGCTGACTGATGTTACCGACGAAGAGCTCTCGCTCATCACACAAAAATCTGCTGACCGGATCCGGAATCTGAGCCGGTCCAAAGAAACGATGCTGGAGGTTCTCGGCGTAACACCTTACCGCACGGGCATGACTCCATTCCAAAGGGCTCTAAAACTTTATCCCGCGCTTCTGAATGATACTTATGCCAAAGACGTCATTCGCGACGTCAAGAACAGCCTGCTGAAAAAATACCGCAGCGGAAAGCTTGAAGTAAACGGAAAATACACCTTTATACTTCCCGACTATTATGCCGCCTGTGAATACTGGTTTCAGCATATCAGACAGCCCGAAGGACTGCTTCAGGATCAGGAAGTGTTTTGCAGACTGTTCCCTCAGCACGATACACTGGATTGCCTTAGAAGTCCCCACTTATATAAAGAGCATGCGATCCGGCGCAATGCCGCCTGCCGTTCAAACGGAACGCGCGCCGAACAAATCGGCACATGGTTTATCACGGACGGCATTTACGCAAGCACCCATGATCTGATCAGCAAACTGCTCATGTACGACGTAGACGGCGACAAGTCCCTCGTCGTCGCAGATCCTGATCTGGTCGCAGCCGCCAGACGGAATATGGAGGGCATCGTTCCCCTCTATTACAACATGAAAAAAGCGGAGCCTGAATTATTAAACCGTCAGACGATCTACGACGGACTTTGCGCGGCGTTTACAGGAGGAAACATCGGAACGTACAGCAATCATATTTCCAAGATATGGAACAGTAATGTTTTTATAAGCGGAACAAAAGAAGAAAAACGACAAGCTATCGACTGCGTGAAACGCCTGTGCTGCCAGAGTAACTTTGTCATCGATTATGCAAAAACGTTATATAAGCCAGAGTTTCCGCCAGAGATCAAAGAGGAAATCGCACATTTTACAAACGCGAAGCTGCCAGCGTTCTTTGCCTATGCGAAGGATAAGGAGCCTTCCCAGCTGGAAAAGCGTAACGCAAGCCTCGTCAATCGGATCTATGACAAAATCCCAAATTGCCCGATCAACACGCGCGGCTTAAAATTAGACTACATCGACTATCGGATTATGATGTCTGATCCGCATATCGTCTGCAAAAAAGAAGTGGCATCGCTCTACGACAGCCTGAGCAGAAAATATCGCTTCCGGATCAATCAAAAGGCAGATGCCTCTATGCAGCTCTCCTACATCTCACAGCAGATCAGGGAATCCTTCTGCCGCCTCGGTTACTGCGAAGAGACGATTGCAGACATGCTCGTGGAATACACCTACGGCAGCGGTAAACGTTATAAGCATCTGCTCTGGTTCTGTTTTGGGAACCGGATTGTCAGGCATTTGGAAGCAAACAGAAATCTTCCGAAAACAAAGGACATACAATGCACGGACTGCGGCGCATGGACCGAGATTCCCTCCGCCTCCAGAGCAATACGCTGTCCGCGCTGTCAAAAAGAAGCGCGGAAACGAATCAACCGCGAAAATTATCTGAGACGCAGAAACGCCAAAGCAGATACGGAAACCGGCGCAGAAACGCCGGAGCGGACGCCAAAAGCGGCGCAGCTACTCCGACATAACCGTTGAAAAAGCGACACGAACAAATGTTCAGACCGGTTCCGTGATTTTGAAATCGTCCATGCCATATGGTTTTTTTCAAACATATCAAACAACATTCGCCCATCAGCCGTGGACTTTCTTTTGTGCAAATAAGGGAACCAGAAGCGCGCACGGCAAAGGCGCGGCGGGTATTAGAAAGGTGCGTGATTTTTTGATCGTTACACAGGAAAAGCTTGTAAAACAGATCGCGGATAAGGCGGACATCAATGAGGCGTCCGTAAGAAAAATGTTTGAGACGGCGGAGGAACTCATTTTCGGCTGTCTGTCCTCCACGACTGCATCCGAACAAACCGTCATAAAACTGATGGACGGATTGAGCCTGGAATGCCGTTACGTTCCCGAAAAAAAGATCCATACTTATGATACGATCGTCTGTAAGCCCAAGATCTGGGTCCGTCCGAAGATCACACGGTATTATAACAGAAAGCTGAACGGATATTTTGACGCTTTATGACACTTCCCTTTTTTGATGCGGTCGGCGGTACTGCAATCTGTGCAGTACTGCTGACTGCCCTCTTTTCATTTTTTCAGATGGTTGACGCATGATATGATCAGCACAGGATGTGATCTGATCAAATTATGCTTGAAACGAACTGCCGTTCATCCTATAATAATCTTAATAAAATACAAACAGGGGGACCACTGCATGGAGACATTGCTGACAGTACTTTCTATCATTTGTTCCTTTCTTTTTATCGGTTTAGCCGGATATGCATTCCGATTTCTACAGAAAGGCATCACTTTCTTTGATTACGCATCACAATATATCCTGCATGATGCGGAAAAAGAAAACAAACAAAACAAATAAACAATTTATTTTGATTCCGCCAACGATTGTTGGCGGAATTTTTCTATTGGAGGAATTTTTATGAAAAAAATATTATCTGTTTTATTATGTACGATTATACTTATAACATCCATTTGGTTTTGCATCAATCATCCCGTTCAGGCGTCTTCTCCAGTTACGATTACAAATTTCTTGAAAGCCGCCCTGCTTGAAAAAGGAAAAAGTGTCACGGGTGATACCATATTTGATTTCTTTGATTGGATGTATGACCTTTATGAAGACAGCAATCAGGAAATCATTGATTTCATGTCCAAAGACAATCTAAATCAATTTTTATCACTCTTGCCCGATATGCTGGGACTGGAAGGCGAAGTTATCACACAAAATGATAACGATACTTATATCGTGACAAAAGATTTTCTTGATGCGATGGATTCTCTATTTGAACAATATCTGCTAGAAACTCCTGAGACAGTGAACGTTGTGTGGATACCCGTGATCAGCTCGGATAAGGTATCGGCAAATTTCTTTAACACCGTGTCCGGCTATTACAAATTCCGCAGTTGGACTGACAATGAAACGCTTTCTTATGTATCGGGCAATTTGATCACGGTGAATGAAGCAGAAAGTGACTTCCACGAAAACATAGGCGGAACGACTAAATATTTCAAAAGTGTTGTTACGGTTCAGCACGGTTTGGATAATCTTGCATTTATCCATGCTAATTTCTATACAAAATGGTCTTCTTTAGTTCCCGTGTCCGCATATTGGACAAATGCATGGGGTAATCCACTGCCAACTTATTCTATTAGTCGAATCAATCTGTATCGGGCAGATGGTATCATGACCAATCGGGAGGACTTTACATATCATGCCATGTCATTGTCGGAAAATGATGTTTATCCCATTTCCTCCCCCTCAAACGTATATTTCGGCGTACAAGCCGAATGGATCTATCCTTTCAATCCGACTGTACTGATACCAGGCGGCACCGGAGGCGTTCCGGGCGGTTTCCTTGTCCGCGGCTGCAACACCGACGCACCCTCATTTATCCCCGTTTTTCAGAACTTAAACGCATATAAATCTTGGATCACGGGTCAGGGAAACTATTATCGCTTCCATTCCGGTTACACGGGCGGCGATATTACAATCAATCCGAATGTTGATTACGATCAGATCACAACCGCAATACAGAATGCCATGAGACAATCCACGGAAAACGGCGACAGCTTCGAAACCATGCTCTCCCAGATGCAGGCAGCGTTCTCCAACGCACTCGCTGAAATATCGGGAACGCTCAACGAGATTGGCGGCAACACGGCGGAATCCAATTCATGGCTCAAAAAAATCTACGAAAAGCTGTCTGACCTCTATGACCAGCTCGTACCCGCTGATCCTGAGGAAACATAAGCGTTTCTTTTTCCTCCTGCCAAGAAAAATAAGAAGGAGCATCACCCATCATGAACATCTACTTAGACCATGCGGCGTCCACGCCTTTGTCCGAAACGGCAAAGGCGTATCTGACGTCGCTCTTTGATTTATACGGAAACCCGTCTTCGACCCATTCGGCAGGCGCTCAGGTCAGACAACTCATAGAAGACGCAAGACGTTCCGTTTCCGATTTTATCCATGCCGATACCGGCGATATCCTCTTTACACCGTCCGGCAGCGCCAGCAATACGCTGGCGGTAAAAGGTCTGACCTCCGAAGATCCGCAAAAAAATCAATACCATGTCTTCTACTCCCCGACCTCCCACAAATCCATGCGCGCCGTCTGTGAGTCCTGCCTTTGGCACACACCCCTGAGCGTAAATGCCGACGGCAGTATTGATATCGCTTCTCTCGATGCGCTTCTTACTCAGTCCGGCGCGCTGAAACCGCTTGTCTGCATCGAAGCCGCCAACTCTGAGATCGGAACGATCCAGCATGTGCGGGAGGCCGGCTCCGTCACACACAAACATCACGGTATTCTTGTTGTGGATGCAACAGGTTATCTTCCTTCCATGCCTGTCCCTATGGACATATGGAAACACGATGTGGATATTCTGACATTCAGCGGACACAAGCTCCATGCGCTTAAAGGCGTCGGCGTTGTCTGGAAACGCAGCGAAATCAGGCTAACCCCCCTGATCTACGGAAATCAGGAACAGGGACTGATCGGAGGAACGGAATCCGTTCTCAGTATCGCTTCTTTGGGAAAAGCTGTTTCGGAGTACGACTACTCTGCCGTCTCCTCCCAAAACAGGGATTATGTATACAGACGCATCACCGGCATGATTCCGGACTGCTATCTGGTCGGCGCGCCCGTTGATTCCGCCATGAGACTGCCAAATAACCTGTATCTGTGCTTTCCGGGCATTGACGGAGAATCCCTCATGCTCCTTTTGGATATGAACGGCATTCAGGTATCCACCGGCTCCGCCTGTAACAGTCAATCGCTGTCCCCGTCCGCCGTCCTGACCGCGATCGGTATGGACAAAAAGGATATTCACAGCTGCATCCGCATGACTTTTTCAGGAAAAGAAACCAAAAATCAACTGGATCATGTATGCCGGACTTTGAAGCAATGCGTTACGTTTCTAAAAAACTGCGAAAGGAGATGAAAAACCAATGAAGCACACAAACTCCCCGCTGACCGATCACACAAGAATCAGTCCGAACAGAACAAGTCCCAGAAATCACGGCATCGATACGATCACCATTCACTGCATGGCGGGCGATCTGTCCGTCGAAGCCTGCGGAAGCCTGTTTGCCTCCGCCGCAAGAAAGGCATCTTCCAATTACGGCATCGGAAGCGACGGGCGGATCGCGCTGTATGTCGAAGAAAGAGACCGCTCATGGTGCTCTTCCAATGCGGCAAACGACAACCGCGCCGTGACGATCGAAGTCGCCAACGACGGCGGCGCACCTGACTGGCATGTATCGGACAAAGCAATGGCGTCATTGATCAGATTAACAGCGGATATCTGCAAAAGAAATCAGATCAAAGAGTTGAAATGGAAAGCGGACAAGTCCCTCATTGGCAATGTCAGCTTACAGAACATGACTGTCCACCGCTGGTTCGCCGCAAAAAGCTGTCCCGGCAGCTACCTTTACGGCAGGCACAGCTACATTGCAGAGCAGGTCAACCGGATCTTGGCAGGATCTACCGCGCCCGTCAGTCCCCCGTCCGCACAAAATCCCGCCCATCAGGCGCCTCCCTATATTTGGCAGAACGCAGACTACTCTCCCGTCTTTGACCCTGCATATTATGCCAGCGCCTATCCGGACCTTCAGGCAGCATTCGGCACGGACACAGCAAAGCTCTTTCGTCATTTCTGTCAATACGGCATGAAGGAGGGGCGTATTGCAAGTGCCTCTTTTAACGTCCACCGATACCAAAGCTATCATGCCGATCTGCGGAACGCATTCGGCGGCAATCTGCCCCTGTACTATAAGCATTATATTCTCTATGGGCAAAAAGAAAACCGGAAATGCACCTAATGGCAAATTCTGTCAATGATAGAATTACCTTTGGGAAAAATCTTTTTTCAATTTCATATCAAAGGAGGAATCACCACATGAACACAACCACTTTTTTGATCCTGCTCTCCGTATTTGCCTCGCTGAGCAGTCTTGTGACCGAAGGCGTCAAGCATATCGCCACCGACAAGGCAAATCTCCCCTATAACCTTCTCACAATCACCAGCGCCTTGATCGTCGGCAGCGTTGGAACAGCCGTTTACTATTATCTAAACGCGATTCCGTTTACCGTATCTAACATCCTGTGCATGATCCTGATGGGACTTGCAGGCGGGCTTGCGTCGATGGTAGGCTTTGACAAGATCAGGCAGGCACTGGAACAGGTCAGCGAAGCAAAAAGGTAAACGGTTTACGACATGAATGAGATAACAGAACTTACACAGATCAACTTCTCGTCGATTTTCATCTCCGTCTTCGTCATATTGATCGGTGTTAAGACCATGCTCTCCCTCTTTGAATGGTTCGCCCATAAGCTTGGTCTTGAAACAAAATGGATGCGCACACAGCGTGAGGCACACGAACTTTTATTGAGAACTTCGCAGGCTCTCGCGATCCTTCAGGAAAAACATGAGACGGATGCCGCGCACTCCGATCTGCGCGACGACGAGATCTCAAACGACATCAAAAAGCTCACGCAGATGTTCGTCGAAAAAGAAATTGACGACATGCGCTGGGAGATCAACAATTTCGCCACACAGGTATCTGAGGGAAAGCCGTGCAATAAAGACAGCTTTCAGCATTGCCTGCACATCTATGAAAAATACGAAAAGATACTAAAAGAAAACGAACTTGAAAATGGCGAAGTAGAAATATCCATGGAACTGATCAATCAAGCATATAAACAAACATTGACCGGGCAGAAGCCCCTTTACAAATACTAAGCAGATGAAAAGGAGGACTCATCAATGAGACATTATTTCAAAATGAAGAGAAACGAATGGAAAGTAAAAGCCATGCTCTATGGCGCTATTCTGACTGTCACGGAAGAACACCGCGACGCGATCGAACTGCTGCAAAAATTGTATGCTGCCTTAAAGGACATTCCTGAGGCGGAATTAAAAAGGGAATTTACAGAAAAGCTGGCTGAGATCATCCATACGGAAAATCAAAAGAAAAACTGAATACAGGTTCTACATTTCCGAAACAAGTAAAAGTCAAAACATTGAAACACAAGAAAGGATGGTAGAACATTGTCTTCTCAAATTGATTACAAAATGGTGTTCGGTCTGGACGTACCAAAAACAACCGCACAGATCAACACTGACCTCAAAAAGGTTCAGCGACAGTTGTCCGATGTCAAGATTCCCGGCCGATTAGACAGCAGTCTCGAACATGCAGACAAGACCCTCAAAAACACCGAGCGCTCCATGCGCTCCATTGATCAACTCGGCGCGTCATTCCAAAGCCAGATGACGCAGGCTGCGCAAAGTATTTCCAAATGGCTGTCCTTAAATACCGCGGTTACTTATTTTATCTCCCAGACGCAGAATGCCGTGAAGGAGCTGCGTCAGGTCGATACACTCTTAACACAGATCGGCGCCTCCAACAACGGCCTGTCACGCTCAGACCTTGCCCGCATCGGTGACAACGCCTTTGCCGCTGCCGGCACATACGGTCAAAAAGCCTCCGACTATCTGACCGGCGTACAGGAAGCACTGCGTGCCGGTTATGACAATGCGGAAGCCATTTCCGAATTATCACTCGCCGCACAGACGGCAGGCGGCATGACCTCCGCCCTGGCACGGCAGATGATCCTTACCACCGACAGGGCTTACCATATGAACGGTTCCGTTACGGAACTGACAAAAGCCCTTGACGGCATGAATGAAATCTCCAATCAAAACACCGTTACGATGACCGATCTCTCGGAAGGCATTGCGGCTGTCGGCGCGGTAGCAGATTCTTTCGGCGTCAGTATCGGACAGACGACGGCCGCACTAGGCACGATGACCGCGGCTGCCGGAGGGAGCGCCCCGGATACGGCAGACGCATTCCGGTCCATCCTTTTTTATATCCGGCAAATCTGCGACGAAGACGCCGGAATCGATGCGGCGGGACTCTCTGCCTATGAAGCCGCCTGTGAGTCGTTGAATGTCAGGCTGGGGGAAACCAAAAGCGGAATCCTATCCCTGCGCGATCCGATGACGGTGCTTGGCGAACTGGCTGACGCCTATCGCAGACTGGATGAAAACGACATCCGCAGGAATGCGCTTCTGGATGCTGTCGGCGGCGGTTCCACTGCCTCGCAGCTCGACGCGCTGCTCAGCGGATGGGATACCTATGAGTCCATGCTGACGCAGTATGAGAATGGCGCCGGTTCCATGGCACGGGAAGCGGAACTGGCCACAGATTCATGGGAGGGTTCCCTAAACCGTTTATCCAATACATGGACTGCCACGCTCGGAAACATCGCGGATTCGGACGCTGTCGCCACCGCGGTCAACGGCTTGAACAGTCTTTTATCTGTCGTAGAACGCATCACTGACGTTCTCGGCTCTGCAGGCACGATCGGACTCGGCGCCGGTCTGTTTGCCTTCGTTAAAAACTTTGCTTGACTTTATGGTGACATAAGGTGACACACAATTAAAATCACTTTGGCGAGAGATTTTAGTTGGGCGATCATAGATAAGGAAACAACATGATGGCGTTGTCTACAAGTCTATGGATACATGGGGTTTTTAATAAGACTCTGCAAACACTTTCAGCGGAGTATAAACAAAACATGGAGGAGTAAATGCTTGAAAGTCTCTTACAATCAGGTAAGAATGGAGAAATCCATCTAATGCATGTCAAACCGTAATCCCCAATGCGGATGAGGTTGCGAAAGCAGAAAAAATTGATCATGCTGGTATATGGTAATATCGGTGAGAACCGATAGGTTCCTAAGTACTGGTGACAATGGACAACGAGCAGGACGGGACTCTGAAAAATCAGAGAGCAATCCTCACAGACATACCCATCCTCTTAGCAGGCTGCTGCCATAATGCAGCTTACTAATAATGCATAGTGCGTATTGCGATTTTATGATTTTCAGTAATACGTTTGGTTGCAGTGTTTCAACCAACGAGTAAAAATCAAACCACCACTTAAAACTGTAACAGTCCCTGTGCGGCCTTAGTTGTTTCAAGCTGCGCAGGGACTGAATCATTGCAATGGCTTTCGGGAAATATCATTTATTTCTATATTGTAATGTAATTAAACTTACTAAAATTTTGTATAGACACAAGGACTCGAAATCCGATTTTCGATTTCTTATGTGTGTGCAAATCAATATTTAATGATCCATAAACTGTTTATACAGGCTGTTACCATTCGTACCCGCAGTTGTTGCAATGGAAGGTTTTATGCCTTTTGGTCCCGAAAATTCCCCATACTGCGGTGTTGACTACTTTGGAAGTTGCGGATATTTTCTTTAGGTTTTGTGACTGGCAGGTCGGGCATTTGGGTTTGTTCTGCCATTCTCTTGCTACTGCGTTTGCACGAGCAATTTGCTCTGGTGAAGGCGGCGGTCCCATCTCATCCTTAAAAATGTTAAAAGCTTCCTCCGCTGTTTTTTCATCACACTCAAAAAAGACCTTAATGTATTGAATTGCTTCACTTTCCTTATTATCATCCCATAATTCTTGAATTGTATTACCTACAGCCTCATCCGTTTTGGGATCCATTACAAAATGATTAATTTGATCCCATATTTCGTATGCTGTCATAGTATTCTCCTCCTTATTCATTTTTGTGTTTTATTATACTACTTTTAACTAAATAATGCAATTGAAATCTCTCGCCAAGACTACAGACGCATTAAACGCTATAAACACATCAAATAAAGCACAAAAAAATTTGAAAGCCATCGGCAGATCCTACACCACCGAAACCCTCAAAGCCGCGATTGCACAATCTACACTCGAAAAACAGCATATTAAAACAATCCTCTCTGCGAACGGCTTGCGGGGCGAACTACTAAAAACTACGATCAGTGAATTAGAAAATGCCGCCGCCACCAATAAGGTCGCAAAGGAACAGGGTAAAGCTGCTGCCTCCACCCTCGGTCTCGGGGACGCTTTCAGAGGATTAGGAATCAGAATCAAGTCC